>CAYUAI010000005.1:0-115982 GCA_964442745.1 uncultured Chromatiales bacterium
AAAATAATGTTTTAATGGTCGTTTCTGCGGGTAACTATCATGCCAATAATGATCGTGTTCCTGTGTATCCCGCGAGTCTTAGTTCACCTAATATTATTGCTGTTGCTGCCTCAGATGCCGCTGGGATTTTAGCGCACTGGTCAAATTATGGTATGGGCAGTGTTGATATTGCGGCACCTGGTGTTAATTTAACGACAACGCGTTTCGATCGTTCGGCCTTGAAACGCTATGGTTCGTTTACCGGTACATCGGCGGCAGCACCTGTTGTCTCAGGCGTTGCTGCGTTGTTATTAGCAAAAGACTATTTGGATGGACAGCGGGATATCAGTGCAAGAGACTTAAAAGCTGTATTATTCGCCTCTGCTGAGATGGTTTCCCCGGTCATGGGGGGTAGGTTGGCCACAGAAGGTGTTGTTAATGCGAGGCGAGCATTGGAAAAGCTAGAGGAGCCACAGCCATTCATTGTGATAAAGGGATATCAAGTTGACGACAAAACCTTGGGTGATGGTAATTCTGCTATTGGGTCGAATGAGCGGTTTCATCTTGTATTGACCCTGGAAAATGTTTGGCAGCAAGCGAGCAATGTAAGTGTTAGATTACGAAGTGACAATCCTCAAATTGATATTATTGAGCCTTTAGCAAATTATGGAAATTTGTTGCCTTATGAAGAGAAATCCCAGTCCTTTATAATGCAGGCGGGGGCGATCACGGGTTACCATGAATTCAAATTCGAGTTAGAAATCGTGGCAATAGCGGATACTTCAGTGACCACAACACGTAAATTTTCATTATATACTGGGATATTAGCACCTATGAGTCCCGTGTCTGGTGTGATTCAACAAGACCCTTATGATGAACAGCACCTATTCCACACCATCATTTCGACTGATGTTAAAAAAGTGGTTTATGAGTTGAGTTATGAGGAAAATGCGGATAGTCGGCAAATGGGTTTATTGGTGAGTAACCAAAACCGGCCAGTCATGAGCTTTTTTCCTCAAGCCATGGGAGGATGGCAGTATTCTGGTGTACTTAGTCGAGCTGGTTATGGTGTCGAACGGATGGAGCTGACGGATTTTCCTCAAGCAGATCTAACGACCTATGCGTTAGTTTTTAATGCACCAGACGATGATATTGGGACGTCTTATCAATTAAATAAAGCCTATACCATTCGAAGCTGTGTGTTTGGTGAGATGGATGAAGTGAATATACCCTTTGTTAATGCAGGGGAAGATATCAATGTCAAAGCTAAAGCTAAAGTCACGTTGAAAGGCAATGTACAGCCTTTTGATAAGCCACACCCGATTGTTAATATGTGGTGGGAATTGGCGGGCAGTGGGGTGAAGCCATTGCTATTACGCGGTATGAAATCTGATACGATTACCTTTGTTGCCCCGCTGACAGGCGAGTTAACTTTTATTTTAAGGGCATCAGATCGGCGGTGTCGCCATGCGCAAGATAGGATAAAAGTGACCGTCGTGGATGAGGATGATCGTGTTGATGGTTTAAGACTGTTGCCATCGAGTGTGAATGTTCGAGTGGGTGGTCGTGTTTCTGTTAATGTGAGTGCGCTAGTCAATGCCATCAATATTTCAGGTCTAAGCGTCAAAGCGGTACCTGATGGGGTTAATTTTGATGCATCGACTGGTTTGCTAAACTGGAGTAATTCTCGCCCTGCAGGCACCCATTCAATTAAATTTTATGCCAAAGATCCGGCGAATCCTAGACAAATATTGTCGGCATTATTTACAATTAACGTGATTGGTGTATCGTCTAAGCCAAATATTCCCTCAGGCGGATGCGCTATTGGCTATCAGGATGCGTTTGATCCCATATTGCTTTTGGTTGTTTGCCTGTCTTTATTAAGTTTTTTTCGTTCGAGTCAGGCGAGTGATTCATCATGAATATCCATTGCTGAATGCTATTATGTGGATTGTTTGTTAACGCCCGTCTCTTTTCTGAATATAAAAAACAACTTCTGAAATATTTTCCTTCCTATCCCCGTAGCGTTTGAGATTTTTTCTATTATTCATTTGTTTTGTTGAAAATGAATCGAGATATCTTTTAAATCGTATGTTCTTCGATCAAATAGTCCATTGATATGAAATAGGATGAAGAAAAGTATTTGTATTTTTATGTTCTAAATGTAGTGATACATCTTGTGATAAACAGTGATGAGGTGTTATAACGGGTATTCGTCGTTATTGAGAAGAATGAGTTTACTGTTCGCAGTAAAAACGATAATGATGAATAGACAAGAATCGTTATTGGTAAAACTCTCTAGAAAAAAGTAATAACAGGGGTGTACTTCCATCGTTTGTGTATGCTAGGGAAAGACAGATAAAGTGATAGTGCGATATCAAATAAGTTTTATGTTTACTCTTTAGAGATACTTTTTTGTTTTATTTTTGTGATAAACGTGAAAAAAACTGGAAAATACTAAACTATTCTATGAATTAGACGAATATTTCGAAAGAGTATACTTACAAAAAGTATTTTTGTGATTATAATAGCAAGCGATTTTATTTCAATGTTTGAAGGAGCATATGCAACATGGCAAAGAAGAAAGTAACAAGTAAAAAGAATGTAACGGCAAAAAAGGTCGTTGCTAAGAAAGCGGCCGTCGCAAAAAAAGCGACGGCCAAGAAAACTGTCGCTAAAAAATCGGTGGATGCAAAGAACACGGTAGCAAGTAAAAAAGCCATGCTAGATAAAAAACGCGAAGCTGCGAAGAAAAAATCATTAGCTAAGAAAAAATCGGCTGAGAGAAAAAAAATAGCCGCCGTTAAAAAGCGTGAAGCATTGGCGAAAAAACGTCAGGTATTCGCCAAAAGACGTGAGGCTGAAAAGCTCAAAAAACAAAAAATGAAAGAACGATCGTTTGAGCAAAAAACGAAAGAACGAGTGAAACAGGAATCAACTAAAAAAGCAGATGCTAAAC
Organism: uncultured Chromatiales bacterium; assembly: GCA_964442745.1. GTDB lineage: Bacteria > Pseudomonadota > Gammaproteobacteria > S012-40 > S012-40 > CAYUAI01. Next base: position 2,939 of record CAYUAI010000005.1, read on the forward strand.
AAAAAGCGCTTGACGCTTTCGTTAAAAAATGGGAGGCCGAGTACGATCGTAAAAAAATGGCTCGAGGAAAGCCTGTTGGACAACGCAAAAAAACCGTGGCTAGCAAGAAAAAAACAACCGCTAAAGCTAAGAAAAATGCTGTAAAATAAATGTTAGGCCGTTTAATTCAGCTTGATGTTTAAAGTGTAGCGTTATTGTTTAGCGGTATATGTTTAAATGCCGACATTGGGCAGCTTGTCATTCGATGTGTGCTTGATTCATTGTTCTGTAATGATTTTTCTTCAGTTGGACATATAAATTATATGGTTTTCTTTAGGAAAAACACTGCAAAACCAAATTTGTTAGCGATATTCGAGCAGTTGGTTGGTGTCGGTTTATACTTTATTGGCCTTTGTATTCCATTACCGGTTCTTTGGTAAGCCATCTCTGGGTTGCCTCACGCGTCTACTTATCGTGTCCTCTACTGCCCGTGCTTAGGTTCGGTTGATCTCCCTTATCCATGCCGATTGTTAATCCGAACGAACGAACAAATCAAATCTGTGCGCAAAAACCCCCCGATCATGTATGTTAATGAGTATATTACGGGTGAGTTATATGTTGTGTTGTCAAATATTTTTTTAGAAATAGAATGAATACAGAGTTTCCGGTATTAGACAATACTATCAAAAGGCTGAATATCCACCATTGTGCCCGATGTTATGCTGCTGATTTCTGTGGGTAGTATAATAAAGCAGTTAGCTTGACTCATTGAGCTAAGTATGTGTGAATCCTGCTTTCCTGTGCTTTTTACTTTGTATTTTCCTGAAGAGGGGTCTTTAAATAGTATCCCTCTTTGAAATTCTGTACGCCCTGGTTTTTTTTTCAATGGCGAAATGCATTCAACTTTAAAGGTTGGGTATAACGTATCATCTTGCCCCATCATGCGTTTAATTGCAGGTTGTATGTATTGATAAAATGTCACCATCGCTGATACAGGGTTGCCTGGTAAGCCAAAAAAAATGGCATTTTCAATTTGACCAAAGGCCAATGGGCGGCCTGGTTTCATGGCTATTTTCCAGAAATTAATTTTTCCAATTTCTTCTAAAATGTCTCTGACATAGTCTGCGTCTCCTACAGAAACTCCACCCGTTGTAATCACTGCATCAGCGGTGTTTGATGCAGAGAGCAATGCAGACTTTATGGCATTAACATCGTCGGGTATGGACCCCATATCGATAATGTCCACACCCAAGCGAGATAACATACCAAACAGGGTGTAGCGATTGCTATCAAAGATTTGACCTTTAGTTCGTGTGGCTCCGATGGCACATAATTCATCGCCCGTTGAAAAAAAAGCGATTCGAACTAGCCGTTTAACTTTTATTTCGGCAATGCCTAGCGATGCCAGCATACCAATATCCGCCGGCATTAATCGTTTGCCTTTGAGGAAGAGTTGGTTGTTTTGTTTTACGTCTTCACCTATTCTTCGGATATTTTGCCCTGATAGATGTAAGCCATGAATCGTGATGTTTCCATTGCTGATCTGTACATGTTCTTGCATTACGACGGTATCTGCGCCGGTTGGAATGATAGCGCCTGTCATTATGCGCACTGTTTCCCCTGGCTTTAGTGCGTCTTCATAGGGGTGTCCCGCGAATGAATTGCCAACGACTTTCAGCGTGTTGGTTGCTTTAGTGACCAAATCTTGATGCCGTATAGCATAACCATCCATTGCTGAATTATCATAATCGGGGATATCGAATGGCGCTAAAATATCTTCGTCTAACGTACGACCTAGGGCTAAGCGTATATTTAGTTTTTCAAAGCCAGCAATGGGCTGAATTGTTTTATTAATAAGATTCAAGGCGGTAGTCACTGCGAGAGAGTTAGGATCATAATCATCGTGGCAAGATGTCTTATGCTCTATCAAGTCATTATTCATAGTGCAATTTCCTATATAATCCTATTGATCGGGTGATAGTGATCGCAAATTGTGCTTTTCGTTACGGGTGCATAATAGTGTTGTGATATTTATTGTATTTACAGTCACAGGATGATTATGTGAATTTTCAGTTTTTTGCTAATGTTTTTGATGTCTCCAGTGGTTAAGTTGTTGCAAAATAAAATCGGTGATGGCATCAATGTTGTTGATATTAATGTGTGGGATATTGGTTGGTTGAGATAGCTTTCGACCGTTTGTTGCAATCGCAATAATATTTTCATCATTAGGATATAAATACGTGTCATTGTCTACGTTCGTTCGGTGTAATTCAATGCGAGGGATATCCGCTTCTTTAAAGCCTTCTACCAAAATTAAGTCAATTTGTGAACAGTCTAGACTGGAAACTAAATGATGTAGACTCGGAGGTGTTTGGTTTTTTGGGTTTTCGGTGATTAAGGCCCAGCGTTGATGGGATGCAATCATTGTTTGGAAGGCACCGGCTTGTCGGAGGCGATAGCTATCTTTGCCGGGTTTGTCAATATCAAAATGATGGTGAGTGCTCTTAATCACCCCGATTCTTAGCGAGTGAGTGGTGAGCTTTGGGATGAGTTTTTCAAGTAGTGTTGTTTTTCCTGTGCCGCTGGGTGCCACAAAACCTAGTATGGGGTTTTTCTTACCGTTTATGTGCATTTTTTTTGATGAGTTTATCTACGTGGGCAAGATCATCGGGGGTATTCACATTTAAAAAGCAATGGTTATTTTGAGAAAAATCGACAGTGGCATAATGCTGGTTTACAACCCATGTTTCGACTTTTCGTTGCCCTGAAGCTAAATAGCTTTCGATACGATTTTTTAATGAGCAGCGTAGTAGCATAATTAAGGATTGCATTCGATCGCCATCATGTGCAACACAGACATCAGCGTTTTCGTGTTGCAGTGCGTCCATTAATTTAGGTCCTAGCGTTATGGGGCAGCAAGGGACATCGCAAGGCAATATCATTGCATAAGGCGTTCTTACCGCAACAAGCACGGAAGCGATGCCTGCCAGTGGGCCTTGATGATTATTGATGGTATCGGCAATAACGTGATAACCAAGTCGCTGATATTCTTCAATATATCGGTTAGCGTTGATTATGATGCCGTTCACTTGTTTTGACAAGTTATTTATGACATAGGATATCATTGGCTGGCCATGAATTTTTGTTAACCCTTTATCAATATATTGCATTCTTTTGCTTTGCCCGCCGGCAATGATGATGCCCGTGATGTCTTTTTTGGGATAGTTTTTCATGAGATTTGCGATGGGGTTAGGTGTTATTTTTCAATAAGTGATACCGTTTGATTTTAAGCGCCATTGATCTAATAGTGTCTGACATTCTGCTTGCATATAATTAGCGACTAAAGTGATATTGCTATGGGCTAATTGCTTTAGCTTTAGATTTGAAATGCATAATTCTTTAAACCCCAAGGCTTGCACATCTTGAATGCTCGTGCCATAGATGATCTTGCTAATATTCGCCCAATGGATTGCGCTAAAACACATTGGGCACGGTTCTGTTGTTGAATAGATTTCACATTGAGACAAATCATGAGTCTTGAATAATGCTGATGCCGCTCTTATTGCATTGATTTCTGCATGGCAAGTCGCGTCACCTTCTTTTAAAACGGTGTTGTGATTTATCGTGATAACGCGATCGTTTTTGACAATACATGCTCCAAACGGTCCTCCTTCATTTTTTGCAATATGTAGGCGTGTGTGGTCGATGGCTTTATGCATGTAGAGCGGGTTATTATTCATACGGTACAAATCAGTGCTCGTTGGTATATTATTGAGAAAAATGGTTCATCAAGCGTATATTAATCAAATCCTGGGAGTGTGTATAGTCTAGGCTAAATTAACCTGTCTACGGTGGCCATAAATCGTGATTTTCATTTGGCTGATGCTCAATCAGAAAGGCTTGATGAATTTAGTGTATTCTCGTTTCTTATCTCACTGAAGGAAAAGCAAAAATCGCGAGGCTTAAGTGGTTATAAACCTGATTTGAAGTATGATCGATCTTTATTAAAAGATTAAGCTATTTAGCAAAAATTAATAGACTTAATTTTTTGGATGAGATGATAATATGTAATTTGTTGCATGTTATCGTTGTCTTGAGAAAGGCTGAGGTTGAAGATTAAGGTGTAGTTTTGCCGATTATCTGTATTGGTAGTTTTGCTATCAATGAGAAAGATAATACAAAGGGCAATATATTTCCTAGGCTTCGTTGGGTTCATTCACTTGTTGAAGGCACAAAATAATGGCTTTTGATGAAAATAGAATAATAAAAAAACAAATTTTAAAGATAGTGGCCATGCATGTAATTTTATTGGTTTTTTCCATTAACTCCTATGCAACTAGTTCACTTAAGAATAATGAATTAAACAATATGGCGACCATCAAGTCGATTGCACAGAATGGAGGGGCTCAGGCACAATACATTTTAGGTCGTAGTTTTAAAGATGGGCGAGGTGTTTTTAAAAATAATCAAATGGCGGTTTATTGGTATGAGAAATCAGCGATTCAAGGATTTGCTCCCGCCCAGATTGACTTAGGAGAAATGTATGTGAATGGGCACGGAGTTAACCAAAATTATCAAAAGGCGGTTAGTTGGTTTAAAAAAGCCGCATCATATGGACATGCGACGGCACAGTATAATTTAGCAAATGCGTATCGTAATGGTTTGGGTGTTGATCGAGATCTTGGGTTAGCGGTAAAATGGTATACGCGTGCGGCAGAGCTAGGTTATAAGCATGCGCAATATAATTTGGCACTGATGTATTATTTCGGAAAAGGTGTGGAGCAAGATCCTACAAAAGCGGCCTATTGGTATAAAAAATCAGCAGTGCAAGGGTATACGGTTGCCCAGTTTTTTTTAGCCGAGTTATATCAGGAGGGTTTTGGTATAAAAAAAAATAAGGCAGAAGCATTATATTGGTATTCTCTGGCTCAACAAGGAGGGTATGATTTAGCGGCTGATTTTGTTCAACGATTGAGAGAGAAAATGAGCCACGAAGCAATATCGAGAGTTGAGAAACGATTAATTACTCAGGGGATGGCCTTTCAATAGTTGCATTAGGCCGTTTTAATTATCACATCTATGACGAATGGTTTTACCGGGTGACCGTGCGTCTTTTTAATAAAACACAAAAAAAATTCTATAGGGTGTTTGTTATATTCCGCATTTCTCAGTGATGTTCAACCCGGAAAAATCATTGGTTTTTCTCTACCTCTTCGTTGTGTTCTTTCCATTTTAACCAACAAATCGATTATTCTAATAATCTCGGTATTAGCATGACAAGGTTGCAGGGTTGGGTTCGTCGATCGAGCTGCTCTTTAATAATTTGATCCCACGCAGTTGCACATGCGCCTGAAGAACCCGGTAGACAAAAAATATAAGTGCCATTTGCTACGCCGGCGATCGCTCGTGATTGGAGTGCGGAGGTTTTTATTTCTTGATAAGATATTGCGCGAAAAAGCTCACCGAAACCTTCGATCTCTTTATCCAGTAATGGCTGGCAAGCCTCGGGAGTGCCGTCTCTTCCAGTGACGCCTGTACCGCCACTTGTAATAATGGTATCAATCGTGTCTTGTGCTATCCAGCGGGATACGCATGCACGAATTGCATAAATATTATCAGAGACGATCATTTGTTCAGCGAGTTGATGGCCGGCATTTGTTAAACGTTCAGCAAGTAGCTGGCCTGATTTATCGTTTGCTTGTGTTCGTGTATCAGACACGGTAAGTACGGCAATATTAAGTGGTATAAAATCAATGATTTTTGTCATGATCGTGGTCCAGCAATGTTAGGTGCATCTTTGCGAGCGGGAATGCTCCATATATAGGATATTTGTTTTGCCGCAAACAGGGGGTTTAGAAAAAAACGTGCGCTCAAGCTCAGTTAAATTAATCTGGTATGATTGACAGTGTAAGGGTTTAAGTGTTTCGATGCTAGGCATCTTACCAAAATTAGCAATGATATGAAGCACATTTTCCACAAAATAGCTCAAAACCTATTAGGCCTGGTTGTTATTTGTTCGGTCGATATCAATAGTGGTTAGATGCTTGATATTAATTTTGGCTAAGGCAGCTCAACAAAAGCTTTTGCATGTGTTTAATGCCGAGTGATTTCATTGTATCGATATTTTTCTGTGGAATGTGATCGGTATTACCATAACGGGCTAGAATTTCTGAAATATTGCGATGACGTAAAAGGTGGAGCATTGGATAAGGAGAGCGATTGGTAAAATTTTCAACATCTGAGGCATGAGTATCGGCAAATTGATAATCAGGGTGAAAGCTGGCGACATGAAATTCTTCATCAAGGGCGGATTGCGTAAGAAAATCTTCAACCTGATGCAAAAAATCATTGAATGCAAAAAAATTATTCATTGCGTGAGGACAGATTAACAGAGTGGTTTCTATTTGATCGAATTGTGTGTTTTGTAATAGTTCGATTTCTTTCGTTAAGTCATCATGGAGTTGTTCGTTGGAGGTGGCTTGGCTTAGCTGAAAGCGAATACGTGCTTTTTGCCAGGGTTTGTTTGCGAAAGGGCACAGATCTAGTCCGATAACAATTCGTTGCAGCCACAATTGAGTGATGATGATTTCTTGGGGTCGATTGTTCATCAGAGGCGGAATGCGTTGGGTAATTTAGGGGTATGATTGCGGCGCTCTGCCGCGTTTTCTAATGTTTGAGTGCGTTCGCTGTGGTTTGCATTTCCCCAAGCAAGGATTTCTTTTATCGATCGGAAGCAACCCATGCAAATATTTTGCTCATCAAGGCAGCACATGCGAATGCAAGGTGACTTAATATAAGTGATTGTATTTTGGCTCATGAGAGGAGTATTGTTACGCAATATTGAATGTCTCAAATGCATTATATGCAAGCAATATATTATATAAAGTATAAGCATCTTGCTGACCGGCAAGTTCACGAATGGAATGCATCGCAAATGTTGGTACGCCGACGTCTAAGGTATTCACGCCGATTTCGGTGGCCGTGATTGGACCAATGGTACTGCCGCATTTCATGTCATTACGCATGACAAAACTTTGTACTGGGCTGTGAGTTAGTTCGGCTAAGTGATAAAAAATAGCACTGCTTAGGCTATTGGTGGCATAACGCTGATTGGCGTTGACTTTGATTACCGGGCCATGATTCAGTAAAGGGCCGTGATGGGGATCATGTTTGTCTGCGAAATTTGGATGAACGCCGTGCGCATTGTCGGCTGATACCATGAATGAGTTAGCAATGGTTCGATTATAGTTTTCCGATGATTGAGTGATTCTTTCGATGAATGAGCGGAGTAAAGGTCCTTGTGCACCGGCCGCCGATTGACTGCCAACTTCTTCATGATCATTGCAAACTAATAAACATGGATAAGGACTGTTTGCATTGACGAGCGCCATTAATCCGACGTAACAACTCAATAGATTATCTAGTCGAGCACTGGCGATAAATTCTTGTTTCAACCCAATGATCGCGGGGGCTTGGGTATCATAAAGTGATAAATCAAAATCGAGAATTTTTTCAATCTCAATGTTTTCTTTTGAGTTTGATAGATGATCAATCAGTAGTTCATTAAATGTTATTTTTTCACCGCTATTAACCTGCATCAAAATGGGAGGTAAATCCGTTTGTCCATTGATATTGTGTTGTTCGTTAGCATGGCGATCAAGGTGAATGGCTAAGCTGGGGATAACGGCAATAGGTTGCTCAAAGTTGAGTAAGGTGTTTTTCAGCTCATTGTTTTTGGATCGGTATGTGATCCGACCTGCGATTGATAAATCGCGATCAAACCAAGGATGCAATAGGGCGCCACCATAGGTTTCAACACCCAGTTGTAGATACTGGTTTTTAATCATCGTGGGCAGTGATTTTACTTTTAAACATGGGCTATCGGTGTGGGCGCCGACCATGCGAATGCCATGTTGAGCGAGATGGTGACTACCTGAGTGGAAGGCGATGATTGATGAGTCATTTTTTGTGACAAAATATTTTTGATTTTCTTTTATTGACCATGAATTGCTTGCGTTGAGTTGCACGAATCCATGCTTTCGCAGTATTTCGGCCATGCAATGGACGGCATGAAAGGGGGTGGGGGCGGTGGCTAAGAATGTTAATAACTGTTGGTTGAATTGATTGATTTTCATTGAGGGTAGGTTTGAGCTGGTTTACCAACATTGGTTAAAGGTTCTGGATGATCAAATGGATTGGGATAGCGCGATACGAATTTTCATTAACTCTTGCAAGTATACTGGATTTATTCAGAAAGCAAAACTCTGCTTTTAACTTTATTAGATAAGATATTGGGCCGCCTATTTCTAAGCGGTGTTTCGTTAAATCAATTTTGATAGGGTGGGCAAGGATTTTTTTCAAAAAAAAGCCGGGATAAATATCCCGGCAATGGATTTCAGAACGGATTGAGGGAGGGAGGAGGGTTCCGTTCTGCATATATTATTTCGGATCATTCCCGCAAAAACTTAAATATTAAATTCATGTGAGTCGCTGTTGATTATTTGATGCTTTTCACAAAGTGATTCTATTGCTTATTGTTGTTACAATTCATGATAAATCGGTCGTGTTTCGTGCGGGCGGGTTTAGCGTGTGGGTAAATCTTGATAGGGGATCGTCAATGAAGCGTATTTTATTGTTTGTTGTCACAAATTTGGCTGTTATCGTGGTCTTGAGTATTTCCATGAGATTGCTCGGGTTTGAGGGCTTGTTAAATGCTCAGGGAGCGGGTTTAAATCTAAATTCGCTTTTATTGTTTGCTGCTGTTTTTGGTTTTGGTGGAGCGTTCATTTCTTTAGCTATTTCCAAGTGGAGTGCAAAAAGAATGACCGGTGCGACGGTGATAGAGCAGCCGCAGAATACGACCGAAGAATGGCTGCTTAACACGGTGCGTCGTCAAGCTCAGGGGGCCGGTATTGAGATGCCGGAAGTGGCTGTTTATGATTCATCCGAAGTGAATGCATTTGCCACTGGAATGAACAAAAATAAAGCATTGGTTGCCGTCAGTCGCGGTTTGCTAGAGAACATGTCAGCGGACGAAGTTGAAGCGGTGTTAGCGCATGAAGTGAGCCATGTCGCTAATGGTGATATGGTGACATTGACATTGATTCAGGGTGTCGTGAATACTTTTGTGATTTTCTTGTCGCGTGTCGTGGGTCATATTGTGGATCGGGTTATTTTGAAAAATGAAAGAGGTTATGGGATAGGCTATTTTATCACAACAATTATTGCTGAAGTGGTGCTGGGTGTACTGGCAAGTATTATTGTGATGTGGTTTAGTCGCCAACGGGAGTTTCGTGCTGACGAGGGCGGAGCAAAATTAGCAGGTCGTGAAAAAATGGTTGCCGCTTTGCGTCGTTTACAGCAAGGACATGCTCCAAGCCAGTTGCCCGATCAAATGGCGGCATTTGGTATTCGTGGTGGTATCGGGGGAGGATTGAAGAAATTATTTATGTCTCATCCGCCCTTAACAGAGCGTATTGCAAGTTTGGAGGCGGGGCGTTCGTCGTTGTCGCGTTGATCTTTCTTGACCTAGGAGGCTCTCTATTTTTGGATGGTCTCCTAAGCTTGCCCTGAAAAATCATAGTCCAAATGTTGTTCAGGGGGTTGCAAATAATATCCTTGAATATAGTTCACGCCTTCCTGCCACAAAAAAGCTAGACTTTCTGCGTCTTGCACAAATCCAGCAATTGTATATTTATTGAGTTTTCGTGCAAGTTCCATGATTTGCTTGATTTTGATCTGATTCTCTCGGTTGCTGGTAATGTTTCTGACAAGGGTGCCTGCAATTTTTAGATAATCAATATTGAATTGTTCAATTTTTTCGGCGACTTGAGGATGGGCGCCAAAGTGCTCTAAGGCGGTGGTGTATCCAAATTTTTTGAGTTGTGTTAGTGCTGTTTTGGTTTCATTGAAAGCGGTTAAAATTGTATTTTCACTCAATTCAAAAACAATTGATTGTGGTGCGATGTGCCATTCGTTGCTGCTATCGCGAAGCCAGGGGATAAAATTGGGGTCCTTGATGGTTTCCGTCGATAATTTAACAAACAAGCACAGCGTTTTATTTTGATAGTTATTTTCTGTGACCGTCTTAAATGCATTTTGGATGATCCAGCGATCAATTTGTGGGATCAGGTTGGCTTGCTGTGCCGCATAGAGAAATTGATTGGGTAGAAGACTTTCACCTCGAGCAGATTGTAGACGCACCAACACTTCATATTTTTCTTCAGGATTTGCGTGCAGGCTGACAATTGGTTGGTATACCAAGTGAAAATGATCATTAGCTAAGGCCTCTCTGATTGTGGAAACCCAGTTAAAATCGACTTCATCGGTGATTGTTTTGTCTTGTGCTGCATCGTAAATATGGTATTGGTTGCCACCTTCTTTGCGAGCGATAGTGCATGCGATATCTGCTCTCGATAGGGCAATTTCTGAGGTATGTATTTCGTCTGTTAGCATAGCAATACCGATGCTACATGTCAGAACAATCGTTCGATTGGGTAAGTCAATGGTATAATTAGACAGTTTAATGCGTATGGATTCTGCAAGTTCATCGATAAAATCTGCATCTTCGGAGGTGGTGAGCATGACAAAAACATCGCTGCTGAACCTCGAAATTAAGCGTTGGTTGTTGCACATTTGGCAGAGTAGGCGGGAAGCTTCTCGAAGTGCTTGGTCACTGCCTGCAATGCCTACGGACTCCTTAACCGATTGAAAATCATCGAGTTCAATAAACAATAGCGCACTTTTTCGATCGACATTGCGCTGTTCTAAGAAACGGCTAAGTTCTTCTAAAAAAAGCTCACTTTGATCAAGAGTGGTGTTTGAGCTGAAAGGCTGATTTGCTTGATTGTCATGAGTTTCTGCTGGATATACTATGAGTTGAATGCAGCGTTCGTGGTGGAAGTAAGTTGGGGCAAGTTGCAAGCTGAGTGGGAATTCTGTGTTATCGATTCGGCGACCAATTACCGTATATTTTTCTGTGTCAATGGATTCTGAGCGAGAAGTTTGTTGTAACAAGCGCTTCAATAATGGATGATCGCTGTTGCCAATACAGTCTAATAGTGGGATTGATTCTAGTTGTTGTTGGTTGTCGTAACCAAATGCCAATGCAAACTGATTATTGCAGGTGATAATTGCTCCTTCATGAACGTAGGCAGTGGCTTCAATGATGGATTGTAAAAGCGTAGTAAATCGATTGTCGGATTCAATTTGATTCTTATTAAGTCGTGAGGATTCGGCGAGCAAGTGATTGAATGTTAATGTTCGGGTAACAACTCGAAATAATTCTTCTGGCTCGCTCTGAGAGAGAGTTTCCCATGCTCCGTCTGCAATTTGCCTGAGCGCGGTTTCCCTGGAATACGTTTGATTTATGACAATGATCGGTGTGTCATTTTGTGTTTTTTTCAAAAGGCTCACGATCGCAGGCAAGGGCGGCACTTGGGATGATACTAAATAAACGATGCAGTCCCATTGTTTTTTAGATAAGGCTTCAAAGATCTCATAAGTATGGGAGACCAGCGCGTGTTTAACGTTGATTCCGCGCTTGCCAAGGGTGTTTACCACGGATTCGGCATCGGGTTTGGAACAATGGATGATTAACGTTTGTAAGTGAGCGGGTGCTTTCATTAATGGGTGGGAATATCCGTATAAAAAGGCATATTAATAAATCAAAGCGTTAAAGGGAGGACCACAGTGAATCAAAATTTTTTACTCGGTCCATCTTGTCGATTTGTGACTTGCGTTCGACAGGCTTGATAATGGCAAATTGAAATTGGCAAAAGGTGTTGGTGCTTTCGAGTAGCTTAGTTAGTCGGATTTTCATTTCTTTGCCTTGTAAAAAGCATTTTAACTTATCTCCCACATGGTAAAAAGGCATCGTAATTAAGGTGGGTGGCTGGTTAACCGTGCGAAGTTCTGGGAGTAACAAGCTCCGTATATATTCGTTTGTCTTCATTTTATTGGTAATATTTTTTGTGGCGACAGTTTGGCCCGTTGGTGCAAGGATTTCAATGCCTAACTCCATATTGGCATTGCCGATATTTTTCATCCATCGAATCACACCAATATTCCATTGAGTTTGCTCTGTTTCGTTGCGGCGTTGCACGCCAATGAGTGAGCCAACCACCGTTTTGGTTAGCTGCCCATTATGCCATATTAGATGGCATCCACCTACGCTTTCATTGGTCAGCAGGCAGGGGTAGCTAGTATAGAGTTCGGTAGTGGATTGACCAAATAATCCGCTCGATGGTGAGCCTGGAGGTCCAAATACCGGCAAGTCCAGCTGGTTTTTACTTGGGTTTAGGGCTTGTTCCCAGACATCGTCTTCTGGAGTGCTAAGTGCGCTATGTGCAGGATGGCTTGAAAAATAGGCTTTTTCTTCGAAATCGATATCTTTTGCATGTATATGTTTTGAGAGATTTACGCTTTCAGGTTTGTGTATCCCAATAGGCATCTCATGCTCATGCTCATGTTCATTTTCATTGGTGATGCGTGTCTTGTCAATTTCTTCTTTATAGATAAAAAAATGAGTGGCATTAATACCAAGTGCGACCGCGACATCAATATTTGTGTCTGCTCGAGAGAAATTTCGTTTGGGGATGGCTCCCCAGGCCAAAATTAATCGGCGCAACGTCTGTTGCTGAAGATTAAAGGGAGATAATGGTATTGATGTTGGTGCTGGAGTTTCATTCTCTTGCTGTGTTTGTTCAACGATGTAGTCTCGCACCAGAGGGGTTAATTCGCTGGTATTGATAATACGTGTGTAGGTTGTCAATTGATTCTTATTGGGTACGTAGTAGCTTGGAGCCGCATCGACATCTAGATTGACTGAAAATAGACCGGGTGGATTGTTTGGGTCGGTTAATGGCAAAATTTGACAATGTTGAGTCCATTTGTCTAATGCATTATAAACTTTGCCTATTTCTGTTTGCGGCAACCGATAAGGGTTGGCTAGGCTCAATAATAAAATGCGCTTATATGTGTCATTGATGGTTGTGACCCGCGTTGCATTTTCTTGTGGTACTTTTATCGAGGTATTGTGAAAATCGTTATGTTCAGAAAATAAATATAAATGATGCAGTTCGATCCAAACATGCTTTGGGGTCGCCGCATAGATTTGAAAGGCTTTTAGCAGGGTTAATCCCAGGTAGGCGATGGCACGTTGGATTGCACTGAACAACATTTTGCTGTCAATGCGTTGGTCAAATCCGGATAAATTGGATTCAATGATTATTTTGTAGCCAATAGCGGTTTCCCATTGTAATTCGCGAGCAAGTTCTGCAATTTTTTGATTTTTCTCGGATAATGGAAACGACTGCCCAATAAAATGCTTGTTGAGAGCCTCGGTAATATACGTCACTGGGTGGCGAAATAATTCAAGAATTTTATAGCGTTGGTTGGCGGAAATGTTAACTCGGTTCAAATCTGCGAGCGCTTTAAATACGAGGCGGGCTGTTTCTCCCACGTGGGCAACCGGTAATTCAGCGATCCATTTTTCAGCGTCACGAGGTCGTGCATAGGCTGCCTCTGTTTCATCTTTGACTTGTTGAGGAACGTATAAGCCTAGCAGGCTTTTATTGTCAGACACGCCAACTCCTTATTTTTTCAACGATCACTTCTTAGTGAATGCTGTGTGTCGCGAGGCGGAATATCGTTTGTGTTTATTGCTAGCGCTAGTCCAAACGTACCTTAATTCTTGCCGCGCATTCTTCACTGAAAATTCACACTCTGAGGCTATGCAAAATATAGTTCACTAATTATAGATTATTGATGGTCACCATTCGGTGTCAAGCGACCACAAATTATTTTATTCATCTTTCGCAAATAGGTTTGTAGTGGCTGTTGTGTTGTCAGGCTCATGGTGGTACTTAGATTCGAGACCTTGTGGCTGATTTTCCGTCAATATACTTTGAATTTTAGCCTATTTTACTGAGGTAGCCAGTTGTTAGTCGATACTATTACATATTGCGAAGGGATAAAATTTGTTAATTTTGATTCCTTCTTTTGAGTATGCTTTGTCGGCTATTATTGTTTTAACTTTATATTCATGGTTTAGTATTTAGGATGCCTTGGTTTTTGGGTGTTTTGCCTGTTTAATTTTTGGTCGATTGGCCTTGGAGTCTCGCAATAGAGTATCAATCATTGGGTCGTCGCGAGCCGTTTGATGGTTAGAAAATCGGCGTTTTATAGCCGACACCAATTTCTTCTTTTACGAGTTGCGGCACTAAATAGCCAGGCAAGGCGGATCGCACTTGCTTTAGAATTTCTTTTGAGCGAACTAGGCCGACTTCAAAATGTGCGGCTCCAGCCACTTTGTCGAGCGTATGAATATAATAGGGTAAAATGCCGCATTCATATAAGCGATGACTGAGTGTTATGAGGGTTTGGGTATCATCGTTTATCTTTTTCAGTAACACGGTTTGGTTGAACAATTCGACCGCCGCTTGCTTGAGTTTTAAGGTGGCGTGCCTTACCTCGTCATTGATTTCATTCGGATGGTTGGCGTGAATGACGATGCTTACTTTGAGTCGAGTGTTTTTTATCCACTGCAGTAGTTGAAGATCAATTCGTTCTGGCAGTATAACCGGGAATCGAGTATGGATTCGAAGATACTTTAAGTGGGAGATCGCGTTGAGTTTTTGGGTGAGTTCAGCCAGTTTGCTGTCACTTAACGAGAGCGGGTCGCCTCCACTCAAAATCACTTCATGAATGCTCGGTGTGCTTGCAATGTAGGCGAGTACTTGCTGCCAATTGGCTTTCGATGGATTGGATTGGCTGTATGGAAAATGTTGTCTAAAACAATAACGGCAATGGAGACTGCACACACTCGTGGTTACTAACAATACGCGCCCATGATATTTGTGGATGAGTCCTGGAACCTGCTCGTATTGTTTGTCCCCAACCGGGTCATTGGTAAATCCGGGGCTGGGGTTTAACTCAAGTTGAGTGGGTAATATTTGTAAGAGTAAAGGATCATTGGGGTCTGATTTTTTGATTTTTTTTATGTAGCTGTGAGGGACTTTTAGCGGGAATGGGCTATGTGGGTTTATGTTAACACGGTGACTGGGTAACTCCAGCACTTGCAGTAATTGGGCGACATTTTTTATTCCGTTTGCTAGCTCAATTTGCCATTTAGGTTTTAAGCGGAATGGGGTTGTTTGTGTGTTTATCATCAAATGTTTATCAATTTTGAGTGAGTGTCTTTCAATGTTGAACCGATGGCATCGGTTGAAAAATTGGTGGGGTTAGTTTACTTCTTAACACGCCTGATGTAACGTTTTGTTTTTCTGTTGATATGATTGTTTTTTTATGCGAATGGGGGAGCTTGTTTCGAGCTTAACTCAGCCCAAGTAATGAGGTCGTAATGGCAACGTATAGTACAAGTGAATTTAAGAGCGGGTTAAAAATCATGCTGGATGGTGATCCATGCGCCATTATCGATAATGAATTTGTCAAGCCTGGCAAAGGTCAAGCGTTCAGCCGAGTGAAAATTAGAAACCTGAAAACCGGACGAGTCGTTGACCGTACATTTAAAAGTGGTGAGAGCGTCGAGGCGGCGGATGTGGTCGATACGGATATGCAGTATTTGTATAATGATGGCGAATTTTGGCACTTTATGGATAGCTCAACATTTGAACAAGTTGGCGCGGATAAAAAAGCCGTTGGTGATGCTTCGCTGTGGCTAAAGGAGCAGGATATGGCGACCATTACCCTGTGGGATGGGGTGCCTCTAACCGTAGCACCTGCCAATTTTGTGGTGTTGCAAATTACCGAAACAGACCCAGGTGTTCGGGGAGACACAGCAAGTGGAGGTGGTAAACCTGCCACACTGGAAACTGGGGCGGTGGTGCGGGTGCCTTTGTTTATCGAAACCGGTGAAATTATCAAGGTAGATACTCGCATTGGACAATATGTCGCTAGAGCAAAAGATGAATAATTCTTTTTGTTTATGGCTAATTTTAAATTTGCTATGGTATAAGCTCAATTAATGTCACATGGTAAATGTAGCAAGTTTAGCGATTCGGGCCAAAGCGTTGGCTGATATACGGTCTTTTTTTGCCGAGCGGCAGGTGTTGGAAGTGGAGACGCCTGTCTTGGGGCGGGGGGGGAACACCGATCCTCATATTGATAGCTTCTTGACGGCATTAGAGCATTCGCATGGGCAAAGTGGGTGGCTTTATTTGCAAACTTCGCCGGAATTTGCCATGAAAAGATTGGTGGCGGCGGGGTCAGGTTCGATCTATCAAATATGTAAAGCTTTCAGGAATGGTGATGTTGGCAGCTACCATCATCCTGAGTTTACTATGTTGGAATGGTATCGGGTCGGGTATAGCTATCATGAATTAATGATCGAAGTGGATGCGTTAGTCATGATGTTATTAAATACTCGGCCTGCTCAAAAAATCACTTATGCGGAAGCCTTTGAGCGTTATCTGTCGCTTGCTGTTTTCGAGGCTGATGTGTCCACCTTAAAAGCCAAAGCTGAGCAACAAGGAATTCGTGAGATTGTTGGGATGGATAGTGCACCTCTTGATGCTTGGCGTGATTTGTTGTTGACTCATGCGGTTGTCCCGCACTTGGGCGTAACTCGGCCGACTTTTGTGTATGACTATCCGGCATCGCAAGCGGCGTTAGCCTGTATTCGTGATGATAATATTGCGATTGCTGAGCGTTTTGAGCTGTATATCAATGGCGTCGAGATTGCTAATGGGTATCAGGAGCTTAGTGGCCGAGAGGCACATTTGACGCGGTTTCTCGCAGAAAGCCACATCAGGAAAAAAAATAGCCAGAATGCTATTGTTTTTGATGAAGAATTTTTGCAGGCGATTGAGGGACTGCCTTTCTGTGCCGGAGTGGCGCTTGGGTTAGATCGTTTGTTGATGGTGATGGGGGGGGGGAATCGGCTGGCTGATGTCTTAGGGGTACCGCTGGAGTATTTATAGTGTTATTTGCAAGCAAAACATGTGGTATTCAGATTTTTCAGTGATTTGGATTTTAATATTGTTGGTGGACGACAGGTTATTGTAGAATGGCCAATTAGCTACGTAGTGTAGGCATTGCAAACTTTAAAGGTATATATTTTGGAATTGCCTTCATTTTGTTAGGAAATAGCGGGCTTCTGGAACATGACTCGAATACATGCTACATTGTTGCCCATTATTAGCTTAGGCGGAAATATAGGTCGTAATTTGCACACCATTTGTTAGTGGTGTCGGTGATTTTTACAATTTTCAAAAAGCTGTGGCGGGTGTGTGTACATTGCTTGACTTAATTGTAATTTAAGTTATTGTTTTAGTTTGCACTATGATTGATTGGTCTAATTGTTGCTTTCTTCAATATTTAAGGTGATGAATTGGGTCCGAAGCGCTTTTTGTAAGCATAAGTGGTTTTTACATCACAGAATCAAGGAGTTTTATGAGTGACCACGCAGCAGGGAATAATGGTTAATTCGGAACGATTTGCGAGCGTACCTTCTCTGGCAGTTATTACGGGAGTTATGGTCTTGCTAAACTTAAATGAAGGGGGAGGATATGGGAGCGGCAAATAACAGCATTGAGCATCGTTGGAGCCAACGGCATAAAGTGGAGTTGCATGTCGATGTTTTTTCTTCCGGTATCAAATTAGCATCCTGTATGACCCGTGATGTAGGATTGGGTGGGGTGTTTCTCGAAGTTTTTAATGAGCAGCCTGATCGAGAAGAAGAGGTGGATTTGATTTTTAGTTTAGGTAAGGGGCGTCAGGTATCGAAATATAAATTATGCGCAAAAGTTGTGAGAATTTCCAACGACGGCGTTGGTTTAATGTTTAAAGATTTTGATACTGGTGCGTTTCGATCTTTGCAGGAAATCATTCGTCATACGCCTGGCTCTTCTATGGATCTATACGTGCGCGAGCCATCGCTATAGAGGCTGGAAGAAAAGCAATTTTGATGATTTTATCGGGCTGTAATATGTGGAATTAGCTTGGTTTTAGCGTTTTTGTTTGACGACTAATTTAAGTGCTATCCGCATTAGCCAGATTGCTTGTCGGGTCATTACCGTCGAGTCAAAATAGTGTAAAATTTTACGACATACTGTGTCGTGAATGGCGAGTTATGCAGGAAGATATTGGCAGCGTGGCTTGTCAATGGATTTTAGGATATATCAGGTTTTTTAGATTGTGTTAATCAATGAATGTTGGGCGGCTATGTTATTATAGTCTGTCTCCATTATATGGTTTTCCAGTCGGGAGATCTGTATGCGTACTTAGCTTGGAAGACCAAGGAGAAGCCCATACTCGTCGCAATTTTCAAGCGCGAGGTTGTATACTGTAGCGAGTTACTTGCGCGATATAAAAACAATTAGCCATTTTCGGAAAGTTTGAGTCAAGGGTGTGTTATTGATGCAACCGGCTCTCCCATCTTCAGACCTAGTCCTGGCTTCATGATTGAATTCCAGGCGATTTTATTTGCTTCGAAAAGTAATATAACGGTTGATCCCATATTAAACCGCCCAATTTCTCCTCCGCGATTCACTTGATATTCTTTATCCGATTCCGTGCCGTAAAACCATGTACGAATTTGTTGTTTCCGAGGGGTGTTAATAACACCAGCCCATGTGGTTTCAATACTGGAAACAAAAATTGCACCAACCATGATGATGGCCATTTTTCCGATTTCTGTTTGGAATATGGTCGCCAAGCGTTCATTTCGGGCAAATAATTTAGGAATGACATGTGTTGTTGCAGGATTAACGCTAAATAGTTGGCCCGGGATGTGGGTTGCCTCAATCAGTTCTGCGTTGAGTGGGCAATGAATGCGATGGTAGTCTTTTGGAGATAAATAAATCGTGCTAAATTGGCCTCTGTGAAAAGGGGCGGCGCGCTCTGGTGAGCCGCCGAGTAATTCTTCAACGGAAAATAATCGGTTTTTTGCTTGAAAAATACGCCCCTCAACGATATCGCCGGATTGGCTAACGGTGCCATCCACCGGGGAAATGACCGTATTTTTTTTCATCGATATGGGTCGGGCATTTGCGCTTAAGGCACGGGTGAAGAATTGGTTAAAGTTAGTATAAGCCGTGGGTTCAGAGACTAAGGCAGTCCCCATGTCCACTTTATATTTGCGGATAATGGCTTTGATTAGCGCGTTCTTAAATGCGGTGTTCTCAATGCGCGTGATGTAATGCATACCTCTGGATAATAAATGCTGTGGTAAAAGGTATTGGGGGAGCGCTTTAAAATAGTTAAATATCATCTTGGTAATGGTTCTCTTTCTAATGGTAGTTTGCCATGTTATAGGGTATTGTTTCAGAGTTGTTTATCAGACGGCAAGGTTCTGTTTTTATGTTTTAAAATTTTATACTAAGAGGCATGAGTGAGATAGCGGTTGATTATATGGATAAACAGAGCGTAGAGATAGAAAAACTTGCTATCGCGCTGGGTGAAAAATTGTCGGCGTGTCATCGAACGCTGGCTGTTGCTGAGTCTTGTACCGGAGGTTGGTTAGCAAAATCCATCACAGACATCGCGGGTAGCTCGCATTGGTTTGATCGAGGCGTTGTCACCTATAGTAATCAATCCAAAATGGATTTAGTTGGCGTGAAGCCTGAGACATTAGTTCGATTTGGTGCGGTAAGTGAGTCGGTGGTTAAAGAAATGGCGCTGGGTTTGTTGGCACTGACCACTGTGGATTATACCATGGCTATTACCGGTATCGCTGGACCGGAGGGCGGATCTTTGGAAAAACCGGTGGGCACGGTATATTTTGCATGGGCAGGGCGAGCTGGTGAGATATTAGTCAATAGAAAATTATTGCAGGGCAATCGGATGGCCGTCCGCTGTCAATCTATTATCACCGCATTATCCCAAATGCTTTTGATGATTGAGGTTAATGATGGATAATGCGCTGGTTATATGGTTTTGTTGGGTAGTTATGGTGGCAAATTGTATAGTATCTAGACTGAGTGGTGGCGTTTGGGTGAGCTGCTTTTCTACTCTAATTTTACAAAACGTATTGAAAATATTAATGGTGTGAATGAGATGGATGCAAAGAAAAAGCAGGCGCTAAATGCGGCTTTAGGGCAAATTGAAAAACAATTTGGTAAAGGTTCTGTCATGCGTATGGGTGACCAAAATGCGATTCGTGATATCGAAGCGATTTCAACGGGTTCGTTGGGATTGGATATTGCGCTTGGCATTGGTGGATTACCGAAAGGGCGAGTGGTCGAGATTTATGGGCCGGAGTCTTCAGGGAAAACGACATTGACTCTATCGACGATTGCCCAATGCCAAAAAACGGGTGGCACGGCGGCATTCATTGATGCAGAGCATGCCTTAGACCCTATTTATGCAGGAAAACTGGGAGTGGATATTGACAATTTGTTAGTATCGCAACCGGATACGGGCGAGCAAGCCTTGGAAATTGCCGATATGCTACTGCGCTCAGGTGCCGTGGATATCGTGGTGATTGATTCCGTTGCTGCATTGACACCGAAAGCAGAAATAGAAGGTGACATGGGGGATGTCCATGTTGGTTTACAAGCGCGATTGATGTCTCAAGCCTTGCGAAAACTTACCGCGAATATTAAGCGATCCAATACGCTAGTTGTTTTTATCAATCAAATTCGTATGAAAATTGGGGTGATGTTTGGTAGTCCAGAAACGACCACAGGAGGCAATGCGCTAAAGTTTTATTCATCCGTTCGTTTAGATATACGCCGAATTGGTGCCATTAAAAAAGGTGAGGAAGTCACCGGTAGCGAAACACGGGTTAAAGTCGTAAAAAACAAAGTGGCGCCACCTTTTAAGCAAGCTGAATTTGGCATATTGTATGGGGAAGGGATATCTTTGCATGGCGAACTTATTGATATTGGTGTAAAAGAGGGGCTAATCGATAAAGCAGGTGCCTGGTATAGTTATAATAAAGATCGCATTGGTCAGGGTAAAGAAAATGTACGCGTTTTTCTTCATGAGCACCCCGAAATTTCGGAAGAAATAGAAACAAAGTTGAGGAGTATGTTATTGCCTCAAGCGAAAGAAGAAAAAGCGGCTGAAGAGGTCGATGCGCAGACGGTCGAGGCAAAAACATAAAACAACAAGGTCATTGCCAAAACGAAGTTATTCAAATTGCGCTGCGGTATTTGTCTCACAGGGATTATGGGGTTCAAGAGTTATTCGGTCGATTGCAGGCCAAGGGTTTTTCGCCAAGTGCAATCAATGCCGTCTTGATTTCATTGCAATCTGAAGGGTAGTTGGATGAGCAGCGCTTTGCTGAGTCGTATATTCGATTTCGAGCTGAAAAAGGCTTTGGTCCTGAGCGGATTAGATTAGAATTACAACAAAAAGAAGTGCTTGATGAGCGAGTTCAGGCGGCATTTGCGACTTTAGATATTGACTGGATAGCCTGCGGCTCGTCGTGTAAAAAACAAAAAATATGGCCAAGAGGCGCCTGCGGATCGTCTCGCTTATGCTAAGCAGTGGCGGTTTCTGCAGTATCGCGGATTTAATGCAGATGATGTTAAACGTATTTACCGCCAAGCTTAATGATGCGATAAGTGATATTGCTAGATTTAAGTCAGAGTATTTCATGACGTTGATGATAAATAACCAAGTAGAATTGATTTTCCAATGAAAACGATAGACGTTCGAGCACGATTTTTAGAGTTTTTTTGCAATCAAGGTCACGAAATTGTTAACAGTAGTTCATTAGTCCCGGTCAATGATCCCACGCTGTTATTTACGAATGCCGGCATGGTGCAATTCAAAAATGTGTTTTTGGGGAGGGAAACATCGCCCTATTCACGTGCGGTGAGTTCACAGCGTTGCGTGCGTGCGGGTGGTAAACATAACGATTTAGAAAATGTAGGTTATACGGCGCGGCACCATACTTTTTTTGAAATGCTTGGTAATTTTAGTTTTGGAGATTATTTCAAGCAAGAGGCCATTCAATACGCTTGGTCTTTTTTAACTGAGGCATTATCAATACCGCCTGAAAAATTATGGATTACTGTTTTTGATGAGGATGAGGAGGCGGCGGATATCTGGTTAAAGGACGTGGGCGTTGATGTTGCCCGATTTTCCCGTATTGGTGCGAAAGACAATTTTTGGTCAATGGGAGATACTGGGCCATGTGGTCCGTGCACGGAAATATTTTACGATCATGGGCCAGATGTAGAAGGCGGGCCTCCGGGGACACCTGATGAAAATGGTGATCGGTATGTGGAAATTTGGAACTTGGTTTTTATGCAGTATAACCGAGCCAAGGATGGTTCTTTAACGGCGCTGCCTAAACCTTCAGTGGATACGGGCATGGGTTTAGAGCGTATTGCGGCGGTAATGCAAGGGGTGCATAGTAATTATGACATTGATCTGTTTAAATATTTAATTGCTGCGACGGCCCAAGCCGTTGATGTATCAGATCGTCAGCACGCCTCTTTGAAGGTGATCGCTGACCATATTCGTTCGTGTGCTTTTTTGATTCTGGACGGGGTGACGCCTTCCAATGAAGGGCGAGGTTATGTCTTACGGCGTATTATTCGTCGGGCTGTGCGGCATGGTTATGAGCTTGGCCAGAAAGCCCCTTTTTTCTATACCTTGGTTGATGCGTTGTGCGAGCAAATGGGGGGTGCCTATCCTGATTTGCGGTTTGCACAATCGCAAATTGCCAATGTATTACTCTTGGAAGAGCGGCGTTTTGCTGAAACCTTAGAAAAAGGTATGAAAATTTTAGACGACACTATCAATGATCTAACAGCGAATATTATTGCAGGAGAAACCGTTTTTAAGCTATATGACACCTATGGTTTTCCGGTTGACTTAACCGCAGATATTGCTTTGAGCCGGGGTTTACAGTTAGACATGCTAGGTTTTGAGCGGGCGATGGAACAGCAGCGACAAAGGGCACAAGCCGCGAGTCATTTTGATTTGGACTCTTACGCCGATGTTCGCGTCGACGAGCCGAGCGTATTTACCGGCTATGAGCAACTAGAAGATTCAGGAAAAGTGAGTGCTGTGTTCCAAGAGGGGAAACAAGTTGAGCAATTGCAGGCAGGGCAAACGGGTTTTGTGGTATTGACTCGTACTTCATTTTATGCAGAAAGTGGTGGTCAGGTGGGTGATATTGGGTTGCTCGTTGGCGATGCTTGTCGTTTCCTGGTACAGGATACCCAAAAGCAAGGGAACAATGTGTATGGGCATATCGGCGTATTGGAGTCCGGTGAACTGAAACCCGGAATGACCTTGTTGGCACAAGTGAAGGTGGATCGCCGTCAAAGTACCGCAAGAAATCATTCGGCGACCCATCTATTACATGCCGCTTTGCGTGGTATCCTGGGGGATCATGTGGCGCAAAAAGGTTCTCTCGTTGGGCCGGAGCGATTACGTTTTGACTTTTCGCATCCTGAGCCGGTTTTGCCGTCGCAGCTACATGCTATCGAGCAATTGGTGAATGAGCAAATATTGGAGAACTACTCGGTTGAAACGGCAGTCATGTCGATGGATGATGCGATGAAAGCCGGTGCCATCGCATTGTTTGGAGAAAAATATGGTAACGAAGTGCGTGTACTACGTATGGGGGCGTTTTCTCAAGAGCTTTGCGGTGGCACGCATGTTGACCGTACTGGCGATATTGGTTTGTTTAAAGTGATTGCTGAAGGTGGTGTCGCCGCCGGCGTGCGCCGGATTGAGGCCGTATCAGGAAAAGTGGCTTTGCAATGGATCGGGGATAATGAAGCCCGCTTGAATCGAGTGGCTCATCTGCTGAAAACGTCTCGTGATCAAGTGGAAGACAAGTTGACGCAATGGATTCAAAAAACCAAGACCTTGGAAAAGGATTTAGATAAGCTGAAAAGCCGGTTAGCCGGTGCGACTCGTGATGATTTAACATCTCATGCGATAACGATTAAAGGCATTCAGGTGCTTGCGGCCAAAGTCGAGGGGGCTGATGCTAAGTTGTTGCGGGAAATGGTGGACCGATTAAAAAATACATTAGGAACCGCCGTTGTGTTGTTGGCATCAGTAGAAGATGAAAAAGTGCGGTTGGCGGCGGGTGTGACGAAGGATACGATGGCAAAAGTAAAAGCCGGCGAATTAGTTAATATGGTTGCGCAACAAGTGGGTGGGCGAGGGGGAGGTCGTTCGGATATGGCGCAAGCTGGAGGTACTCAGCCGGAAAATTTAGATAATGCACTTAATTCGGTTGCTGTTTGGCTTGGTGATAAATTAAATTAAATATCAAACATGAAAGAATTTTATTTCATGTTTGATATTTAATTTCCGCTTTTTTATTTTTCAAACAAAATTATGTCGTTAATTGTACAAAAATACGGTGGAACATCCGTTGGCACAGTCGAGCGTATTGCTAAGGTGGCTGATAAAATCGCAGCAAAGCGCGGAGAAGGGCATGATCTTGTGGTGGTGGTTTCCGCAATGAGTGGCGAAACCGATCGGTTGTTTGCTTTAGCTAAGCAACTTCAGGAGCCTCCTAACGTGCGAGAGTTAGATATGCTGTTATCCACAGGCGAGCAGGCGACAATTGCATTGCTTTGCATGGCGTTGGATGCACGTGATTGCCCTGCTAGATCGTATACCGGTGCTCAGGCTGGCATCTTGACTGATAATATACATTCCAAGGCAAGAATTAAGAATATTGATGGAACACGCATTTCTGATGACTTGGCGGCGGGTTTAGTGGTGGTCGTTGCAGGCTTTCAAGGTGTTGATAGTGGGAAAAATATAACGACGTTGGGACGCGGTGGATCAGACACGACAGCGGTGGCATTAGCTGCAACATTAAAAGCGGATGAATGTCAAATATACACGGATGTGGATGGTGTATATACTACCGACCCGCGTGTGGTGCCTGATGCGCGTCGATTGTGTGTAGTGACTTATGAAGAGATGTTGGAAATGGCAAGTTTGGGTGCCAAAGTTTTGCAAATACGATCGGTCGAATTTGCAAGTAAATACAATGTCCCATTACGCGTTTTATCTTCTTTTAACGATGATGGTATTGGGACCTTGATTACTGCTGAGGATAAAAACATGGAGCAGGCGCTAATCTCCGGAATTGCGTTTAATCGGGATGAGGCAGAAGTCACCGTTTTAGGTGTGCCTGATCAACCAGGCGTTGCCTGCCGTATACTTGGCCCGATTGGTAAAGCGAACATTGAAGTTGACATGATTATTCAAAATGTTAGTGCTGATGGCTTGACGGATTTTACTTTTACCGTGCACCGCAATGATTATGATAGAGCGATGGAGATGTTACAGGCTATCTGCCAAGAGCTTGGTGCACGAGAGGTCATCGGAGATACAAAAATCGTTAAGGTTTCTCTCGTTGGTGTCGGAATGCGGTCCCATGCTGGGATTGCTGCTACGATGTTTGAGGCGTTATCAAATGAAGGGATCAATATTCGCATGATTTCAACATCTGAGATAAAAATATCTGTCGTTATTGATCAGAAATATCTCGAACTAGGCGTTAGAGCCTTGCATGATACGTTTCAATTGGACCGCGAACCTATGTAGGTTAGGTTTGTTATGGGCTCGCTCCATGAGAAATTGAACTACTATTGTAGGGTGTGCTGCATTGAATTTAACCAGATGCTGAGTATGAAAGAAGAGTAATTATTGGTATTAGGTCGTCTCGGTGCGAGTGAGTCTTCAAGTGCCTGTGTATTTAATATTTATAATATATTGATTTTTATGTGAAAAATTACAATTGGCTTGGGCTGGGTGTTTACTCGTGAGACTAGGGAGTCATGCGCCTAGTCGGTAAGAGTCTCGTGATTTCTGTGGTTAGATGTTAGCCTATAAACGATTGCTCGACGAAAGTATGCTGAATTGACTGCAATTTTTAGGTATTATCCTTATTTAATTGTATAGTTTTCGATTTTTGCGGTCAGTCAAGTAGTGACTGTTTCTCTAAATTTAAAGTAAAGATATTTTACTTACTTGCATGAGAACTCTCGTTTAAGAGGAGGAGGGAGGTTAGCGTTTATACTAACATATGAATTGTAAATATACTTTGATGTATCAGTTAGTGCTGGTAAGCATCTAAGGATTAGTAAGGAAAGTGATATATTGATTTACGATTCTATTGCTTAAGTTTGTTTGATTGAGCATTCACTGTTATCCATCCTAAAGTGAAGTAGATGACATTGTATGTTGTGCCCCTAAAGTCTGTACGATTTGCGTCCGACATGTGACATAAGCGCGGAGTACTCAAATTCTGTTCGAGACTTTGAAGATAAGGAATTGTTTATTTCCTTTCTTGTAATGATTGAGCAAAAATGAAAGTGCGATAAAAATAATTACCCTATTTTAGAGGGGAGCCGACGCCAATACCTAGGGATAATGGAGGTTAAGAAGATTTTTAGTGTCATTGCCACAAGAAAATGGCCAACTAATGAAGGAGATAGCGGTAATGCTAATATTAACGAGACGCGTAGGTGAGACGCTTATTATCGGGGACGATGTGACAGTAACGGTGCTTGGAGTTAAGGGTAATCAAGTGCGTATCGGAGTTAATGCTCCAAAGGAAGTGTCGGTTCATCGAGAAGAAATCTATGAGAGAATCCAAAGAGAGAAACAATATAAAGAAGGTGAAGGTCACGATGATGCGAGTAAAAAAGATGCGTTTGGTTGAGATTTTGTCGTGTTAATTTAGAAAATAAAAGAAAAATGATTGATAAACCATAATAGCGCGGGTGATGAGGTTAGGGGTTAGCCCAGCGTTTTCATTTCTTGAAGTTAATACCGTCATTGCTAGAATAGAAAATAATTGGATGGTGAACGTGCAAGGGAATGTTTAATACTCATATTATTTGCAAATGCGTTCTTTTGATTCTGCCCTCTTTTTTGATTCTGCAAACATTTATTTTTCGAGAATTCCCATTGTTTTTTGTTGACTATGGCAATGTTTAGTAAATAGCCAAGTGTGTAGCGCGTCTAATTTGATGAATAGCTATCGTGTATGAATTGGTTGTTGAGGTAGTCGTGCTCATTTAATGTCATATCAAATGAGCATAAAAAATATGAAATGATCAAAATAAGAGCGATTTTGTGTTTTTTTACAAGATCTTCAATTTTAATTATAAAAAAAGGTTCACACGCGCCATCGAATTTGGGAGAATAAGCGCCCATTGAGAATGGAGAGATGGCCGAGTGGCTGAAGGCGCTCCCCTGCTAAGGGAGTATGGGGTTAAAAGCTCCATCGAGGGTTCGAATCCCTCTCTCTCCGCCATTCAGTTTTTATTATATGAATACGCGCCCGTAGCTCAGTTGGATAGAGTACCTGGCTACGAACCAGGCGGTCGGGAGTTCGAATCTCTCCGGGCGCGCCATATATCACGCTGAAAAATATTTAGGTAATGGATTATTGCCTAATGATTTTTCTCTCCTCTATCAATGATCAAGCTTTTGCCCGTCGTCACTTTCTCCGAGTATATGTATTTTTATTGTCCGTGGTTAAGGTTAAGACCACCGTGTCTTTAAGCGGTTAGATTTATATTTATAAGGTTCATGCCCCTGAATAAGGCGGTTGGCGCTAATAAAAACGGGTCTTGCGACCCGTATCTGGACTTTATTTTTTTTCACTCACCCGATAGTATAAAATTATACCTTGAAAGAGCCACCCATTCTTAAATGAAATTCGGGTTAGGTAGAGCGCATTGTATGCACCAAACAACGACTAAGATGGCAACCAACCTGGCGGTTAGCAATCCCATGCTTGATTTGTTCAATACTCAACTTTTTTGACCGACTTTATTTACATTTCTTGACTCATCAGTGCATTCTCCTTCCAGAATTTTTCTTCGATTTTTCGCACTTTTTTAATCATGCTCCGGCATGTTTTCGCGGTCACGTTTCTTAAACGCATTATCCATATTTAACTGAGCTTATTTTCCATCGCAAAATTACAGTTTTGTACCACGGCATTTTTCATAACATTCCAGTAGATGAAGTTTGGGATGATGGGGGATTATTTTATGTCCATTTTCTCCATATCAATAATGTAGTTTAATTGATGTGTTCGTAACGAGCGCATGTGGTATTCGCTGCATATTTTGTCAGAATAAATTAACTTGCAATGTACCAAATCTTAATTAAGAATGACCATTGTTTTTCTCATACTCCACAGAGGAGATTGATATGTTTAATTTAAAATCACTTAGCCGATGGTTTGTGCTAAGTTCTATTTTGGTAAGCACGATTGCCGTTGCCGCAGAGAATCGTACCGGCTTAAAGGGTGACGATTGGTATGTGCGTTTAATTGTCGAATCGCCCGCTGAGCAGTTACATAAGCGCAGCAATTTGCTTGGACAATTAGCACAAAGCTCACTCGATTATGATCGCCATGACCTTGTTGCACTAGCTCCCCCTATCGCACCTTACTTGACCGCCGTGTTTACTCATCCAGACAGGGAGCAGACTGAGGAATTTAGTACGGACTTTCATGCACTGAATCGAGACGATGAATGGGTCTTTGTGGTGCGTACCGATGATCCACAGCGAGAAGTGGTTTTGCGTTGGGAAAGTAGCCATCCGAAGTATTTAGCACGAAGTTATTTAGTGGATCTTGATGCCGATATTGCCATTGATGTGGGTAATGGTAAGCGGCAGAAATCTTATACGTTTTCCATGAATGGTGAGACAGAACGGGCATTTTTATGGGTGCTTGCATCAAAACCGATCAAAAGCAAAAATAAACTGCATCAGTTACGCAGTCGTTTACCGATGCAGGCGAATCGTTACAAAAATAGAGTAAAGTATTCGCTCAACGAATTCCCCAAAGATTTAAAATTTTGATGATTGATAGCGCAAGACAAGGTCTCCGAATGCTTAATAACAAGCAGAATTTAATAGACCATGATTATGTAGAGGTGTAGATAGATGCTTCATAGGAAGATGATAGTGAACGGCTTTCTGCTGGTTGGGTTGGTAATAGCACCGCTAGCACTGAATCAAGGACGGCTTACATTTGCTGATGCTGAAGCGCAATGTGGTCAAGGGGCGACATCAGTGAACAATCAATGGGCGATGGTGAGCGCCTCTTGTGCCCCCAGTACGCCTACCGTGCAAGGTGTTTTTGCAGATGATCCATTTGCTGCTTATGGAACGGACTGGATGGTACTTGATCGTGATGAAATCAATGAAAGTTATATCGCGTTAAACCTGAATTCATCTATTTTTCAAGGTGTCGGTTATTGGCTTAAGAGCATTTCTGGCAGTAATATCCCGTGGGATGTGGATGGTGTTGTTACCCCGGTGGTTAATAGTGCGGCTTGCCCGTCATCTCATGGATGTTTTGAAATTCCGCTAATCGCCCCGGCGAGTGCGGGTTTAAATCGTAAAAATATGATAGGTCATCCGTTTCCTGATACGGTACCCTGGGCCGATGTGCGTATTGTGGTAGGGACTAATGTTTATACACCTGCTCAAGCCGCTGCCAATAATATATTGACCAACACCATCTGGAAGTTCAACGGTAGTAGTTATGATGCTTATGATGATGCTACGCCAGGCCAAATCGGCATGCTGAATGCCTATGATGGTTTTTGGGTCGAAGTGTTAGATGGGGCGATTAGCCAAACCACTAAGCTTTTGATTCCTAAAAAAGGCAATGTGGTTGGTCATATTGCTTTCGATCAAGTTGGACGTAATACCAGCACCAATGGATTGGATTATTGTAATATTACTCAGTTGCCCGCACGTGGTGTGATCGTTGAAGCGATTGATGCCGCGAACAATACCACGGTGCTAGCGAGTGCGAGTACCGATGTTAATGGTGATTATTCTTTGGCTGTCACGGAAAATACGAATATGTTTGTGCGTGTCAAAGCACAGATGAGGCGTACCGGTATGCCGTCGTGGGATTTTACAGTGGTTGATAATACCAATGGCAAAGCACTTTATACCATGGATGGCACTCAATTCAATAGTGGAACAAGTGTTGTCACAAAAAATCTGAATGCGGCTTCTGGGTTTACGGGTAACTGTGCTAACGTAGGCACCCAAGCCTATAGTGCGACGCGAGTGGCAGCGCCATTTGCTATGTTGGATGCGGTTTACAAATCTTACCAAAAAGTACTCACTGCCGTGTCAACGACCCAGTTTGCGCCATTAGCCATTAACTGGAGTGTGAATAATGTGTCTGCGTGGGGCGATAATACGATTGGTCAAATAGGTACCTCATATTATGGCAATGGCGAGCTTTACATCTTGGGTGACGATGGTGGCGATACCGATGAATATGATGATCACGTGGTGATTCATGAATGGGGTCATTATTATGAAGATAATTTGTCGCGTTCTGATTCCATTGGTGGCAGTCATAGTAGTGGTGATCGACTGGATTTAACCGTCGCTTTTGGTGAAGGCTGGGGTAATGCTTTATCCGGTATGGTGACCAATGACCCTGTTTATCGCGATTCATCCGGGGCAAGTAATGACAGCGGTTTTTCAATTGATGTTGAAAATAATTCGGTGACCAATCCAGGCTGGTATAGCAAAGGCTCTGTGCAGTCAATACTTTATGATTTGTTTGATAATGTGAATGATGGGGTGGATACCATTGCCTTGGGATTTGCGCCAATCCATCAAATCATGATTGGTCAGCAAAAGACGACGACTGCAGTAACGAGTATTTTTAGCTTTATTACCGCTTTGAAAGCGGCTAATCCAGCTGACGTGACAGCAATTAATAATTTGGTTACTGCACAGGGTATTGTTAGTAATACCATCAATGAATGGGGTTCAACTGAAACGAATAATGTCGGGGGTACGGCGAATGTGTTGTCAATCCACACGGAATTATCCGTGGGTGGCAGTGCTGTTAATTTATGCACGATTAATCAATTTGGTTCGCCTAACAAGTTATCCAATTATCGCAATCTCACGATTGATGTACCGGCCGCCGGCAGTTACCAGGTGACTGCAACAAAAACCAGCGGGTTCTGGAATACGGATCCGGATCTTATATTGTATGAACAGGGTACGTTCATCGCCTGGTCAGGAGCGGCAACTGCAAACAGTGAGACACTGAATGCATCGCTTCAGCCAGGCACCCATATCCTTAGGTTGTGGGATAATTTAACGAATTCGATCAGCTGTTATGATATCCAAGTAACGGCACAATAGGAGTGAGGATTAGATCGTGAGAGAATATCTTAAAAAGTTAACTATTGTCATGGCGATGGCAATACTGTTGCCTGTGGTCTATGCAAATGAAGCCAAGCAAAATAGCGAGACTGGATATCCGTCGCAGATGATGGGAAAGCCCGGTGCACCTATCACCATGGAATATACCCTCAAAGGCACGCCTAAAAAGGGTAAGGATATTGATATTGCTTTGACATTTACCAGTTTGTCAGCGTTGCCAGGTAGTTTGAGGGTTAAGGTTCATGGCGGGCGGGGTTTGCGGCTCATCAGTGATAAACGCCCTATTGATTTTGCGGTGCAAGCGTTAAATGAGAAGCATCGTCGCACGGTAACAGTGAATGCAAGCAAGCAAGGGTTGTTTTATCTTAATGTGGTTGCAAAATGGATAAATTTTGACAAGCGGTATCAACAGCGTGCATTTGCCGTTCCGATCCAGGTGGGCCGAGTTAATGTGCGTCCTACCCCTCCGGGCAAAGTCTTAGAGGATTCTACGGGACAAAGAATTATGTCTTTGCCGGCTAAGGAAATTGAATAGATAATGCTCATTATTATCTAGGCGAATCAACGTTGCCTATCGTTTGAGTGAAAATAACCAGGCAAGCTTTTGCTTGCCTGGTTATTTAATCGGTATGACGGCGGCGTTGATGATTAATTGGTCTGTTGTAATGAGGCCTTATTGCAAAATTTACGGCGCTAGGGTAACCTCTTAGATTGACAGAGTGAGAAATTTATGTTCCAGTCCGTTAAGCATGATTCTATTTAGCGCTAACTTATCGTCATGGAGAAAATGACAATGAATCAAACATCGGAACAAAATCAGCAAAACAACGAAAAAGAAACTGATATTAGCCGCCGCAAAGCCTTGCAAAAATTAGGTGTTTATGCTTATAGCGCTCCTGTCATCTTAAGCCTGTTAGCCTCTAAAAAAGCTTCGGCGGCATCACATTTCAGCCCGCCATTGCCGCCAGGGTTCTAATGAAATGATATGCTGAACGATATTTAATGTCGGATGAGTTACGCGATGAAAAACCCTTTTTCAAGCTGACTTCTTTGCAGGTACATGAGACCTGCCCGGCTAATGACACAAACGTCTCTTGACTACAGCGCGATTCACGCCTTTGAACTTGATGATCATTTGGTTGTGCTGCGTGATGGGGCTGATCGTGTCCAAATTTTTAATCCTTTAGCAAAATATATCTGGGACTCGCTCAAAAATGAATTGGCTGCTGAGCATATTGCTGAGGAAATAGCTCAGAGTTTTGCTATTTCACCTGTATTAGCTTTGCGAGATGTCACCACGGTTATCAAGCAGTGGTCACGAGAGCTGTCTGATTCGTCTCTCAACGCACAACCAGTGACTAAATCTATCCCTTCACAATCAATCCCCGAAAATTGGATGGCGGTCACCGAGACCACTTTTCGTTTCTCGTATTTTTCGGTACGCGTGCGCTTTGCGAGACAAGAGGTAGCCGATTGGTTAAGGCCTATGCTTACGCATTTAATCTGTTCACGCATGGGGGAAACTGATCATACCTTGGATCTGATTGCCCAAACGAATAAACACTTTATTATCATTGATGATGAAATGCGAGCAATGGCGAGTTCAGCCAAAGAGGCGGCGGTATTAGCGTTTGGTGAGATGATTGAACTGGCTTGTCGGCGGGAAAATTGGTTAACGATTTTACACGCGGCGGGTGTCGCGTGGCAAGGCTCAGGCATTATTTTTCCGGCGCTGGGTGGTAGCGGTAAAAGCACGCTAACGGCTGGACTTATTCAGGCGGGTTTTAAATATATTAATGATGATGTGATACCGGTTGAGCGCGATCGTGGTGGGCTGGTAGCGATACCGGCGAGCCTGTGTATCAAGTCTGGATCTTGGTCAGCCTTAAAATATTTATATCCAAGCTTGAGTCAAAGCGAGGTATTTAGTCGTAATCGGCTAATGGTGAAATATCTAGCCCCACCGGCAAACTCGATCAGTTCTCTTGCCAGTACCTACTCCGCTAAATATTTGATTGCTTCCCAATACCAAAAAAATATGTCTACCCGTTTGCAAGCGATTTCAGCGGCTGAGGGTTTGCA
Source organism: uncultured Chromatiales bacterium (assembly GCA_964442745.1). Classification (GTDB taxonomy): domain Bacteria; phylum Pseudomonadota; class Gammaproteobacteria; order S012-40; family S012-40; genus CAYUAI01. The sequence goes on from CAYUAI010000005.1 coordinate 36,137, forward strand.
AGCGATTATCGAAGCAGAAAGTCTATTGCGACTTCCATTGCAGCCACAAGATATCAAGGCGTTAGTTGCTTGGGTAAAGCCATTGCAGTGTTATCGTCTATCGTATGGTGAGCTTGCACCAGCCGTTGAGGCGATTGGCCAACTGGTGAATTAGGTTTTAGCATTATGACTCATTCGTTTAGTGTTAAACAGCAGATTTCCAGTCAAACGAATGGGCCGGATAAAATAATACAGAAATGCCAAAAAATTAGGCAGCGGAATATAATCTCGATCTAATTCATTGGGCCGGATAAAAAACAGGATTCTATTCGGTCGTAACCCACAGATAAAGAGTTTGGCAAGAAAATTTGCGGTTAGATAACGAGTGTGTTGAAAATTTCGTTCGGCAAAAATTTGCTGAGCGAGTTGCTTAGCGATCCAGTTAATCGTGGATGAATGTTTGAAATTCGATGAGATTTTTTGAGTAGCCTCCTTGCTTAAAAATTCGTTAACGAGCAACAGTGTGAGATGAACTATTCGCTTGACGTTTAATTGTCTCGCCAGTTCATTAACTTGTTGCCAATCAAGTTGTGGGTGCGCGTTAGCTAGGTTGGCCACATCACATAGCTTGCCTAATGAATGCCAATTTTCTTTAAAAATATTAATACAGAGTATCACCAGGTGCGCGGAGGGGGTTAATGTTGGTACTTGCGTTCCATGTAGATTAACGGTGCCAATTGAGGTAAATAGCGGATTCGTGTCAAGTCGTAAATAATTGGGTGGAATGCCAAAGTGAAGATCGATGCTGATGCCTTTTTTCTCATGCCATAGTTGTGCTTGTAGTGTTCTCGCTTCCTGTTTGCTGTCGTGTGACATGTGATGTCCGTGCTCGACCAGCAAGGCTTTAGCCTTTACATAGTGTGACGCTTTAACCAAAATATCGAGATCAGATATTTGTCGAAGTGTGACATCACCATAGGCTGAAACCGCGAGTACCGGTCCTTTAAAAGACAACGCGACAATATGATGCTGTTGGAAAAGTTTTACTATTTTAATCAGCTCATCGGTTAACGATGCATTACGAAGCGTATTAGCGGTGTGTAGCTGTTGCAGATCATGCAATAACGAATCGGCAAGCAAGCTTGGGCAGTGTTCTCGTAGTTTCTGATTAAGGATCGGCAGTAAACCATGTCGGAATGCCATATCAAACACACAAGGCCAATTTATTTCTGTTTGGCAAAGCGCTCGAATGTATTGTATTGTTTTAGGGGTTTGATATTTTGCACAATATAATAATAGTTCGAGTTCAGCAGAAGCTTGCTCGGTTTTTTTTGGTGAGTGAGAGGATATCATGGTTTGTTAATTTCAAAATATTCAGGTGATAGTTCATGTTATCCTGCTAGTGCTTGAGTTGACAGTCTGCTGCAAGCTTATGTCTTGCTCGCTTTGTTAAAATTACAGTGTATCAACAGATATCAATTCGACATCAAATATGAGGGTGCGGTTGGCAAGCGGGCCGTGTTCACCATACGCTAATTCGGGAGGGATGAATAATTGCCATTGATCGCCTTCTTGCATAAGTTGTAAAGCTTCGGTCCATCCTGCGATAACGCCACCCACGGGAAATGTCGCGGGTTTATTAGTTCGTTTTGAACTATCAAATTCATTACCATCAATCAATGTTCCAATATAATGCACGGTGACCGTATCATTTTGCGTGGGTGATTTACCCTTACCCTTTTTTAGCACTTTGTATTGCAAGCCACTGGGAAGCGAAACAACGCCTTGTTTATTTGCATTTTTAGTGAGAAACAATTTTCCTTCTTCGCGATATTCTTTGATGACTAATTGTTTCTGTTTTTGCTCTTCAGCGACGATTTTCTTTTTCAGGTTGGTTAGTGTGAGACGCATGCTGTCTTCGGTCATCAGGGTGGACTTGCCTTGCAGTGCGTCTTGAATGCCTTGGATTAGCGTATCGGGATTTAGTTCAACACCTTGGCGTTTGAAGTCACCACCAATTTGAAAACCGATACTGTAGCTGATTTTATCGTTTTCGGTTTTAATTGTTGTCTCATCGCCTGCAATGGCATAGCTCAATGGTAGAATGCAAAGCGCTCTGATGATCAAGTGTTTCATTGTGTGTCCCCATAAATTGTTACCAGAAAATTTTTTAGTTCAAGTTAATCGTAAAGTGCATGATATCAATAAATCAAGTTGTATTGTAAAAATCGTTGTATGAAATGGCAATGAAAAATAATTGAATAAAAATCATTCATAACGATAGATTGATAAAGCTATTGGTATCGATCATTCCTTAGATTCCACAGCATTTTTTATATTTTTTGCCACTATCACAATGACAAGGGTCGTTACGGCCAATTTTTTGTTGTCGCTGAGCTTGTGGGGTGGTGCCACTGACATAGAACCAGCCTTCTTTTTCTTTAACAAACTGGCTTTTTTCATGGAGTGTGTAGCGGGTTTTATCGACCTTGTAATGGGCTTTAAATTCGACGCTGCCTTCCACATCGTCCAATAAACCATCGGTTGTCTTAATAATACTAAGATCAAGCCAGGTAATCTTGGGTGCCATTTTTTTGGTTTTCTTTTTATTGAAATCGTTGCGAGTTTGTGGATGATGGGTACATTCTAAGTAATCGACATTGGCTAAGGTGTAAGCGGTATATCGTGAGCGCATTAATTGCTCGGCAGTATCGGGTTTTGCATCACCGCGAATAAAAGGATGGCAGCAATTAGCCAGCGGATTTTTTGAATTGCAGGGACACAGTGACATGGATTAAATCCTTAAAAAAATTGCCTAATGACACCAGTATTAGAAAAATGAGCTGGTATGATTAATCGGCGACGGGTGAAAACGGGTCAGGCCCACTCCTAATCAAATTGAGTGTGTTGCCTCATGGGATCATTTTACCATGTTTTGTCTTGGGAGCTAAAGTGAGCCCCGGTTCCTTAACAACACTGATGGATATTTTTTTTGTGAAGTGGCTCATTTTATTTCGCTGATTTTTTTGGTTTTTTTGTTTGGCGTCGTCGTTTTTTAGCCGCCGATTTAGTGGTGTTAGTGGAGATTCCTCGTAAGGCATGAGGTAGCAGGATTTTGCTTTGTTCTATTAATGCATGCAATGACTGGGTCAGAGGTTCCATAAAGCCCGCATAGCTGGCTTGACGTGAGCTGATGGCATTTAACACCGATTCCCATTGTGCCGTCATGTCGGGTGTGGTGGCGGTTTCTGGTAAACTCTGAATGAGTCCGCGACCGGTTGGGGTGGCTTGAATTTGTTTACCTTGGCGCATTAAAAAACCTCGTTTGAACAACAACTCCAAAATACCTGCGCGGGTCGCCTCGGTCCCTAAGCCATCGGTTTCTTTTAAAATTTTTCGGATCGTCGTGTCCTTGACAAAGCGAGCGATGCCGGTCATGGCAGCAAGTAAAGTGGCGTCCGTAAAGTGTTTGGGGGGCTGGGTTTGTTTGTCCAGTAATTCACCTTGTCGGCAGTGGAGTGTTTCGCCGGGTTGCAGTGTGGGTAACTTGGGCGGGCTATTTTCACCAGCGACTTGGTTGGTTTTCAGTGGTTGGCTAAAAAGTTCTTTCCAGCCTAGCTTCAGCGGTTGATGTGCGGTTGCGATAAATAAACCCCCTTCAATCAAAACTTCAATACGCGTATCACTGTATTCATATTTTGGGTAAAACTGGCATAAATATTGGCGAGCGATGAGTTGGTATATTTGCTTTTCGGATGGTTTGAGTGTGTTGCTGAGTTTTTTTTCTGTGGGAATAATAGCATGGTGTGCTTCTACTTTACTGTCATTCCATGCCTTGCTTTTAAGTTGGCTATTGGCTTGCTCTGCCGCCGTTTTTAGTTCACTGCTGTTGTTGCCAATGGCGTTAATGATACGCTGACACTGCTGATAATGTTCTTTAGGTAGGTAGCGGTTGTCAGATCGCGGATAGGTGATAAGTTTGTGTCGTTCATATAGATTTTGACAATGATCCAGCACTTGTTGGGCACTCATGGAAAACTGGTTTGCGGCATCGATTTGTAGTGAGGATAGATTATAAGGCAGTGGCGGTGACTGAGTTTTATTTTTCTTTTCGACTTTTTTTACTTCTCCGGGTTTATTGGTAATTCGGTTGACGACGTTTTCAGCGAGTTTTTTTGCTAGTACTCGACCTTCTTCGTCCATATAGGGTTGGCAGGCTTCACTGGGTTGCCATTTAGCCTTGAACTGTTGATTGGATTGGGTTTGCAATATAGCCATGACTTCATAAAATGGCTGGCTAATGAAGTTATCAATGTCTTGATCGCGTCGTACCACCAAACCCAATATTGGTGTTTGTACTCGACCCACCGATAATATGCCCTGGTAACCGACTTTTTGTCCTTGCAACGTATATGCACGTGTCATGTTGATGCCATACAGCCAGTCAGCGCGTGCGCGTGCTAGAGCTGAGGTAGATAATGGGGCAAATGTTTTGTTGTCTCGTAGTTGAGTGAGTGCGCGATTGACAGCACTTGGATTTAAATCATTGATCAGACAACGCTGTATGGTGTCACGTTTTTTACCAGAAACGCCAAGATAATCGATAACCAGGTCAATCAGTAATTGACCTTCCCGATCTGGGTCACCGGCATGAATGAGTTGGTCAGCTTGCTTAATCAGTTTTTTTAATACATTGAGTTGTTTTTTGGTCTTGCTTTTTGGTTGCAATTGCCATTGTTGTGGTATGATCGGCAGATGCTCTAATCGCCATTTTTTAAAGTTTGGATGATAGCTTTCGGGTTCGGCTTGTTCTAATAAGTGGCCGATACACCAACTCACGCAATCACCGTTGGCGAGGCGAATATAACCGTCTTCTTTGTGATGAGGTTTTGCTAAGACATCGGCAATGGCACGCCCTAGGCTAGGTTTTTCGGCAATATATAGTTTCATGAAATTTTTTTTGATCTGCTGATTAAAAACGATGAAACAATTTTAAAGAATTTGATAGGTTGTTGCAAAAGCTCTCAGGGGTTGGTCATGGCAATGAGCCGAGTGTGAGTTATAACTAACGATAAGGATTGACGAAAAATCGACACTCACCGCTAATATCTGAGCTATGCTAGTAGTATATTGACGTATCAAAAAATTGACAAGCAATAAGGGGGGGGAAGCCATGTTTAGGACGGCAGAATTAGGGCAAAAACTTTCAAAGAAAGAATATAAAAAAATAGAACCTTTGTTGCGACAGGAATTGTTGGATTTGCAGATGCAGTTCAGGGTTGAGGAACGAACGCCCGTTGTTATTGTGTTCGCTGGGGTTGACGGGGCAGGCAAGGGTGCTACCGTTACTTTGCTAAATGAATGGATGGATACTCGCTGGCTAATTAATCGGGCGTATCGTGAGCCTTCCGATGAGGAACTGGAGCGCCCGGAATATTGGCGTTTTTGGCGGGATTTACCACCCAAAGGACAAATGGGTTTGTTTTTAAGTTCCTGGTACTCGAAGTCGGTACTGGATAAGGCATACGGTAGCATTAGTGGTGCTGAGTTTGATAAATGTCTCGATCGCATTATTGCCTTTGAAGGTGCGCTGGCGGTTGATGGCGCTATTATTATTAAGTTTTGGATGCATTTAAGTCGAAATGCGCAAAAGAGGCGACTTAAATCCTTGGAAAAAGATCCGCTATTGAATTGGCAAGTGACACCAAGGGATTGGGATCATTGGCGTTTGTATGATCAATTTATCGAAGCGGCAGAGCGTAATATTATGCGTACCAATACGGGTCATGCGCCGTGGTTAATTGTGGAGGGCACGGATGCACATTATCGTATTGTGACGGTGGCGACGGCCATTCGTGATGCGCTACGCAAAGGGCTCGATGAGGCTAAATGCACGGAACAACTTACGATCAATAAAAACATTGATCAACAAGCCATGCATGGACAACTAAAAGAGCAATTCCCCGCGAGTCATGTTCACACGTTAACGTTGTCGCGTACGACGGTATTATCAGAGCTCGATTTATCGCAGGCCTTGACAAGAGATAAATATAAAACGCAGTTAAAGAAATACCAGGCTAAATTAAGCTTGTTGCATCGGCAGGCATTTGATCATGGCATTTCAACGATTCTGGTATTTGAAGGTCCTGATGCCGCCGGTAAAGGGGGCGCTATAAGGCGTATCATATCGGCGCTTGATCCTCACATCTATCGAGTTTTGCCGTTTGCTGCACCGACCGATGAAGAACGTGCCCAACATTATTTGTGGCGTTTTTGGCGGCATTTATCACGTGCCGGGCATGTGACGATTTTTGATCGAAGTTGGTATGGCCGAGTATTAGTTGAGCGAGTGGAAAATTTTGCCACTGAGGATGAGTGGCGCCGAGCGTATGCTGAGATCAATCACTTTGAAGAACAGTTAATTGAGCGTGGTATCGTGTTGGTAAAATATTGGATTCATATCGATGAAGATGAACAATTGGCTCGTTTTAAAGTGCGGGAGCAAACGCCGCATAAGAGCTGGAAGTTGACTGACGAAGATTGGCGAAATCGTGAAAAATGGAATGATTATGAAGCGGCCGCTCATGATATGGTGCAATATACCAGTACTCATTATGCGCCATGGGTGTTGGTCGAAGGTAATAATAAACCGTTTGCCAGAATTAAAGTGCTTAAGGCATTATGTGATAAGTTAGCTGCCAGTTTGAAGCACTGCGTTGGTGATTAGAAATGGGCGAAACAAAAACGAATCATTATCAATTTTCCATGGCATTATCTGCTTATCAACTAGAAGCGTACTATGAGGGTAACGTGAAAAATGTAGTGGTGACCTGTGATAATGGCCAAACCTTACAATTGCCAATTCATGTTTTTAGGCGTTATGTCACTCGGATGGGGGTGCATGGACGCTTCATTGTCTATGTGGATGAAAATCATAAATTCATGCGGATTGAAAAATGTTAGTAATCTGTTCTCGAATCACATTTTGTCAGGAGAATAAGCGCTTAGTCCCCCTTTGAGAAAGTTATAATTCGTCTATCCATGTTGTTTGGCGCTGCGGCGATTTTCTTACCAGTCGTGGCTCGCATTTCTGCAGGCTCAGGTTTGGCCATGTCCCGCTTAGGAATGGGCACGCATATAACCTCCCGGTTTCGCTTCCCATCTTCCGCCTGTCTTCGCCCGTTCTTCAAAGTTTCCGCTTCCGCTCCTCGCCTAAAGCGCCTACTGTTGGTACCTACTTCTCTGTAGGCAATCACAAAAGCTCGAAATAGAACGACGATTCCTGCACTTTTGTTCACTCAGAACGAACGAAAACAAACCCAATCTGGGTGCCAAGCAGGGAAATTATTACATACCCATTCCTTAGAGCTCCAATAAAGCCAACACGGCCTCTAAATCGGAATAATTTATTGTAAAATTCGCCTGTGCTTGTACGGCTGGCTTAGCTCGATAAGCAATCCCTAAATCTGCGGCTTTCATCATTAACAAATCATTGGCACCATCCCCCATGGCAATCACTTGATTGCGAGTTGGCGATAAATTTTGCTTTTTATCTAGCAGAAAAGCGGCTTTAGCCTCACCACCAACAATATGGCCCAACACCTTACCCGTTAATTCTCTATTGATAATTTCAAGCGTATTCGCCAGGGTATAATCCAATCCTAAGCGATCTTTTAAACGATCGGTAAAAAAAGTAAAACCCCCCGATACTAGCGCCGTTTTAATTCCGTGCTGTCGTAACCCGCGCATGAGCGTTTCCGCCCCTGGATTTAATTGAAGGCGTTCTTCATAAACTTGATGTAACACCGACTGGTTCAGCCCTTTTAATAAGGCGACACGTTGCGTTAAAGACTCGGCAAAGTCCAGCTCACCTCGCATGGCTGCTTCAGTCACGGCGGATACTTGTGGTTTAAGCCCGGCAAAGTCAGCGATCTCATCGATACACTCAATATTAATCAAGGTAGAATCCATGTCCGTTACCAATAATCCAACCTGCTCATTACGAAATGCGGAAGGAATTAAATTGACATCCATTTGCAAGCTATGACTGATACGATGCAACGGCTGTTGCGTTACCATTTCCCTAGTATGGATCACATAGCTATTATTTCTTTTTATATAACTCGTCGATAATGTCTCAGCAAAACGGCGCAGTGCCACTTCTGAAACTTTTCGCCCTTGCACGATTAGTTTATTCATTGTTTTAATTTTCCGCCCAAACCCATTCAATCCGCTGGAATAATTTCATCGTTACAAAATATCTTGACCATGGTACTCTAAGCTGTTGAGAATGTTAAATAGAACATCCTGTCGTTAAGGCTAAATCAATAAATATAATGGTAGCTTACAACGGCATACGTCTGTATTTTAGGCGCTTCAGTGCATACACTTAAATAAAAATATAAAGTATAGACGATGTGGTCTGCCGCTTATCGTTCTATAAAAATAACTAATTGGGGAGTTTTTATGAAATCTATAAACAAAGTCCTAGGTGCGATACTCATCGCAACAGGCCTTAGCTTCGCTAGTCAAGGTATCACCGCCAGCTCAGTAAAAAAAACCGATGCAGGGCATGGACATGACTATCGCACATTCCATGTTGACGGTCATATCGATTACGGCCAAATCGGCGATTCCTACAACGCGGACTTGGTGATGTATTTAGCAGGCAACCAGTTCATGGTCATGGAAGAACTGATTCAAGATTTCCAAAAAAAATATCCCAAGGTGAAAACTGTTTATGTTGAAACTATACCTCCCGGTCAAATATTGAAAAAACAAATCCTCAAACAAGGGGAAATCGATGACCAAAAAACTAATCAAAATCCAGACCTGTTTGCCAGTGTTAACCTTAAGCATCTTAAAAAACTTAAAAAAATTGACAAAATGGATGATTATATGATTTACATCCATAATAAACTCGAACTCATGGTCGCCGAAGGCAATCCGAAAAATATCCAAGGACCGAAAGATCTTGGACGAGATGACATCATCCAATCACATCCTAATCCGCTCACCGAGGGTATCTTTAAATTCTATGGCTCAGAAATGTTAAAAGATCTTGGTCTGCATCAAAAAGTGACCGGTGGTAAACAGTGCAAAGCATGCTGGGCTGTTGAAGGAAAAACCTGGTTTACCGCCCGCCACCACCGCGAAACCCCACACCGTATTGAGAATGGTCAAGCCGATGTGGGTATCGTCTGGACCTCAGAAGTCAAACACGCCCAAGCAGAAAATCGCGCCATCGAAGGCGTTGCCATCCCTGCACCGTATAACAAACAAGACAAAGTTGGCTACGCAATCGGTCGACTAACATCAGCTAAAAACCCAAGCAATGCGCAAAAATATATCGATTATTTAGCCAGCGATGCCGCCCAAAGCATCTATGAGAAATACGGTTTTGTCAAAGCAACAAGCAAGGAACTCACGCTAAAACCACTTTAAAAAATCCTTCGGATTGATATCTATCAGCAAACCACTGCCAATCATCCCATTTTGCAGTGGTTTTTCCTTAGAGGCGTGTAAAAAATGCGCATGCTCCTTAGCAATCTTTCCACTCCCGACCTCGCTCTAATTTTAAATGCAGTAAAATCCACCGGCCACAGGTCTATTAACCAATAAGCCAAGTCAACATTCATCACATCGACAAACGATGAGTTAGCTTGGATTATCCCAAAAAAATAATTGCTAACTGTTTAGCCAACGCTAACGATAGTGCTTGCGCTCAATCAACGGATCACTGACTAACCCGTTTTCTCTGCGAAGCAACAAGCACAGAATATAGGCGGCATCCCCATCATATATTTTGTGTAAAAAGCAACCTCCGAGGTGTATATACTCAGCAAGCGCATCAACGTTTCCATTCCTTGAGTTGTTGACCCTGCTGTTAAAGGTTTGTTGGCTGAATGACGAGTATAACGAAAAGACGCTATTTACAATCTCGCATGGACCACTTAACAGGAACGTTACCGATGCCTCCTCGCCTCACCTCACCTCATCGCAATATTCGTTTTCGAAGACAAAAAACAACCAAATTCATCTTGTTTTTTATTAGCTTTTTTTTGCTGCAAAATACCGCATTAGCCATTGATGTCTTTTCCACCGATCGAATTGCGATGGAGGTGGGCACCAGTCGCAAAGGTGTCCACATCGCGAAAGTACTCTTACAATGGGACTGGAAAGCCATTGAAGACACCGCCTGTCTGTGTGACTTCTCTTATATTGAATTCAATGTCAGTCACTGGAAAGCGATCGACAGTGCGGTGGGTTTAGACTACTTAACCGAGATCGGCATAAAACCGGTTATCCGTTTACAGCGCGGGCCATTATCTTTTCTTCCATCGGTCAAACCTTTTTTAGAAGGGGCTTTTGGTTTCCATTATTTATCGAAAAAAAGACTCGCCAACACCGACTTTAATACCTCGACTAAATTCCAGTTTAGCCAGCATTTAGCCTGGGGGCTTAGCCTTGGTAAAAACAATAAATTTGTCATTAGCCAACGTTTCCAACACTTATCCAATGGCAATATTAGGATGCCGAATCCAGGCATTAACTATCGACTCATTCATATGGCCTATCGTTTTTAAGTCGTAGGCTTTCCATTCTCGGACGGCCTGCTAGTAGACGTCAAACGGCAAAGCCGTATACTGTTACCCTTTTTCAAACCTCAAGGGTGCCAAAGAATATGCTGGAAGAAACGGTCATAGCCGCGACATTAACGTATATACTGATGATCGCAGCGTATAAATATTCACATATACGTAAATTTCACATCCCCTCCATGACAGCGATTATCCTCTTTGACTTATGCATGCCGTTTTACCTGTATTTCACTCAGGATTGGAAAGAACGTTTAATTGATGGCGGTGAAATTTTCAGCTTTTTAATTTGGATGCATGTCGGTTTAGTCATCACACTGTATGTGCTTTATGCATTACAAGTCAGTGCTGGACGTAAAATCCTGCAAGGTAATGACCCGTCAATCAGGGATGAACATAAAAACCAAGGAAAAGGTATATTATTAACCCGAGCATTGGTGATCGCTACCGGTGCATTACTCGTCGAACCAGAAACACTTCTATAGCGCACGGGGATGACATCTCACCTTAGCGTATATAATGTAAGTAAGCACAAAAAAAGCCCGAATGTTTTTCAGGCTTTTTTATTTTAAACGATCAATTTTTGCGCCGATTCTCCATCAAGTCATGAATTAACGGCGTTAAAATCAACTCCATGGCAAATCCCATTTTACCACCCGGAACCACCAGGGTGTTGGGACGCGACATGAATGAGCCTTGGATCAAATTTAAATAATAGGGAAAATCGACCCCAGACGGATCTTGAAAACGAATGACCACAAAACTTTCATCGGGTGTCGGAATATCACGGGCAATAAATGGATTAGAGGTATCGACCGTGGGGACCCGTTGAAAATTGATGTGCGTTCTAGAAAACTGAGGGGCAACATAATGTACATAGTCATACATGCGGCGTAAAATGGTATCCGTCACGGCTTCAGCTGAGTAACCCCGTTGCGCCGTATCTCGGTGAATTTTCTGGATCCACTCCAGATTAACAATGGGTACCACACCGATTAATAAATCGACATACTGGGCAATGTCTACCTCCCCGGACACTACCCCACCATGCAAACCCTCATAGAATAACAAATCACTACCCGGCGGAATCACTTCCCATGGGGTAAATGTTCCAGGCGCTTGATTGTAGGGTTCACCCTCTTCAATGGAATGTAAATATTTACGCGTCTGACCTGACCCCGAATTACCATATTCACGGAATAATTCACTCAATTTTGCAAATTCATTGCCCTCTGGACCAAAATGACTCAGCGTTCGCCCTTCTTCATTGACTTTTTTGATCGCTTCTTTCATTTGTGCCCGATCGTAACGGTGAAAGCTATCCCCTTCCACAACAATGGGACTAATGCCTTCCCGGCGAAAAATATGCTCAAATGCATTCTTCACCGTGGTGGTCCCAGCACCAGATGACCCGGTTACCGCAATCACAGGATTTTTTATCGACATACCATCTCCTTGTAAGGTTTAAAAATAAAATTTTTCAATAGGTTAAATTAAATTTCGCTACTTTATAGTCCGCGAATGCAACCACAAACACAGCACGTCAAATAACGTTTAAGGTAAAAATCTGACAAATCAAAATTGTTATCTTAAACGTTATTTCAACGGGTATAAGGAGCGAAAGTATAACCAAATTAACCAAAAGTGGTAGGACAATTTTACCCATAATTTATCTAGGATTAAAACACATATTAATCAGCAATTCTAAATTCATAGTGTTTCGAACGAATTTTCAACTTAGTTGGTGATTATGACATCAGAATAAATCAATTAACGACAAGCAAAAATTACTTCCGCGGTATTCAAAAGTCACGGACGGTTAAACGGTAAAAAACCATCCGATTTAAAAAACACAGGCAACAACATGCCATTCCCATCGCTCGAGGGCAAAAAATGAGCCGGTTAAGCAGGTATATCATTTTTGTGCGATCACCGCATCGGCCCAGTCATGAAAGAGTGGTATGAGATTTAGGTTTGCCTACGAGAATAAAACTTAATCCTTGATTTAATATCGCTTGGCAAAAAAAAACAGAGAAGGCGCTCAGCCCGACCTCTTCCATCGTGTACTGAATGTGGTCGCCAAAACGTGGGTCCGGAAATTGGGCGGTAATCGACTTAAAGTAGGCGGTTAACTGATCGATCGGTTGAATTTTGAGCTCAGGTTGAAAAGGGCAGCTCATGGCTTTAGCATGGATAGGGTTTTTGGTGATGTGATTACCTATATGAACGCTTTTGACGCCATCATCGGGCAAATCAAAGATGGTCTGAGTCGTTACTAAAAATATATGAAGAATGAAAGGATTAAGATGCCTTTAGCGCAAACACCAAATTCAGAAAATAAACTTGCGAATACGCAAACAACTTATGCCGTGGCGAGTGCTGATTTGCCATTGCATTATCCCATGAGCGGTATGGCTTTATGGAATTCTCATCCACGTGTTTTTTTACCCATTGAAAAAACAGGGAGTACTAAGTGCTCTTATTGTGGTGCCGAGTTTGCTTTGCAGAAAAACGAAACATAAACCGTATATGACTGCATTCAAGATCTTAATCATCGGTCCTTCTTGGATCGGTGATATGGTTATGGCTCAGAGCTTATTTCGGCATTTAAAGCAGCAGAACGAATCCACGCTGATAGACGTGGTTGCTCCGGCCTGGAGTGAGCCATTAATCGCACGTATGCCCGAAGTGCGCCGATCCATAGACATGCCGTTTGCTCATGGTCAGTTTAAGCCTATTAAACGTTTGCAAATGGGCGCACGTTTAATAAGCGAAAAATATGATCAGGCCATCGTTTTGCCTTACACATGGAAGGCTGCGCTTCTTCCTTTCGGTGCTAAAATTACCAAGCGCACCGGTTTTGTGGGTGAGGCGCGTTGGGGTTTGCTGAATGATGCCAGGCCTTTAGATAAAAATAAGCTACCAATGATGGTGCAGCGACATGTTTCGCTGGGTTTCGATAAGGATGTGTTTACTGATCAGCGCTTTCCTAAACCAAAACTTAAAACGAGCGAAAAGCTCCAACAAGCCGTATTAATCAAGTTAGATTTGCCGGCATTAACTCAGCATATTGTTGTTTTTTGTCCTGGTGCGGAATATGGTCCCGCTAAGCGTTGGCCGGCTAAGCATTTTGCTACGTTAGCACTTAAGCTGAGTGCCGAAGGTAAAACAATTTGGCTGCTAGGCTCAGAAAAAGATTCAGCGATTGCGCACGAGATTAACGAGCTTACCGGTAATAAGTGTGATGACTTAACTGGGCGGACGAGTTTGGAAGATGTTATAGATTTGTTAGCTATGGCGAGTCTTGTCGTGTGCAATGACTCTGGCTTAATGCATATAGCCGCTGCCGTAGGTGCGCCCATTGTGGCGTTGTATGGCTCTTCAGATCCTGGTTATACCCCGCCATTAGCTGATAATGTACAGATAGCTTCGCTTAAGCTGGATTGTAGTCCGTGTTTTAAGAAAGAGTGCCCGCTGGGTCATTATGATTGTCTTAATAATCTATTGGTTGATCGGATACAGAGAGATATAGAATTTTCTTTAAGGAGATGTAGATGAAGAGTTTCACTCCTTTATCTGTCGCGATTATTACTTATAATGAAATAAATATTATCTTATTTAAAAAATTTAGCGTTGCGCATGCTGTCACTGACAAGATTTGGATAGCATCGGGATTAATAAAAGTATTATGAGAAATACTGGTGTTAGGAAAAGGGTTTTAGTAACGGGCGGAGCAGGTTTTTTAGGGTCCCATTTGTGTGAGCGTTTATTAAAGGATGGGCATGATATATTGTGTGTCGATAATTTCTATACGGGCAGCAAAGATAATATTGTTGCAATGATGGATAATCATCATTTTGAGTTGATCCGGCATGATATAACATTTCCTTTATATGTTGAGGTCGATGAAATCTATAACTTAGCGTGTCCTGCTTCTCCTATTCACTATCAGTTTGATCCCGTGCAAACAACAAAAACGAATGTTCATGGTGCTATCAATGTGCTGGGATTGGCGAAGCGCGTAAAGGCAAAGGTATTTCAAGCCTCGACCAGTGAGATTTATGGTGATCCCGTTGTTCATCCTCAGCCTGAATCCTATTGGGGGAATGTGAATCCTATCGGTTTTCGCTCCTGTTATGATGAAGGAAAACGTTGCGCCGAAACGCTTTTTTTTGATTACCATCGACAGCATGGATTGGAAATAAAGGTTGCGCGTATATTTAATACTTATGGGCCTAGAATGCATCCAAACGATGGTAGGGTAGTATCCAATTTTATCGTGCAGGCACTTAAAGGCCAGGATATTACTATTTATGGTGATGGTGGGCAGTCACGCTCTTTTTGTTACGTCGATGATCTAATCGAGGTCTTTGTTCGTTTGATGAATACTTCTTCAGAAGTCACTGGCCCGATGAATATAGGTAATCCTCATGAGTTTACTATTCGAGAGTTAGCAGAAGCTGTTATTGATATAACGAATTCGCAATCGAAAATTATATTTAGAGATTTGCCTCATGATGATCCAAGGCAGCGCCAGCCTGACATCAGCTCGGCAAAACGCGTGCTAGATTGGGAGCCAGCAATTCAGCTGAGAGAGGGGCTTGCCAAAACCGTTGAGTATTTCAGGGTGCTATTGAAAGAGTATGACTAAGAAACCGCGATATGAATTTAGTTGTCTAGAGTCTATTGAGAAGAATCTGGATTGAGTTTGATATGAATTTCTTACATAAAAATTTTGATAAGCATTAATCCAAAAACTAAAAAATTCGGTAGTGGCTTCTATTGACTGTGCATGATCATGAAAGCATGTAATTCATTGTTTATTAATAAAATAAAGTCAAATGAACCGACAGCCATTGTCTGTGTTTGTTTCATGGATCATCGCTCAGATTGGGTTAGATCTCTCCGTCGGTTGGTTGAGCAATTTTGACAGCAGAAATGGTCGATGCGATGTGACAGAGTAAATGCTTTAATTGTGAGGGTAAGTCGTTGAATTTAATTCTATTTAAGCTGGCGGTCAATAGACGCCACCACCCAACACTTGGCCTGCAAAGCAATTTTATGTCATAATCGCCTGTTAATTTTGTGTTTCCGGATATTTTATGTACGATCGATGGCAAGCGCTTTATTGTTACCTCATTCTGCCGTTGCTCATGGTCGCCGTGCGCTTATTCGCGATCATGCATCACAAAACCGCCCGTACTCTGCAGGGGCATCGAGGGCTTTGGCACAGAATTGAGCAACAAGCCAAACAATTTAATCTCAATCAACCACTCATTTGGTTTCATGTGGCGAGCGCTGGTGAATTATTGCAAGCCCAACCCGTCATGGAGCGCTTCATGGGGCGTGGTTATGCTTGTGCTCTCACCCTGACATCCGTTTCCGGCATGGCTTGGGCTAACAAACTCAAAAAAAAACACAGCAATCTGGTGCTAGTGGATTATTTACCGTTTGATACCCTCAAGAACACCGACCGATTATTAAAACAATTAAACCCGGTTGCCACCATTTACGTCAAATTTGATTTATGGCCTAACCTGATTTGGCAATGCCACCAACAGGCGATTCCCCAATTTCTCATCTCGGCCACACTGCGTAAACACTCCAAACGTTTAACGAACCCGCTAGGCCGATCATTATGCCGATCGTTATACGCCTGTTTAAATAGTATTTTTGCGGTATCAAAAGCGGATCAACAACGATTTTTGCGCACTAACCCTGATCACCCAGCTATTTTACAGGTGGGTGATACCCGATTTGACAGCGTTCTTGATCGCAAAAAAAATATCTCGCCACCCAGCCTACCCGAGTCTCTTAAAAACCGCACGACGATGGTCCTGGGTAGTACCTGGCCAACCGATGAAATACACATCTTTCCCGCCATCCAAAAAGCCTTAACGGATGATCCGCAGCGGTTAGTTTTTATCGCACCCCACGAAACGAAACCCGAGCATTTGCTGGAAATTGAAAACTATTTTTCTCAACAGAAAATGGTACGCTTTAGCCAACTTGACGGAAATACCAACATCAATATGGTATTAATTGACAGCGTTGGGCAACTCTCTGCGCTGTATCACTATGCAAATATTGCGTTTGTCGGTGGCGCTTTCGGCAAAGGTGTCCACAATGTCATGGAACCGGCCGCCATGGGTGTTCCCGCGATTTGTGGTCCTTATTATCAAAACTCCCCTGAAGTCATTGAGTTAGTGGAACAAAAAAAATGCTTTTCGATCACAAATCAAGAAGGTTTTCAGCAAATATTATTCGGTTTATTGTCTGATCTGACTCACACCCATGAACTTGGGCAGCAAGCGGCAAGCTACATTGAGCAACAAGCCGGTGCATCAGACATCTGTTTTCGACTTATTGAGGATCAATTGCATGAGCAGCACCCATCATCAACGTCTGACGCACAATCACTATAAAAATGTGCCCACCTATATCCAGATCGAAACCACCATCAAATGCAATGCAACCTGCTGGTTTTGCCCACAACACAATAGTTTAAGAAGTCCAAACTATATGGAAGAAAAGATTTGGAAAAAAATCATTGATGAATCCCGTGGCCTAGGTGCAACTTATCGCCCTTTTATTTTGAACGAACCTTTTGCTGATAAGCGCATGCCTGACATTGTACGTTATATTAAGCAAGACCCCACCGCCAAGGTAGAATTTAACACCAATGCCAGCATGTTAACCCCCAAGGTCACAGACCAGCTGTTGGAAATTGGCGTCGACATCATGCGATTTAGTATTGACGGCTTATATCGATCGACATTCGATGAATCCCGAGGCATCAGTTATGATCATGTATATCAGCACGTCAAGTACTTTTTAGCCGCCAATCGTGCGATGGGTAATAAAACAAGCACCGAAGTCAGAATGATTAACTTACCCGATACTGAACAAGAGCAAATTGAATTCAAGGACTATTGGAGCCAACATCAACCCGGCAATATTATTTTTACCAATTTATATCAATATCCTTGGGAAGGACAAACCCAATCACTCCCGTTACCTTGCTTAAAAATAGCCAACGAAATGCACTTTTATGTAGATGGCAAGGCCACCTTATGTTGTTGGGATACCAAAGGACGGCAAATTGTGGGTGATATCAATACCCAATCCGTACTTGATATCTGGAATGGCACAGAATTAGCTCGCTGCCGTACATTACTTGATCATGGGCAACGTGATCAACTCGACCTTTGCCAACGCTGTGATGCCTATGCTCACGTTGACTTCAGCCAATGGCAACAAGCGCTGCCATTGGCGAAAAACAAATCATCCTTAGCCAATCCCATCAACATTCCCATCAAAGTTGAGCCCAGTGTGGCCACCAATTAAAGAACGGTAGAGAGGCATGTTGAACAGAATTTCACCTGAAGGAAGATCATGTAAGAATCAACCGAAGGCCTCGCCAAACAAAACAGCCCCTTTTACCCGAAGGGGAAAACCTACCTGCCATGCCACGGCACCAACCTCTATTTGCCTATTACGCCTCTCTGCCATTGGTGATGTATGCCATGCCTTGCCCATCGTACGTACCCTGCAAGCGCACTGGCCAGAGACGCCAATTAGCTGGGTTATCGGTAAAACCGAATACCAACTGATTGGTGACATTCCGGATATTGAATTTATTATTTTTGATAAATCCAAAAAAAATCGCGCTTATTCGTCCTTGCGGCAAAGCCTGAAACACCGTCGCTTCGATGTGCTGCTGCATATGCAAACCTCACTGCGCGCCAACATTGCCAGTCTATGCATCCCCGCCCAGCAAAAAATTGGCTTTGATCGAGCCCGCGCCAAAGAACTCCAATGGCTATTTACGCACCAAAAAATTGCGCCCTCTGCACAAGGACAGCATCAAATCGATGTTTTTTTTAGCTTCATTAAATCGCTGGGTATTCAAGCAAAAACCTTACGTTGGGATATTCCCATCCCTCAAGCGGCTGTCACCTTGGCGCGTCGCATTTGCTCATCCACTCAACCCACCTTAGTGATCAATGCTTGCTCCAGTCCATCGAAACGTGTGCAACGTAATTGGTCTGTTGAAGGCTATGCTCAAGTCATCGATTATGCGGCACACACACTCAATTACCAGGTTATATTATGTGGTGGCCCGAGCGCATTTGAACAACAAACGGGCGAACAAATAAGCTACTTATGCCAATCAAAACCGCTTAATTTAATCGGAAAAACCGATTTAAAGCAACTGCTTGCACTGCTGGATCGCGCCGATGTTTTAATTACCTCGGACTCCGGACCTGCTCATATCGCCACCGCCGTTGGCACCCCAGTCATCGGCTTATATGCCGTCACCAACCCCTTCCAAACTGGCCCCTACCTGAGTTATCCCTGGTTGATCAATAAATACCCTGAGGCAATCACACAAGAATATAATCACAACTTAGAAAAACTTCCGTGGGGAATTCGAGTCCACTCTGAACAAGCCATGCGCCAGATCACTAGCGCAGAAGTCACGGCCATGCTGAACCGATTCACCCATCAGCTTGCGAAAACTTAAAACACCATATTCGTCATTAAAATAATAACCTTCGACATGGCATTAAAAATCACGAAGGAACTTGATGTCATAGTTTTTTCTGAAGAATAATCCGTCTTATTCTTTGTGAAACCAAAAATCCATTAAGATCAAATAATAGACGATTCACTGCCGTGTTCGATAAGAAGAAAACTTTTTTGCCAATGGCACCGATAACATACCTAATTGGATCGCCAGTTTTGCGGGGAAATTAATTGGAACAAATCATATGACAAAAATTCAACGCCTACTTTTAGCATTAATTTGTTTAATCATTTCCAGCCATAGCTGGGCTGAGCCGATGCGTGATAATCATGAACTTGATGAACTGTTTGACGATGGACTCGCCTCTTTCGAAGTCGCGGACTATAAGGAGGCCTATCAAATCTGGCGACTACTCGCCGAACAAGGCTCCAGCGCCGCTCAATATTATTTGGGTATGCTGTGCGCAAACGGCTGGGGAACAAAAAAAAATCGGGTGAAAGCGGTACACTGGTATCGCATGGCCGCCGCACAAAATCATACCCTAGCACAGTACGCCCTCGCCAACGCCCTGCTGAACGGGCAAGGCGTGGGACAAGATGAAATTGAAGCCTTTCGTTGGTTTTTAAGCGCGGCCAAAGCAGGCGATGCGCATAGTCAATTTGCAGTGGGTCTCATGTATTTAAATGGTCGAGGCGGCCTCCAGAAAGACTATCAACAAGCCATCACCTGGTTTACTACAGCGAGTACACGAGAGCATGTCATCAGCATGATCAAGTTGGGTGACATCTATTTAAAAGGCAAAGGGGTTACTCAAAACATCCCCGAAGCGCTTAGTTTTTATCAACAAGCTGCCGCCAAAGGTAATGTGTATGCGATCAGGCGTATCACCGCACTCAGCACACATAAAGATTGCTACGCACAGGCCAAAACACTGCTTTTCAATCAATTGATTAAATGTACCACTCGGGCAGAATTCCGTACCGCGATACGAACCGCCGGTCTGCCTGCCATCACTGAAAACAACCAAGAGGATACGGATACCTATGATTCCGCAAAGCGATTACCCGGCTCAAAAACCTTTACCGTGACCTACACTAAAAATAAACAATTTGCCATCGCCACTTATCAATTTCCAAGCCTTGCCAATCGTTATAATCAAGCTTCTGGACAAGATGATGTCCAACAAATCAGTCAACTACTCTCCCTGCTTGAAACGAAATACGGCACAGCCGACAGCGCCATCGGTCACGCTGGCAGAAGCACCACACAATTTGAATGGCAACTAAGCGATGGCATTGCGTTGATATTGCGACAAGTAACGGTATATAACTCAATTTACCTGGAATATATTGATCCAGAAAACTTCAAGCAAATCCAGCAACCAGAAAATGCACCATTAAGACGTTTAATAAACGAACAAGAAGAGTCACCCAGTTTTGTTTTCTAAACGTTTCCCAGGTTTGTCTGCCGAGCCTCACCCAACTGCGCTGGCAAGCAACATGGCTAATTGATTTTTGGGTGAGCGTTCAACCAATCTAAATACTTGTCAACGCCTTGCTCCACCGTTTGAAACGGTGGCGTATAACCTACTTGACGTAACGCATTCATATCGGCTTCAGTGAAACTTTGATAACGACCTTTTAAATGATCTGGAAATGGAATATAACGAATTTCCCCTGCGTTGTTATGCCAAGCAATCACGGCATTAGCCAGCTCATTAAAACTTTGGCTACGCCCGGTTCCTACATTAAATACTCCACTAATCTCCGAATGAGCGGCCAACCATAAGTTGACCGCCACCACATCGGCCACATAAATAAAGTCTCTTCGTTGCTCACCGTGACCATAACCTTCCGAACCTTCAAACAAAGACACATGGCCGGTTTGTAAAATTTGATCGTTAAAATGATAAGCCACACTAGCCATACTCCCTTTATGCTGCTCACGAGGACCATACACATTGAAATAGCGCAACCCGACAATTTGGCTTTTCGCCGTAGGCAGTAACTGCCTGACATATTGGTCAAACTGAAATTTCGAAAAGCCATATACGTTCAATGGCATTTCGTATTGACGCTGCTCTTTAAAAATCGGCCCTTGACCATAAACAGACGCCGATGAGGCATAAATGAAAGGAATTTGCCGATCTTGGCAATAATGCAATAGCTGTTTTGAGTAGCGATAGTTTACGTCCATCACAAATTGACCATTCCATTCCGTGGTCGTGGAACAGGCCCCTTCATGGAATACAACGTCAATGGGTTCATGAAACGCTTCACCCTTTGAAACTTTTGCTAAAAACTCCGCTTTATCCAAATAATCACAAATATTACAATCAGCCAGATTTCGAAATTTAGTGCCATCCGTTAAATCATCGACGACGGTAATATCTGTGCGCCCTTGATCATTGAGTTGTTTAACAATATTGCTACCGATGAAACCCGCGCCACCTGTTACTATAATCACATGAAGCCCCTTCAATTTAACGGCCTTATTCATCATCTCGGCCAATTAGATCACAATGCGATCCTTATCCTCCAAGTCATCTGATCGTTCCGCCCCTCATCACCGAAAGCTCAGGGCTGATAGGGTAGCCGAAACGATGAACAAGACCAATTTAACCTATTTTCCGCCTGCCTAAGTGCAAAATAATAGGTTTTATGTAACACACTAAAATAAAGCTTGTCATATTTTGAAATTGGCATGATATCATAACCGCAGTACCACCACGCTGACTCACTAAACATGACACTGAATAACAGTTATTTCCGATTTTTTTTCATTCTCTTGCTATTTTTTGCTCTGTTCATGGCAGCACGAGCTGCACTCTATTTTGCTTACCAAGACAATTTCAGTGGTTTAAGCCAGCGTGATGTTATTACCGCCTTTATTTATGGTCTACGATTTGATGCATCAACCATCACCATCTTCATTGGTCTTCCACTATTATTGACCTTGATTCCTCACTCATTTGCCCAACATGCCGGCTGGCAAAAAACCTGGTTATGGTTTATTTATGCGATGTTCATTATGCTAGCTATTGTGCTCATCGCTGATTTCATTTATTTCGGGTTTGTCAATCGCCATATCGGTGCTGAAGTCACGTTATTCAGTGGCGACCCACAACTCATGATAGATATCATCATCACGGATTATGGACAGTTAACATTAATATTTGGGTTATTAGGTGGCGCCTTTGCTTTGCTATGGCATCAATGGTTTTCGCAACACATCCACAAACCCACGCACCCTACCTTTCGTTGGATTACCATTTTATTATTATTTCTGGTTTTCGTTGTTATTGGGCGAGGTGGTTTACAATATAAACCCATTAGCGTTGCTGATGCGTTTGCCATTGGTTCGACGTCGGCTGGCTACCTTTCCATGAATGGCGCTTTCGCCGTACAACATGCGGCCATCAGTGGCCAACCCAAGAAAACCACTTTCATGCCGCAAGACCAAGCCGAAGCCATCGTTCAAGATAGCTTATCGAGCCCAAACGAACAGTTTCTCAGCCCCGATTACCCTCTGCTTAGAACCACAACCAACCGGCGAAACAATAAACCCAATGTCGTTATTTTTACCCTGGAAAGCTGGGATGCGATTCATATCGATGTGATGCGGCGCGATCGTGAGTTAAGCGCGTTAGGCGTTACGCCTAATTTTGACGCACTTAGTCGCCAAGGCCAACTCTATCGTACGTTTTATGCCACCGGCCAACGCAGCATGGATGGCTTGGCTGCCATTTTAGCGTCCGTTCCGACCTTGCCAGGCATGCCATACATCGGTAAAGGACTGGAGCAAAGCCGCCTCTCTTATTTGGGCGTATTAGCCAAACAAGCCGGTTATCAAACGCTATTTTTACAAAGCAGCAACCGAGGATCATTCCATATTGATGCCATTGCTGCGCAAGCGGGGTTTGACCAATATTTAGGTGCGGAAGATATTCCAGCAATTCATAAAAATGTCAATAAATCTCACGACTGGGGAGTCTGGGACTTTGAAACCTTAAATCAAGCACACCAATTATTTGAACAAAGTGAAACGCCTTTTCTGGGTTTTATCTTTACTTCAACAACACATAATCCGTGGCGAGTGCCACACCAACGCTGGGAAAAATTTCCGCTAACCAGTGAACGCAATCGCTATCTCAATAGTTTATATTATGCTGACTGGGCCATCGGCGAATTTTTCAAACTCGCCAAACAAACAGATTATTATCGCAATACTATTTTTATATTAACCGGTGACCATATCAGCCCGTTTGATGCAGAACCTAAGCATATACCTAGTCGTTACCACATCCCATTATTAATGATTGCTCCTGGTTTAGCGCCCGCTAAAATTGACCGCATTGGCAGTCAGCTTGATATATTACCTTCGATTATTGATTTAGCCGGTTGGTCTATGCCCTACGCAGGTTTAGGCCGATCATTATTTCAAGACAAACCATCCAGCGGTATCTTCACGGTGAATGGCAACATCATCGACTGGATTGAAATCAATGCCTGGTTATCCCACAATTTGACAAACCGAATCGAATCTTATCCACCGCAAACCAATGCACAATTAGATGTCATGGAAAAAAAATTACTCGCCACCTATCAAACGACATTACACTTATTTTTAGAAAATCGCTTCTTTCCGGCAAAATATAGCTTTTAATAAAAGATCAACTATCCGTCAGCGATTCCTTCCAGATTTTTAATACGCACAATCATCTGACTGGTGGAACAACCCTCCATAAAATGCAATACTTTCACTTCACCACCATGCTTTATCACACAATCATAACCGGCAATGTCTGCCACTTGATAATCCCCCCCTTTCACTAAAACATCGGGTTTAATTTGGCAAATCGGCGCTTCAGGCGTGTCATCAGAGAATGAAATCACCCAATCCACACTCGCTAAACCAGCAAGTACTGCCATACGCTGTGCTAATGGATTGATCGGCCGAGCGGCTCCTTTTAAGCGGGCGACCGATGCATCATCATTGACAGCAACAATTAAACGATCACCTAGGCGCCTAGCTTGTTCCAAATAACTTACGTGGCCAGCATGTAAAATATCAAAACAGCCATTGGTCATAACGATTTTTTCTTTCCGTCGATGCGCATCATGCACTGCCGCCATCAGCACCTCCAGACTGACCACACCTAAATCATGTTCTTGTTCCGCTTTCAGTGCTAAATTTAATTCCGAATACGTCACTACAGCGGTGCCCAATTTACCCACCACGATACCCGCTGCTACATTGGCTAATAAGGTAGCTTCCTCAAAAGACTTATCACCCGCGACTGACGCCGCTAATACCGAAATCACCGTATCACCGGCGCCAGTGACATCATAAACCTCTCGCGCCTGAGTCGGCAAATGCAATACTGGGCGCTGATGTTGGATCAGCGACATACCTTGCTCTCCGCGAGTGACTAACAATGCCTTTAACGAAAGTTTCTCTAATAATTGTTGGCCTTTTACTGCAATATCATGCTCAGTATTACAGACACCGACCACGGCTTCAAACTCTGAAAAATTGGGCGTAATCACACTGGCCTGCCGGTATTTTTCAAAGTCTTTGCCCTTCGGATCAACAAAAATTTTTTTATTCTGTGCATTAGCTAGAGCAATGAGTGGCTCTATATTTTGCAAGACACCCTTACCATAATCAGAAAAAATAATCACCGCATAATCTGCCAATATTTCTGTGAATCGTTGGCTTAACAAAGCATCATGATAATGTTCAACTTGATTTTCAAAGTCCAGGCGAATCAGTTGTTGATGGCGACTAATCACTCGCAGCTTAGTGATGGTTTTGCGATGTGATGATCGCACAAAATGGCATTTCACTTGCGCTGCTTCCAAAAGATTTTGCAAGGTATCTGCTGCCTCATCGTTTCCGACTCCACCAAGCAAATGGACATCCGCCCCTAATGAGGCAATATTTAATGCCACGTTGGCCGCGCCACCTGCCCGTGCTTCAACCTCGCCAATGCCGACCACGGGCACGGGTGCTTCAGGAGAAATCCGCTTTGAATCGCCATACCAATAGCGATCCAACATAAGATCACCAACAACTAATATACGACTTTTGGAAAACGTGTTTTTATCAATTAACATACAATTTTACGAATCTACCACTTGAATTAATTTCATGACAGAGGAATATAGCTAAATATTACCTGCAACGCACTTTGGCGATAAGTATAATATTTTGCTAGCAATTACGCTATAATGACACCCGCCATCACCAATATAAATGAAAGATCACCTATGAAAATCTTAGTTGTCAGAGTGGGACGGGTTGGCGATATGATTATGTTAACCCCGGCTTTAGATGCTTTAATGGATGTCTTTCCCAATGCACAATTTTACCTGCTCACTAGCCCGGAGGGTCGTCCTGTACTGAAAAATTATGATACTCGGTTAAAAGGTGAAATAATATACGACCGTCGCAAACTAATCGCCTTTATCGAACGTGCACGAGTACGCAAGAAAATCATCAAGGGACAATTTGATTATATATTCTCTTTCCAAGCTAAAAAAAGTTTTGATCGTTTAATCACTATTCCCAATACTAAAGTACGTATCGTTGATGCCCAGCGACTCGGCGAACATTTCGCTCACAAATGCTTGCGACTGGTCAAGTCGTATCATCCAGCGTTAGACATTGAGTCCTATTACGCCAGACTTCCTATTAGCCCTCTTGGTGAACAACAAGCCCTACAACAATTGCAACAGCTCAATGTGCATGATGCAACATTTTTAATCGGTCTGCATCCTTCTTTTAGTGGCCTGAGTCAACGTTTTTGGCGGGGCCAGCAAATGAAAAAAAACAAAATGTGGCCGGTACAATATTGGGGAGAAATCGGCAAACGTTTGTATGAGTATGGCAAAGCTATCCACCAGGATATTCAAATCATCATGGATTTAGTGCCTGAAGACCAAAGGCTTGGTGAACAAATCGTGCAAGCTAGCCAGGGCTGCGTAAAACTACAAATTCCACCGCTGAATATGGAGCGTTATAAAGCCACATTGGCCCGTATGAATCTGCTAATTACCCCGGATACGGGACCCATGCATATCGCCGCCGCCATCGGCACCAATATCGTTGCGCTATTTGCCAACAAAGACCCCGCCGACTGCGGCCCGTATTGTCCTCAAAATCAATTTAAAGTACTTGAGGCCAAAACTTTTAGCAAAAATCAGTCAGAAATACGCTTAGCCGCGATCACTCCTGAGCTTGTATTTACGGCCTGCCAAGTGTTTTTGCCTGGTGAGACATAAGTCCAATGCATATCTGTCACATCAATTTGGCCAAAGGTTTTAGGGGCGGAGAACGCCAAACATTATTGCTCATCGAAGGACTGGCCAACAAAGGCATTAAACAAACACTGATCTGTCGAAAAAATACTCCGATGGAAAACAAAGCAAAAATCATTCATCAGCTCACCACCATCGCCATTGGTAAGCCTTTTATATTACATCGATTGAAATGTACCGACTTTGATCTTATGCACGCCCATGAAGGGCGCTCTTGTCACTTTACACACTTAAATCATTTGATTAGCTCAACGCCCTACCTAATTACTCGCCGCATCCCCAACAAACCCAAACAAAACTTTATTACTCATCGTACCTACCGAAAGGCTAAATACATTATCACGTTATCTCAAGCTATCAAACACAACTTGCAACAGTATGATGATCAATTATCCATAGCGGTTATCCCCTCAATGTTTAGCAACTTATCCGTCAACCACAATCATGTCATACACCTTCAAAAAAAATATCAAGGGAAAACTATCATTGGACATATTGGGGCATTGGTCAATCATCATAAGGGTCAACAGACAATCATCGAAGCGGCAAAAAAACTACAAAACAGCCACCCACATGTACAATTTTTATTATTAGGGCAAGGTAAGGATGAACTTTGGTTAAAAAAACAAGCCGGTGGCCTAAGCAACATAAAATTTGTCGGTTTTATTGATAACGTTGGCGATTACATCAAGCTGTTCGATTTATTTGTGTTTCCCTCATGGGAAGAGGGATTAGGCTCCATTTTATTGGATATCATGCAATTTCAAGTACCCATTATTGCCTCCAATGTGGATGGTATTCCTGACATTATTCAACCTAACTATAATGGCTTGCTAATCGAACCTAAAGCCACTGAACAGCTCACAAGATCCATCATTGAGTTATTGGAGAACTCAGCCTACGCTCATCAATTAGCATTAAATGCCAGCAAACATCTCAATAACTATTCGGTAGATAATATTTCAGATCGCTATCTCACTATTTATCAACAGTTACTGCAATGAGTTTCACTCTTTATTATAACTTGCAGGTATATTGCTAATTCGCTGCAACTTTAATTTATCCAGTTCATAAATTTTTGCTTCCACTAAAAAAGCGGAAAAGGCGGAACTGACGGCAATAATAAAACCAGCTAAACCATCGAGAAAACCACGCTTTACCAAATACAATTCAATAAACTTTGAGAGCGGTTTAAATAACATTCTAAACATGGAAAAGCGCTGTCCTTTTGCAAAACGGGTAAACGCCTTGATTGTCGAAAATTTATTGACCGTATTTATCTGATCAGATAAATCGACAAAGCTATAATGAATTAAATCTCCCTGTAGTGTGCTTGTGCTACCGTGCACAATTAAGGTATCGTGCGGGTTCTCCCCTCCCCAAGTGGCTGTCCCGTTCCGTATTAAACGAAATCGGGCATTGGGATACCAGCCCGTGTGACGAATATATTTGTTTAAATGATATGTCAAGCGCGGAAATTTTGCGCCATTGACTTTCGGCTCGCTGGCTAAAAATTCCTTGATAGTGTTTTGCAATTCTGGGCTCAGTCTTTCATCCGCATCTAAAGATAGAATCCAGGCTCCCGAGCAATAGCTTAACGCCCGATTTTTTTGGGGAATGTGGCCATCAAAGGCATGTTGAAAAAACGTTACTTTAGCAAACTGTTGACAAATTGACTGTGTTTGGTCGGTACTAAAAGAATCTAGTACAATGATTTCATCCGCCAAATCCACCACCGATGAAATACATGCATGAATATTTCTCTCTTCATTAAAGGTAATCACTGCCACTGATAATCGAGGTAATGCAGCCATGGATATTTCCTTAAATTAACAAGCTTTATTACAACCAGCCATCCCCTGTGCTATGAGTACATTTTCCGCCAGCGACTTTTCAAACGGAAAAACAGAGTGGCCAGCTCAACAGACCTCGACGGTTGTTGTTTTGCCATATGATTAGCGATACTCGACATAAACACTAACAAAAAAATGAGATAGGCTTTCACCATAGCACTGCGCGACAACCAGCCTTCCGTCAAACCAAAAACAGCAAACCCAACAACAATAATCAAACCTGAAAGCGAATAAAATCTAAGCGATGCCGTATTGCAAGCGTTCCAAAAAGAATAAAATATATAGAGTGGCACACAAAAAACACATACCACTAACACAACCAGACCAAATAACCCTAAGGTAGCCAATGCATCAAAATATACACTATGTGCATGCCGATAGGGTTTGCTTAAATGTGAGATATTATCCGCAATTAATTCGGCACTATCCCCTGCAAAATCACCCAATCCTGTCCCAAAGATGGGGGATGCTTTCCAAATAGCGATACTGTCATTCCACATATTCATTCGTTCCCCCCACGATGATATGTGACTCGGATCTTCCAGGTGGGCTTTGAGTTCTTCAATTCCAATATTAATGTGCCGTTGCACCGGATTATTTAAACCCACGGCTAAGCCACCAAAAATAACAACACTCGCGCTGATCGCAAGCAGCCAGTTACGCCGAGAAATACCATGCCGAAACAACCAAAGTAAACCAACCAAAGCAATCGGAAGCAACAGCCATGAGCCCCTAGTTTGCGATAACACACTGGCATATACAGCACTACAAACAGCGGCTATGCCAATCAAATAACACCACATTGGCTTTTCAAGGGTCAGCATCGCCGCGACGATAATCAACGCCAAAATCATCGCGATATCCCCAAAAATTATTTTGTGGTAGGCCCCTTCGGCGTAATCAGCCGTCAGCACATTAATTTCATAAAGTGCCTGTGCTAACAACACAAAACCCGCCACAACAGCCCCCAGCAAAAGCGTTTTCCCAGTCTCAATTTTTAATTCACGAAACAAAAGATAGATGGGAATGCAAAGTGGAAAGTATAAAAAACGCTCTAATTTGCTCACCCCTTCATGAAGGTTTTCCGTATTGATCAAAGAAATGCCAGCCATCAAGAATAAAAGTATAAACCCGAACAATAAATGCTTTTCCCATTTGTGCAAATTTTTCCAGGCCGGCCATCCCCAAATCACACCCAATACAATCAAAATGACAGCAATAATGCCCCCACTATTTTTCACTGTTGCCACAACAATGGGAAAGCAAAAGATTGAAATATGCACAATAAAATCTTTATAGTCAGGTAATCGCTTTTTCATATTTTAATGGGCTACTGAATATTACGTAAATAATGGCAAGTGGATGAATCGGTTATCGCCGATTATAAAGTTTAATCAGCTAAAGTAGAAGTGTTTAAATAATGCCTGAACCGGCATACGGCATTCAGTAATAGATACCCCATCCAAGGATAGCGTGCAGCGTATAATCCGCCACCTAGACAGAAAAGATCAAATATTCAGCCCCTTATCTTTTAATAAAACATAGATCCCAAACCTTGTGGCCTAATCGTTGGCCACGGCGTTCAAATTTGGTCAGTGGTCGTATGGCAGGACGTGGCGTATAAGTTTGATCAGCGGCGGTATTATTTAGTTGAGGTGTATTGGATAACACATTGAGCATGTGCTCGGCATAGTTTTGCCAGTCGGTCGCCAAGCGAACTAAGCCATGCGTTTTGAGTTTTTGGGTGAGCAGCGTGGTAAATTCCGGCTGGATAAGGCGTCTTTTGTGATGGCGTCTTTTGTGCCAAGGGTCTGGGAAAAAGATATTAAACGTATCGATGCTGCCATCAGGAATTTGATAATTTAATATCTCGACGGCGTCATGCTGGATAGCGCGAATATTGTGCGACGCGTGTTGATTGGCTTGGTCAAGGGTGTGGCCGACGCCCGGTCCATAGACTTCGATACCGAGGAAATCTTCATCAGGTGCGGTGTTGGCCATGGCCAATAAGGCGTCACCCATGCCGAAGCCAATTTCTATATTTTTAGGGGCTGATCGACCAAAAAGATCATTTAGGTCTAGCGGAAATTGACTAAACTCAACGCCATATTTTGGCCATAATTGGCTGATGGCGGTTTTTTGATGATTGGTCATGCGACCTTGGCGGCGCACAAAACTTCGAATCGTTCGGTGTGGGCGCACTCGCATGATATTATTCAAAGCCAACTCGATTAAAAGAAAATACCGTCAATGGGAGACGAGGCGGTGGCATAAGGTTTTTTGGGAATGCGGCCGGCTAAGTAGGCCTCGCGTCCCGCTTCAATGGCTTTTTTCATGGCAGAAGCCATGAGCACCGGGTTTTTGGCCCCGGCAATGGCGGTGTTCATTAATACCCCATCGCAACCTAACTCCATGGCAATGGCGGCATCAGAGGCCGTGCCGACGCCAGCGTCAACTAAAATGGGGACGTTGGCATTTTCTACAATGGTACGAATATTATATGGGTTGCGAATCCCCAAGCCAGAGCCAATGGGGGCGGCCAGTGGCATCACGGCCACACAGCCCATTTCCTCAAAGCGTTTCGCGGCGATGGGGTCATCGTTAGTGTAAACCATGACGTCAAAACCGTCTTTGATTAATATTTCTGCGGCCGTTAGGGTTTGTTGGATGTCCGGATAGAGGGTTCTTTCATCGCCAAGGACTTCGAGTTTGACTAATTTATGTCCGTCCAGCAATTCTCGTGCAAGTTGGCAGGTGCGTACTGCCTCATCGACGGTGTAACACATGGCCGTGTTTGGCAGCAGTGTATACTGTGAGGCAGGGATGGCTTCAAGTAAGTTGGGTTCGTTGTGGTGTTGGCCGATGTTGCTACGGCGGATCGCCACAGTGACGATTTGGGCGCCGCTGGCTTCAGTGGCCAGGCGTGTTTCTTCTAGGTCTTGGTACTTACCTGTGCCTACAAGTAGGCGTGAGCGATAGGTTTTCCCGGCCAAAGTAAAACTGTTTTTGGATTGAATTGTTGTCGTATCTGGTATCATGCTAATTAAGCTGGTTATAAAAAAGGTATCGAGCTAAGGGGATGTCATGGTTGAGCCGCCGCCAATGGCGCGTACGATTTCTACCTGATCCCCCGCGGTAAAAGTGAACTGGTCATAGCGGCTGCGAGGAATGACTTGCCGATTGACTTCCATGGCAATGCGCTGCTCGTGCAACCCGAGTAAATGGGTGAGTTCTAATGCCGTACATTGCGGTGCAATGCGCTTTTTTTCTCCGTTGAGTATAATTTCTAACATATATTAATGGATGGCGTTCATTTAGATGATGAGAGTGGCCAAACAGTTTTTTAGCTAATCAGCCCAGTTTGAAATAATAATAACCCGATGCTAATGAAGGCTGATGTCGCCAAAATCCCTAGTATAAGTAAGGCAAGTACGAGTTTCATACGATTATCCTGTTGTTCGCTAAGCCAACCGCCGGTTAGCTTGGGTTAGATTCTGTCAATTGTAATGATGCATTACACGCTGGGCAATAGGTCCATTTTGGAAGTTTGTCATTCGCTTCTAAGTGAATCGTTGTTCCTGCTTTGTGTTGTGGACATAAGCCGATCACTTTTTCTTTGGCATCCATTTGCTTGTATTTAGAGAGGCCAATCATTGGGCCGGCGATCAAAAAAGCGGGCACTAAGAAAAAATGAGCAATGGGAATAAAGAGCGTAATACTTGCTAGTACCCAGCAGCCAAGCCAGCTAAGGGTTGCCCGTTTTATACGATCGCTATGATTATACGCTGTTACATGGAGCGTACCTTCCGTTGTTCCATGGTCATTGCTCTCAATATTGACGCTTAGCTCTTTTTTGGTTGCCATGATATTGTCCGAACTTAGTTGGTTTTCGCTTACCATGATTAGGCGAGGCCGATTAGACTAACATGGGGCCATTGACAACAGCAAATAATGATGAAAAAACCTAAGATTAAAACAGTGAATGAGATCTCTGAGACACCAATATTACCGGCTGAAGACTTTCAACAGTGGGTTTTAACCTGGTACCAAATTCATGGGCGTAAGACACTGCCTTGGAAGGCAAAAGGTAATTTATATATTGTTTGGGTTTCTGAGATTATGTTGCAACAAACCCAGGTGGCGACAGTGATACCGTATTTTGAACGTTTTATACAGCATTTTCCGGATGTTAAAGCATTGGCAAGGGCTTCGGTTGATGAGGTGCTGCACTTGTGGTCTGGGCTAGGTTATTATTCGCGCGCGCGCAATTTATACAAAGCCGCGCAAATTATTGATCAAGACTACGCCGGAGGTATGCCAACCGAGTATGATCAGTGGCTCGCCTTGCCTGGGATTGGGCGTTCCACGGCGGGGGCCATTTTGGCACAAGCGATTGGGCATCGCCACGCCATTTTGGATGGTAATGTCAAGCGCGTGTTATGTCGTTTGCATCGCATTACGGAATGGCCAGGCGCGACCGCGACCGAAAAAAAATTATGGCAGTTGGCTGAATACTACACACCCTCAAAACAAGTCGCTGATTACACCCAGGCGATGATGGATCTAGGGGCCACACTTTGCAAGCGTGGTCGTCCGCTTTGTGGTGAGTGTCCGTTTCAAAAGGTCTGCTTAGCTTACCGATTTGCCGAACAAGCGATGATTCCTCAATCGCGTGCGCGTAAATCATTGCCTGTTAGGCAAGTCACGATGTTATTGTTGTGTAATGCGCAAAACGAAATTTTGCTTCAAAAAAGACCACCCGTAGGGATATGGGGTGGGCTTTGGAGTTTGTTGGAATGTCCAGCCGAGCAAGATGTGATGGATTGGTGTCAAAAAAATTTACCGTATACGGTGTTGCCGGAACAAACTTGGCCAATCGTGCGCCATACTTTTAGTCATTTTCACTTAGATATTACGCCGGTACTCATGAAAACTAAAAACCATACTTTACAAGTGATGGAAGACAATACCACCATTTGGTATAACACGGCTAAACCGGATCGCCTGGGCTTACCGACGCCGGTGCAACGGTTATTAACGCGTCTACAAAAGTAGACACTTGAATTCATCAAACTAAACCCCTGATGAAATTTAAGCCACAATATTAGGAGTGTAAAATGTCTCGAATGGTACAGTGTATTAAATTGGGTAAAGAAGCCGAAGGCTTGGATCGTCCGACATATCCAGGGGAATTGGGTAAAAAAATCTTTGAAGATGTGTCAAAGGAAGCTTGGCAAATGTGGATGGGCCAGCAGACCATACTGATGAATGAGTACCGTTTGAGTCCTATCGATCCTAAAGCAAGAAAATTTATTGAAGAGCAAATGGAGAGCTTCTTTTTTGGTAATGGAGGACAAGTACCCGAAGGCTTTGTCCCCCCGGAAAATAATTAGTTAGCTTCCATATCGTGACCTGGTTTTCTTAGTCTTCGAGGGGGGGGGGAGGGGAAGCCAGGTGACAAATTTACATCGATTTGTTTGTTTATCAAGCAATCTAACAGCTTTCTATAAGGAAATACTTGACTTAAAGGCTGGCTAACGGTTTAATTCGCACTCCTCGATGGCCAGGTAGCTCAGTCGGTAGAGCAGGGGACTGAAAATCCCCGTGTCGGCAGTTCGATTCTGTCCCTGGCCACCATGACGCGTATATCCAGCCCAGCCCTCCGCGATCATTTTCATCGCCCTTCTTCTGTTGAAAAATCCTCCCAATGGTTCCCATCAGATTGGTCAAACCTAAGCGAATTCTGGGCGCGAGAATCCTATTTTATGGTCGTGCTGAGTATTAATTATTAGTAATCGCTTTGCAGATGTATTAGACACTAAGAAAGAATTCCAGCCAAGGCCGGCCACCGGTGATTTGAGCGGAGTAATGAGGAGGGGGGCGGTA
This sequence comes from uncultured Chromatiales bacterium, assembly GCA_964442745.1. Classification (GTDB taxonomy): domain Bacteria; phylum Pseudomonadota; class Gammaproteobacteria; order S012-40; family S012-40; genus CAYUAI01. Next base: position 70,305 of record CAYUAI010000005.1, read on the forward strand.
TATCAGTGGAAGGCAATGTTGATAAGACAAAAAAAACGGTTCGCTAGATTTAGCGAACCGTTTTTTTTATGACAGGAAGTCCTATAAGCAATTATTTAGCTTTACGACGACCCAGTCTCAATGCAAGTAAACCACCCGCCATCAGCGCTAAAGAAGCCGGCTCTGGAACTGTTACAGGAGGAGCGATAGGAGCGAGGTCACCTGTTGTCTCTAATGAATCCAGCGTTAAGTCAGATGCAATGCCACCTACAATTTGCAAAGAAATTAAATCTACCGAGGTAAAGTCAATGCCTGCAAAACTGGAGAACGCCACGGATTCAGTGCCTGCCCCTGCCCCTGAAAAAGTGAAGGAATCTGCCCCGCCGAGTGTATCTTCAACACTAAGAATCAGGTCAATATCACCTTGGTCAATGCTTAAGATATCGAAACTGAAAACATTATTAATCAAACCTTCAATCAGATCCATGCCACCGAGGCCTGCACCGTTAGCATTCCAGGTAATGGTGCTGGTGGCGCTGGTTAATGCGTCTGCACTGTGGCTGAAGATACCTGGTGGCGTGATAACAGCCGCTGATGCACCCAGACTACCGGTCTTTACGATATCAACAGTACGGTAGCCACCAATACCGCTAATAGCCGTTATGTCAGTGCCCGGCGCATCAACCAATTGTGCTCCATCATCAAAATTATCGATCAAAATAGCTTGTGCGCTTCCCATGGAAAAAGTAGCGACCAAGGCCAAACCCAGTAGTTTTTTATTCATTAGTATGGAACCCTCACTATGTCTTAAGATTAATTAAAAATTGTTCATTTTCTACAGCTGCTACCATAGGTGCGATCATGAAAATCACTTTAAAAGCAATTGTTTATGCAAAGCTAATGAAGCTTAGGTTATGGCAGCAAGCCATGAGAATGCAATTATAATGCCATAATTTATTTATTGCGTCTTTTCAAGTAATTAGTGCCATATACAAATAAGCTTAAATCACCATTAACTGGAACCGTAAAATTTTTCGACAAAACCAACATCCGATACAATCGAATAGCAACGCATAATCAACAAAAATCTGATGATACTTGGCCCCATAAATAAGGGTATTGATAGGTATCAATCGATAGGTTGATTAATGGACGTTCCATGTTGCGAAGCATACCTGTATTTGTCGCATAATAATAGAGGTAAGATGCCTGATTTTCATGCAAACAAACTATCCGGCGAGGTTGGTAAATGGCTTTTATTTGATAAGCTGATCACTCAACGTCCTAATCCCTGGATGAAACATAGACAGCCATCGTTGGATGTTGATTGATGCGGGCAACTCTTTTAAAGTGGACAGCTTGCTTGTCAAAGCAAGGCTTATGTTTATGATATACTTGAACCGGTTAGAAATTGCTTGTTTGCAGGTGCTGTGTATGGTTGCTTTGGCGATTTGTTTTCAATTTGGCCCATGGCTTATCGAAAAATCTTCGGCGCTGTTAAAACCGATATTGGGCAGTCTATTTTTTGAGAGGGTGCCCAATATCGGTTTTAAGTAAAATCAATTAAGGCGGTGGGTGATTGGTTCTTAATGTCTATTTATTACACTACAATGAACTCGGTCCCTGTGCTTGCAGAGCATTAGGGCTGGTTATTAATATATTCAAGGAAAATGAATAAACATGTCAGTTGATAATGCGAATTCAAATTTGCCAGCAATAGATACATTAATGGGCTGGCGTGAAAAGATTATTGAACCAGCGGCTAAGATGTTGCGTGTCGAACTAAGTCCTCGTTCGGTGATGACTAGCGTTCCCACCGTGCTGTTGCTGGGCAATCATAGTTCAGGAAAATCAAGTTTAATTAATCATTTGTTAGGTGAGCCATTGCAGCGAACCGGGGTGGCGCCGACGGATGATTCATTCACCATCTTAATGTATGGCGATGAAGACCGTCGTATTGATGGCCAAACCTTGGTTGGAAGTAGTCAATTACCTTATAAAGAACTAGAGCAATTTGGTCCGCAATTTTTACAGCATATCGAAGGGCGTACGCTAAAAAGAGATGTGTTGCAAAAAGTCACGATTATTGATAGCCCTGGCATGATTGATTCGGCGAATCGATCGTTAGAGCGGCCTTATAACTACATTGAAGTGGTCAAATGGTTGGCAGAACGATGTGATTTAGTGTTCTTGTTATTTGATCCTGATAAGCCAGGTACCACGGGTGAAACGCTCAACGTATTGTCGAAAGCGATCTCGGAGATTGATTGCAATCTGCGTATTATCATGAACAAAATGGACTTATTTGATAATTTAAGAGATTTTTCTCGAACCTATGGCGCACTGTGTTGGAATTTATCGCGCAGTTTAAAAACCAAAGATTTGCCTTATGTCTATACCACGGTGATACCTGAATTGGTGACGCCTAGAGAGAATTCTTTACCGTTAGATGATTTTGTTCAGGCGCTTAATGAATTAAAACAATATATCACTGAATTGCCGAAATATCGCAGTGATTTTGTGATCAATCATACCTTGGAAGAGACCACGGATTTATATATTCGAGCAAAATTATTGTCCCATGTTAACAAATCGGTGAAAAAGCGTAAGTGGTTAGGGTATTCGATTGTATGGACCTTGGTGGCTTTATTGGGTTATTACGCGTTTACCTTATTCGGTTCGGCGGATATGATGACAGCGTTATTTTTTGCGGCCATTGCGGTTGTCGTATTTGTGCTAGGGTCATGGATAGTCAATAAACTCGCCGGATTTTTTAAACGTTATTATGCGAATGATCTGGAATCTATTTTTCGCAAGTTATTTCGCATAGAAATCGCTGAGCGTGACAATGAAGACCATTTGCTGGCTTGTTTTTATCGGGTTAAACCCAAGATCATGCGAACTTTGCGCTTACTTGACTTAAGCGACATAAAAGTGCTGAGCAGCTCGCAAACTTCGTTGCTCCAGCGATTAATTGAGAAGGATATTCCAAAATTAAGACAAGATATTTAGCCGCAAAAAATAAGCATAATTAATTTTATCTAGAGGCGGGTGCCTCGCCATTATCCTTGGTTAATGGGGTGCCTTGCTTGCCCATTTATTTTTAGTCTTTAACTCGATGGTACTTTCCGTTTTTTTAAGCTTACATAGGAAAAAAGCCTCCATGCCATCGGTCGGCAAAATACGTCGACTGAGCATTACTTGAGGGTTGTAGGTTTTTTTCTTCCATTGACTGAGACCGGGTTGCCAATTCGTGAAGGGAAGCTCAATGGCTTCGACAGTGAGTGCCTGGGGAAATTTACGGAGGATGGCATGGATAATGGCTTCGTTTTCTTCGGGAGCAAACGAGCAAGTCGAATAAATTAATGTGCCACCCGGTTTTAAACTCTGTACGGCCGAGTAGATCAGTTTGCGTTGTTTGGTTGCCATTTCTTTGATTTTTCGCTCACTCCAATAAGCGTAACTGGCTGGCTTATTTAGTTGGAATCGAGATTCAGTTGAGCATGGCGCATCTAACAGAATCCGATCAAAATGTTCAGGGCATTTTCTCCAGACCCGTGCGCCATCCATTAAATAAGTATGTACATTGGTCGCCCCTTGCGTTTTCAGATTATCTTTTAATTTAAAAAAGCGTGGTTTGACATTTTCTACGGCGGAAATCCAGCCGGTATTTTTCATTAAGGTGGCTATTTGCAATGTTTTACTGCCTGGGGCGGCGGTTAAGTCGAGTATGGTTTCGTGAGCTTGTGGCGCTAAATGCAGGACCGGTACCATGCTGGACAGGTTTTGAAAATAAATTAATCCTTGTTCATGCAGACTGGATTGGCTGAGTATCGTTTTGTCTTGGTGCGCTAGCTGATAGCTATTGGCTAGCCAGTTGACGGGCGAGAGTGTGACCCCTAGGGTGGCGAGTTGAGTAAGTATCTCCTTGGGCTCTCCTTTTAAGCGATTGACTCTAATACAAGGCTTACTGGGTTTTGCAAAGCTGGCTAAGCACGCTTCATATACATTGTCAGGGACAATGGTTTGCAAGCGGCGGATAAAATCGATCGGTAAATGAAATTCAGTTGGCATCATTGAATATAAATTGGCCTAAGCCCCATTGGCTGGCAAGTGTTTCGCTCGCATTTAAGATTTCTTCCATTCGTGAAGGATGATTATAGCGTGTATTGACGATGGTTTTGAGTTGTTGCTCGGGCGCGTGGTTACCTGTCAGGCTATGGATGAGTTCACCGGCTTGTTCACCGACAATTTCGCCGCCTAAAAATCTACCGGTATCTAGATCGGCTAACAATCTTACGTGGCCATGGGTTGCCTCTTGTCCCATGGCACAGGGGGAGACTTGAAAGGACGAAAAGCCGATGGCAGGTTCAAAGCCTCGATCTTCAGCTTGATCATCGTTCCATCCGATACGCGCCATTTCCGTCGCACTATAAATCACCTGGGGCACCCATTGGGGCTCATAGGCCGGTTGTGAGGTGCCGAGGATATGGTTGATGACATAGCTGGCTTCGGCTAACGCATGATTGGCGGTCATGTTTGGATTGGCGCAATCCCCGATGGCGTAAATATTTTTGTACTGGGTTTGTAAGTGTTGGTTTCGTTGGATAAAGCCGTGTGGATTAAGTTTCAGGGCGATATTGTTAAGTTGTAATGGGGCGCTATAAGGGGACCTACCCGTGCCTAATAAGATCCAATCGACTGTGATCGTCGGTAGGTTATCGAAAGTGAGGGTGATGTCGTTATCGTTGATATCAACATTGATAAGCTGATGGTATTGCTGCCAACAGGTGTTTGCTGACGCTAAGGCGGTATTTAATGCTTTGAGACCCGGTTGGCTAAAGCGGGACGTAGATAAGGGGGGGGAGCGCACTAGCCATGAAATTTGTTTGTTATATTGGCTTAGAATAAAAGCCATTTCGGTGCCGACCACGCTTGAACCAAAAATAGCCACTCGATGACCGGTGGGGGGTAGCCTATCAAATAACATGTCGGTGGATAAAATGCGATTTTCGATCCAGGGTAATGACTGAATGGGTTTGGCTGAGGAGCCGGTGGCAATAATTATATTTTTTGCGGTGAGGGTGGTCTTGGTATGATCGGATTGTTTGATGCACAGACGCTGAGGTGTCAGGAACGAGGCGATGCCTTGGTATTTGGTCACATTGAGATGGCTTAGATAATTCAGATAATTGGTTTGGGTGGTGGTCACCACCGATCGCTGGTGTTGCCAACTTTGCTGCAGATCGCCTTGCAAGTGACCGGTTAAACCGCGCTTGTTAAACGTTTGGCTTTTTTTGATCAAGGTGGCGGTGTAGTGCCAGGCTTTTTTGGGAACGCAGCCACGATTAAGACAGCAGCCACCCCAGCGATCTTTTTCAATAATGGCGACGCGCTTACCACGTAAGGCGGCAACAATCGCCGCTCGGTAGCCACCAGGGCCAGAGCCGATAATAGCGATGTCAAATATGTTTTGCATGTCAGTCTGTTTTTTGTCTCCGATTCTTTGCATTGTAAGCTATTTTTTGTCGGTACTTATACCGATATCCCAATTTGAACAGGTTGTTTTAAACGTGTGTCATATGGGAGAGGGTTTTGTTAGCCTTTAATAAATTAATTGAAGGCTAACATGATTGTATTTTGTCGTTGTCAGTGGGTGAGGGTATATAGATGATAGATTTATGGATACGCCGATGTCACCTATTTTTAATTTTATGGGTGATCACTGGGTCGCTTGGGGCGGTTGAGCGCTCGGTACCTGAAGTGGTTGATTTTCAACAGTTGGCTCAGCAAGCGCAACAGAGAAATTTGCCCATCCTGGTGTTTTTTTCAGCAAAACATTGTGAATACTGTGAACAGTTGGAAGCGGATCATTTAGGGTTTATGGTCAACAGCGAGGAATATGACAATAAAATGATTCTCCGAAAATTGATGATCGATGGATATGCTCGTATTGTTGATTTTTCAGGCGAAGCGGTGTTGCCAGAAGATTTTGTGTATCGTTATAATGTGGATGTAACGCCAACGCTTTTATTCTTTGACGCGCAAGGTAACCCGTTAGCGAAAAAAATCATCGGCTATAATCGAGGGAGTTTTTTTGGTTACACATTAGACGAGCGAATTAATGAGGTGGCTCGGCGTTAGTACAGCAGCCACTTTGTATTAGTGGGTGAATATTTTTCTCGTAGGGTGCGCTGCGCGCACCAATACCCAATCGCCCAACCGGCTAAGATTGGACGATGTATCCGTTAACCGTATTTAGTGCGCACAGCGCACTCTACCTTTCCTCAACGTTAGTTTTTAGATTGTATGCATTTTTTAATGCAGGCCTGGGTAGCAAACTGTGGCTCCCAAGCTAATTCACGTTTTGCTTTATCTGTATTAATTACCAGGGAGTAAGGCAGGCCTTCCAGCCAGCCGGGATCTTCGCCAAGCTGGGTGAATTTCCATAATATTTTATGCAACGAGCGTATCCAGTTAAATGGCACGGCGATGGGGTGTCGATGGTTGATTCGTAACATATCGGCAAAGGCTAACGGTGGCTGTGCGGCCAGGTTAAATGTGCCTTGTACCGGTTGACGCAAGCTGTTTAAGATGGCTTGTACCACATCGGTCTCCCAGACGCATTGGGTGAGGGGGAACGGTGCGGCAAATTTAGGATAAAATGGTTGATTAAGTAAACGCAGCAAAAAAGGATGGGCACAAGGGCCTAATATGACATGTGGACGTAAGCGAACGATCTGTATATCCCCATCTGTTTCGCAAAAATCATCCAGCCAATCTTCAATGGTATTTTTATCTTCCGCATACGCAAAACCGTGCATTACCCGTCGTTTTTGATGTTCTGTGATAAGAGGTGGATTTCCCGGCAACGCTCCATAGACAATGGCACTTGAGGTATAGACAATTTTTTTTACAGCGTGTTGCTGGGCGGTGTTAAATACGTGTTGGCTGCCGTTGACATTGATGTCGTGAATCAATGATCGATTGTGTCGATGGTGGCCCAATTGACTGGGTAATACCACAAAGGCTAAATGGACGACGGCGTCGATACCGCGCATGATATTGGATAATTGGGGCGATCGGATATCAACAAGATGTTCCTGGTATTTACCATGGCTTAATGGGCTTGCTCGTAAGTCAATGCCGATGACCTGAGAGACATCGGTACTGGCAAAGAGCGCCGGCAATAAAACTTGACCCAAGTGTGAGGCTGATCCAGTGACTAATAATTTCATGTATAGCTAATTTAAAATTTTTCAGGTTTTGAGGTTGCCTGTTAGTGAAATTCAGGCATGACTTCCGTAGCGATTAACTGTATGGATTGTTTCGTCAGCTCGGTCGGCAATACACCCGCGCCAATGGCGCATAATACATGATTAACGCCCGCAGATTCTAGTATTTTAAGTTTTTTTATACAGTGTTCAGGATTGCCGACAATGGCCATGCCTAAGTTTTCTAGTATGGTTAGATTAATGGTTTTTTCCAAGAGACTTTGGAAGTGTCCAAATTTTCTGTAATACTCATAGCTGGTATATAATTGTTGTAATATCGGCTTGGTTTGGCTAAACAGTTGTTGATAAAACCATTCAAAGGCGGCCTTTGCTTGTCCACGTGCTTGTTTTTTATCTTTTGTGCAATAGACGCCAAGCGTCATACCGACGCGAGGTTTTTTAGTCTTGTGATTCGGGTCGATCAAACTTTGTTTTTGCCAGGCTTGATGGTAAGACTTGATGTCTTCTTTTACCATAAACCACGGCTTAAATGGACCGACCAATACGCCAATGCCATGTTTTGCGGCGTATTCAAAACTTGTCGGGCTGACGGCTGCCGACCAAATGGGAGGGTGTGGTCGTTGAACTACTTTAGGTAAAATCTCGATATTTTGGCAATGAAAATGTTTTCCTTGGTAATTGATTGGTTGCCCAATAAAAGAGGCGAGAATAATATCCAGTGATTCCTGAGTGATCGCTCGACTGTTTGCCATGTCAACCCCAAACGCTTGATATTCTTTTGGGGAAAAGCCTCGACCAAATCCAAATTCAACCCGGCCATTCGATAAAATGTCCAAGGTAGCCAGCCGCTCAGCCACTCGGATGGGATGATTATATGGTAATGGAATGATGCCATGGCCTAAGCGAATGTGGTGTGTTTTTTGGCTGGCGGCGGCTAAAAGTAACTCAGGACAGGAGCTATGAGAGTATTGTTTCATAAAGTGATGTTCTACCAGCCAGGCCGTCTTGAATCCACATTGGTCGGCGATGATGATTTCTTCCAATGTGTTATGGAATACTTGTTGTTCATTATATTTTCCAGTGTTGGGGACGGATAATTCATAGAATAAATCTAACTGCATGCAGAATGGCTCCGTAAGCGATGTTGATAACAAAAGCTTATTATATTTCACGAGGAGGTAGGGTGATAATACCTGTCTTTTTTTGCTAGGTTGTGTTAAAAGAGCAAGGCCGTCGTGGCTATGAATTTTGTTTTAATGTGAAGCATGATTGTTGTTATTTTGGGGATCAGATTTAACGCAATGGAAATCGTCAAGTTTATGCTGGGTGCTGCGTAAAATAGAAATGGTTGCATAACAGTATGGAATGTTTTTTGGGAGCAAGAAACTGGGATCATCGGCCGTGGGCGACAAGTTATTATCCACATGATTTACCTGTTGAGTGGCAATTAGGTTTTTATTCCCATGAATATCGAACTGTGTTGGTATCGGCCAACAAATGGTGTATGGCAAATCGCAATAAGGCGGCTCAATGGTATAACGATGCTGGTGAGTCCTTCCAGCTTTTCTTAGAATTGCCTAAAAATAGCGCATTATTACCGTTTGTGTTTCAATTTTGTCACAGATTGCCTAACTGGCCGGCGGGTTTTGTGATGAATACGCCGATGGTTCACTCGGTGGGTTATCGAAATGTGCTAGGCAAAGCGATCCGCAGACAATCAAGTGATATTCCTTTGATATTCTATCAAGTCGATGCCGCGAGCTTACAAAAAGATCTACAATTCAAAGGCGGATTGAGCCACATTCAGTTGTTTAGTGCGATGTCTTTTGATCGTGCAATAAATGAACGCGTTGTGTTGGTGTTGTTTTCTGCAGTTAGTGGTATGGATGTGGCAAAGCTCAATCGGGTGATTGAGTTTTGGTCGTTTATTTATCGGGTGTACAGCGTTGTTTTTTAATGCTAGACGGTGAGCCTCCTTCGATCGTGATGTTGGAGTGTTTAAATACCTTGCTTGAGTTACATGGTTTGTCGAGAAATGTGTGACTCGTTGAGTCTATGCTAAGTGTGCTAAAAGTGGCTTAAACTGTATTTTATTTGTTTTTGCAAGCTAATTGACCGAAAATGAGGCCCAGCCGCAGTATGTAGCTAAACTTGTAACAAGAATTTTTACGACCTCTTGGAGGCTGGATGTCAAATAATACGCATGCACTGAGCAGTGACTCGTTGGTAGAAATTGAAGGGTTGAAATTTAGTCATGGGGAACGTGTCATTTTAGATGGTGTTGACATTAAAATACCTCGTGGCAAAGTAACGACTATAATGGGGCCGAGTGGCACAGGTAAGACCACATTGCTGCGTTTGATTAGTGCTCAGTTGACGGCCACCTCTGGGCAAGTGCGGGTGGATGGGCTTAATGTGGCGACCTTGAAGCGTCAGGCACTTTATGAGTTACGCAAGCGCATGGGCATGATGTTTCAAACCGGGGCTTTATTTTCTGACTTGACGGTGTTTGAAAATGTGGCTTTTCCACTCAGAGAGCATACCGATTTATCGTTGGCCATGATCCGCAGTATTGTATTGATGAAATTACAAGCGGTTGGTTTGCGAGGCGCACGGGATTTGATGCCCAATGAATTATCCGGTGGTATGGCAAGACGGGTGGCGTTGGCGAGGGCGATTGTGTTAGACCCGATGATGATTATGTATGATGAGCCATTTACTGGGCAAGATCCGATTACTGTCGGGGTGGTGATGAAGTTGATTCGTTTCTTAAACGATAATCTTGGGTTAACCAGCATTTTAGTGTCGCATGATGTGCAGGAAGTATTGGCGATTTCTGATTATTTGTATGTCATTTCGGGTGGCAAAGTGGTGGAGCATGGCTCTCCAGAACAATTAAGGCAATCGGATTCCGTCTGGGTGCAACAGTTTTTGCGAGGCTTGCCTGACGGTCCGGCCGCCTTTCATTATCCTGCCAACGATTATCAAGCCGACTTATTGTCGGGAGCGCAGGTATGATGGGGGGGGTGCAGCGACTCGGCGCCAAGGCATTATTCTTTTTTGAGCGACTGGGTTGTGCTCATCTTTTCCTCGGTCGGGTACTGCTCGCTGTGCCCAGTTTATTTGGGCAGTTTCGATTGCTTGTGCAACAAATGCATTCGGTGGGCGTATTGTCATTGCAAATCATTGCCGTGTCGGGGCTGACGGTGGGGATGGTGCTTGGCTTACAGGGTTATCATACCTTGGTTGATTTTGGGGCGGAAGAGTCTTTAGGACAAGTCGTTGCGCTGTCTTTAGTCCGAGAGATGGGGCCGGTACTCACGGCGCTATTATTTGCAGGGCGAGCGGGTTCTGCGATTACGGCTGAAATCGGTTTAATGAAAGTGACTGAACAATTATCGGCCATGGAGATGATGGCGGTGGACCCTTATCGCCGGGTTATCGCGCCTCGGTTTGTGGCTGGGGTAATTTCTATGCCTTTGCTGGCGGCCATTTTTAGTGCACTGGGGGTTTTGGGTGGCTATTTTGTGGGGGTTGGATTGCTCGGTGTGGATGGCGGTGCTTTTTGGTCGCAAATGCAGACCAAGGTGGATTTATTTGATGACATTCTCAACGGTGTGATTAAGAGCATTATTTTTGGTGCGGTGGCGACTGGGATTGCGGTCTTTGAAGGGTATCATGCGGCGCCGACGACGGAAGGAGTGAGCCGTGCTACCACCCGAACGGTTGTTTATACCGCCTTTGCCATTTTAGGCTTGGATTTTATCTTAACTGCACTGATGTTTGGAGGCTTATAAGAATGCAAAAACAAAAGGTTGAGATTGCTGTTGGCATTTTTGTCGTGCTGGGCCTGGCAGCGCTTGTGATGCTAGCGATGAAAGTGAGCAATCTAAGTGCTTTATCGGGTAATGCGGGTTATTATTTGACAGCGCGATTTGATAATATTGGGGGCTTAAAAGTGCGTTCGCCGGTGAATATGGCGGGCGTGCGAATTGGCCAGGTTACGGCGATTCGTTTAGACCAAGCGACGTTTGAAGCGGTGGTGATGTTGCGGGTTTCTGAACAATTTAACCAGCTGCCGTTAGATACCAGCGCCAGTGTTTATACGTCCGGTTTGCTCGGGGAGCAATATATTTCCTTAGAACCCGGTGGCGAAGAGACCTTTTTAGCCGATGGGGCAGAAATTAAAATAACCTCATCATCATTTGTTTTAGAGCAAGTGATTGGTGAAGTATTGTTCAGTAAAGCCGCCGGCGAAGATAAATAACGATGCAAAGGCCGTGTTGGTAGGGTCGTCTTCTCGTTGCTAAAATCAATCCGTGATTTTGGCATTGACAGGAGTCAATCGCTTGGGTAGTTAGTTTCGCTGACGCTAAGTGATGGTATTTTTCCATCAATTAAATCTTTCATTAGGACTTCGTTTTTTTATATGAGTATTTGGTTAAGGGCTAGCAAGATTTGGCCTAGGGTCGTTTTGGTTGGAAGTATTATTGGTTGTGTTGGGCTGGTTTCAGCTGAGACATTCACCTTAGAGCAAGCGATCGAAAGAGCACTTACTGCGGACCCGCGGGTCGAAGAAAAAGAGCATTTAGTGATGGCAGCGAAGGCATTATTACAAGAAGCGCAAGGTGGCGATGGCCTTAAAGTCGATGTTAATACCTTTTTAGGCATTTCTCCTGGAATTGATGGTGGGTTTTTTAAAGAAAGCTGCGTTGGTGAGCTTAACAAATGTGTCAGAGATGATCGTTTTACCTTAGAAGATGGCATATCGCCATGGTTTTACTTTAAACTGTCACTCATTAAACCCTTGTTTACTTTTGGTAAAATAGAAAATTACAGTGATGCAGCGAATGCCAATATTGCGATTAAAAAAGCGGAGGTACGCTTGCAACGCTCAGAAATCATTCTCGACACTAAAAAAGCGTATTTTGGTCATTTGACAGCCAAGGATAGTCGTCTATTTTTGCAGGATATTCAACAGCGGATTGATAATGCTTTGCAGTTGGTCATGGATTGGCTGGATGGCGGGGACGGTGATGTGAAAGTGTCCGATCGTTATGCCCTTGAATCAGCCAGCGCCTTGGCCAGCAAGTTTATTTCTCAAGCGCAGGGTTTAGAGCAGGTGAGTTTGAGTGGCCTAAAAGTTGTTACCGGTATCGGCTTAGACAATGCGCTTAGCTTGGCTGACGAACATTTAAAGCCGGTGACGTTGCCGAGTGAGACGTTGCCGGTATTGCAAGCGCGTGCCGCCCAAATGCGCCCAGAAATTAGTCAATTAAACGCGGGCTTGGAAGCGCGGCGGGCACTAGTGGCGGCCAATAAAGCGATGATTAAACCGAATATTTATGCAGGGATTGTCGGGATGCTGTCGTATTCCTATGGCCGGGACCCCATTGATAACCCGCATATTTCTGACCCATTTAATGACTATGGTGTTACTCCTTTGGTGGGTATGCAGTGGAGTTGGGAGACAGGTCGGCAGCCAGCGAAAGTCGCTCAGGCACAGGCTGAGCTCAGCGCTTTGATAGCGAAGTCTTCGTTTGCGCGGGAAGGGATTGCGTTTCAAGTGGCGGAGCAATTTAACCAAATGCATGCGTATTATGATTCCGTGCAGAGTTTGCGCAAGAGTGCCAAGGCGGCACGCCGTTGGATGATTAGTAGTTATACTGATTTTAGTGCGGGGATTGAAAAAGTAGATGGTGTGATTACAGCCTTTCAAGCTTATGTTTTAGCCTATACTGAATATCTGCGAACGGTGTTTGAATACAATATGTATGTGGCACGACTGGAACATGTGACGGGAGCGTATCAATGAAGAATTATATTAAATGCTGGGTATTCTTGTTGCTGGTTGTTTTTTGTTTAGGCGCGCAGGCGAGTCGGCAGTCGCCGCAAGATCTGATTGAGTCAACAGCCAATCAGGTGCTAAAAAAACTGTCGAGTGAAAAGGCTTTGATATCTAAGGAGCCCGGTCGGGTTTATGACCTGGTGAATGAGTTTATTTTGCCGCATTTTGATTTTGAGCGGATGTCAAAATCGGTATTGGGGAAATATTGGCGCCGTACAACAACCGAACAGAAAACCCGTTTTATTGAAGAATTCAGAACGCTATTAGTGAGAACTTATGCCACTTCATTGGCCGAGTATACCAACAATAAAATTAGTTATTTACCTTTTCGGGATGATGTGTCCAGTGGTGATGTGACCGTTCGGTCTGAAATTGATCAGCCTGGCGGGTTTCCCATCCCGATTAACTATCGTTTGAAAAAAAACGGAGATACCTGGAAGGTTTATGATGTGACCATTGATGATATCAGTTTAGTGGCGAACTATCGCTCTTCTTTTTCCAAAGAAATTCGTAAGGCTGGCCTTGATAAGTTGATTAGTACGCTGACTCACAGAAATAAGCAACATGCGCCATGAGTCAGGTAAATTTCGCTCAAGTTAGGACAGGCGCTTATAGCATTGAAGGTCAATTGACCTATTCAACAGTATCAAGTGTGGTGAACAAAGGGTTAGTTGCTTTTGATCAGTCCGCGAAATGTCAAATTGATTTAGCCGGTGTGACACAGGCCGATAGCGCTGGTTTGTCGCTTATCGTAGAATGGGTCAAATATGCAAAATCGAACAATATCACCTTGGATTTTGTCAATGTACCCGAGCAGATGAAAGCTTTGTCCAAAGTGAATGGTTTGGAGTTCATGATTTAAGTTTTTGGCTTGAGTATAAAATAGCATATACTGTATAGTTAGTTACGTCGCTCAGGCGTGGGGTTTTTTAAGGTGTCTAGATGAATTCCGATGAAATAAAAGCGCTAATAGAAGCGGGCATAGCGGGTGCGCAAATTTATATTTCTGGGGATGGTTGTAATGTCAAGGTTGTGGTGATTAGCGATGAGTTTGAAGGCAAATCTTTGATTGTACAGCAGCGCATGGTATACGATTGCCTTGGTGATAAAATAACGAGCGGTATCATTCATGCGCTCTCCATCAAGTCTTATACTCCGATGCAATGGGAGGCGGTGCCGAATAAAGACGAGATTGTTTAGCCCGGATCATTAAATCATTTCCGAGCATTCCAATTTGGGTGATATCTCGTTGTACCTCAACAACAATGGCACTGTTGTTTTTACGCATTTGTTATTTTTATAAGCACCCCAGTCAATGGATAAGTTAATCATTTCAGGCGGAACCACGCTAAATGGAGAAATCCGCATTTCTGGTGCTAAAAATGCCGCATTGCCTATTTTGGCCGCGACTTTATTAGCCGATTCCCCCATGTATATTTCTAATGTTCCCCATCTACATGATGTGACAACAACTATGGAATTGTTGGGACATATGGGCGTGCAACTCATGGTTGATGAGCGCTTGAGTATTGAGGTCGATGCTTCCACGATAAAGAATTTTCGTGCTCCCTATGAGCTGGTTAGAACCATGCGAGCCTCTATCTTAGTGCTTGGCCCATTATTGGCTCGCTATGGGAAGGCAGAAGTTTCTTTACCTGGCGGGTGCGCTATTGGGACTCGCCCTGTGAACCTGCACATTAAGGGATTGCAGGCGCTGGGTGCAGAAATCACGGTGGAGTCGGGTTATATTCGTGCGCATGCCAAACGCCTAAAAGGTGCCAACATCTACATGGATGTGGTGACGGTGACCGGCACAGAAAACATCATGATGGCCGCGACCTTAGCGGATGGTATGACAGTGATCGAAAATGCGGCGAAAGAACCGGAAGTGGTGGATGTGGCGCATTGCCTAAATAATATGGGCGCAAAAATTAGCGGTGCGGGTACGGATACGATTGTTATCGAAGGGGTAGCTCGCTTACACGGAGCCAAGCATCATATTTTACCCGATCGTATCGAAACGGGTACCTATTTGGTGGGGGCGGCGATTACTGGTGGGCGTGTCAAGCTAAAAGATACGGAACCTAAGTATCTGGATGCGGTGTTATCAAAGTTGCGTGAGTGTGGCGCAAAAATTACTTGTGCTGACGATTGGATTGAATTGGATATGGAAGGTCGGCGGCCAAAAGCACTGGAATTGCATACCTCACCTTATCCGGCGTTTCCCACGGATATGCAGGCTCAATTTACCGCATTAAATATTGTGGCAGAGGGGGTTGGAGTGATTACCGAGACCGTTTTTGAAAACCGTTTTATGCATATCCAAGAGCTGCAGCGGATGGGGGCGGATATACAATTGGAAGGTAATACCGCGATTAGCCGAGGTGTCAAGCAGTTGACGGGCGCCCCCGTCATGGCAACGGATTTGCGGGCTTCGGCTTGTTTGGTTTTAGCGGGACTCGTGGCACAAGGGGATACCGTGGTCGATCGCATTTATCATGTGGACCGGGGTTATGAACGGATCGAAGAAAAACTCTCCATTTTGGGAGCGAAAATTCGTCGGGTACCGGCCCATTCCTTAGCCGCACGTAGTAACGGCATGCTTAACGAAAATAGTAACTAACAATGCATAATCATTTAATTATCGCGTTATCTAAAGGGCGTATTTATAAAGAGACGATACCGCTACTGGCTCATGCTGGAATTACCCCGATTGATGACCCAGAAACCAGTCGCAAGTTGATTCTCGACACCAATCAGGCGGATGTGAAATTATTGGTGGTGAGAGCTTCTGATGTGCCAACTTACGTGGAATATGGCGCGGCGGATTTTGGGGTGGCGGGTAAAGATGTGTTAATTGAACATGGTGCGAATAATCTGTATGAGCCATTGGATTTAAAAATTGCCTGTTGCAAATTAATGGTGGCCGGCCGGCCGGAGGTGCTGAGTGCCGGACGACGTTTACGTATTGCGACAAAATATGTCGTTTCCACCAAAAAATATTATGCGGCCAAGGGTGAGCAAGTTGAAATTGTTAAGCTCTATGGTTCCATGGAGTTAGCGCCACTAGTGGGTTTAGCGGATGCGATTGTCGATGTGGTGGATACGGGCAATACCTTAAAAGCCAATGGTTTGGTTCCATTAGAGAAGATTTCTGATATCAGTTCGCGGCTGATCGTCAATAAAGCCTCAATGAAGATGAAGTCAGGCAAGGTAAAAGCTTTTTTGAAGCATATGACAGAGGCTGTTGACAATACCAGTCAAGCGGCCTAATGCTAAATTTTGAGGCATTCGCATGGTAAACATGAAAGAATTAGATAGTAAGCAGGCTGATTTTTGGGAGGCGCTTAAGTGTTTAATCGCTTGGGAAGGCCTGTCAGGCCGTTCCGTCACTGAGGTGGTGAGTGATATTCTGCACAATGTTAAAACCCGAGGTGATCAGGCGCTGCTTGAATACACCCAGCGATTCGATCATCTGACAATAAGCACCGCCGATGCACTTAAAATCCCTAAGCAACGGTTGCAGAGTGCATGGGACAATATTTCTGCGGAGCAGCGCCAACACCTGGAAATCGCTAAGCAGCGTATTCGTGCATATCATGAGCGCCAAAAAATGACATCATGGTCGTATAAAGAAGCAGATGGCACGCGATTGGGATTGCGGGTGACCCCCTTAGATAGTGTCGGTCTTTACGTGCCAGGTGGCAAAGCGGCTTATCCTTCCTCGGTGTTGATGACGGCTATCCCGGCGAAAGTGGCGGGTGTTGAACAGGTGGTAATGGTGGTGCCTACGCCCCGTGGAGAGATTAATGAATTAATGTTAGCCGCGGTTTATGTCGCCGAAGTGGATGATGTCTATACGGTGGGCGGTGCGCAAGCGGTGGCGGCGTTAGCTTATGGCACAGAGACGATCCCTCAAGTATCAAAAATTGTCGGGCCTGGTAATATTTATGTGGCAACAGCAAAACGTATGGTGTTTGGCACCGTAGGGATTGATATGATTGCCGGTCCCTCGGAAATTCTAGTCATTTGTGATGGCCAAACCGATCCTGATTGGATAGCAATGGATTTATTTTCCCAGGCGGAGCATGATGAAGATGCTCAATCTATTTTGGTTTGTCCGAGCCAAGGCTATCTTGATCAAGTCAAACAAAGCATCAATAAACTCATCGTCGAGATGGAACGTCAAACCATTATTGAATCCTCACTCACCGCACGAGGTGCGATGGTTTTGGTGCGTGATATGGATGAAGCGGCGGAAGTGGCTAATGTCATCGCGCCAGAGCACCTGGAATTGTCAATGGAAGATCCGGCCTCGTTTGTGGAGAAAATTCGCCATGCTGGGGCGATATTTATGGGCCGCCACACCTCTGAAGCGCTTGGCGATTATTGTGCCGGTCCCAGTCATGTTTTGCCAACCTCGGGTACCGCTCGGTTTAGTTCGCCGTTAGGCGTTTATGATTTTCAGAAAAGATCAAGTTTGATTATGTGTTCACCGCAAGGTGCTGACACACTGGGTAAAACGGCGTCTGTTTTAGCGCGTGGTGAAGGATTGACGGCGCATGCCTGTTCCGCTGAATATCGATTAAAAAGTTAGGTGCAGCAAATAATGAATCAAGTAGGTTGTTGAGTAAATGAATGACAGAAAAGCCTCCATCGTTCGGGATACTCTCGAAACGAAAATTAATGTTTCAGTGAATTTGGATGGAACCGGGCAGTCCAATTTTGATACGGGTATTCCATTTTTGGAGCATATGCTGGAGCAAGTGGCGCGTCATGGGGTGATGGATTTAACGATTCAGGCCAAAGGTGATTTGCATATTGATGCCCATCATACCGTTGAAGATATCGGTATTACCCTGGGACAAGCATTTGCCAAAGCGTTAACGGATAAAAAGGGTATTTACCGTTATGGTCATGCCTATGTCCCTTTGGATGAGGCGCTTTCCCGCGTGGTGATTGATTTTTCTGGGCGGCCAGGACTGGTGCTTCATGCCAATTTTCCAAGAGCGCAGGTGGGTGGGCTTGATGTGGATTTGTTTCACGAGTTTTTTCAAGGCTTTGTTAATCATGCACAAGTGACCCTGCATATTGATGTGATTCGTGGGCAGAATGGGCATCATATTGCCGAGACCATCTTTAAAGCTTTTGGACGGGCGCTGCGTATGGCGATAGCGTGGGATGCAAGAATGAAAGATGTGGTTCCTTCGACTAAAGGTCAATTGTGAGACCGTTGAGATAGTTTGTTATTGCGAAAATGGAAACGATAGCCGTTATTGATTATGGAATGGGAAATCTCCATTCCGTCGTAAAAGCGTTACAACATGCGGCGAATGATCGTCGTGTTAAAATACAAGTGGTGAGTAATAAAACGGATTTAGCCCATGCCCATCGGGTGGTTTTCCCTGGGGTGGGTGGTATTGGTTATTGTATGATGGCGTTGCAAAAATTAGATTTAATTGATGCCATAAAAGAGGCGGTTGCGAACAAGCCCGTGTTGGCCATCTGCGTAGGTATGCAAGCCTTATTGGAATTTAGTGAAGAGAATGACGGGGTGACTTGTCTGGGTCTTTTGCCCGGACAGGTCAAGCATTTTTTGCCAGTATTTAAGCAACAACAGTGGCTTCCTGGGCTGAAAATTCCTCACATGGGTTGGAATCAAGTTAAGCAAGTTACGTCGCATCCGCTATGGCAAGCCATTCCTCAAGACAGTCGTTTTTATTTTGTGCATAGTTATTTTGCTGAGCTATCCGATATGGAGCAGACGGCAGGGCAAACCGAATATGGGATTAGATTTACCGCCGCGGTGGCCACGGATAATCTTTTTGCCGTGCAATTTCACCCTGAAAAAAGCCAGCGTGCGGGTTTGCAATTATTGTCCAATTTTATCCATTGGAATGGTGAAATCGCTATGGCTGAAAATGGATAGCATGTCGAGTACATGAGTGAGTTTTTATTTTTATAGCGTTGTATATTTGTGACGGGTAGATAAATCAAGAGGAACGATCATGCTGGTGATACCTGCGATAGATCTCAAGGGAGGTAAATGTGTTCGCCTTCGCCAAGGTAACTTAGATGATGAGACCATTTATTCTGAGAGTCCGATCGATATGGCTGAACAATGGGTTAAGGCGGGCGCCCGTCGATTGCATCTAGTTGATTTAGATGGTGCTGTTGCGGGTAAGCCGATGAATACTGAGGTGATTCATCAGATTGCTGAGCGCTTTCCTGATATTCCTATCCAGGTGGGGGGAGGGATTCGAGATGAGGATACCGTGCAATCCTATTTAGACGCGGGTGTGCAATATGTCATTATCGGCACCAAAGCAATTAATGCGCCTCATTTTGTTGAGGACCTTTGTTTAGAGTTTCCTGGACACATTATTGTGGGACTGGACGCAAAAAATGGCAAAGTAGCGATTGATGGCTGGTCCAAATTATCTCATCATGATGTCATTGATATGGCGCAGAAATTTGAACATTGTGGGGTTGAGGCGATTATTTTTACCGACATCAGCCGTGACGGCATGATGACAGGCTTGAATTTAGACTCCACCGTTGAATTGGCTCGTGCAATAAAAATTCCCGTGATTGCTTCGGGAGGTGTGACCAATATTGATGATATTAAATCGTTATCTCAATTTAATGATGATGGTATCTCTGGTGTCATCACTGGACGTGCTATTT
Source organism: uncultured Chromatiales bacterium (assembly GCA_964442745.1). Taxonomy (GTDB): domain Bacteria; phylum Pseudomonadota; class Gammaproteobacteria; order S012-40; family S012-40; genus CAYUAI01. The sequence goes on from CAYUAI010000005.1 coordinate 90,054, forward strand.
ATGAAGGGAGTTTGGATTTTGCAGCCGCACAAAAATTGGCGGATGAATTGGCCGTTTCTTGATCTTAAGGTGAGTCAATGAGTTTAGCAAAACGCATCATTCCCTGTTTGGATGTTGACAATGGTCGGGTTGTTAAGGGAGTCCAATTTGTTGATATTCGTGATGCCGGTGATCCGGTAGCGATTGCTAAGCGTTATGATGAACAAGGTGCGGATGAACTCACCTTTTTGGATATCACGGCGAGCTCAGACCAGCGCGACACTATGATCCATGTGGTGGAAGAGGTGGCTAGCCAGGTTTTTATTCCATTGACTGTCGGTGGCGGGATTCGAACGCTTGATGACATACGACGCATGCTCAATGCGGGTGCCGATAAAGTCGCCATCAATACGGCGGCGGTATTTCACCCTGAGTTTGTCCGTGAAGCGTCGGATAAATTTGGTACGCAGTGTATTGTGGTTGCGATTGATGCAAAAAAAGTCAGTGCGGTGGATGAATCGCCGCGCTGGGAAATATTTACCCATGGTGGGCGTAAATCCACCGGCATGGAGGCCATTGCGTGGGCGAAAAAAATGGTCGTTTATGGTGCGGGTGAGATATTATTGACCAGCATGGATAAGGATGGCACCAAAGCGGGATTCGATTTAGCGTTAACGCGTGCCATTAGTGATGCCGTGTTAGTGCCGGTGATTGCCTCGGGTGGTGTAGGTTGTCTGGCGCATTTGGCGGACGGAATCTTGAAAGGACAGGCGGAGGCCGTATTAGCGGCCAGTATTTTTCACTTTGGCGAACACACGATTGGGCAAGCGAAGGAATTTATGCATAGCCAAGGCATTGAAGTCAGAATATGAATCAGGCAAGCTGGTTAGATGAAATCCGTTGGTCACCCGAGGGTTTGGTGCCGGCCATTGCTCAAGACATGAAAACGGGTAAAATATTAATGTTAGCCTGGATGAATCGGGAAGCGCTTGCGCTTACCGCCCAAGAGGGGCGTGCTGTTTACTGGTCGCGATCTCGTAATGAATTATGGCGTAAAGGTGAGCAGTCCGGCCATATACAGCAGGTGGCTGAAATGCGCTTGGATTGTGACAGCGATGTGATTTTGTTATCCGTTGAGCAAGTCGGTGGCATTGCCTGTCATACCGGGCGGGAAAGTTGTTTTTACAAGAAGTTAAGCCATGACCAGCAATGGCAACTTGTTGATCCTATTAAAAAAATCCAAAAGTGATGTATGCGGACCAATAACGGTTATACCACGATTCTGAATGATTTAGCGCAGATTTTAGAAGATCGAAAGGCCATGGATTCGCAATCCTCTTACGTGGCGAGTTTATATGACCGGGGTTTGGATGTTATTTTAAAGAAAGTGGGTGAAGAGGCCGCAGAGACAATCATTGCCGCTAAAAATGAGGATGCCAATGCACTAGTGTCTGAGGTGGCTGATTTATGGTTTCATACCCTGGTGCTACTTGCGCATAAAAATTTAACGGTAGATGATGTGTTGCAGGAATTAAACAGACGATTTGGCATCTCAGGTATTGCAGAAAAGCAAGCGCGCAATCAAGACTCGGTTTAAAGTTGGTGAGCGGCTGGCTTGTTTAAATAATTTTTAGGAGAATGTTCAATGGGTGGTATTAGTGTTTGGCAATTATTGATCGTTTTAGCGATCGTGCTGTTATTGTTCGGCGCAAAAAAATTGCGTACTATTGGTGGCGATTTAGGTTCAGCGGTGAAAGGTTTTCGCGGAGCCATGCGGGAAGGTGAGGAAAAAATGGACGCCGATAAGCCGGATTCGACTAAACCGAATGAGCGCATTGAAGAGGCAGAGAACGGGCGAGTCATTGACGTGGATGTTTCTAAAAAAGAAACCGCCCCTCCACCAAAAAAAGATAACGTTTAAGGGATGATGAGCGCTTGATGTGAATGGCTTTGTGGTATTTGATGAATACCCGCGCCGCTAAAATAGCGATGTGTTATTATGTTTGATATTGGATTTTGGGAAATTGCAGTGATTAGCGTGGTGGCTTTGATTGTTGTCGGACCCGAGCGGTTTCCCGGTTTAGTACGTAGTGTTGGCATGTGGCTGGGACGCTTTCGTCGCATTATCACCACCGTGAAGAGTGAAATTCGAGAGGAAGTGGATAAAGCGGAGCAATTAAAAGCCTTAATGGATGAACAGCTCGATATTGTGAAGCGGCATGAAACCTTGGATGATAGTAAACCCAACGTACCATTACAGGGAAAATCTGCTGAGTCCCCCTCATTAGCCAAGGTAGTGCCGCCGGCGTCGGCCAAAAAGACAACCCAGGCGTCTGCTAACGTTGACAAATCTGAGGCGGGTTCGCCGCCAAATTCATGAATAAAAAGGGATTTAAAGCAAATATCCGTGAGCAGCCGCTGGTTGCCCATTTAGTCGAGTTACGCGATCGACTATTGCGTGTTTTGTTAGGCATCCTGATTTTCTTTGTGGTGTTATTTCCTTTTGCTAATGATCTCTATGAGACCGTTGCCGCCCCATTGATGGCCCAATTACCCGAGGGGACATCAATGATTGCGACCGATGTTGCGTCCCCCTTTTTTACGCCTTTTAAGCTGACTTTGGTATTAGCGATTTTTTTAGGGATGCCGTGGATTTTATACCAAGCTTGGGCTTTTATTGCGCCGGGTTTGTATAAGCACGAGCGCCGTTTAGTGCTACCCTTGCTTGCTTCCAGTACAGCATTATTTTATGCGGGTGGACTATTCGCTTATTATGTGGTTTTTCCGTTAGTCTTTGGTTTTTTTACCAGTGTGGCACCAGATGGTGTTGCTGTGATGACGGATATTAGTCGTTATCTGGATTTTGTTTTAAAAATGTTTTTTGCCTTTGGATTGGCATTTGAAGTACCGATTGTCACCATTGTGTTAGTCTGGTCCGGTGTTGCAAGTCGTCAGAGTTTAGCGGCAAAACGGCCTTATATTATCGTCGGTGCTTTTGTTTTTGCCATGCTGCTCACACCGCCTGATGCCATTTCTCAAACCTTATTGGCGGTGCCGATGATTTTGTTATTTGAGTTAGGGTTGATTTTCTCCAAACCGTTTGAGAAAGACGTCGACGACGAGCAAGTTGACGAAGATCATTTATCTGAGGCGGATGCTCGGCCCCAGGCGGACACCTCCGATCGACAGTCGTATTACGATGATACATCGACGGGTAGCCAGGGTGACAGTTCGTTTGATATGAAGGCTGAGCTCGATCGGGCAGAAGCCGATGAGCGTCGTTTAGATCAAGAAGGCGACAACCCGAAACCTAAGGAATGAGACATTGATTAAAATACCCATCTAGTTGGTCTTTTTGCCCGTATTTTCCATGGCCACGTGGGTTACTTAGCTCGCGACATTCTGGTCATGGCTCAGGGTTTGGCGGTAGTCGTATTGCATCCTTTAAATTAAACATCTAAGCCAGCACTTTATACGCAGGTGTCCACCTTGCGACTGGTTACAAATTCACATTTAAGCTGTCATTTTTCGGTCAAATCTAACCTAAATCTGGGCGCGAAAATTCCCGTTTATGACCGTGACACCCAACACCGTTATCCAATGATGGTTTTTGCTACCCATTTTTGGGGAGAATTTTGACTGATTTTTAATCTCAAAATCTTTAAGAGAGTACATCGATTCCTACGGCTTTGCTGAAGGCTCACGCGTTTTCGGCCATTGCTTATGCATCTCCCTCATCAATTTTTATACGCGGAGTGGAGTGATTGTTTTATTGTTCCGTTGGGGCCGGTCGCTCGCTTGTTTGAGCTGTCAACTGTATGCTTTTGCTATTGCGTATGACTGTCACCAATATTGGTGTGCCGGGGGGGGAATTGGATATCAATTTAACGGCATGGCGACTATCCGTCACTTTTTCGTTACCAATTTGAATGATGGCATCGCCGGGTTTTAGGCCAGCCACATCGGCGGGTCCTGAGCGTAAAACGCCAGCAACGATGACACCATTGGTATCTGGCAAATTAAAAGAGACAGCCAGTGCTGGACTGATATCTTGCACTTCAATACCCAGCCAGCCCCTGACGACATGACCATTCTCGATAATTTGTTGAGTGACGTTTTTGACTAGATTCACGGGAATCGCGAAACCGATGCCTTGCGATCCGCCTGAGCGAGAGAAAATGGCGGTATTCACACCGACTAAATGACCAAAGGTATTGATTAATGCGCCACCGGAATTGCCAGGGTTGATGGCGGCGTCAGTTTGAATAAAGTTCTCAAAGGTATTAAGGCCCAGGCGATCCCTGCCCGTGGCGCTGATAATGCCCATGGTTACCGTTTGGCCGACGCCAAATGGGTTGCCAATCGCCAATACCACATCGCCTATTTTTAAATTGTCTGAAGCCCCTAAGGTGATGGCGGGCAATTCATCCAATTCGATTTTTAATAAGGCGATATCTGATTCTGCATCCACCCCAACGATGGTTGCATTGGCGCTGCGACCATCACGCAGCGCCACTTGGATTTCTTCGGCGGCTTTAATGACGTGATGATTGGTTAACACGTAACCTTGAGGGCTAATGATAACGCCGGAACCCAAACTGTTTTCTTGGCGCTGACGGTGTTTAGGTATCCTATCATCAAAAAAACGATCAAAGCCAGGGTGATTAAAAAAATTAGACTTTCTTGATGGGATGGTTTTTGATGTGAAAATGTTGACCACCGCCGAGGCGGCGGCTTCTACTGCACTCGCATAAGAGGCAACGCTTGTTTGATTTTGCTGTCTGGCCGCCACGGCAAGTTGCTGTGCATTTTCGGCTGAAATTTCGCTAATTTCCACCACATTTTTACCTAAACGAGGCAGGTTTTCCACAAAATACACGACAACAATGCCGCCTAATAAGCCAATGATAGTGAATAGGATCAGGTTTTTAAGGGTATCTTTTGTATTTTTGCTGATTAGCATGTGATTTAAGGGTCCTTGGTTGTCGTGACAAAAAATATCTAATGAGCTAAAAAGCGAGGCTGTTTAAAAAAGCACTGACCGAGTATAGCTTGCTGCCAACTGGCGTTTTTGGGTGTTGCTTTGTTATGGCCTAAATCTGATTCTTTTCTATCATTTTTCGTGATTAGCGAATAGCATGACTTGTCAGGGTGTTTGGTTGCTTCGTCTGCTCGATAATGCGTCGCAGATGACAGTCGGCTTGGTGAATAAACGCGCTGCGCTAGGCCTGTCCTTCAGTACGCGCTTTTGATTGCGCTGAAGCTGAATCATGCTACTTGACTAAGTATAGTGATAAAATACCACATGAATTTTATCACTCTATTGTCGCTTTTAATCTGCTGAATGGCAAAACAGCCGATAGCCGATCCTAAATTCACAGCAGAGTATGTGAAAATAGTGATAGCCACTGAGTTTGTTTTTTTATTCTTTATTATCAGGAGAAATCCACATGGCAGTGCTGCGAGAGATTTTGGCTTACACGAATCAATTGCTCGATATTTCGTCGTTTAATGATTATTGTCCCAATGGCTTGCAGGTGGAGGGGGTTTCTGATGTGCAGAAGATCATTACTGGGGTGACGGCTTCTCAAGCCTTATTGCAACAAGCGGTGGATCAACAAGCCAATGTGGTATTAGTCCATCATGGTTTTTTTTGGCGAGGAGAAGAGGTAACCATTGTCGGGTTGAAAAAACAGAAAATTGCTTTACTCGTTGAAAATGATATTTCTTTAGTGGCTTATCACTTGCCGTTGGATGCGCATACTAAGCTTGGCAATAATGCGCAGCTGGCTAAACAATTGGGCTTGAGCATTGAAGGGCGATTTGGTGTGGCTCCAAGTGTGGGGATGCATGGCAGTCTATTAACAAAACGTAATGGGCAGGAATTAGCGGATCATATTGCGCATACTTTGGGCAGAACTCCGTTATGGGTCGGTGAGGCTGACAAGAGTATTTCATCGGTGGCGTGGTGTACCGGCGCCGCTCAAAACTATTTTGGTGAAATAATATCCTTAGGCGTGGATGCCTACATCACGGGTGAGGTGTCTGAGCAAAATTATCATATGGCGTTGGAGACAGGGATCAATTTTTATGCCGCCGGTCATCATGCGACTGAGCGATACGGTGTGCAGGCGTTGGGTCAGCATTTGGCAGAAGCCTTCATGGTTGAGCACCAATATATCGAATTACCAAATCCCATCTGAAGCCAATTGAGTGGCGCACTTGCATACTCAGTAATCCATTCTATCGACTTTAAATTTTGTTGATAAAAACGCTTGATGGAGGCGATTACTAACCGATTGTAAAAATAGAATTTGATGGCTTTAGGGGAGAGGCTGAAATTAAAGTACCTATATTGCGCCGGATTTTTGCCCGTCGTTTCCTCGGTCCCGTGGAAACGACGGGCAAAAAGACCAGCGAATGGGTATTTTAATCAATGCCTCATTCCTTAGCGACGGTGATGTCTCATTATTATGCAGTAATTTTCTCTCAATACGCCTGGGGTTTGCCGCAAAAATATACGGTCAACGTATTCAGGGGAAATAAATATTGTGGCAGAACGTGTTTTATTTTACCTTTACGGGGCTGCGTGTTTTATTTGGACAGTAGAACAAATACTGTGAGACAGGCTGGGAGGAATAATTGACAATTTTCGTTGACAATTTGCTTTAACTTCGTCTAGCATCGGTCAGCACATCAGCGCTACAACAAGCAAGTATTGATAATTAATCAGAATATGCTGATATTATAGCGCTGTTGAATGATAGGGAGGAACTCTATGTTCAATCGTGTTGGTATCGACTCATGAATTAAATTTGTTCGTGTGTGCATCAAGTTTTACTTATCTTGCCGAAATTACTATTTGTAATTTTCTGGCGACTTAACATAATTGGGATTTTCAGGACTCGGCTAAAAACCGGATAAGGTTTTTGGTAGGTTTTTTTTTGAAATTTGTTATGTTTGTTTACCGTAATACATAAACAAATGCTTTGAGGGTGGGAAATGCATTTTACCAAAATACATCGAGCTTACGCCGCTGGTTGCGGATATTTGTCCCGTTTATTTGAATCGGGTATTAAAAAAACTTCTCTTTCACTCACGGTCTTAATTGTATTTTGCTTAATGATGCCATTGGTTGTCTTCGCTGAATTGCCCGTGCCGGCGCATATTAAGCCACCGGTGGGTACGCACGTTGGTGAGGATGTACCACAGCCCATTGAGTTTCCACACGATATTCATACTAAAGTCAATAAGATTAATTGTATGTACTGCCATACCTATGCGCGCCGCAGTAAAGTGGCTGGCATTCCACCAACCAGCAAATGTTTGGGGTGTCACAAAATCATAGCTACCGACCGCGATCGTATTAAAAAATTGACTGAGTATTGGGACAAAGGCGAATCACCACGATGGAAAAAAGTGCATGATCTGCCTGACTATGTGCATTTTACCCACGAGAAGCATTTAAAGCGTTTTGTTTTTGATGCGGATTTTCCGGTGGAAGATGTTGAGCAAGTCTGTGGTTTATGCCATGGGGAAGTGAGAGAGATGACAGTGGCACACAAGGTAAAGCCATTGAATATGGGGTTTTGTCAGCGCTGTCATGAGGCAAATGGCGGTCCTGGGGATTGCTGGAAGTGCCATAAATAAGTGCTTTTAATTAAGAGCTTAATTTATGCGGGATACGCTAATAAAACACAGGGTGGATGGCTATGAATAGCGTAAAAGTTAATCGTAGAAAATTTTTAAAAATGTTAGGCTGGGGTGGTGCTGGCACAGCGTTAGCTGGCTGTGATTTGCCCACGACAGTGACCTTGGAAGAAGGTAAAGAGGAAGTTGTTGCCTACGTATTGCCGGAAGAATATGTGATTCCTGGTATTGGCGTCTGGTATGCTTCAACGTGTATCCAATGTGCTGCCGGCTGTGGTTTGCATGGGCGCGTGCGGGAAGGTCGGGTGCTCAAGGTAGAAGGCCATCCTGATTCACCGATCAATCATGGTAAAACGTGCATGATGGGGCAAGCGGGAGTGCAAGCACACTATAATCCGGATCGGATTACGTCGCCGATGATGCGCAAAGCCGGTCGTATGCAAGCGGTATCCTGGGATGAGGCGCTGGCTGAAATCAACAAAAAGATTGGTGCGGACTCAGACTTGAAAGGCGAGCGGTTTGCTTGGTTTACTGGCAGCGTGAGTGGGCATCAGGCGGTATTGGTTTCAGACTTAGCCAAGCAATTGGGTGCTGGCGATCACTATGCCCACGAAATGATACACTCAACCGTTTGGCAATCCGTATGTCAAGAGATGTTAGGTGATTCAATGCCGCGGCTTCGCTTTGATAAAGCACAAGTTGTTTTATCTTTTGGTGCGGACTTTTTAGGCACTTGGGTTTCACCTGTTCACTTTTCGGGAGAATACGCAAAATTTCGATCGGGCGATCGTGGTGTTTTAATCCAAGTCGAACCTAAGATGACGCTCACTGGCGGCAATGCCGACCTATGGATGCCTGCCAAGCCGGGGACGGAAGGTGTTTTAGCTTATGGTCTGGCTAATTTTATCATTGACCGTGGTTGGAATAAGGTTCATGTGCCCGATGTCATTCGACAATCTTTAGCGCAATATAATGTTGATGCCGTCAGTGAAATAACTGAAATTCCGGTATCGAAAATTAAGCGCATCGCCAGTTTCTTAACGGAAAGAGCGCCGAGTTTGATCTTGGCCGGCGCGTCAACAGAAGGGCATGAAAATGGTTTTGATGCCGTCTCTGCGGTGATGTTGCTGAATATTATTATGGGCAACATTGGTGAGACCATCGAACCAGGTAATCACTTTCCTGAAGCGAGTTTGCATGCCAAGCCAGGTAACACCAAGAGCGTTATTGATTTTGCCAAGGCCGTGAGTGAAAAAGCCTATGACGTGGTTTTCTTTTATGGCAGCAATCCGGTGTTTACCGCGCCGAAAACGCTGGGTCTTAGTGATAGCTTAGAGACGGTTCCCTTTAAGGTTGCATTTGCTCAGTTTCCTGATGAAACCACCATGAAAGCCGATGTGATTTTACCGATTTTTTCTAACATGGAAGATTGGGGTTCGCATGTGGCGGCGTATCAGGCGAATGAGACGATCATAAGTTTACAGCAGCCGTTGATGGAGCCACTTTATAAGGAAACCCGAGGTTTTGGTGATGTGATCTTGAGTCTTCTGCAGATGCGCGATAAGGAATATGGTAATTTCAAAGATTACTATGCGTATTTAGTCGCGGCAATGACCAATATGCCTGGGGCTGATGTGGCTGATACGCCAAGAGCGAAGCAAGATTACTGGGAGAATGTATTGCAGCATGGGCAAGTGAAAGTATCGCCGATGCAAAACAAGTTACGGCCGAAAATGCTAGTGGCAAATTTGAAGGCATCGTCAGATACCGGTGAATATAGTATGCATTTAGCGCCTTCGGCACGCCTGGGACTTTGGGATGGGCGGCACGCCAATCTTCCTTGGTTACAGGAAGCGCCAGACCAAATTAGCAAAGTGGTGTGGGGTTCTTGGGCAGAGTTGCATCCGAGTACCGCCGGTAAGTTGGGTGTGAAGAACGGTGATTACGTGATGATATCATCAGAGAATGGCTCGATTGAAACGCAAGTTTATGTGCATAAAGGGATTCGTCAGGATGTGGTTTCCGTGCCCATGGGGCAGGGCCATGAGGAATACGGGCGTTATGCGAAAAATCGGGGTGTGAGCCCTTTTACCATACTCTCAGCAAAAACCGAGCAAAAAACCGGAGAGCTGGCGTTATATGCCACCAAGGTGAAAGTAGCTAAGGTTAGGAAATCTGAAGTATTGGTGAAAATGGGAGGGAGTGAAACCCAGCTGGGACGTAAACTGGTTCAGACGGTTTCTGCTGACAGTTTGCGGCGTAGCGAAGGGGAGGTGTAACAATGTCTTTTAAAAATATTATAGAGAACTTTTCGCATTACCGTAGAGATGCTGAGGACGGTGGTCATCACGATTATGAGCATCGCTGGGGGATGGCTATTGATCTTAATCTGTGTACTGGCTGTAATGCGTGTTCGACGGCGTGTTATGCGGAAAATAATTTGGCCGTGGTTGGTAAAGAGCGCTTTGAAAAAGGTCAGGCGATGCACTGGATGCGCATTGAGCGTTATTGGGATGAGCATAGTGATAGTGATTATCCCGAGCAGGGTGCGCAATTTTTGCCAATGATGTGTCAACAATGTGGTGCGGCGACTTGCGAACCTGTTTGTCCCGTGGCGGCGACCTATCATACGCCTGATGGGTTGAATGCACAGGTTTATAATCGCTGTATCGGGTCTCGTTATTGTAGTAATAACTGTCCTTTCCGGGTTCGCTATTTTAATTTCTGGTCGTATTATGAAGATTCATGGCCAGAGCCTCTGGAGCAGCAGTTAAACCCTGATTTGTCGGTACGCGACAAAGGTGTGATGGAAAAATGCACTTTCTGCATTCAGCGAATTCGCGTGGCAAAAGATAAAGCGGGACGGGAGGATCGCTTGCTCTCCGATGGTGAGTTCTCGACAGCGTGTGCTCAGGCCTGCCCAACCAGTGCGATTACCTTTGGCGATACCATGGATCCTACCAGTCAGGTGAGCCAGGCTTGGAAAAAGCATCAAGTGGCGCGTGGTCCTTATACACAAAAGAAAGAGAAAGATGACGCCGAGTTGCGTGGGTATCGCATTTTTGAAGAATTAAATGTGGATCCCTCCGTGATGTATTTGGAGCGTATACGAGAAACTGAAGTATAAGCCGGCGATCAAAATTATTTTAACATTGACTCGCCTATTTCCCGCCCTTTGGCGTGACAGCTTCGCTGTGCCTTGAAGGGCAAAAAATAGGCTTCGCAAATTTTGTTACAATAATTTTAGGCTCGCTTACTTAGTTTGAGTGTTTAGGGCATGGGTTAGATAAACAGATAGGGAACACCATGAGTCTCGATAATGAAAAAGATATAAACGAAAACCTGAAATGGTCTCGGATTAATGAGGACATTCTTCGTTCAATGGAGAATCCTCGCCGAGCCTATTGGGTCACTTTTATTGTTTGTTCGGCAATGTTTGCATGTGCCATTGCTGCGGAAATTTATCAGTACAGATATGGGATGGGAAGCGCCAATTTAAATAACCCACACATGTGGGATATGTATATTGCGACCTTCGTATTTTGGATTGGTATGAGCCATGCGGGCACCTTGTTGTCAGCCATTTTGCATATTATCAACGCCCAATGGCGTAAGCCCATCTATCGCTTTGCAGAAGCCATGACGACATTCTCGTTGATGACGGCGGGTTTCTTCCCGATGATCCATTTGGGTCGGGTATGGAATCTCTATTGGGTGCTTCCTTATGTGAGTGATCGTGGAATCTGGCCGAATTTTCGCTCACCGTTGGTGTGGGACGCCTTCGCGATCAGTACTTATCTGTCAGCATCAGCATTATTCTTGTTCATTGGCATGATTCCTGATTTAGCGATTGCTCGTGATCATGGTCGGGGATGGCGCAAGAAAGTCTATGGCATTCTGTCCTTAGGGTGGCGTGGTGATGATCGTCAATGGCGAAATTTCCGTAAAACCTATTTGCTGATGGCGTGTTTTTTGATTCCATTAGCGATCTCGGTGCATTCCATCGTATCCTCCGATTTTGCGATGTCCATTATGCCGGGCTGGCATATTACAACCTTTCCTCCTTACTTTGTGGCTGGCGCCTTATATTCAGGTTGTGCGGCGATCATGACGCTCTTCATTTGTTTGCGATATTTTTTCCGCATGGAAGAATACATGACCCTGTCGATCATGGAAAAAACATGTAAGTTGACGTTTGCAATTGCCATGGTTTGGACATACCTCAACCTGGTTGAATTTGCAGCCACTTGGTATGGCCATAATATGTATGACAAAGAGTTGTTAATTGCTAAAGCAGTCGGGCCATACTCGTTTATTTTCTGGACGATGCTATTTTGTGGGGTCGTTGCGCCGTTTGCGCTGTGCTTCAGGAAACTGAGGCGGCACATGCCAAGTATGTTTGTGTTATCGATTGTCTTGCAGGTCGGTATGTTTGTTGAGCGATGGATGATTGTTGCTCCGACACTCGCAATGTCACATCAACCGTTTCAGCATGATGTGATGTGGGGGAGTGTCATTGAATGGGCGATTGTGTTTGGTAGTTTTGGTTGGTTTGGTATCTTGTTCCTCGTGTTTGTGAAGATCTTTCCATGTGTATCAATGTATGAAGTGAAAGAGCTGGTTTATCACATTAAGCGTGAAAGCGAAGCGGAAGAGCAAGCTGAAAAAAGTAAAAGTACCAAAACAGCGACGGGTGAAGACAAACCCACCGGTTCACCTGGAATGGAGGGAGCGTAATGAGTGAGCGTAATGTGCTTGCCATGTTTGATAATTTCGATGATGCGATTGATGTCATTAACGGAATAAAAAAACATGAGGTAGCGGGTGTTGATATTGACGATGTGACAGTTTTATCACCGATTGAACATCCCGATATTGATGACATTCTCGAAGGACGGCCGGTGAATATTCAGAAATTTACCTTTGCCGGTGCCTTGTTTGGTCTATCGTTCGGGTTTTTATTTCTGGCTTCTGCGCAGGCCAGCTTTCTGGTGCAGCCGCAAGGAGGTAAGCCTGTTATTCCATTGCCTACCAACTTTGTCTTGATGTATGAAATGCTGATTTTCTTTGCGGTGTGGACCACGGTTATCACATTTACCGTGATGGCGGGTTTATTTAAATCGCGAGGCAATTTATATACAGAGCGATTGACGGTGGATGGCGTCGGGATCTTGATCGAAGGGCTCGATGAAAGCAAACTAGGCCCCTTGAAAAGCTACTTCAAGGATAATAAGGCCATCGAAATTCGAGAAGAGAAAGCAAAATGAGAATGAAAGATGTAACTTTCGTTGTTGCTTTGGCGATCACGCCCACGCTCGCGTTTGCGTGGCCTTGGTCTCAAGATATGATGAATCAACCCAGCATCAAACCTCAGGAAGGGCCGCCAGCGGCTTTTCCTGCTCGGTCGATTCCTACCACAGGACAACCCACTAAGGTGAAAGATCGACAAGAGGCGGAAAGTTTAGATAATCCGATGGCAGTGAGCGAAGCCTCACTCAAGCAAGGGCGAACGCTATATCGCATCATTTGCAGTGCTTGTCATGGTTTGACAGGTAAAGCCGATGCCCCTGTGGGTTTAAAAATGGGGGCGATTGACTTAACCAGCGAGTATGTGCAAACCAATTTAACGGAGGGTTGGATTTACGGGACAATCACTTTTGGTGGCGCCATCATGCCAGCTTATGGTCGCCCTTCTCGGGAGAGTGGAGGGTCTAACGATCTGACGCCGGAAGAACGTTGGCATGTTGTCAACTATGTGAGAAATGGCTTGGTAAAAGAATCAGCGCAAACCAGTCAGGCGAGCGCCCAATAATTAACAAAGGGTAGGAATTAATATGGAAGGGTTTGGAAGCTGGTCGGTACTCACGACTAATTTTCTAATCGTCCTATACATTGCTTTGAACGGGGTCACTTTAGCGGCCCTCGTTCACTTAGCGAATGGAAAATGGCGATTTAAATTTCGTTACTTAGCGTGCTCGTTAGCAGCATTATTTCCCGTAGCGTTTGTCTTGTTGATTATTTTGCTCCTCAATGGGGAATCAACATTTCAGTGGTTAGCACATGCCCACGATGCCGATGCGCATTTACCCGGTTGGCATAACTATACTTTTCTGGTGACACGCCAAATCGTTGGTTTTTTCGTGATCGCAGGGTTGTATGGTTTATTCATTAAACACCAGTATTTGGCAACCATTGATCCATCCTATAGTGCGCAACGCCAGTTCCGCAATATTGCATTATTAATTCCTTTTGGTTATGTGCTTTATGCAACGATGGTGGCCTGGGATTTCGAGATGACCATGGTGCCAAATTGGCATAGTGCAAGCTATGGCGTTTATCATTTTATTAGTAACTTCCATTTCTTCCTGGCATTTTTTGCCATCTTCCTATTTGTGTTGGTGGGGACTGGGCGATTACGCAAGGAAGTGCCGCACTATGTGTTTAACTTTCTCGCACAAATGATGTTGGCATTCACCATTTTGTGGACCTACTTTTTCTTTACCCAATACCTGATTATGTGGTATGGGCGATTGCCGGAGGAGATTGGGCGATTTGATAACATGATGGACTATGGTTTAGGGCCGATTTGGTGGACGTTTGTGACATTGAAATTCATTATTCCGTTATGTGCACTGATTTTCACGTACAATCGACATACGCCAAAGGTGATTGTAATAATCGCCGCCAGTATTTGTTTGGGCACTTGGTTAGAGCGTTATACCTGGATTTCTGGTTCAATCGATCCACAGTTCTACCATATCCCCATGAGTTCAGGCTTTGATTGGATCGTGACATTGATCGTCTTTGGGGTGGCATTTGCTGCCGTGCGCTGGTCAGTCTACAAGTATGGTTTGTTGAAATCTCCAACATGACAAGGCATTGAATGAACACATTATGGGCGGATAGGGTAACCTATCCGCCTTTTTTGTCGGTGACGTTAAGCTGTTTTTTTTTGCTCAGTTTGTTCGCGTTGTGGTGAGGAGGTTTTCCATTCTCGGGCAGGCTCCTTGTGGTTGAGCAAGTATTCACCTCTCTTTTTATAAAATAAATTTAAATAGATATCCTATCAAGCTCGCCTATTTGCTATACTCAGCACGGTTATAAAATGGGGTTTTCGTGCCCAGATTTGGGCTAGATTGAATCGATCTGATGGCATAAAGCCGCAAGAATCGTTGTTCTATTCTGAGGACTTTGTAACGGAAGGTCGGTCATAATATCGCCTGAAAATGGGAGGCGAAAATGATAGTTTATGGCCGTGCTGAGTATATATTTACGATAATCTACATTTTGTTGCCAAAACGGTTATAATTTGTGTCGATGTAACTTTGTATCTTTAGGAGATGTTTTAAAATGGCTCTTGCTACTAATAAACGGGCGGTTATGACGTTGTATTCAGGGTCAATCGATACATATAGCCATCGTACACGTATTGTTTTGGCAGAGAAAAATGTCACCTTTGATATTCATGAAGTAGAGCCAGGTAATCTTCCAGAAGACTTGATTGATTTAAATCCTTACAATTCGGTTCCTACGTTAATCGATAGGGATTTGGTGTTGTATGATTCCAGAGTGATTATGGAATATCTGGATGAGCGTTTTCCCCATCCGCCATTAATGCCCGTTGATCCCGTGTCAAGAGCGCGAAGTCGTTTAATGTTGCATCGGATTGATCATGATTGGTATCGCTTAGTTGCCGCATTGGAAGGGGAAGATGGCGCCGCAAAAGATAATGCCCGCAAAGAGCTACGCGATAGCATAACATCCATTGCACCCATATTTGATGCTAAGCCATATTTTATGAGTGATGAGTTTTCATTAATCGATTGCAGTGTTGCACCTTTGTTATGGCGGCTTGGTCATTATGGGGTCGAATTGTCTCCGGCAGCAAAAGCGGTGGAAGCTTATGCTGAACGATTATTTGAGCGTAATTCAATGGTGCAAAGTTTGACTGAAGCGGAAAAAGAGTTAAGGATGTAATAAATAGCCTGCTTGGCAATTAAGCGGAGAGGCTTTAAATATACCCAGTGCTGCCTCCTTTAAATTAAGTATCTTATTAAGCCCAATGTAAAAGGTGTGCTAGCCGTCGGGTGCATTATAGGCACCCAGCAATGGTGAAGAGGGCAATTCACGATTGATGAATACGGAAGCATGGATTGAGGTTAAACGCCCGACGGTGCGTCTAATGCGCCCGACAAAAATCAAACGCTTAGGCTTTGAAAAATTCAGTAAAATGCCTTATGCACCAAACGATTCGGTGGGTTATTTAAAGGATACGGTACGAGGAGGCTTTCCATTCTTGGGCAGCCTCCTAATTTGGGTATTTTTTGTCGTTATTGGCCAATAATTGGCGAAAAGATAAGTCATTAAATCGATTGCAATGGTGTTAAATATTTGCTTAAATTTTTACATTTTGGTGCGCTATGAATGATCAGCTACAAATGACTTCAAGTCGTCCTTATTTGATGAGGGCGTTAAATGACTGGATTCTTGATAACAAAATGACGCCTTATATTGTGGTGGATGCAACGCACAAAGATGTACAAGTGCCCCTGCAGTATGTTGACGGTGGAAAAATTGTGCTTAATCTTAGTCCCTCGGCCGTCCGAGATTTGCTTATCGATAATCGGCGTGTATTATTTTCCGCCCGCTTTGGTGGGGTCTCCATGGATGTGATTGTGCCTATTCAAGCGGTGTTAGCTATTTATACGAAAGAAAGTGGTCAGGGAATGATATTTAATGGGTCGCTAAATGAAATTAATAACTCCATTACGGATGAATCTAAACAGTTGAGCAAGAAAGTGGTGAAACCCAATCTGACATTAGTCAAATAACATCAAAGTCTAGATCGGTATTGAATGTGTCTATTTTTTTAAAGCTGTTGATTGGTACGGATTAGCGCTAAAATTTCACGATAGCTGACTTGTTGTTGGCTGAGTGTTTGGATTTGTTGTTCGCGTTGTGTGGTTGGTAAATCCCCTAAATGTTTGGCAGCCTGATAATAATTTGGCCAAACTCCTTTGGACTCTTTAAATAGGGCAATAAACGCAGGGATGTTTTTCAAGTAGTTCATGCTGGCGGCTAGTCGTGCATTATTGACTGGGCTATCGAACCAGAAATCAAAACCCGTGTATCCGTGCCAGGTATCCTTTAAGGTCTGATAGTTATTTTTCAATGCAGTAAAAATCTGTCGTTTTTCTCGCCTTTTTTCTGATTCTGTCTTTGCGGTGCTATAAAGTGTTTCGAGCTGTGTTCGGGTATTCAACAAGAGTTGTCGAAATTGTTGGCTGCGTGCTAGAGAGGCTAGATAGTTTGCCATATTATCCGGTTTGTTTTCGGCCAGCCAGGTGATGACTGCCATTTTTTCGGTGGCTAAAGCAAAGGCTTCGTTAAATGCCACATCATTTTTAATATAAAGCACTTGATGGCTTAATTCGTGAAAAATAACCCCACTAAAATGTGTTTCATTCCAATTTATCATGGTGCTCAGTATGGGATCATCAAACCAGCCGAGTGTTGAATAGGCGGCCACCCCACGTACGTGAGTATCCAGACCTTGCTTGCTCAGTTGTTCTGCTAGCTGGTCGGCATCACTTTCCGCATAATAACCACGATAACTCACGCAACCAACCACCGGATAACACCAGTTCTTGGGGGACAGTGAAAATTCTGGGGCGGCGGTGATATTCCAAACCACGTATTTCCTCGGTAATTTTACATAACTTTTATAGCTGTCATTGTCTGGTAGGCTGAGCTGTTCACTGGCGAATTTTCGAATAGTGAGCGCCTGCTGTAGTTTTTCTTTTAATGGCTGGAGTGTTTTGGGATGATCAATCAGGGTTGTGATATCTTGGCGGTGCCACAAGATTTTAAGATGGCCGCTGATGGATTGCTGATAATAACTTAAGGTAGAGCATGCCGTGAGCTGTGCCAAAGTGAGACATAGCCAGCCGGCGGCTAGCCAATATCGGATTGTTCGATGAGGGTGGGCTGTGGCCCTGGCAAAACCCGTGGTTTTATCTTGGATGGGACTAAATATTGTTTCCATAATATAATCCATGCTGGCATTGTTAATAGCAGAAGTCTAGTGTCTTTGGTAAGATAATTCTATGAAAGAAAAAGTATTTGAGGTGTATTTAGTGGGGGGAGCTGTGCGAGATCAATTGCTCGGGTATCCTGTAAGGGAGCGCGATTGGGTGGTGGTTGGCGCCTGTCCTGAACAACTGGCAGCGCAAGGATTTAAACAAGTGGGCAAAGACTTTCCTGTGTTTTTACACCCTAAAACTAAAGAAGAATATGCGCTGGCACGAACAGAGCGTAAAACTCAAAAAGGCTATGGGGGTTTTATTGTGGATGCTGATCCCCGCATTTCGTTAGTCGAGGACTTGCGGCGGCGCGATCTAACCATCAATGCCATGGCCATGACACCTGAAGGGCAACTGGTCGATCCATATCACGGTCAACGAGATATTGAATTAAAACTATTACGCCATGTGTCAAGTGCATTTGTGGAAGATCCGCTGAGAATTTTACGGGTGGCCCGATTGGCGGCGCGTTACCATTTGCTTGGCTTTCGGGTCGCCGATGAAACCATGCAATTAATGCAACAAATTGTGCGCCATGGCGAAGTCGAACACTTAGTGAAAGAGCGGGTGTTTGTGGAAATGCATAAAGCATTATCAGAAGATAAGCCGTCGGTATTTTTCACTGTATTAAAAGACTGTGGTGCATTGGCGATCTTATTTCCTGAGATCCAGGCGTTATTTGGAGTGCCTCAACGAAAAGACTATCACCCGGAAGTGGATACCGGAATTCATACCCTCATGGTATTAGATAAGGCGGCCGCATTAACCGATGATGTCTCGATTCGTTTTGCCGGCTTGATGCATGATCTAGGTAAAGCAGAAACACCGCAAGAGCTATGGCCGAAACATTATGGTCATGAAGAGCGATCGGCTTTGTTAACTGAAAAATTATGCCGACGATTATCTGCGCCCACGGCCTATCTTCAATTAGCTCGTCTAGTCGCCAGATATCATACCCACTGCCACCGTGCTTTCGAATTACGTCCGGGTACGCTGGTGGATGTGTTGGGCAGCCTCGATGCATTTAGAAACCCGAGCCGGTTCGAGAAATTTTTAATGGCCTGCCAAGCTGACTCGCAAGGACGCACCGGCTTTGAAAATGAGCCTTATCCACAAATGGATTATATGCAATCGATGTTACAAGCCTGTTCATCGGTGACGGCTAAACCTTTCATTGAGCAAGGGCGACAAGGTAAAGCGATTGGTGAGGCGATGCGTGAGGCGCGTATTAAAGTCGTTTCAGAAGCTAAGAGAAAATATCCTGAAGATGATTGAGTTTATTGTTACTTCCTGAGCACCCCCCGATATAATGGACACCCAGCTAGGGGATAATCAACCCTGGGAGGTGTTTATGAAACGACCTAATTACCATAGAGAGTTCAAACGAGAAACTGCGAGGTACATCATTGAGCAGATGGGTAGCGTGGATTAAGCGTAGCGAATCCACGAGGAACAAACGTCGAAAACCAATGAATGTCCCCTGAGTTTTGTCGTCATTCAATGCCACACTGGCATATGATTATATCGTTCATCGCTGAGGTGGATTCGTTTCGCTTAATCCACGCCACCTGGAGAAAAGAAGAGGTCGCGGTATTTTTTAATGATTTTTCCTGAAATCAGTTTAAACTTAGCAAAATCGCTAACGCTTTTTTAATTGTATCCACGACAAACAACCACTAAGATATACCGTCAGTAGCGGATAAAAATATATCAAGCGATGACATATGAAGCAGAGCCTATCAATTCAAGTATCGATAAAACCACACTAATAAACGCCTTAGGGCTAATTGTTGCCAGTAACGCGCTGTTGCACGAGGCGGAAGATTTACACCCTTATGAATGTGATGGTTTGCCGGCTTATCGAGCCTTGCCGCTGGCGGTTGTTTTACCAGAGACCATTAAGCAGGTACAAGCTATTTTGCGCTTGTGTTATCAACACAAAGTGCCGGTGGTGGCTCGTGGTGCGGGTACGGGTTTGTCGGGTGGGGCGTTACCTCACCATCAGGGGGTGTTGCTCAGTCTTGCCAAATTTAATGATATTTTAGCCATTGATCCGACACGCCGCCTCGCTAGGGTACAACCCGGTGTACGGAACTTGGCGATTTCTCAAGCGGTGGCCCCATTAGGTTTGTATTACGCACCAGATCCTTCATCACAAATCGCTTGCAGTATTGGCGGTAATGTGGCGGAGAACTCTGGCGGTGTGCATTGTTTAAAATATGGTTTGACGGTACACAATATTCAACAGTTAAAAATTATCACGATGGACGGCGAACTCATTAATATTGGTGGTAGTGGTCTTGACTCGGCAGGATATGATTTGCTGGCTTTAATGACAGGCTCTGAAGGCATGCTGGGTATTATCGTGGAAGTCACCGTAAAATTATTAGCAAAACCGGAGCGCGCACAAGTCCTATTAGCCGCGTTTGATGACGTGGAGAAGGCGGGTGAAGCCGTCGGAAGTATTATTGCTGCGGGTATTATTCCCGGTGGTTTGGAGATGATGGATAAGCTTGCCATCCGTGCCGCCGAAGATTTTGTGCAGGCGGGTTATCCCACGGATGCCGAAGCTATTTTATTGTGTGAGCTCGATGGCACCAATGAAGAAGTATCTGAGCATATTTTAACAGTGCGTCACCTGCTGCAGCAAAGTGGTGCTGTTGAGGTACGTACCGCTAAGGATGAAGCCGAGCGCCTGGTTTTTTGGCAAGGGCGTAAAGCGGCGTTTCCGGCGGTTGGTCGAATATCACCTGATTATTATTGTATGGATGGCACTATTCCACGCAAACAATTACCCATCGTGTTAAAACGCATTGCTGAACTGTCACGTGAATATAATTTGCGAGTAGCCAATGTTTTTCATGCCGGTGATGGCAATTTGCATCCCTTGATTTTATATGATGCTAACCAGCCGGGGGAATTAGCGCGCACCGAAGAATTTGGCGGAAAAATTCTTGAACTATGTGTCGAGGTAGGGGGGACCATTACTGGGGAGCATGGGGTGGGTATGGAAAAAATCAATCAAATGTGTGTTCAATTTAACCCCTTAGAATTGTCACAATTTCATGCGGTGAAAGCGGCCTTTGATCCCGAGGGATTGCTCAACCCTGGAAAAGCTGTGCCCACGTTACATCGTTGTGCAGAATTCGGTGCCATGCATGTGCATCACGGGCAATTACCGTTTCCTGAGCTGGAAAGATTTTAATGGATAGTGATCACAGCCAAGACTTACAGCAGCAAGTGCAAGCGGCTTATGCGCAGGGTACATCATTGCGTATTGTCGGCGGTAATAGCAAGGCATTTTACGGTAGAACCGTACTCGGTGAGCCATTGTCGGTTAGTCATCATCAAGGTATTATTAACTATGAGCCGACCGAATTAGTGATCACGGCCCGTGCCGGAACATTGTTAACAGACATTGAAAAAGTCTTGGATGAACATGGTCAGATGCTCGCTTTTGAACCGCCCGCATTAGGTCCTGCCGCGACGTTAGGCGGCACCATTGCCTGCAATTTTTCAGGGCCGCGTCGGGCTTATGCCGGGGCCGCTCGGGATTTTGTGCTGGGTTGTAAAATACTCAATGGCAAGGGTGAAATCCTATCTTTTGGTGGCGAGGTCATGAAAAATGTGGCCGGTTACGATGTCTCGCGTTTAATGGCCGGTGCGCTGGGTACCTTGGGTGTTTTGCTCGAAGTTTCGTTAAACGTATTGCCTAAGCCTGAACAAGAGCGCACCTTGCTATTGACTTGTGGTGCACCGCAAGCCTTGAAAAAAATGCAAGCTTGGGCAACCAAACCGTTGCCGATTTCGGCGAGTTATTTTGATGATTCGCAATTATTAGTGCGTATTGCTGGCGTGGAAAAAGCCGTTATTGCGGCCACAAGCCGTCTCGGTGGCGAAGAAAAACGGGATGGCGCCCAATTTTGGCGCGACCTAAAAGAACAACAATTGGATTTTTTTACTCAGCAGAAACCGCTATGGCGTTTATCGTTAGCGTCTGACGCCGCTATTTTAGCATTCGGTGGACAATGGTTATATGAGTGGGCTGGCGCTTTACGTTGGCTATCGAGCGACACGCCGGTGAATGTGATTCGGACGGCGGTGGCGGCACTCGATGGCCATGCAACGTTGTATCGCCAAACCGAGCCCGTTGACGAAGTCTTTCATCCCTTGCCGCCGGGTTTATTACGCTTACATCATAATTTAAAACAGGCTTTTGATCCAAAAGGTATTTTAAATCCTAAAAAAATGTACTCAGACATCTAAACTTGTATGCAAGCTAATATCAGTGACCAATACCAAGACCATCCTCATATGGCAGAGGCTGAGCGTATTTTACGTGCCTGTGTCCATTGTGGTTTTTGCACAGCCACGTGTCCAACCTATCAACTACTCGGGGATGAGCTGGATGGGCCACGTGGGCGTATCTATCTCATCAAACAAGTTTTAGAGGGCAATGCGGTTACTGCAAAAACACAATCGCACCTGGATCGTTGTTTAACTTGTCGATCTTGCGAAACCACGTGTCCTTCCGGTGTGCGTTATGGGCGATTAGTGGATATCGGTCGAGAGATTGTTGAACAACAGGTACCGCGCACACTCAGTGATAGGCTACAACGGTTTTTTTTGCGGAAAATTATTCCCTATCCAACGCGTTTTATTCCGTTATTAAAAATTGGCCAAATAGCGAAAGTGATATTACCCGCTACGTTAAGGAAAAAAATCCCAACCATCCCTCGCACCACACCTCCAACGGGAGTGCCGCAAACGCGTAAAATGTTAACTCTGCAAGGCTGTGTGCAATCTGTTATGACCCCACAAACCAATGAGGCCGCGAGTCGCGTTTTACAAAAATTTGGCATTGAATTACTGTCAGCTAGTAGCGCGGGGTGTTGTGGGGCGGTGAGTCATCACTTGTCGGCCACCGAAGAAGGTTTATGTTTCATGCGGCGTAACATTGATGCCTGGTGGCCTTATGTTGAACAAGGTGTGGAAGCCATTGTGATGACCGCCAGTGGTTGTGGTGCGCTGGTAAAAGAATATGGGGAATTACTTAAACACGACCCACGCTATGCGGATAAAGCCAAACGCATTAGCCAATTAGCCAAAGATATCAGCGAAATTCTGGCGCATGAAACGATTGACATAAAGCAACGAAAAGCTTTTCCAGGCAGTGTCGCCTTTCACAGCCCTTGTACCTTGCAGCATGCTCAAAAAATCAATGGACGGGTAGAAACCATTCTAAGCAAGGTCGGGATTTCACTGATATCGGTTGCCGATGCCCATTTGTGCTGTGGTTCTGCAGGCACGTATTCGATTTTACAAGCGCAACTGTCTCAGCAATTATTAAGCAATAAACTTTCAGCCTTACAAAAGCACCAGCCCTCCATGATTGTCACTGCCAATATTGGTTGTCAAATGCACTTAGCCTCGCAAGCCAATGTGCCAGTCAAACATTGGATTGAATTACTGGATGAGGTATTACGTTAAATTCACCCACCATCTCATGCTTCTGCCGATTATTTGACGTTCAGTAATATTCCCTTGACAGAACAAACGCGTTATTGATATAAATTAAGTACGAGTGCATAAAAAGTTGTGTCGATGCTGCAAACGTAAGCTGAGACTAACTTCAGGAAAAAGTAGCTTTAGGCTGTTTTTTTTACCAGAAAGATCATTAGTATCTCTCTCTTTATCTTCTTTTATCCATGTCGTGTGGATTAAGCGTAGCGAATCCACATGACGAGTCTATTTTTCCTGACATCAGTTTAAACTTACTGTCGGGAAAAACGGAATGCTTTTAAAAATTCCGCCCACCTATGGGCAATGAACACGTCCAGGTGATCGATCTAACAACGGGCATTGACCGGAACGCCTTTTCAGTGGCTATTTTGGATCATCGATTTCAGATAGCTTGGGTAATAATTAGTCGATTTATCGCAGAATACAATCATAAATTGCTTGCGGTTTGTTCAACTCGACTGTTTCAGTCTTTTTAATTTATAGCTGATCAAGCGGACTTATGACACTTTTACCGCCACGATTTAATACATGAGTATCAATCATAGTGGTCGATACATCGGCATGACCTAACAACTCTTGCACAGTGCGGATATCGTCACCAGATTCTAACAGGTGCGTTGCGAAGCTGTGTCTGAGCGCGTGGCAATTGACTTTTTTTAATAAACCGGCGGTATCGGAGGCTTTTTTGACGGCTTTTTGTAAAGAGTTTTCATGCAGGTGATGCCGACGTACTTTTGTACGGCGTGGATCAACAGATAATCGACTGCTTGAAAAAGCATATTGCCCTTTCCATTCGGTTAAGGCGTTGGGGTATTTTGTGGAGAGTGCATTGGGTAGGTAAACTTCACCACCGCCTTTTTTTAGGTCAGTGATATGTAATTTTTTTCGATGAGCTAAGTGCACGGTCAGATCATTCGCTAATTTATTGGGTCGAGGCACGACCCTATGCAAACGTATGCATTCCATTAATCGCCTACCGGTTCCACACAAAAGTGATGCCATCAATCATTGGGTGCCCTGCATTTTTTCAAGCAGTTGGTTGACTTCGGTGCGTGTTAAAACGACAGGAAGTTGTTTGGGGGTTTGGGCGCGGGTAAACGCTTTTAGTTCTCCTCATGGTTTTTTCATCACTTCGTTAAACAAAAATACCAACGCATATTAAGTGCCTGATTTTGCGTGCTAGCGGCCACATTACGCTTGACGGCTAAATTTTCTAAAAAGAGAGAGACATCCTCCGCGCTGAGGGCGTTGAATTCTTTGGGGTCGCTTGGTGGCGTGATTGGTGGGCAGAGACTCGCTTAATTGTATCCAAAATGCCCCCTCAAATTCATTAACCCATGAAGATTTTACGAGAATAAACAAATTCTGTATAGCATTGATGGTTTGACTATATTGCCAGTCCAGTCGGCGTGGGTTTTGACCAACTTTAGTCAGGTATGTTGTGACCTGTTCAGGTTGATGTTGAGTTAATCGCAGGTCAGGATAGGCCTTGATACATTGCTCGGCTCGCAAGATATGGATGGC
Source organism: uncultured Chromatiales bacterium (assembly GCA_964442745.1). GTDB lineage: Bacteria > Pseudomonadota > Gammaproteobacteria > S012-40 > S012-40 > CAYUAI01. Next base: position 114,812 of record CAYUAI010000005.1, read on the forward strand.
ATAATTTCTTGTTTTCTAAGTAGAAGAATAGAATTCTTCCAAAAGCGTTTGATGTTGTCAACTGGTATCGATGATGTGTTATTCATAGGCTAGGGTAGACTTAATATTTACAGGTGAAATGGTTTGTTATTGTTCTGGTCTGAATTTAACCATAAAGGGGTGGGTGAAGCAATAGACAGAGTCTGTCTATTGCTCTATTGGCTCACTCTTTCTAATATAATGTTAGCTGTATAGAAGGACAAAACATGAAAGTATTTCTAAGTTGGTCAGGTGAACAAAGTCATAAAATTGCTGTAGTATTTAGAGATTGGTTTCCATCTGCAATCCAGTCTTTAATTCCATATGTTTCATCAGAAGATATTGATAAAGGTGCAAGGTGGAGTACAGATATTGCCACCGAGCTAGAAGACTCTACCTTCGGTATCCTTTGTGTAACTAAGAATAATATCACAGCCCCATGGTTAACATTTGAGGCGGGGGCATTATCTAAAACAATGGACAAAGCTTTCGTCAGTCCTTTTTTGTTTGATATCAAGCGGTCTGAAGTTGATGGACCTATTCTTCAATTTCAATCCACAATATTTGAAAAAGAAGATATCAAGAAACTTCTAAAGACACTAAATAAAGCATGCGGTGAAGAAAAACTAGCTGATGAACGGCTAGATAAAGCATTTGATGTATGGTACCCCACTTTAGAAGGTGAACTAAAAAAAATACAACCAATTGCAGAAGAGAATGATTCTGAAAATAATCAGGTTCATGAATCATCAGGCAATGAAATTCTTGAAGAAATACTGGAGCTAGCGAGACTAAATCAAAAGTTGCTACGTAGCCCAGATAGTCGTTATGCGAAAGAAATCGAGCACATGAGTATGATTCTCATGGAACTACAAGAAAAACTATCTAATCGTGATGAGGGGATTTTACGTAAAAGACGACGTAAACATCATCCAATTTTTATTGAGGAACTTCTTCATATATCTTCACGTTTAGAAAATAATTATACTGGATTGCAAGTTATCCTAAGTTTATTTCGTAATGATTATCCATGGCTTTATGATGCTGGTTTAGATTTGGTTAGAGTATTGCGAAGTAAAGAAAGTCAAAAAGAAAGGAATGATAAAGTGGACCCCATAGTCAAGACAGTGATTCCAAAAAATAAGATATAAAA
>CAYUAI010000006.1:0-101004 GCA_964442745.1 uncultured Chromatiales bacterium
CAAATTCATTCGATAAGTAAATGTACCATCGCCGTTATCCTGATAAGATATGTCGATGTCAGCATACGGCACAGCCAACACCTTGGATACCATCATAAAACAAAAAACCAACAACATTCCAAATAAACGTGTAATTTTCAATCTCATGCGAAACTCCCTTTAGTGCTACGCGATGTTGCAATGTTTTGCCACCGAACAATCTCACCAGCAAAGATAAAAGAAAGTCGGCAGCCCATTGATAGAGGATAAAACGATAGCTACCCATTGACAACCGGCTTTTGGATAAAAACTCAATCTGATTGAGTAGGAGGCAAAATAATTAAGGGAGATGATAGCTAAAAGATGACCTGACCTTGCGATTGGCTTGGCCAAGCAAACATCGACAAGCGATAAAACACCGAGTGAAATATTTGACTGAGAACAGCTAAAGAGCACAAAAAAAACGGCTTATGGAAATACTGTCGAATGACAATCAAATCGATAAGCCGTCTTCATACGTTTGGTAGCGGGGGTAGGATTTGAACCTACGACCTTCGGGTTATGAGCCCGACGAGCTACCAGGCTGCTCCACCCCGCAATCGAGAAGCGCATATTACAGACGATAGTTACTTTTATCAATAGCGATTAGTTAAATTTATTGATTCTTGTGACTAAGCGATCACTATTTATTCAGGTAAACCACGTTATACCATCAAATTAAAGGCAACCAATTCACAGAATATGTTATGTTTAGCAATGAACTCATTTGGCGGCGTTATCCCGCCAAGATGCTGAAAAGTGATGGCTATTTTGAATCAAAAATAAGCATTTTGGGTCCCAAAACACCGGAGAATACGATGGCCTGGTATGAATGATGTGCTTCGGGTATGATTGGCGGAGATTTTGCTGAACTGATGCTGTGTTTAACTTGTGATACTTTAAAATTGACATGCTATGAAATTTTTATTTGATTTTTTTCCGATTCTGTTATTTTTTATCGCATATAAAACCCATGGAATCTATGCAGCCACCATTGTGGCGATCGTTGCATCGCTGCTTCAGGTCGGCTACGCCTGGCTAAAACACCGCAAAGTGGAAACTATGCATTGGATTACACTGGCATTGATTGTCGTGTTTGGTGGCGCCACCTTATTGCTGCAAGATGAGCTTTTTATCAAATGGAAACCGACCGTATTAAATTGGTTATTTGGCTTAGCTTTTTTAATCAGCCAATATGTCGGTCAAAAAAATATCATCCAGCGTATGATGGGTGCCAGCATCACTTTACCCAATGAAATCTGGACACGCTTAAATTTTAGCTGGGTCCTGTTTTTTGTTACCGTCGGCTTCATTAATTTATATGTCGTGTATAATTTCGACACTGACACTTGGGTTAATTTCAAGCTGTTTGGCATGCTCGGCTTAACCATTCTGTTTGTGCTCCTGCAAGGCTTGTATTTAACACGCTTTTTAAAAACCGATAACCAATAAGCTTGGATTGCCTTTATTATTATGCTATATGCCATTATCAGTGAAGATAACAAAGATAGCCTGGCACGGCGATTAACCACCCGTCCCGAACACCTGGCGCGGCTAACACAACTACAAAACCAAGGACGCTTAGTTTTGGCAGGACCCCACCCAAAAATTGATGCGAGTGACCCTGGTGATGCAGGGTTTAGCGGCAGTCTCATTGTCGCCGAATTTGAATCGTTACAAGCCGCCCAAAACTGGGCGAACGATGATCCCTATACCACAGCCCATGTCTACAAAACTGTCACAGTAAAACCTTTTAAACAAATTTTTCCATCTCCATAGAAGATACCAATCACTTTATCCTCATCAATAACATCGACACGATGCGAATAAAGCGAGTAACTGATTACCCACTTACTTCCAACTCTTAGGGCTAAGATGAAAAAAATACGATTACTTTCACTCATTACCTTGCTATCAAGCCTCGCTTTCAGCACATTGGCCGCCGATAGCAAAAATCATATCGTGGCGTCCGTCAATGGAACCGATATTTCAAACGATGCTTTTAAATTATACAGTCAAATGCGCTCAGGCCATCAAGCCAGTCAACATTTATCTGAACAACAAAAACAAAAAGTTTTAGATGAATTAATCAATCGTGAACTGATTTACCAAGAGGCGCTTAACAAGGGTATGAAGGATGACCCTGAGGTTCAGGCGCAAATCGAAGATCAGATTAGAAATATTATGACCACGCATCGCCTACAAAAACTGCTTGAAGAAGAACAACCACCCACCCAGGCTCAATTGCAAAAAGCCTATCAAACCCAAATTGTCAAACCGGCTTCCATTGAATATAAAGCAAGTCACATCCTGCTAGAAAATGAAGCCGATGCTAAAGCCGTCACTGATTCACTTAAAAAGGGGGGAGATTTTGCAACGCTTGCCAAGGAAAAATCTACCGGCCCCTCGGGAAAAGATGGCGGTTCACTGGGCTGGTTCTCCCCCAACCAAATGGTAAAACCGTTCGCTGATGCCGTCGCCAAACTGAACAAAGGAGATGTTTCTCCCTCTCCCATACAAACCCAATTTGGCTGGCACATCATTCGATTAGAAGACGTTCGAAAAGTAGAGCCCCCCCCCTTTGACAAAGTGGAAAAACAGTTACTCAAAGTGGTAAAAAACCAAATTATCGGTGATCACATTAACGACTTAAAAGCCAAAGCAAGCATTGACATTAAACCGTTCTAAACAATGGATGACGCAACAACGTCCCGGTTTGGCGCTCAGACTGGGTTCGTTCGCGATGTTTTCTCTTACGTAATAGCCATCCTTGTTAAAAAGAAAACTCGGGGTAACCTCGAATTAATTCCATAACATGTTTGGTAAACGCACATAATGCAAGAGTTTCCTCAGTCGGTTGTGTCAATACATCATTTAAATCGACAGCCTTTTTGTAAGGTATCGATAAAGTGGTATAACAAATCTTCGTTCTCGGTGCGTGCATTCACCACTTGCGAGACAAATAGCCTATCCCAAACATGCGCTATAGCCCGTGCCAATTGACTCTTGCCCATGCCCGGCTCACCCCGGATTAACAACGGTCGTTGTGCGGCTATTGCGGCTTCAATCGCATTAGCCGTTTCATTATCAAATTACATGTTTTGTTGCTGGCCATGCACCCATTTCTGGCAAATCAAGCGCTTTTCCGATAGGTAAGTCGGAAATCGTATGGGTCATTGTTCTTCCTCAAACTGGGGTAGGAATTCACGGATCAACACAATTAAATATTGCTCCGTGGTGAGCAGCACATCATCTTTGCTATTGACATCAATAAATACGGCATTGAGATGTTTTAATGTATTGAATAATTGCTGACAGATATCGCGATTTCTCAATGGACTATTTATTTCGCTAACCAGCACGGCGATATAATAACTTCGCCCACGCCGTCGACGAACGCGTAATGTATCATCCAAATCTTGTAACTGTTTATCGGATAACTTCGTTGGGGCTTTGCGTTGATGAATGATGGTATAAATCGCGAGATAAACGACCATCACATTGTCACTGGCAACAGGCCCTGTATCGTAAATACCCTCAAATAAATAAGTCCCTGTTGGATGATAATCTTCGTCCAAGCCAAGCTTGGCCGGCGCCCGATCCAATCGCGCGACAACAATTTCGATACAAGCCGCTTGTTGTAATGACAGTTTAAACTCAACCCGCACATCTTGTTTGTTCATCAAGTGACGAGCAATAACCGCGTGTTCATCGCGCACTGCCAGCAAAATTAACCATCCGAATATTTTACACACGCCTTGTTTAAAATTATCTCATTGCTGGCCTACTATTCCCGTATCAGATAATTCTTGTAACGACTCTTTAGTGGCTTGCTGTAATGCATCGAGACAATTTTTCTGATCAGTATTGATGGCCTCAATGGTCTCTAATAAATGATAAAATTGGTTATCACTGTCAATCAGGTGTTTTTTAAGGCAAGATAGAGATAGACGATTGAGTTCTTTGTTTATCTCTTTGCGAACACGTTTACGGAACTCGGAAAGGCGGAGTTAAAGATCTTAAAGTGACAGTACCTGGTGGGGGCTCATTTATTTTTCCAATACAAATTTTATCCCCACCCAGTATTGATGAGATTTTTACCAACCGGAGACCTGGTTCAAAAAAATATGGGTTTGGTGTTGAGTTAGCAGGATTTTCATCTGCATTTACACACAGTGTGTGATGTTAAAGGTGGAAGTTCTTGCATGCAAGGCGACGCTGATACCAAAGAAGGTATCGTCATTTCGCGAACTCGAACTGGAATAATAGTAAAGCCCTTTTCACTGAGATCAGAAAAGCCTTTCGCGAAGCCTATCATTTGATTTTTGATTCCACCGAAATTTTTCTGAAGGAGGCAAGACAACAAGTATTACCTCCTTCAGAAAAATCCCTGTGAAACCAATTCTCTTCGCGATTTTCAAATGTAAGGCGGCCCAAGGTCGTTATCGTTCACAACGCCCTAAAGTGTTTTCCAATAAACAAATAAGTCTGAAAAATGGTTTGGTTACTCGTAGCAAGTATCTTTGATGATGAGAGGCACCACCAAATATTTAAGGTAGTGAAATCGAGAAACTATCAGCTCAGCCATTGCTAATCTTCAGTTTTCAACAACGATAAAAACTGATCCTCGGTTAATATTTCTAGCTCAAGGGCTTGCGCTTTGGCAAGCTTTGATCCGGATTTTTCGCCAGCAACGACATAATCTGTTTTCGCCGAGACACTGCCCGTTACCTTCGCCCCTAAACTTTGCAATTTCGCTTTGGCTTCTTGCCGCGTCATGTGTGTTAAACTACCGGTTAGCACAAATATTTTACCAGAAAAGGGTCTGTCCAGTCCCGTTTTCACTGGTGGGTCTGGCCAATGCACACCGACTTCACGTAATCTCTGAATCACTTCCATATTGTGGGACTCTTGAAAAAATTGCACGACGTGCGCTGCCACCACCGGACCAATATCAGGTAAACTTACCAAGACGTCCTCACTCGCCGCCGCAATATTTTCTAAGCGACCCAGGTGCTGTGCTAGGGTCTGTGCAGTCGCTTCACCCACTTCACGAATGCCTAAACCATATAAAAATCGAGCCAACTGCGTGTCTTTTGACCGACTCAGCGCCGCCAAGATATTGTCAGCTGATTTATCACCCATACGCGCTAAGGCCGCCAACTGAGTTTTAGTAAGTGTAAACAGGTCAGCAACCGTTTCCACGAGTCCTTGATCCACTAATTGCTCAACCAGTTTATCCCCTAAACCTTCAATATCCATGGCTTTGCGTGAAGCAAAATGTTTAATGGACTGTTTTCTTTGGGCCGCACAAAACAAGCCCGCGCTGCATTTTGATACCGCTTCACCTTCAACGCGTATGGCATGGGCACCACAAACGGGACAATGTTCGGGGATTTGATATTTTTTGGCACCGGCAGGTCGATGGCTCATGATAACCCGAGCAACTTCAGGGATCACATCTCCGGCACGTCGCACCACCACGGTATCCCCCATGCGGACATCTTTTCGATCAATTTCATCCTGATTATGCAGTGTGGCATTGGTTAGCGTGGCGCCACCCACAAAAACCGGTTTTAAGCGGGCCACCGGGGTCAGTGCGCCAGTGCGCCCTACTTGCACTTCAATTTTTTCCACCACGGTGAGTGCCTCTTCGGCAGGAAATTTATGGGCAATCGCCCAGCGTGGGGCTTTCGCCACAAATCCCATTTGTTGCTGCGCAGCCAGTGCATTAATTTTATAAACAACACCATCAATCTCATACGGTAAGGCGAGGCGTTTTTCGCTTAACTGCTGATAGTACTGCAAACAACCCTCGACGCCTTCCAGCAACGCGGTTTCATCATTGATCCGTAATCCCCAGGCTTTAAGTTGCATTAAGATGTCGTAATGAGATTCAGCCATTTGACCACCCACCACTTCCCCTAAGCCATAACAATACATACTGAGTGGACGCGTGGCAGTAATTTTTGGATCTAATTGCCGCAAACTTCCGGCGGCAGCATTGCGAGGATTGGCAAAAGGTTTTTCGTTATTCGCCAACTGACGAGCATTGAGTGCAGCAAATCCTTGCTTCGGCATATACACTTCACCGCGCACTTCTAATACCGGCGGAATATTTTGTCCAGAGAGCCGCAATGGCACCGCACCAATCGTTCTGACATTGAGCGTCACATCCTCCCCTTGCGTACCATCACCACGCGTTGCACATTTGACCAACAGACCCGATTCGTAACGCAGGCTAATAGCTAAACCATCGAGTTTTGGCTCTGCCACATACGGTATTGGGGTCAGCTCAAGCTGATCGCAATTGCGTCGATCAAAATCTTTGACATCCTGCTCACTAAAAGCATTGGATAAGGACAACATAGGAACCCGGTGTGCCACTTGAGTAAATATTTTCAGTGGCTCACCACCCACGCGCTGCGTGGGGGAGTCTGCTGTGATGCGTTCTGGATATTGATACTCTAAATCAATTAACTGCTGCATTAAGCAATCATATTCAGCATCCGGTATTTCTGGATCATCTAATACATAATAGCGGTAATTATGATATTCAATTTGTTTACGCAAACCGGCAACACGCTCCCTACTCCCGGCAACAACAGATTCTTGAGTAACCATATGTCAATTGATCGCTAAAACCGATGGTTAATTAATGCGCCAAATCAATAACTTTTTGATTTGCTATTGCCATATCAAAGGCGGCAACTTCGGCCCTGAGTTTAGTAATCATAGCTTGACTAAGCGGTTGATGCCGCTCATCGAACAATTGTCCCTCTAACCTTTTCGCCAACGCTTGTGCGGTCACTAGCATATTAGAAAACGCACGTAACCCATCGGCGGGACCAGGCAAGCGCATGAAGAGGCTCACCCCGGTGGTTTCAAAACCATCCATCGCCTCAATGTCGAATATCCCTGGCTCCATCATATTCACTAAACTAAAATAAGGCATCTCGCCAGGAAGACGGTCGCCGGGAAAATGAAAAATCCGATGTTCACCATAGCCCATACCCGCGATCTCTACCGCTTTTTGCAAATCACTGCCATGAAACATGCGTTCGTCTTTTGCCATCACGTGCAAAACAATAAACATTTCCCCTTCGCCATGAGGTTCTGCGTCAAAATCAGACGTCGGTTCAAGTGACAGGTTAGCCACGGGTGTCTTTATCCCATGCAAGGCGCGCTCATCGCGCATCGTCACCGGGTCAGCGACCAAGGGCTGGGTGGATCGCACATACTCATGTTGTTGATGGCTTGCTCGGTTATGATCGGCCATGTGCGAAGCGGAGGCCTGACTTCGCATACGATCTGCTGCTTTGCTGACACTGACAGGTCCGACATCCTTCACTGGCCCAGACTCCAAGGCACTTTGAATTTCCGACGCCGTTAACCCACCAACCTGCGGATCTGAATCAACGATATCTTCATGTATTTCCCAGCGTACCGTCGAGTGCGGTGAGTGAGGCTCGGATAAATCCAAAGTTTTCAAATCTTTTTGACTGCCCGATCGCCGTCCAAAGATAATAATTGCCAAAATAACCACGGCACCGGCCACCGCTAATATCAAACGCAGTGGATCATTCCAAAACTCAATAAAATCATTCATAAATTATCCCTACTCCCTCCTACATAGCCGCCAAACTGGCTGCCTCCTCAACATCGACGGATACCATACGTGAAACACCAGGTTCATGCATTGTCACTCCATTTAAATGTTGCGCAATTTCCATCGTCGTTTTGTTATGGGTAATAAATATAAACTGAACCTGTTCCGACATCGCTTTCACTAATTGGCTAAAACGACCCACGTTTGCCTCATCTAAGGGTGCATCTACCTCATCCAACATACAAAATGGTGCTGGGTTTAATTCAAAAATGGCAAAGACCAAAGCCACCGCCGTCAGCGCTTTTTCACCGCCTGACAGCATATGAATATTGCTTATTCTTTTACCCGGTGGTCGGGCCATAATGGTCACTCCCGTCTCTAATAAGTCTTCACTCACTAATTCTAAAAACGCTTGCCCGCCACCAAAGAGTTTAGGGAACATATTTTCCAAGCCACCATTGACTTTGTCAAAGGTCTCTTTGAAGCGAGCACGGGTTTCTTTATCAATTTTGTTAATCGCGTTTTTAAGCGTCGTTAGCGCTTCTGTTAAATCATTATGCTGACTTTCAAGATACTGTTTACGTTCTGATTGTTCTGCATACTCATCAATCGCCGCTAAATTGATGGGACCCAGCCGCACGATACTTTGCTCCAGTTTAGCAAGCCTCTGCTCCGACTCGTTGGCTGACGCATCTTCAGGCAGCTCCGCTAATATTTGAGCTAATTCATAACCCGCTTCCGACAATTGTTCAATGAGCGTCTGACGCCGAACTTTAACAGTTTGCGCATTCATTTGCTCTTGGTTTAAGATTTCCCGAGCCACTTGAACTTTTTGCTCAATTTGTATTTTATTCGCACTTAATTCACGCAGTTGATTATCGGCTTCGCCGACCCCCTGACGAACCTCACTCAACTGTGCTTCCACGGTTAAGCGCTGCTCCAAGAGTTTCTCCAGGTTTTGCTTAATCTCTGGCAGCGGCGTCTCATTGTCAGTCAGCGCCGTTTCTAATGCGGTTTGACGTGTTTGCAGACTGCGAAGCTGAACATGTACCCGTTGTAAATTTTGCTCAGCGGCCTCTTTTGCCATTTTTGATGACTCAAGCCGCAGCTTTAAATCATGCATCTCTTGCTTTTTCTCATGAGCCACTTGGCGAACATCCGCTAACGATTCACGTAATTCATCACGCTGTCCAGTCAATACTTCACGCCGTTGGACAATCTCATCCATCATATCAAGCGCCTCAGCTAAGCGTTTGCGGGCCTCTTGTACATCACGGACATGATTGGTAATTTGCTGTTGAATATCATCAAGTTCGCTGCGCACTCGCGCTGATCGGGTTTTTATCTGCTCTGAGCGCGCCAGTTTACCACTGTATTGGGCTTTGATTTCACCCAACTGCTGTTGCCATTCCTGGATATCACGTTGCGTATTATCGCGCTGGGCTTCGAGCTCAAGCAAACTCGCTTGGCTAAATTCACACTGTTGCTCTAATTGAGCAATCACCTCAGCCTCCTGTTGCTGAGTAATTTGCAAGGCTTTGAGTTCTTTCTCTCGGACAATAACGCCGCTTTTTTCATCTTGCTGTTTATTAATGCGCAGCCAACGAGGACTCATCCAAAGGCCTTGCCGAGTCACGACCGATTCATCTTCAAGCAACTGTTGCGATAATGCCAAAGCGGCTGGCAAATCATCGACACAGTAAATTTTGTTCAATAAATGGCTAACGTCCACCGGTGACTGCACCACATCACTCAATAGCCGTCTGCTATCTAACATAGCATTCACATGACCACTCGTCGACCGAGCCTCCATGAAACCGATGGATAATTCTGGTAGCTCGTGTAATTTATCAAAGATATCTGGTAGCGCATTGATACACAATGCTTCTAAATTAAACCCCAATACCGTTTCAACAGCTTTTTCCCAACCCTCGCTCACGATCAATTGCTGGGCGAGACGAGGGCAGTCTTGTAAACCGAGTTCGGATAACCAAGCTTGCCGCTGTTCTTCATGCTGGCCAAGTGCCGCTTCTTGCAACACTTCTAACGAGGCAATGCGCCCTCGCTGTTGTTGATGTTGATCGCGGCTGGTTGCCAAGTTTTCTGTTAATTCAGCCATTTCCTGGCGTTGATCCGTGACCCGAGCCTGACATTCTGACAATACCTCATGGAGCTGATCGGCCTGTGCCTGCTGTTGCAGCATCACCTCATCCAAGGCTTGTAACTCATCATCTAACCGCTTGCTTTCAAAACTTATTAACTCATCCCTCAGACGCTCAGAACGTTGTTGCAATTGCTGAGATTGATTTTCCATGTGCGTAATTTTTGTACGCTCAACTTCTGCCGTTTTGGTCGGTTCACCCGCTTGCTGATTAAATTCATCCCATTGCGACTGCCAATCGTGCATCGCGTCATCGGCCTCTTCCAATTGTGCAGAAGATAGCTCGGATTGTTGTTCAGCGGCGTCAAATACCGGCATCAACTCGGTAATTTTCGCCTCATGCTCGATGCATTGACGCTCATCGGTTTGCTGATGAACATTCGCATCTTGCTGTGTTTGAATCACTTGCGCCAAGTCGTTGGCAAGCTCCTGCTGTCGATTGTTGGTGTGCTGTATTTGTTGTTCATGACTGGATACTTCGGCACCAATTTGATAATAACGTGCTTGTATTTCATTTAAGGTATCACTGGCTTCCACATGAATTTCACGTTGCTGCTCCATGGCCGCTTCCGTGGCACGCAAGGCCGAGATGTCCGCTTCTAATTGGGTTCCCATTTTGCCGACCAAGGCTTCCTTGGTTTGCATCTCATTGTCCAATAATTGCCATTGCAACGTTAATAACTGACCTTTAACAGTCCGCGCTTCGTCTTTTAAATTTTTATAACGCTCTGCCGTTTTTGCCTGCTTCTGCAAACGCTCCAGTTGCTTATCGAGTTCATCCATTAAATCGTTAATTCGACTTAAGTTTTCATGCGTATGCCGCATGCGATTTTCGGTTTCCCGACGCCGTTCCTTATATTTGGAAATACCCGCGGCTTCTTCTAGAAAAGTACGCAATTCGTCAGGCTTTGCTTCGATCAAGCGAGATATCATGCCTTGGCCGATAATCGCGTAACTGCGCGGCCCCAGGCCGGTGCCAAGAAAAATATCCGTAATATCACGACGCCGACAACGGGTCCCATTTAATGAATAATTCGATTGCCCATCGCGTGCCACCAAGCGCTTGATCGATACTTCATTATAGTTAGCATATTTGCCTCCCATACCACTTTGACTATTATCAAACACTAATTCGACAAAGGCTTGACCTACCGGCTTTCTGGTGGATGAACCGCTGAATATGACGTCAGCCATCGATTCCCCACGCATATGCTTAGCTGAACTTTCCCCCATCACCCAACGAACTGCATCAATGATATTCGACTTACCACTGCCATTAGGTCCCACCACACCGACGAGATTACTCTCAATATAAACCGTGGTTGGATCGACAAAAGATTTAAAGCCTGCTAGCTTTATTCTACTGAGACGCATGGAGAATTCATTAGCCTAGTTGTTAAGAATTAAATAAATTGTTCATTATTTCCCCAGCCGATGGATGCTTTGATTGCCAGCCGACGATGTCTGCTAACGCGCCCGGACAAGAAATAGGCGACATATTACACTTATGCTCGCTAAGGAACAACCTGACGATGTACACTGCTGGCAAGCCGAGTAAAGCTCAAACATCATAATATGAGACTGCACAGGAAATTTTATTTAGTAACCGAGGACGGTAATCACCGAACCCATTTTAAACCCTCAATCGAATCATCATGATGAAGTCTTGACACAAGCACTTTGTCAACCCATTGATCACCGGATACAATAAGAGGCCGTAAAATTATCATAGAGAGAAAGCAATGCCTAGCGAACCAAGTAAAAATCTAGATACATTTGACAATCCCAACCCACAGCAGGATTATACAGTACATATCACGATTCCAGAATTTACTTGTTTATGCCCAAAAACTGGCCAACCCGATTTTGCAACCATCAAAATAGCTTATGTTCCAAATTTATTATGTCTTGAACTTAAAGCATTGAAACTATATATCTGGTCTTTTCGTAATGAAGGCACTTTTCACGAAGCGGTAACAAACCAGCTATTGAAGGATATGGTGACTGCCTGCCAACCAAGTTTCATGCGTATCACGGCAGAATTTAACGTACGGGGCGGTATTTACACCACGGTGGTGGTGGAGCACAAAAACGTCAATTGGCAAGCACCCGCGTTAATTACATTACCTTAACTTTTTTAATATTGACAACTTAACCTAATTAATAAATGCCTCACTTGAAAAACATAGACAAAACTCAAGAGGATGATTATTTTCTGGGCATTGATTTAGGCACCAGTGGCTGTCGCATTGCCGTAATCAATGAACAAGAACAGATAATTGCTTCGGCAGAACATCCATTGCCCCCCGCTAAAGTACTCAATGATGGGCACTGCTATCAAGATCCGGAAATTTGGTGGGAAGCTTGTCAAAGTGCACTTTATAAAGTCAAGCAATTAATACCGCTCTATCAAGTACGCTCGATTGCTGTCGATGGCACCTCTGGAACCGTATTGGCAACTGACCAACATGGGCAAGCACTCTCTAACGCGCTGATGTACAACGATGTAACCAGTGTGCCAGAAGCTCAATTGATCGCCAAACACGCCCCAGCCCACAGCGCCGCTCAAGGGGCAAGCTCAGCGTTAGCGAAATGCCTCCATCTTGGCAACCAGTTGTCACACCAAAAGGATTTTTGCTTCGTCAATCAAGCGGATTGGCTAGCAGGGCAGTTCTCTAAACAATTTAATGTGAGTGACGAAAATAACGTCCTCAAAATGGGCTATGACCCCATTGAACGGCAATGGCCTGACTGGATAATGGAGTTAGACATTGATCTCAATCACCTACCTTGCGTACAAGTGCCCGGTGAAGTTATCAGCCTCATTGACAAACAAGTGGCTTCTCGTTTTGGTTTTGATGAGGATACCCGCATTGTCAGTGGCACAACCGATAGCGTTGCGGCTTTCATCGCCACCGGTGCCCACCAAAAAGGCGAAGCGGTGACCTCGATCGGCTCTACGTTGGTGTTAAAATTAGCCTCGGAAACCCCGATTTTCAACGCCGATTATGGTATCTACAGTCATCGACTCGGGAAAATTTGGCTCGTCGGCGGCGCGTCGAATAGCGGAGGATCGGTGATCCAGCATTATTTTTCCCCACAACAAATTGAAAGCATGACACGCCAGCTCGATCCAAACCAGCCAACCCAACTGGATTATTATCCTCTTGCCCAAATCGGAGAGCGATTTCCCATCAATGATGCCACACTATCGCCTAAACTATCACCGCGTCCTGCATCCGATGTTATTTTCTTCCAAGCCATCTTAGAAGGCATTGCTAACATTGAAAAACTCGGTTACAAGCGATTAGTTGAATTAGGCGCCACTCCACCGCGTAAAATACTCACGGTGGGCGGCGGCGCGATTAATGTGCCCTGGAACCAAATACGCGCCAATACCATGGGCGTGCCTGTTGTTAAAGCGCGTTGCACTAGCGCCGCTGTCGGGGCGGCAAAACTGGCGAAGCAAGGTGCCGCTGAATCAATCGATTAACAGGTATACCCATCAAAAAGAAATATGATACATGACAATCCGCCGCACGTTGCCTAACACACCCCTTCATGGTGCACTGTATCTGATCAAAGGAATACGATTAATCGGCCATCCTCAGCTCAGAAAATTCGCGCTATTACCCATCGTGTTCAGTTTTATCTTTTTTACAGCGATGACCATAGGCATCTTCGTCTGGTTTGATGATGCCACAAAAGCCCTTGCCGAGATGTTGCCTAGCTGGTTACAGTGGTTAGATTGGCTCATTTGGTTTTTACTTGGTGTTGGTCTGGTCATCTTCGCCTATTTTTCCTTTACTCTCGTCGTCAATTTTTTCAGCGCCCCCTTTAACGGTCTATTAGCCGAAGCCGTAGAAATGCACTTGACCACCCAGCCAATGAGCATGGATGAGCCTTGGCAGACGATCATTAAAGAATTGCCAACCACCCTAAAAGAAGAACTGGCGAAAATTTTTTATTTTCTCACTCGAAGTCTATTGTTTTTCATATTGTTTTTCATTCCTGGCATTAATTTCATTGCCTCTGGCGTATGGTTAGTGTTTGCGGCTTGGTTACTCACTTTACAGTACGCTGACTACCCGATGGGAAACCACAAAATAAAATTCACTCACCAAAGAAAACATTTAAAAAATAAACGCATGCTGGTATTAGGGTTTGGTGGGGCCGTCATGGTCGGAACCATGATACCGATACTAAATATCATTATCGTACCCAGCGCCGTCGCCGGTGCAACCGCCATGCTATTAGATCATTTCGATTTGGAGCGGCTAGAACAAATACATCGCTAGGAGGCTAACTGATAATCAGCATGAGTACCTTGTCACCCGACCACCTACAATTTAATAGAGGCCAAGTGCTTTGTTAGCCGACGAATGCCCTCCCTGAGATTTTCTTCGTTCGTCGTGTAAGCAAACCGAATATATTGGGCCGCTTGTTGATCACCAAAATCAGCGCCAGGCGTAATCGCAACCCCCACCTCTTCCAGCAACGTATGGCAAAAATCGAAACTATTGTCAGTCAAGCCCGAACAATTGGCATAGATATAAAAAGCACCTTGCGGCAAACAGGGAATCGTAAAACCCAGGGCTTGTAAAGCAGGCACCAAGTAATCACGGCGCTGCCGAAACTCATCCCGACGCTGCTGCAGGACACTCATGGTCGACTCATCAAATGCTGCCAACGCTGCATATTGCGCTGGTGTAGAAGGCGCCAAGAAAATATTTTGCGCTAATCGCTCAATGGCTGGCACAAACCGTTGGGGGGCAATCAACCACCCTAAGCGCCACCCGGTCATACCAAAGTATTTTGAAAAGCTATTGACCACAAACGCTTGGTCATCAATGGACAAAATGGTAGGCAGTTTATCCTCGTATTCGAGTCCATGGTAAATTTCATCAACAATCAAATAACCGCCTCGCTGACGCACGGCTTTTGCAATATTTACCAGCGGCTTCGCTGACAATACGCTGCCGACAGGGTTCGTCGGCGATGCAACAATAACCGCCTTGGTGGTAGGCTGCCAATGAGATGCTAACAAATCGCCGGTCAATTGAAACTGAGTCATCGCCTCCACTCCAATGCTGACCGGTTCACCATTGAGAAACCGAACAAAATTTCGATTGCATGGGTACCCTGGATCCGCCATCAAGACTTGATCGCCCGGATTTAATAATACCCCAAGGGCTAACAGCAAAGCACCTGAACTGCCTGGGGTAATCACCACCTGTTCGGCATTGACCTTTTGGCCGTATCGAGTCTGGTAATATGTCGCTACCGCTGCTCGTAATTCAGGCAATCCGGTCGCGGGCGTATAGTGGGTGCGTCCTGCCGTTAAGGCACGAATCCCTGCAACAATAATGGGCTCGGGTGTTGAGAAATCCGGCTCCCCAATTTCCATGTGAACAATACGTTTTCCTTGTGCTTCTAATTCCCGACTGCGTGCCAACAATGACATGACTTGAAACGATGAAATGTCAGTCATCCGAGCGGCTAAACCCTCTATCACGTTTTCCCCTTAAATATTTATAAACCTAAAATTTCACACCAAAGATAGGCGATATGCTTAATTTTTGCTCTCACCCTGATGGCGCTTCGCTCAGCCATACCGACGACATTACATGCAAACAGAAAACCATATGAAAATAAACACTATTTATCCTTTATTGAATAAAGGGCCGATCACTCTCCGCTGGGGTGATTTTTTTAACCTAATGACTACACTACAGCCTCATGATCAAGCCACAAATAACCGATAAACACACAACCAAAAGAAAACTATCTACATTTTGGTTATTCTAACCTAACTTTCACCATAAAAAAATTCGAATATATGTATTCAGAGGTAAAATTTATTTAATGATTCAGTATGTTAGTGTCGCACGCCAGAGATAAGCTGACACTTGACAAATTTAGGTCTATATTTTGATGACAGTCAATTATCTAGAAATCTTATATTGCAGACACGCCTCTTTTCTGGTAAAAAGCGGGTCTCAAAATTTCTCGGTATAACGGGGGACGATTAACTGATGGCCGCGAAAAAGCAACAAACGCACGAAACGACAACAACCACGACTTCGCTGGGTATCGCGCCCTATGATATTCAACAAGGCGAAGAATACATGAATGAGGCGCAAGCCAATCATTTCATGAAAATACTCACCGCCTGGAAAAAGGACTTGATGGAGGAAGTTGATCGTACGGTTCATCACATGCAAGATGAAGCCGCTAATTTTCCCGACCCCAATGACCGTGCAACGCAGGAATCCGAATTTGCCATGGAACTGCGCGCCCGTGACCGGGAGCGTAAACTCATCAAAAAAATCGATGAAGCGTTAGCAATGCTTGAGGCAGGAGATTACGGGTATTGTCACCAATGTGGCATTGAAATTGGTATACGACGACTTGAAGCACGTCCCACTGCCACACTTTGCATTGATTGCAAAACACTCGACGAAATTAAAGAAAAACACATGGGTAGCTAAACCTAATCAATAAAACGTAAATACATAACGCCATCACAATCATTTGCGATGGCGCTAGTTTTTATTACCTTGGCGGTTCGGAATTGACGGTAATGCGAGTAAGTATTCCCCCTGCCGTACATTATTGGTTCGCTTGGCGGCGCACTCTTAATTGATTTGATTCTGCAAAGTTGACAATATATTCATAAGCCGCAGGATCATCCTGCTGCAATGTCTCGACCACAACTAAGCATTTTTCACCATCAATAAAACCCGGCTGCACGTCCTTCGAATAATGTAAACGATGGTCTGGCCCAAAAGTTCCCAGGTTTGATGAAATACGCTCGATCCAATCACTCGGCCGAAAACGCTTACCGTCTTTGCATACACTTTCAATAATCAGTTTTGTCACAGAACTTGTCATATACTCACCCACTTTATTTTTAGCGCCCAACCTTTAAGAACCTGCATTTTATTTTTTAGACGAACAGCCTCTTAGGGTCCATATCGTATTTATCGTCGAATCAAGCGGGATTATATAGCGTAAATGCACAATGAAAGTGTGATGTTTCTTACAGTTTTGCCTTCTTGATATGACTTATTTCTAAGGGATTGAGTGAATGAACTCTGCGCATAAAACCGACGCAAGATAGGTTGTATCCGGCCAATACAAATCACAATCTGAGCGCTAAACCGGGAAATGATACCAGCCCAACGCCTAATCTGCTCTAGAAACCAACATTTGCTACCGGAAAGTAGTCAATGTTGGTCAAATAACTATCCGATGAACAATTAAAGGTGGGCTAAAATGGCTTTAGACACCGAGTCCTCTGTCGCTTCGATGTTGGCAATATCTGACGTACTTTGCTTAATTGCCGTATCGGGGTCCTTTAAACCATGGCCTGTTAAAGTACAGACAATGCGACTTCCCTCGGGTATTTTTCCTGATTGAATATCTTTGATTGCGCCAGCTAATGAGATGGCCGAGGCAGGCTCACAAAAAATACCTTCGAGCTCTGTCAACATCCGTTGCGCCGCGAGAATTTCTGGATCCGAAAACTCATCGAACCAACCCTCGGAATCCTTTTGGGCGATCCTGGCTTTATCCCAAGATTGAGGATGACCAATACAAATAGCCGTCGCAATGGTCTCTGGATGTTCAACCATCTCGCCCCTCAAAAATGGGGCCGCCCCCGAGGCTTGATAACCGAGCATCTTAGGTTTTTGATTCACCATACCGTGGTCAAAATATTCACAATATCCCATCCAATACGCACTAATATTCCCTGCGTTACCGACGGGTAAACAATGGTAGTCAGGCGCACAACCCAGTTCTTCTATGATTTCAAAGGCGGCGGTTTTCTGGCCTTGCAAACGAAACGGATTAATTGAGTTCACAATCGTCACTGGCAAGGTTTGGTCGAGTTGTTTTACCAACTGCATGCCCACATCAAAGTTTCCTTTGAATTGAATGACCACCGCCCCGTGTATCATGGCTTGCGCCAATTTACCCATTGCGATTTTCCCATCGGGTATTAAAACAAAAGCTTTAATACCCGCACGTGCGGCATAAGCCGCCGCCGAAGCTGAGGTATTGCCAGTCGACGCACAAATAATCGCTTTACTGCCATCCTCAACGGCCTTGGTTACCGCCATTGTCATGCCTCGATCCTTGAAAGAACCGGTAGGATTCAGACCTTCATACTTAACATAGATGTCAATATCTTTGGCTAATTTAACCGGAATATTATGCAATCGAATCAGCGGCGTATTGCCTTCACCCAAACTAATAATACGCGTATCATCATGAATCGGTAAACGGTCACGATATCGATCGATCAAACCGGTATAACGCGGTCGAAATGACATAACAACATCCTCTAACTTTATCAAATATTAACGCGAGCGCAAATCCAATATCAACGATATTCTAATTAATCTGCATTGAGGCACTCTAACCGAATTCGTGCCACTTGGCCATTAATTGAGCTCAAGCTTTGGATTTGTTCAATCGCTTCATTCATTTTTTTCTCGAGTACCCGATGGGTAATCATAATAATACTGGCGTGTGTGGTATTTTTTGTCAGTTCTTTTTGCTGAATCGCCTCAATGCTGATCTCAAATTTGCCTAAAATACGTGTCACATCGGCGAGTACGCCCGGCTTATCTTGCGCCTGCATCCTGAGGTAATAGGCGGTTTCTACTTGTTCCATCGCAAGAATCGGTGTATTCGAGATAGCATCCGCCTGGAATGCCAAATGGGGAACCCGGTTTTCTGGGTCGCTGGTTAAGGTTCGCACCACATCAACCAAATCCGCCACCACCGCTGAAGCGGTTGCATCCGCGCCAGCCCCCGCGCCATAATATAATGTCGCGCCGACCGCATCACCTTTTACCAATATCGCATTCATGACGCCATCGACATTAGCAATTAAACGCCGGTGCGGAATCAAGGTTGGGTGAACACGCAATTCAATCCCCTGATCGGTGCGTTTTGCCAACCCTAGATGTTTTATTCGATAACCTAGGGCTTCCGCATAACGGACATCTTCTTGGGAGATTTGAGAGATACCTTCGGCATAAGCCTTATTGAATTGCAATGGAATACCAAAGGCAATCGACGCGAGTATCGTGAGTTTGTGTGCGGCATCAATCCCCTCAACATCAAACGTTGGATCGGCTTCTGCATACCCCAACCGTTGGGCTTCGGCTAGCACATCGGAAAAATCACGCCCTTTATCTCGCATTTCAGTCAAAATAAAATTGCCAGTACCATTGATAATGCCTGCCAACCACTCAATTTGATTGCCAGCTAAACCTTCTCTAATCGCCTTAATGATGGGTATACCACCGGCGACTGCCGCCTCGAAAGCAACCATCACGCCTTTTTTCTGCGCCGCTAAAAATATTTCGTTACCATATTTAGCAATCAACGCTTTATTAGCGGTGACCACATGCTTGCCATTCGCAATGGCCATCATGACCAGATCTCGAGCTAAGGTATCTCCGCCAATCAATTCCACAATGATTTGTATTTCGGGATCACTAATAACGTCTTTAGGGTTGACGGTCAAACGTATGTCATTGGTATCACAGCGACGAGCTCGATTAATATCACGCGCAGCAGCATGGGTGACGACGATGCCCCGCCCCGCTCTGCGCGTGATTTCTTTCGCATTTCGATTGAGCACATTAACGGTTCCACCACCCACTGTGCCCAACCCTAATAATCCAACTTTAACTGGATTCATATCATTTTACCTCTATGACTAACACGAATGACTTCCAATGTTTTTGGACCACATTTGAAAACCGTTAGAATATTTACGACACGGTTACCTTGTCTCGGCGAAACATATCTCTTATGCCTCTAATTGCCTGACGAGTACGGTGTGCATTCTCAATCAATGCAAATCGAACATGGTTATCACCATATTCGCCAAACCCCACACCGGGAGAAACCGCCACCTTAGCTTCTGAAAGCAATCGTTTGGCAAATTCCAGTGAGCCTAATTTTTTATACGCAGGTGGAATCGGCGCCCAAACAAACATTGTCGCCTTGGGTTTATCTACTTCCCAACCCACATGATTCAAACCTTCACACAACACGTCTCTGCGCTGGCAATACATATCCGTAATCTGTTGAACACAATCTTGCGGCCCTTCTAGGGCGGTGATCGCTGCCACCTGAATCGGCGTAAACATACCATAGTCGAGATAAGACTTTATGCGAGCTAATGCTCCCACTAATTCAGGATTACCGCACATAAAACCGATGCGCCAACCTGGCATATTGTAACTTTTCGACAATGTAAAAAATTCAACAGCGACTTCCTTGGCACCAGGGACTTGTAACAAGGAAGGTGCTTGGTAACCATCAAACACAATGTCAGCATAAGCGATATCATGAATCACCCAAATTTTATGCTCTTTGGCAACCTCAACCACTTTCTCGAAAAAATCTAATTCCACACACTGTGTTGTTGGATTTCCCGGAAAGTTAAGCACCAACATCTTCGGTTTTGGCCAGGTATCTTTAATCGCTTTTTCTAATTCAGCAAAAAAATCCACCCCCGGCACCAACGGCACATGCCGAATGTCCGCACCGGCAATCACAAAACCATACGGATGAATAGGGTAGGTTGGATTGGGAACCAATACGGCATCACCCGGCCCCAAGGTCGCGAGTGCCAAATGCGCTAAGCCTTCTTTGGAACCAATGGTCACAATCGCTTCGGTTTCAGGGTTTAGCGCAACCTCATAACGCTGCTGATACCATGAACATATGGCATGTCTCAAACGCGGTATGCCGCGAGAAACAGAATAACGGTGGGTATCACGGCGCTGGGCAACCTCCACCAGCTTGTCAATAATGTGTTGTGGGGTCGCTTGATCCGGGTTTCCCATACCAAAATCAACGATATCCTCACCTCTTGCACGAGCGGCCGCTTTTAACTCATTGACAATATTAAAAACATAAGGTGGCAAACGTTTAATGCGTTGAAATTCGGTAAACAATTGATCAAACTCTATTAATGTATTTACTGTTGAGGGATGTATTCAAGAACTTGACGATCGATGTACCGCACATTCGCAGATAATCTATTCATACTTCGTTCAAGCACTCTTGGATTCTATCTTCCAATAATAACGTTTATGCACTAATTAGCAAAAATACCGACAGTGAAGTCCACTAAATGCCCACCATCCACTTAAAAAACACGCTGATTCAAAAGATTGGCAACAATACTTGCCATTTGAAATACTGTCAACGTAATACCGCGATCACTTAAAAGAAATTTTTTAGAGAATACCGCTTAATTATCACTATAAAATAAAGTATGATGCAATTTCAGATAAAGTACGAGGTGGTTTATGCAAATCAATCTAGATACCAGGCCTGAGGCCTATTCTATTCATTCATATGGTGATCATTATATCGTTGTTAATTCGCCCACCATTCTGTCTGAAGATGACGACGCTAAGCGGATATCACAACCAAAGCAAACAACACCAAAAAATAATAAAAATTCGATCAAACTCACAGCTAGTGCGATCATCACTCCAGAAAAACTCATAAGCCATTGGCGCCCACAAACCATGAAGGAGTTAACCGAAGGTGATTTGAAGATTTTATCGGATTTACAGCCTGAGCTGATTATTTTAGGTACCGGTAAACAAATTATTTTCCCAGATCAGTCTTATACTTTGCCACTAATGCGCCTAGGAATCGGCGTCGAAGTCATGAATACTGCAGCGGCATGCCGAACTTACAATTTTTTGATGACTGACGGCCGACAGGTGCTAGCCGCCTTATTTATGAGATAAACATGATAGCGTTTATTTCACTTTTTTATTTTTATTCTTGATACATTTCGTACAATTTAAGAAAGCGGCGCACATCGAAAAATGATTCTTTGCACACCGTCACTTCTCATATCTTGCTTTAACCAACCCCACGAACTCAACTCATCGATCACAAACTGAAGCGACTGACTTTAATTTTGATGCATCACATTTTTATTGATTTTAAAGTATGTCTTAACCCATCAATTAAACACGGTATCAGCTGAAAAACCCTCTCGTTCCATTATTTCTCTCAGTTTTCCTAGGGCTTCCACCTGGATTTGACGAACACGTTCCCTCGTTACTCCGATTTCTCCGCCCACTTCTTCTAACGTCGACATTTTTTGACCACTTAAACCAAAGCGCCGCTCAACCACTTGACGCTGCTTTTCATTCAGCTGAGACAACCAGATTTGCAAGTGCCGATTGAGATCTGCATCTTGTAATAAAATGGCCGGATCTGCATTGTTTTCATCAGGAATGGCATCCAATACCGATTTATCCGAGCCTTTATTAAGCGGCGAATCCACAGAAGTCACTCGCTCATTCAGCCCAAGAATGCGTTTCACATCCTCAATGGGTTTATCCAAATGGCGTGCAATTTCTTCTGGGCTGGGTTCATGATCTTGCGTTTGTGCAAAAGAACGCGCGGCACGTAGATAAGAGTTGAGTTCTTTGACCACATGAATCGGCAGTCGGATTGTACGCGTTTGATTCATTAAAGCACGTTCAATGGTCTGTCGAATCCACCATGTCGCATATGTTGAAAAACGAAACCCGCGTTCTGGGTCAAATTTTTCTACCGCATGTATTAAGCCTAAATTACCTTCTTCAATCAAATCGAGAAACGCTAAACCACGATTCAAATATCGACGCGCAATTTTCACAACTAAGCGTAAATTGCTCTCGATCATTCGGCAGCGCCCTAATTCATCCCCCTTTTGTGCAAGACGGGCATAATGTACCTCTTCTTCTGCCGATAATAGAGGTGAATAGCCGATTTCACTTAAATAAAGCCGAGTAGCATCAAGCTGCCCATCAGAGGCTTCATCTGTCGACTGATTCTTAGATGGCTTTGTCTCTTCTTCTTCACATTCATCCAGTCTCATTTCATCAGTTGAACACATTGTATCTTCACCAAAAGCACCACTGTCATGCGTCATCCACTACCCTCCATAAACAACAATTATTGCCCTCGTAAAAGCCGAAGGGGGTTTACAGGATTTCCGTTTCGTCGAATTTCAAAATGAAGTAAACCGGCCACGTCGCTAGTACTTCCCATTTTAGCGATGAACTGTCCTTTCTTTACTTTGTCACCCTCCTCTACCAATATTTCGTCATTATGTGCATAAGCACTTAAGAAAGTCTTGTTATGTTTAATGATAATAAGCTTTCCATACCCAATAAGTCCACCTCCAATGTAAACAACATCTCCTTTGGCCGCCGAATAAACAGGCTGTCCACGCTTGCCTGCAATATCAATCCCTTTATACCGAGGCGGCTTAGTCGAAAAGTTCTTTATCACACGCCCATTTGTAGGCCATTGCCATCCAACTGAATGCTGAACCACCAGGGAAACGCTAGGAGATTGAATCGATGTTATTTTCTGCTCTTCACCTTTCGCTATTTTATTTTGGGGCGTACTGGTGATTTTTTGTGGTTCTTTTTTAATGCTTTTAACATTAGACTCAGGTACGTGAACAATCACTTTTTTTGTTTGTGTTGAATTTTTGACAACCTGCTCAGCTTCTTCCCACCAAGGCTTCACACGAGGCGCCACCCTCAGCCATTGCCCAGCACGGATCACGTAAGGTGATGATAAATTATTCCATTTTGCGATGTCTTGCACCGCTTGTCCATACCTCCAACCAATGGCATAAAGTGTCTCACCCGATTGAACTTTATGGGAAACATGCCCACCACAACCATTCGCACACAAAACAAACATAATAAGTAACAAACCAACCGGTCTTGCCGTCACAAGATCAATTGATATATACGCGAATGGCCATTGTCGATTCACAGGGGTTAGCTCACACCACCAAAAACCTGTTTAGCCAAATGCCAATAAATGATGTCAATCACCTGAAAAAACCCGGGTTAAATGGGTGTCATTCCTACCCGACTAAATGATCAAAATAACTAAAATAACAATCACGACAACGAACCAGCCAAGCCAGTCAATATACTGGCGCAGCAGGTGTTCCATTTTTGCGCCACCCAAAACAATCAATCCCGCCACTAAAAAAAAGCGTGCCCCTCGTCCCACCAATGAAGCCATAAGAAAGGGGAGGATGGCCATACCTGAAACACCAGCCGCCAACGTGAACACCTTGTAAGGAATCGGAGAAAAACCCGCGACAATCACTGCCCAGACACCATAATCAACAAACCATTTCTGAGTTTTTTCGTAGTATGACCAATAACCCGCCTCAATGATCAATGGCATCACGAAATCAAAAGCCAACATGCCGATTAAATACCCAAACAAACCACCAAGCACAGAGAATATTGTGGTAATGAAGGCTAATTTCCAGGCAAGATGCATGCGTGCTAAGACCATGGGTGCCAACATCACATCAGGCGGCGGAAAAGGTAAAAATGATGATTCAGAAAAACTCAGACCCGCCAAATACCAAGTGGCTCTTTTGTGTTTAGACCACTGAATTACCTTGTCGTAAACCACAGAGAAAACGCGCATTAATTAACACCGCCTAGCATCGGAACAAATTGAACGCGGTCCAATAGCGTTTCTTCAAAACCTTGCTCAGTCCGTACAATTTGCCGTAACACTTGGCCATCTTCACCCTCCGCTGGAATAATGAGCCGTCCATTGCTATCGAGCTGCATTAGCAAGGACTCAGGAATTTCCTGAGCGGCCGCCGTGACAATAATCCCTGAAAACAACTGATGTTCTGCCCATCCGCAATTACCATCATCATGTTTAAATCTGACATTACGCAACTTTAATTCCCTCATTCTAGCTCTGGCTAAATGCATTAAGGCAGAAATCCGCTCAACGGTATACACTCGCTCAACAAGCTGTGCCAAAATAGCTGTTTGGTAACCGGACCCAGTGCCGATTTCTAACACTCGCTCTAATGAACCATTCACCAATAACAATTCCGTCATGCGAGCCACCATGTAGGGCTGGGAAATGGTTTGCCCATGACCGATCGGCAACGCCGTATCCTCATAGGCTCGACTTGCCAAGGCTTCGTCAACAAAGATATGGCGTGGCGTCGTGCGTATCACATTCAATACGGCATCATTTCTTATACCTTCCTCGCGCAATCGTTTTACTAACCGTTCACGTGTTCTTAACGAGGTCATGCCGATTCCCTGTAAACGCTGATTCATCACTCAGCCATCTCCTTCAACCAGCATGCAAGATCATCCACTAAAGCATGACGGGTTAAGTCAACTTGGATCGGAGTCACTGACGCAAAACCACGGTTTACCGCAAAAAAATCCGTACCTGGCCCAGCCTCTTGTTCTGCGCCCGCCGGTCCAATCCAATAAATGGGATAGCCTCGTGGATCAGCGCTTTTAATCACCGGTTCCGCTTTATGACGATTGCCTAAGCGGGTTGCCCGCATGCCCTTCAACTGTTCACTCGGCCTGTCAGGCACATTGATATTTAAGATGGTATCAGTGGGTAATTGATGGGTTTGTAAACGTTGAATTAACTGAGTCGTCACCTGTGCAGCCGCTTGATAATTCCCCTCAGTCAGATCCGCCAACGACACCGCTAAGGCGGGAAAACCGAGAAAACGCCCCTCGACGGCGGCCGCCACCGTCCCGGAATACCAAACGTCATCGCCTAAATTCGCTCCCGCGTTGATACCCGAAACGACCAGGTCGGGCGGCTGTTTTAATAAACCCGTAATCGCTAAATGTACGCAGTCAGTTGGCGTTCCATCCACCGCGATAATGTTCTTTGCTATGTTTTGGGCACGCAATGGCCGCGCTAAAGTCAGTGAACTACTGGCACCACTGCGATTACGATCTGGCGCCACCATCGTCACTTGCCCTAAATGACAAAGCGCTTCATAAAGTACTTTAATGCCGGGTGCAGCATATCCGTCGTCGTTTGTTAATAAAATGTTCATAAATTTTTTTACTATTTTTGCAGCGCGCCAGTATAACGCGCTTCATGTAAAACGTGAATATTTGACCTGAAAAATCAAATCATAAGCTATTTTTTGCGGCAGCTTAAATCATACCACCACATTCAATGATTTTTTCCGATTTGTAGAAAGTATGGTTTTCAAGTTAACTCAAACAATGTAAATTCCTGACGCTAAGCCTAAGCTCAAACAAATTTGCTATTAATTTTATCCAGTTGTACATACAATCACTGAATGTTTTTTGTACATATCATGCCATGAGCCAATGAAACGCAAAACGAAAAAACTCACTGAAGAGGATATCACCTTGTTTCGAGAAGCGGTGGCTGGTACACAACAAATTCGCCAAACGAAAGTCACGCCATTTCGTGAACGGCATCGAATTAACCCAATCCATCACTCACATCCCTACCCACATCATGAACAACCGACATGGCAACAAGATACCCTCTCATACGCGTCAATAGAACACCTTGTAATCGAACGCGAATTCAAACGTGATGGCGTTAAAAATCAAACACTTAAGAGGTTAAAACGTGGCCAATTCAAACCCCAACGCACATTAGATTTACACGGATATAACCAACAACAAGCACAAAACCTGCTCGCTTTATTTATCAGACAATGCTTGACTGACAACATCACTTGTATTCGTATTATCCATGGTAAAGGACTCAATTCACCCCAACATCGGTCTGTATTGAAATCTGTTGTCAATTATTGGCTAAAACAATCGAGTGAGGTACTTGCCTTTTCGAGTCCCGAAAATCATGCTAATGATTTTGGGTCATTACATATATTACTTAAAAACCCTAAAAATCAAATAGATTTTTACCCCGATGATTAAAAGTTACCTTAATTTGTTATTATAATTTATCTGTCGCATCAGCAACTGTGTAATATAGGCTAAAATCACCCAAGCCTCTTTTTAATCAAAAATAATGAATCATCCAATGCAGGCCAACAAAAATTCGCGGTATATTTTTGGCAGCATCGCCAAAAAGGCAACAATCCCAAAAACTGCTCAACCAAAAATAATAAAATGCCGAATAGTATTTAAGATATTGAAGGCCGCAATATATAATCGAGTCGAGTCAGATTAACCCGAAAGGTGAAAGACAAAAACCAACATGGATCTCGGTGCTGAACACAACAACCCAACACAATCTTAATCTTTTCGCGAATTGGCAAAAAAACAGATACCGCAGGTAATTTAGCACCATGCCTAAAAAATTATTAAAGCAATATATTCCCGACCAACAAAAGTTGCGTCAGATAAAATGCTTACGCCTATTTGGCAACGGTATCTTGGTACCAAATTTATGGCATTTAAATAGAAAATCCGTCAGCGGTGCATTTGCCATCGGATTATTCTGTGCGTTTATTCCTCTCCCTTTCCAAATGCTACTAGCCGCAACGGGCGCACTGATATTCCAAGTGAATTTACCGCTCTCAGTGGTCAGTGTGTGGATAACCAACCCGATCACCATCCCCCCCATTTTTTATTCCGCCTATGTGGTCGGCACCTGGGTTTTACACACCCCCATTCAAGAGGTAGAATTTAGCTTAACCATCGACTGGTTAGAAACGGTATTTTTATTGATTTGGCGGCCTTTTTTATTAGGTTGCTTGCTGCTGGGTCTAATCAGTGCCTTGTTTGGTTACTTATTTTCCCGTTGGATTTGGCAAATATTAGTACGGAAAAATTGGTATAAACGTCGACTATTACGACAAAACAAATAACACACCCGATGCAAATAAAACGATTTATCCGGCTCACCACACACTGTGTAGCTTTACTTGTGGTGATTTCTTGCGCGCCAGATAACACGGCCAGTTACCGACTGCCAAACGATACTAAGCTGCATCAATATCAAGCCGGGGACCGGATGGTTTATCAAGTCAGCGGGGAAAGAACCGATGACAACGCCATCATCCAGAACCTGCTTGGCAAAATTACCCACGCCTGGTCAACCAGTAATCTAACTTCAGGTCCGGATAACGATGATTTTACTGATGTAAAATTATTCACAAAAACCATCGAATTTTCCAACATAGCCAGTGACACCCAACAACAATATATGCGCCAAGATGAAAATGGCGCCTGGTTTTTGGTCGCTAAAATCAACCAAAATAGCCAAATTTTATGGGCAAAAAATAACAACGACGAGTTTAATACATTATTATTTGTATGGCCATTAATCGACCAGGAAAACCCAATAAGCCTCATTAACTACCAACTTCTCCCCTGCGAGAACAGTCGTTGTGAGCCAGCCACAGCCGACGTAACACAAAACGTCCGCTATCTTGGTATCGAAACCACAAAAACACCTTTTGCTGAATTTGAAGCTTACAAATTCTCTTTAGATTCCTCACAAACCATTATCACATCTGACGATCGTTTTCCTGCGCTAGATAATATTATGTCCTCGCAACTTCTCTGGATATACCCCCCACTCGGCATCATAAAATATACCATGAATCAAATCGTCACGGGAGAAAACAACGAGCGCATCAATTACATTGCCAGTCTCAGCCAAACCAATATCCCATTACCAGAAACACCATAAGACGTGGGCAACAACAGCTTATGGTACCGCAGGTGGCGGTGGCGGTGGCAGATCAGCCACCATAATCATACGCTGATCAGGGGTTGGATCACTCAAACCCAGCCTATCGGTCACCGTTAAAGTAACAATGAACATCCCTGGCGTATTAAAAACAACCGCACCCGGCGATGGCAGGCTGGTTAAACCTGGAAGCGTTTCATGCCCATCAAAATCCCAGGTAAAATTCAATGCTTGATTGCCTTCCCAATCCAGTCCGGCGCCTTCAAACACCACCGTCTCCCCGACGTTGATAAAAACATCATTCACCGGGGTCATCATCATGCCTTCTGGTGGCACATTATCCGTCACGGTGACAACCACCATTGGCGGGGTCGGATCAGCCAATATTTTTTCATCCGTCACCGTCAGTGTTACCAGGACACGACCCGCCTTATTAAATGTCACACTGCCTGGACTTTGTGCCGTTGAAGTGGATGCATAACCAGAAAAATCCCAATAAAAACTAAGCGGAACAATGCCATCTGGATCGCTGCCTTCACCAATAAACGCCACCGGCTGACCAATGCTAACATTAATGTCTTCCATCGGGGACACAATCACGCCATTAGGGGCTTGATTGATATCAGGAATCGGTGGTAGCGAAGGAGCACCACCCGAATTCGATCCATCGGTTACCACAATGAATCGTGTCTTCGGGTTGGGGTCAGATAACCCGGTACTATCCGTTACTTGCAATTCCACTTGGAAAATCCCACTTTGTGAAAAAGTTAAATATCCGGAAGGCCCGGTGAGTGGACCAGGCGCCCCACCTGCGGTCGTACCAAGCGGTACCACCGCCCAAACAAACTGTAATGGTAGATTATCTTCAGGATCGAAACCCGAGCCCGCAAAATGTACCTTTGTGCCAATAGCAATCGTCAAATCCACATTTGGCACATCAATATTGCCCGTTGGCACGCGATTATTTGGATCCAAGGCGGTAACTATAACGGTCGGTGGATTGGGATCGGCCAAACCCAGGCTATCCATCACCGTCAGGCTAACGGTAAATTTACCGATATGATTGAAACTAATACTGCCGGGATACTTCAAGTTAGCATTGTCAGCTCCGCCGCCAAAGTTCCATTGGTAAGACAAGGGCAAATTTCCCATGGGATCGTCAGGATCAATACCCACCCCTAAAAAATTAACCGTTTGCCCAGTATGAATAAATACATCCCCCCTCGGTAACGCAATGGAACCATAAGGCGGCACATTATTTATTGCATTGGGGTCCTGTACCGTAATGACCACAGAGGCAGGCGAGCTATTTACCAAGCCCAAATTGTCTTGCACATTGAGAGTGATGGTATATACACCGGCTTGTGTAAATATAATATTGCCTGGATCTCTATTTTGAGGACTCATTGACAATCTGGCAGCGGCGTCTGAAAAATCCCAAGCAAAAGATAATGGCAAGTGTGCATCAGGATCGCTACCATCGCCGGTAAAAAAAACTCGCTCATTGATATTAATCACTTGGTCAGTCACTGGAGTTCGAATATGCCCCATCGGCGGCATATTCGAACCATTCTCTCCATTCACAACGGTGATAATGCGTTGTGATGGAGTCTCATCCAGCCCCCCCAAACTATCGGTCACCGTTAATGAAATGGTATAAACCCCCGGTGTCGTAAAGCTCACATTACCTGGATTTTGGGTTGTCACATTGGTTGGTTCACCTTGAAAATCCCAGGTGAAAGTTAACGGTGTATTTCGGTCAGGGTCATTCCCGATGGCGGCAAAGTAAATCGCCTCATTAGGCGCAACAGTCATATCTTGAAATGGACTAATGATCGTGCCATTAGGCGCAACATTAGCAACAACATTTGACGTGTCAATCACGCTAATCGTGCGACGGGCAGGTGTGGGATCTGCCAAACCTTGGCGATCACTCGTGGTCAATGAAATCGCATAGGTACCAGGCTGCTTAAAGACAATGACACCTGGTTTTGCCAAATTCGAGCCCGACGCCACCCGATCAAAACGCCATATATAGTTTAATGCATCACCATTCGGATCGACCCCAAATCCGGCGAAAGCCACCCCCTCCCCTGCCGCTATTGTCACATCAGTCGCTGGCATTTCGATGATACTCTCCGGTGGTACATTTTGTCCCGGTGTCATTTTAATAGCAAACAAAGATTCTTTGACGCTAATCGTCCTCACAGCGGGTGTCGGATCAACCAAGCCGAAAGCATCTTTAACTGTCAAGGTTATCCGATAATTACCAGGCTGATCAAACTTAATCGGTCCGGGGGCCATCGTATATTGCACTGGAGCAGCACCATCGAAATCCCAGCGATAGCTTAATCCGCTCATCGAATCCACATCATATCCCGACCCAATGAATGACGGCACCACGTCACCCACCGTCATGCTTAAATTTTTGCTAGGGACTTCGATAATGGCAACTGGCGGCTGATTATCAGCCGAGGTTCGCACCGAAATAATACGCTCAGCCACATTGGTACTGATAACACCTTGTGCATTTCTTGCGGTTAATTGTACGCGGTAAGCGCCTGGCTCACTAAACACAATATTTCCAGGCACGGGTGTTCGGTTCTCTTCCAGCCGACCATCAAAATCCCAATGATAATGCAGTCCCTCCGTGGTATTTTTATTCAGTCCAGCCCCGGAAAAATACACAGCACTGCCAGCCATGATTAATAAATCCTGGGCGGGATTAACAATTTTTACCAAGGGAGGTGAATCTGATTGGGCAGCTAATTCTTTTTGCTGGCAAAGCGTATTCGGTACTTTTTGCACCACAGCGGATTCAATTAATGACTCCGATTCAGCAATGACTGTGCAAGGTATGCTCGTCAATTCGGAATCCGTATAAATCCATTGCTGGTCTTTATCGTTCACCGCGACGTTTGCCAAGACTTGACCTGTTTCTGCATCCTTTACAGATACCTTAGAATCTTCAAGTGCAGCAAGCCCGGCCACTTCAAGCCGTGATAAGTCAGCATTCCACTTGGCTTGAATAATAAGTACATCACTGGTGGTTTTTTGTTTTTTAGCACTGCTCTTGGAGGGCAATCGCTCACCACACGCACTTAACCCAAATGCCAAAATAATAGACAATACAAGAAAAATATAATGAAAGAATTGAAAATGTCTTGTCAGATATGCGCAGTGATTATGTGATTTTCCCATCATACCAACCCACCCCTGAGAAACTGTTTGGGTGTATATTTGGCTCGTTGGTGATGACAAACGTAAGTATTCCCTGCCCGCAACACAACGGCGTCACCTGAAAAATCAAGCGAGGCGACAGCCAAATAACAGGAATCCTCTTGAGATAAACAAGCGCATCAGATAACCACCCACTGAAACCTAAAATACACTCATATTATTATATTTAGCCGACTAAGACAGACAGATCATCCGGGCAATAAAACACCTAATTTGCGCTAATCTGAATATTTAACAAGCATTTTCTGAGGTATTTAGAACTAACCCACCGATATGAAGATAACCATTTTGGCGTAATTTTTCAACTAGAAATATAGCCTACCATTCCATGCCTATAGATAATTCCGTAAACCCAAGACATCTTGCATGTCATAAAATCCCGGTTCACAATGCATGATCCATTGCGCGGCGCGCGCTGCACCACGAGCAAATGTCATACGACTTGATGCTTTATGGGTAATTTCAAGACGTTCTCCCAGACCAGCAAACATCACGGTATGCTCCCCCACAATGTCGCCCGCTCGAATGGTTTCAAATCCAATGGTTTTTGGAGGGCGTTCGCCGGTAATCCCTTCACGCCCATAAATCGCACACGCTTGTAAATCTCTACCTAGCGCATCGGCAATCACTTCCCCCATGCGCAACGCGGTGCCTGACGGCGCATCCACCTTATGCCGATGGTGTGCTTCAATAATTTCAATGTCGACATCATCACCCAGAATACGGGCGGCTAAATCCAATAACTTAAGGCTGAGATTAACACCCACACTCATATTGGGAGCCAAGCAAATCGCCAACCCCTGACCCATATCTTTAATTTCTTGTTGTTGCTGAGAAGTAAATCCAGTGGTACCGATCACCAGCCGTCGCTGCGCGGCAGAACACAGTCGAGCATGATGTAAAGAAACCTCAGGCCGCGTAAAATCGATCAACACATCAAATTCATCAATGACCTGCGCTAAATCATCAACAACTGACACCCCAATACCACCAATACCCGCTAATTCACCCGCATCTATACCAATGACGGTACTTTGTGAACGACCAATCGCTGCACTGACTTGCAAACCTGCCGTTTCATCGTGACAGGCCTCAATCAAACTTCGTCCCATGCGCCCACTCGCACCTGCGATCGCCACCCTAATCATCAATGACTTCCATTATCTTATTCATTACCAATTAATTGATACAGGCGATGGTTTTTCATGCGATGCGAAAGCTTAAGATTTCATTTCTTCAAAAAAATGCTTGACTTTATTTAACCAGCCGCTGGCTTGTGGATTATGATGCGCCGCATTATTCATGGAATCATCAAGCTCTCTTAATATTTCTTTTTGCCTCACCGTCAAGTTCACTGGCGTTTCCACTGCGACTTTACAGAGTAAATCACCTGCCATACCACCACGCACGGGTTTGACCCCTTTACCTCGCAAACGAAACACTTTTCCCGATTGAGTTTCTGGCGGAATTTTTAAGCGCACCCGATTATCCAAGGTCGGCACATCTAACTCACCACCTAACGCCGCATCCACAATACTGACCGGAACTTCACAGTATAAATCAGAGCCATCTCGAACAAAAATCGAATGCTGCTTCACTTTGATCAGAATATAAAGATCACCCGCTGGACCACCGTGATCACCCGCTTCACCTTCTCCGGTTAAACGAATTCGATCCCCGCTATCAACGCCGGGAGGAATCTTAGCGGATAGGGTTTTTTGTTCCTGAACGCGCCCCTCACCCTGGCATACTCGGCAAGGATCGGTGATGATTTCACCTTTCCCATGACATCTTGGACACGCTTGCTGAATGGAAAAAAAACCTTGTTGCATCCTAACCTGGCCATGCCCATTACAAGTAGTACAAGCCGTCGGTTTACTTCCCTTATTGGCACCACTCCCCTGGCAACCACTACAAACAACTAAAGTCGGCACGCGTATTTTTACCGAGGTGCCCGATACCGCTTCTTCTAAGTTCAGCTCCAGATTGTAACGAAGATCCGCCCCCCGATGAGCACGGGTTCCACCACCGCCCCCACCGGCGCGTCCACCGCCACCGAAAATATCCCCAAAGATGTCGCCAAAAATATCACCGAAATTACCACCCGCCTGCCCAAAGCCCGCACCACCGGCCGCCGAAGGATCGACACCCGCATGACCAAATTGATCATAGGCAGCACGCTTTCTATCATCACTGATCACATCAAAGGCTTCTTTCGCTTCTTTAAACTTATCTTCTGCTTCACTATCATCAAGATTGCGATCAGGGTGGTACTTCATCGCTAAACGACGATAAGCTTTTTTGATATCGGCCTGGCTGGCATTACGAGAAACGCATAATATTTCGTAATAATCCCTTTTTGCCATCAATTTTTCCACTTAAATTTTGAAAGACCACAAACGCATTTAATGCATCTATGGTGAGTTATCAACCTATGGATCTGAATTTGCCGATGACCCATCACTAAATATTGTTGTCACCTAAGTCAAACCGGATTAAGCCGGCACCACTTGCCGCACCGCCTTAAGAAGCGGCTTGGTTAAAAAATATCGCACGAAAAACCATCAAAATGAGACGGTTTTTTCGATAAAGAATCGGGAAAAGCGGCCATTTTGATGGCTTTGCAGCCGATTCATTTTTTAACCGAACAGCTTCTAAAGATGAAAACCTTATTTGCCTTCTTTGATTTCCTCAAATTCAGCATCAACCACTTGCTCAGAAGATCCTCCAGCACCGCCAGATTTATCTGAGTCTTTAGGCGGCGCAGTATCTGCGCCTTCTGCCCCAGGAGCCGCATATAAGCGTTCAGCCATTTTTCCTGAATACTCAGTCAGCTTTTGGGTTTTCGCTTCGATATCCGCTTGATCATCACTCACCATGGCTGTTCTTAACGCCGCCATGGCGGCTTCAATCTCTTTTCTCTCATTGTCTTCCACTTTGTCACCCAATTCTTTCATGGATTTCTCAGTGGCGTGAATCATATTGTCAGCTTGGTTGCGCACCTGCACCAGTTCTTGGAATTTGCGATCTTCATCCGCGTGAACTTCAGCATCTTGTACCATGCGGCTAATTTCATCATCAGATAAACCACTGGACGCCTTGATGACGATCGATTGCTCTTTCCCTGTGGCTTTATCTTTGGCCGATACATTTAATATGCCATTGGCATCAATATCAAATGCCACCTCAATTTGTGGCATGCCTCGAGGGGATGGTGGAATATCGCTCAAGTCGAAGCGTCCTAGCGACTTATTGGCGGTTGCCTGTTCCCGCTCACCCTGTAGCACATGCACAGTGACGGCCGTTTGATTGTCATCGGCGGTTGAAAAAACCTGCGTCGCTTTGGTCGGTACTGTGGTATTTTTGTCGATGAGCTTAGTCATGACGCCACCGAGTGTTTCAATCCCTAAGGATAGTGGAGTCACGTCTAACAATAGGACATCTTTCACTTCGCCACCCAAGACACCCCCTTGAATCGACGCGCCAACCGCCACCGCTTCATCAGGATTCACATCCCGACGCGGCTCTTTGCCAAAGAAGTTTTGCACCGTTTCTTGGACTTTAGGCATACGAATTTGACCACCGACTAAAATCACATCATCGATTTCAGCAATCGTCAAGCCCGCATCTTTTAATGCGATCTTACAAGGCTCAATGGTCCGTTCGATTAATTCCTCAACTAACGACTCCAACTTGGCACGTGTAACTTTGATGTTTAAATGTTTCGGACCACTGGCATCCGCTGTAATGTAAGGTAAGTTCACTTCGGTTTGCTGGCTGGAAGATAGCTCGATTTTAGCTTTTTCCGCCCCTTCTTTCAGGCGCTGTAATGCCAAAGGATCATTGTGCAGATCAATCCCAGATTCTTTTTTGAACTCATCCGCTAAATAATCGATCAACCGAACATCGAAATCTTCACCACCTAAGAAGGTATCCCCATTGGTCGCCAATACCTCAAATTGATGCTCACCTTCGACTTCAGCAATTTCAATGATGGAAATATCAAAGGTACCCCCCCCTAAGTCGTAGACAGCAATTTTGCTATCGCCACGCTTTTTATCCATACCGTAGGCTAAAGCGGCAGCGGTTGGTTCGTTGATAATCCGCTTAACGTCTAAACCGGCAATTTTACCGGCATCTTTGGTCGCCTGGCGTTGTGAATCATTAAAGTACGCTGGCACGGTAATCACCGCTTCAGTCACCGCTTCACCCAAATAGTCCTCGGCGGTTTTTTTCATTTTCATGAGCACCCGGGCAGAAATTTCCGGCGCCGCCATTTTTTTACCATTCGCTTCGACCCAAGCATCCCCATTATCCGCTCGACTAATGGTGTAGGGAACCAGCGAAATATCACGCTGTACCACTTTTTCATCGAAGCGCCGCCCAATCAGTCGTTTCACTGCATAAAAAGTATTGATTGGGTTGGTCACGGCTTGACGCTTAGCCGATTGGCCTACCAAAATTTCACCATCATCCGAAAATGCCACTACTGAAGGAGTGGTTCGATCACCTTCACTGTTTTCGATCACCTTAGGTTTACCACTCTCCATGATCGCAACACAGGAGTTAGTGGTACCTAGATCAATGCCGATTATTTTACCCATCGCGTAATCTCCATCCAAAATTCTTTGTGAAATGCCAGAAAAACTGAGACATTTTTGCCTTTGGCTTTAATATTGGGACTGGTCGAACAAATTCAAGCTACCGGCAGCGCATGAATGAATGATAATTGCCTAAATGGCACGCTCGTTTTATCGTCTATCATTCAAAATTCATTCTAAAATCAAAGCGCAAACCAAACTACATTATTAAAAATACAACATCGATTTTATGCCATCTCATCGATATTTGGGGTTTTTGGTGGACTCGCTGATTTGGCAACAATCACCATCGCCGGACGCACCAAACGCTCATTTAATTGATACCCTTTTTGCACCACGGCCAATACGGTATTTGGCGCCACACCCTCCTTTTCTTGCATGGTTATCGCTTGATGCAAATCGGGATTAAATTTATCCCCCAGCGGATTGATCTGGGTGCAACCAAATTTTTCCAAGACAGCCACAAACATTTTTAGCGTCAGCTCGCTACCTTCTCGAAATTTCTCTACTTCAGCACTCTCTGAAGCGACAGCCGCGAGACCCAGTTCCATACTATCCATGATGGGCAGGAGCTCCTGGACAAACTTATCCAAGGCAAATTTGTGCGCATTACTTAAATCGATTTCTGAGCGCCGCCGAACGTTTTCTAAGTCCGCCCGCGCACGTAATACAGCCTCCCAATATTCGTCCGCCTTTGCCTGAGCTTCGGCCAATGCCACGATGGTATCCTGCTCACTATCACCCGACGCACCGGGTTCATCTATGACGGTCTCCGTCTCATCCATCTCTTGTGCCGTTGCTTGCGGTTCTCCATTTTGATCAATTGTTGTTTCTATGGGAGTCTCTTGTTTTTTCGACTCAACAGTTATATCCGGTTCATGACTCATACAATTCTCCGTTAGCATGCCGTAAAGTTAAGTTTCCATGGGTGCCACAATGCACAACCCATCACCATTAATGGGTATATATTTGCATCATTCAGGTTAAAAAGTGACAAATCATATCCGCGTTTTTTGACACTGATGACTTTTCCAAGCGAGGTAAGTGAGGCCGAGATTGATCGAACACAATGTCGACAAGGTGAAAAAATATGCGCCGCACTTGGAAAAATCCTTCGTTACGGCTATATATAGGGGCTACTGTTTAAATTCCAATGCTGCACCCACCAATTTAGCGGTAATATCAACAATGGGGATGACTCTTTCGTAGGCCATTCGGGTCGGTCCAATCACACCGAGCACACCGAGCACCTGTCCATCCACCGTATAATTGGAGGTCACCAAGCTGCACTCATCTAATACATTCTGCCCGGACTCGGACCCAATGAATATTTGCACCCCTTGAGAGTACAAACAATGATCAAAAATTTCTAAAATTTCTCGCTTTTCTCGAAAGGCTTCAAATAATAATCGTAAACGATCAATGTCAGCCATCTCAGAAAAACTCATCAAATTGGTTTGACCCGCCACCACAAAATTACTTTCAGGTTTTCCAGGAAACAATTGCTCAGAAAGATCGATTACCGTTTCCATCAACTCATTGACTTCCTGGCGCGCATTTTTTAACTCTTGCACTAATTGTGACCGAATAGTATACAAATCTCTTCCAGCTAACACCGAATTCAGGTAGTTTGCGGTTTGTTGTAGTTGAGAGTGGGTATACGTTTTATTCGTTACCAAGATCCGGTTTTCAACCTCGCATTCGTTAATCACAATAATGGCTAATATGCGATTTTCAGACAAGGGTAAAAACTCAATTTGCCGAATCGAAGCTTGCACCCGCCGTGGTAACATCACAATGCCAGCCATACTAGTGACATCAGACAAGAGGTCAGACGCTAAGTCTAATAAGTTCCTGACATTGTCTTTTTGATCCAGTTTGTCCTTTATACGCTCAACCACCGGACCTTTTAGTGGTTTAACGATTAACAGGCTATCCACAAACAGGCGATAACCTTGTTCGGTTGGTATGCGCCCTGCCGAAGTATGCGGGGCTTTTATCAGCCCCATCTCTTCGAGATCCGCCATCACATTACGAATGGTCGCCGAACTGAGGTCTAATCCAGAGCTTTTAGCAAGCACACTCGACCCCACCGGTTGTCCATGGTCAATATATTTCTCGATGAGCACCTTTAAAATACGTTGGGCGCGCTCTGACATCTCAGTTTTTTTCGTGTTTTTGGGCAAAATTGACTTAGTCACGTAATGTTAGTTTTAATGGTATTGAGAAGACGATCATTGGGGTAATCAATCAGTTGCTTTGATAATGATTCTTTTTTCAACGCCCCCCCAAATTAATTGAATGTTTTTAATAATTTTTCAAAAGTAGCAAAATAACGGACATCCTTCATCGTCCAACTCGATTAAATTCCCTACCTAGGCTAAATTTACTCGGCAATGCTGTCAAGGAAACCGCTACTGAACCGCCATATATAAACAGGCGATTAACATTGACTCGCCTATTTCCCGCCCTTCGGCGTAACGGCTTCACTCACATAGCTCACTATACTCGGCTTCGCCGTGCCTTGAAGGGCAAAAAACAGGCTTCGCAAATTTTGTTAAAATAATTATGTTCACCTACTTAGTCGTAAAAAACAACAAGTCGAACAATCGCTATCACAAATCGAATTTTGCAAAAACAACTCCCCAACTCCTGCGCCATTGACAAACCTGTTCGCAGCGAAAATAACATGCTAAGTTACTATGACATCACGAGGGCACATTTATGCACAACCCGATAAATACCGTAGGAATAATAGGCAAATATGCTAATAAAGATATCGGCGAGCAAATTAAAACGCTGAATGATTTTCTCGTACGGCACGAAATCAATGTCATACTTGACCAAAATACCGCTCAATCTACCGCTATTTCCAACTTACATAGCACGTCCCGCCAAGAAATGGCAGCGCTTTGTGACTTAGTCATCGTCATGGGCGGCGATGGCACCCTGTTAAACTCTGCCCGATCACTCGCTTATTATGACGTCCCTTTACTTGGCATCAACATGGGGCATTTAGGCTTTTTAACCGATATCACCATTGATGATATGGATAGCAAACTTAGCGAAATTTTAAGTGGAAATTTTATCGCGGAAGAGCGACTATTATTACGTGCAGAAATTATACGCGACGGCGTCGCCATTAGCGATAACATTGCATTTAATGATGTCGTCGTACATAAGTGGGAAGAAGCCCGGATGCTTGAATTCGAAACGGTCATTGACAATGCTTTCGTCAATACCCAACGCTCAGATGGCCTTATTCTCGCCACCCCAACCGGCTCTACCGCTTATGCCCTGTCTGGGGGAGGCCCGATTTTAACCCCGACACTTCATGCCATTATATTAGTCCCCATTTGCCCCCACACCCTCAGCCAACGACCACTCGTGATTGGTGGTGACAGCGTGATAGAGATCACGATTAGCGAAGGGGGACACGCACGCGCCCAGGTCACCTGCGATGGCCAAATTAATCTTGGCGTCGTCGCGGGGGACCGGATTAAAATCCATCGCCTCGATCGAAAAATCACATTGTTGCATCCCGCAGACTATAATTATTTCGAAATTTTGCGAGCAAAACTTCGCTGGGGTGAAAAATTATAAACAAATTATTCATCCACAATCAAACCGAGCTTAAAAACAGTTTGGTTAAAAAAAAACGGGGGGAAATCCATCAAAAACTTCCGATTAATTTTTTAGCTAAGCCGTTTTTTATCGCCTTAACGCAAAAAATGTTATGATATCGCATATTCAAATCCAACACTTCGCCATTGTTGATCATCTCGAATTAGACCTTCAATCAGAAATGACCGTACTCACCGGAGAAACCGGGGCAGGAAAATCAATTATCATCGACGCCTTAGGTATCGCATTAGGTGATCGGGCGGATCAAAGCCTCATACGCCAACAGAGCCAACGGGCGGAAGTGGTGGTCACGTTTAACATTCATGATAATCACGCCGCACAAACCTGGTTAGCCGAACATGAATTAGAGGCTGACAAAGAATGCATTTTACGCCGTACCATTACTCGTGAAAGTGGCTCCCGCGCCTATATCAATGGCCGTCCGGTTCCCCTGCAATTAGTCAAACAACTGGCAGAAAACTTAACTGACATCCATAGCCAGCATCAACACCAATCTCTGCTACGGCGTGAGGAACAACGTTATTTGCTGGATAACTACGCCGGGCACCTCGACCAAACCCGCCAGCTACAAGACATTTATCGTCATTATGCCATCCTGCAACAACAATTTAATAAGCTATCCGGAGACATAGAAGATCGATCGAAAAAAATTGCGTTTTTAAAATATCAAATTAACGAAATACACGCCCTACAACTGCAAGAAGATGAATGGAAACATTTAGACAGCGAACATCAACGACTCGCCAATATTGAAAAAATACATCAATCACTCAACACCGCGCTCGATACCCTGTATGACAGTGACGGTGCCGTTTTAGCGCATTTGTCATCGATCAAATCCGCACTCTCGGAAACCAGCCAATATCAACCCGAATTGCAAGCCACCATCGAATTAGTAGAAACCGCCAGTATTCAACTCGAAGAAGCCGTATCAGAACTGCGTGCCCAACAACTCGACACCGATATTGATAGAAATGAATTTGAACACATTGAAAACCGCATCACCGCCATCTTGGATATTTCGCGCAAACATCGCTGTCAACCAGACGATCTGTTAAACGAATTAGCCCAACTGGAAAACGAACTCGCACAGATAGAAACCATTGACGTTCAATTAGAGGACATCGAACAGGATATCCAAACCACACTCAACCAATATCACGCGCTCGCGATACAAATTTCCCAAACACGTGCCGAGTATGCCAAAAAATTAGCGACAAAAGTGAGCCAGTTATTACAGCAACTGGGTATGTTAAGCTGTCAATTTTTGGTGGCTTTAGAACCGCTCAAAGCGGGGGAAATCAAATCATTTGGTCTTGAGAAAATCGAATTTCAAGTCATTACCAACGCCGGACAGCCCGCCAAACCACTGGCTAAAGTCGCCTCGGGTGGCGAACTCTCAAGAATCAGTCTGGCCATCCAGGTTGTCACCACCCAAGTGGCCCACATTCCCTCCTTAGTGTTTGATGAAGTTGATGTGGGTATTAGTGGCCAAGTCGCTGAAATCGTCGGCGACTTATTAAAACAATTGGGGCAAAAACGCCAAATCATTTGCATCACCCATCAAGCCCAAGTGGCAGCGAAAGGCACCCATCACTTATTTGTCAAAAAAGCCACCAATACCAAGGGTGACGGTCAGATTGGCACCCACATTGAAAAACTCAACAAAACCCAACGGGTGCAGGAAATTGCCCGCATGATCGGTGGTATTCAAATCACCGAAGCCACTAAACACCATGCCCGAGAGATGTTAACAAGCTCCGCAACGGCCTCAAATAAAACTAAAAAACCAAAAAAGCAAACGACAGCTATCAACTAAGGAATGAGGCTAAAAAGCTCAACGATCCCGCATAATACGTTGTTTATCTCGTTGCCAATCACGA
Source organism: uncultured Chromatiales bacterium (assembly GCA_964442745.1). GTDB lineage: Bacteria > Pseudomonadota > Gammaproteobacteria > S012-40 > S012-40 > CAYUAI01. The sequence goes on from CAYUAI010000006.1 coordinate 41,674, forward strand.
TCTTTTTCAGTGGCACGTTTATCATGCATCTGCTTGCCTTTAGCCAAACCAATTTCCGCTTTGGCTAAACCTTTTTTCCAATAAAGCGATAACGGCACGAGGGTATAACCTTGCCGTTCCACGGCGCCAATCAATCGATCCAACTCCTTACGATTGAGCAATAATTTACGCATCCGCGTTGCATCCGGCGAAATATGCGTCGAGGCGGTGGATAACGGAGAAATGTGCAAACCGATTAAAAACGCCTCGCTGCGTTTGATCATCACATAGCTATCCCGCATTTGCTGACGTCCAGCACGTAAACTCTTGACTTCCCACCCCTCCAAAGCCATACCGGCCTCAAAGGTGTCCTCAATAAAATAATCATGCCTGGCCTTTTTATTAAGGCCAATAATATTTGATGGTTTTTTCGGACTTTTCTTTTGTGTACCCATAATCACTATTCATTAGCATTGACTGAAAACACGGATCGAATGATGACCGCACTCTCTGAAAGTATATCAGTAAACGGGTTTTTTCTCGATTTCTAAGAAAGGGAATTAAACAAGAAGGGAGTACATAACATTTAATCGGGTTGTTTTTCACACACACTCAATTAATATCTGATCTTTACTGACATCTAAATCCAAAAAATGGCCGAAAACAGCCAATACGTGTTTAATCCTAGCTTTTGCATCAGAGCAAGACCGGCCGCCCTAATGCAAAAGCAAGTACCGTAGCAATCAACCCCTTCGCAAAACCCTTGGCTCAATTTCAACCGATTTGCTCGCCAAACTCAGTATTTCATTCTCTGCCAACTGTTTAGTTTCCATTAACGACCTACCACATTTCAAGGCTTTGACATGGCCGGCTTGTAAGAGATGAAACTCACCGGTCCCCTGGTTGGGCAATTTTGTCGCAACATTGATATTCGATAACTCAAACATCGGTTCGACTTTTTTTACCGAATTTCTTTCACTAATTTTCCCGATAAACCAGGTGAAAATATTTTCTCGAAACTTGTAATCAAAATCACCGGGATTCTGCGTCGCCAGAAATAACCCAAGGCCCGCCGAGCGTGCGCGTTTAATGAGATTTTCCATCGGCTCTTTCGTCGCTGGCTTACGTTGTGCAGGTAGATATAAATCCGCTTCATCGAGCATTAACACCGCTTGTAAGGTCTCCGTTGGATTGCGATTAATCCAACGACCAAAATCCACCAACAATCGTGATACCCAAAATTCTATTTTTGAATTGTCATTCAAAAATTTAGTGCTGATAATGCTTAACCGGGTTTTGCCTGGTGTCATACGATTACCTTTACCAAGTAAGGTATCAATACACAAGGGCTCGGTCTCTGAGGAAACTAAAAAACGGTGTGAGTGAAGCAACATATTTAAATCTTGTGATAATTTTTTAAAATTTTTCGAGTCAAGGTATCCAACCTCACTAACGAGTGCAGCATCTGGCTCAGATATTATTTCAATAAGTTGTTTCAACGATGGTTTGGGCGACGTTGAATTGGCTAACAATGAAATGGCTTTCGATAATATGACAATACGCGCTTTATCGCTATTGGTTTTCTGATAGCCCATCATGGCCGCTAACCCATTCGCGGCATGTTCAACCACGCGATGACGTTCAAATTCATTGAGTTCGCTCAAATTATCAGGGATCACAGAAAACCCTAACGGGCGACCTTCTGGATGCACCGGTGTATAAAGATGGACATCAATTTGTTGTCTCAGTTGCTCTTTTCGGCCTTGCTGTATCGGATCGGGCAATACCTCATCCCACCACGCTGGATCAGCATAACGACATAAATCCCCCTTTCGATCAATTAATACCACGGGTATTCCGCCTAACAGTAATTGCTCGATGATATTCAAGGCCACGGTTGTTTTGCCACTGCCCGATGATCCTAAAAAGGCCACGTGTTTTGTCAGTGTCTCACGCACCAATGTCACGACCTTGGATTGCAAACCAATTTCGATGCCCACCGAAATTTCTCCCGGTTGACACACAACAGAATTGACATTAGGTTGTTGTTTCTCAGTCTCTGGAACGGCAGACAACACCGGTAACGTTGGACGAGACGTGGGTTCTTGCACCGACTTGGCAGCGTCTTTCAGCCATTCATCAAAGCCTAAAATTTTCTGTGGTGTTTTTAGTTGCGTCAAGGGTTTTTCCACACAGCGCCACTCAGCAAATATTTCGTCTTGTTGGTGTTTTTGAATAAAATCTCGAAACGCCGCCATGGTGCGCCAGTCAGAATCCTCCGCAAGTACACGCCGCGCCGATTTGGTACTAATTAAATCACCAATACGCTTTGATACCGCACTGGTTCGAGTACGTGGAAATTCGGTGGTACGAACAATCACCGGTAGCGCCTTGCCCGCCCGCTGATCCAGTTGATTAATTTGCCGCATCAAACCACCGCCTTGCGAGCGCTTATTGCAAAGCCCAAGCATCAGTTGCTGGCGAGTGTTATCAGGCGCGAGAATCTCAATCCCCATTAACCATCCTTCCGGGGTTGTTTGAATCGTGTGATCGGAGGCAATTTCTTTGACACATTGCTCTAACGCCCAAGCTAACAAACGAATGAGCTTGTCGTCATCATCCAATATCTCATGGCGATACTCACTCTGATAAAGACTCCAAGCGTGCTCCAGCTTGGTAATATTTTGGTGCGCCGGAGAAACATCAGCGACAGGCTGAGCCATCGTCGCAATTAATTGCCCTTGGTGAATACACTGTTCGCGATATTCTCGACACCAATTAATCACCTTGCGTGTTGTTAAGTTAACTAATTCTTTCAGTTGTAATTCAGTAAAAGGAAACGTTGAATGTTCATCTTCAATGGCGACTTCAGCCATATCATATAAATTCCCCAGACGCTTTGCCACAATATGTCTGATATCTTTGAGGCTACGTTGATTTTTCAAGTCAACGGGTTTGGGTTCATGTTCCAGACGATCAATGACCGAACGGGTCAAATGTTTCTTTTTTGTAACATAAACATCTTCGAGGCAACTAATAACAACAATCGAAGACGGCACATTATCTGAAATTTGACGAATCGTATCCATTGCCCGACGGAAGTTTTTATCGGCATCATCCAGGTTGTAAATATCTTCGAGTTGATCAATTAAAAGCACCAATGCGGCTTGTTGTGCATGTACTGCTTGCATGGTACGTCCTAAGTTTTCCACCATACGCTGTGGATTTGAGGTATTCTCTCGAGTTAATACACCACCAAGTACCTTCCAATCAAAATCAGGCAAATATTCACATCGTAGATATTTTAAAACACGCCCTTTAATTCGCGGATCATCCCGCTGAAGAAACATGAGCGCTCGCATCAGATCTAAGTCAAGATCACGGTATTGCACATCGGACGTCAGCCGGTCAACTAATTGGCAAACATACTCACCTAAGGCTTGATCATTGTGCGCCCCCTCGCGGAGCTGCATCACTTGTTCCGAAGACAAAATGCCTTTACTTTCGACCAAGGTATTTGACAGGTACATCAGTCCCGATGACTCCAACCCAGGTTCGCTATAGGGCTGATCCAGCGAATCAATCAAGTTGCTTAATATATAATGCCCATAGTTATCGGTTTGCGTGGTCATCTGCATATAACCACAATAACCCAACTTACCAGAATGCACGTAATTTCGAAAAGATCGCATGAGATGAGTTTTGCCGCTGCCCGACTCACCCAAAACCAACAATGTCTTGCCATGTGTTAAACCCGATGACGTCGTGGCCTGATCAACGAGTTGTTCAAAAGCACCACGCGCCTCCGCATGAATGCTTTCCACATCATACAGATCTTGTTTCCAGATATCATGACGGTGTGAAACGGAATGAAAAACATCAAAACCCTGCATCGAGCAAAAAGCTTGCACACGAGGGTCAATTCTTTTAGCATCTGACATGCTTGCTGCTCCTAAATGTTAACAAAATGAAAAGTTGCATTGAGATGCTGAGTTTCCGATTCAGCCACATCGTTGGCATCCATGGCCGCCACAAGATCGGCTCGGCTCAAGGTGAGTAGTTCTTGTTTATTCGCGTCAGTGAGCAATCTTTTAAATTTTGGAAAATCTATCTTAGGGTAACCAGCATTTTTCTGCATGTTCCTCCAAATATGGCTAATAAAAACTTTACGTTCTCCAAACCATCCGGTCTCACTGGTTTGTGCCGCCTGTTGTACTTGCTCGGCAAAGGCTTCGATATCCGGCACTTCATCAACCACCTCCGATTCTGATAGGTTAGCGGTTATCTGATGAATTTTCGCTGTTGTTTGATCTTTATCACTCGGTTTGCCAACCAGTTGTTGCAAAATGCGTTGCCGAATTTCGTACCCTCGATGGCTATGTGCCTTAATTTCTTTTTTAACAACCACATCTCTCAGTGATTTTGCATCCAAAGGCGAACGCTCATCAAGGTCCAATTCGAGTAAATGTCGAATGACATTTTTTTCATTGAACTCAACATCGGTTGCCACGCCCATTTTCTGCCATAATAAAGCATGGATGGATTGTCTTAGGGTGGGTTCGCCAGGCAAATCTAATGCATAGGCATGATTTATCACACAGCCTTTGAGTTTATTGATATCTTGCAGTTGCTTTCTTGCCTCAGAGGATTCAGCATCAAGCCCATACACCTTGGCCATCAAATAACTATTGCGCAGTGTTTGCCAAGTCATATTACCTGGCACTTCAGCCACGCCGAGATACAGTAAGGCACGTTGGTATCCCGCGTCTTTTAATGCAAAAGGTTTACGCTCAATACACTGCTCATCGGTTAACTGATTGAATGCCGAATCCATCAAATCATCAAAGGCATTACGCGCTGGGAAAACTTCTTGAAATAACGCATACATCTCTTTACAGATTTTCGCCGGCCCCGGTTTTTTTTGTTTAGGCAGTGCTAAAAACCGCACCAAAATCAATTCTTTTAAATTTTCTAAATATGACTCGGACATGAATTTTACCTCATTATTTGTGATTGATAAGGCGGATTCTCACCGTCTCTAAAATTGTATTAAGGATATGAGTTAATTGGCTTGAAACATCATCAGCAAGAAAACGTAACACCCAATAGCCATGTTGTTGCAACAACAAATCTTTACGACGATCCCGTCGATAAGCCACTTGGTTTTGAAAGTGATAATAACCATCAACTTCAATTGAGATATGGAGTTTCTTGCAGATAAAATCGACTTCCATATCCTTCCGATGACCAAACGGAATATCGATCCGCTCATTTAATTGGAAAAGCCCTGCGGTTTCAGGTAACGTTTGCAATTGCTCATAAAGGATACGCTCTGCGATACTGCGCGCCTGATCGATAGGCTCATGGGAAAAATTTTCTTGATCCAATATTTTATTCTTTGGGTTGACTGACTCATTACGCTCATCAACGACCACCCGCTGATCCATGTTTGCGAGTTTTGTCTCATCGAAGCGATCAATCGTCAGGCATTCGCCCGCTTCGCCTGCCATGACATGAGGCAGCTGCAACACAGATTCACATAATATGGTCTTGCTCCGCGATTCCATCGCGTCAGTACGATAGGTTTCAAATATTGGTTTGTCGAAAGTCACGGCGACAGGAACTTTTACAGCCGCGGCCGAAAATCGTTCTAACACAGGCGCCAATGAGGTCAACCATTCAATCGGTGACACAGGCTCATTTTCTTCACGAAAAAACAACAAAGCAGGGAGTCCACCTTGAGAGAAAATTAACAACAACACTTGCAAAATAATTTGCCAATTTGATTTTTTGTACTGCACAAATTGCTGTAGTTTTTCAAATAATGATAAGACTCCATCATCGCCCTGCAAAACCTGTCCAACTAATACCTCCAAAACAACAATCATTTCCGGTCTTTCACCACAGAAAACAGTTTGTCGAATCAATGCTTCGCTGACAACGGTGATGGGCTGAGTGGTGTGATCAGGTAATTTATCAATGGAATCACCTAAATGAGTGAAAAAAAATGACTTAATGTCATCAATTAAGCGGCCTTGTGTTGCATATTGTGTCAACCAGTTTGCGATAATTTTCGACAAATCAGTCGTGGTATTCAAGACCGCCATATGCGCCCGATCAGCACACCACTGCTGCCAACCAGTCATTGCGATCATTTTTTCACCAACCAAGACAGAAACCGTCGGTATTGCTTGTTCGCGACGCGACTGATGCCAATCCAAGTGGGTCATCAGCACCGCTAAATTTTCACACTGAACCATTGAGCCATTCCCAGTTTTAAATTGATGACAACTAAGGAATAAACGTCCATGAAATATCCAAAACCCATTGTCTTATTGAGCATACCACTGCGTTAATCAGTTTTAGAGTTATCGGTCAAAAACTGACACTCTTTGATCCAGACTGAAAATTCTTAATCAAGATAATGGTTTGGCAAAGAAAAATGATCGAAATATATCTGAAACACTTGAGTGTTTAGGTTTTATTGCGGTCTTATTTAAGCGTGAAATACCATTGAGGAATGTACGAAGCTAAGGAAGGTGAAAGCACCATGAAAATGTAGTTCGTATTGGGGGAGATACCCGTAGCGTTTGAGATTTAGGGATTGAGTGCGAGGCATATTTTTGTTCCGACCAGGCGAAACGACAAGTCATCGTGGGTCTATGTTTTCGGGGCAATCAATCATTTTTTTTTGCCATCACGCCTCTGCCATCCCCCTATCCTCCTTCTCGAAAACCCGGATAAAGTGTCATTCCACCATCTACATATAAAGTTGTGCCAACCACATAATCGGAAACATCCGACGCCAGCCAAACCGCCGCGTGACCAATATCCATCGGATCACCGACCCGCTCATAGGGGATTAATTTAAGCAATTCGGCTTCGGCTTCCGGTGTTTCCCAGGCACCGCGGTTTATCGGTGTGCGAATGGCGCCTGGCGAAATACCGTTGACTCTGATTTTTTGATGCGCGACTTCTTGCGCCAGACTCTTCATAAACATCAATAACCCCCCTTTGGAAGCTGCATAATTTACGTGTCCGGCCCAGGGGATGATATCATGCACTGAGGAAATACAAATAACCTTTCCTGCCGCACAGGATAATTCAGGCACGACTCCCCGGCGTAAAAACTCGCGCACCGCTTCTCTCGCACAAAGAAATTGGCCGGTAAGATTCACCGCCAACACGTTATTCCATTGCGCCAGTGTCATCTCCGTCAAAGCCGCATCTTGTTGTATGCCGGCATTAGCCACCAGTATGTCAAGACTGCCCCAAGTCTGGATCACCGATTGAAACATGTCTTGCACCGATTGCTCTTGGCTAACGTCGGCTTGAACGGCCAGCGCTTGTCCGCCAGTCACCTCGATCTCATTGACCAAAATCTGGGCCGCACGACTATCGGATAAATAGTTAATCGCCACTTTAGCACCCGCCATTGCCATCGCACGTGCCACCGCCGCGCCGATGCCGGAACTCCCTCCCGTCACCAAAACACGCTGTCCCTGTAACTGTTTTTCTATTGTCAATGGCATACTCAGAATCCTCTTAGATAATAAAAACCCGTATCACGGTAAACCCGCCCCTGGTACTGACACCTCAATAAACTCAATGCGACCGGATTGCAACACCTTAGCTTGAGTGGGATCGTCCGTTTCTGCCGATAAAATAAATAAAGTCTGGCGCTCAGCACCACCCAACATGCACGCATAGGGCACCCCTAACGGACGAATTCGCGCCAATATAGCACCACCGAACGCGACCCGAATCACTTCTCGTGTACGCGGACTCGCCACCCAAATCGCCCCCTCGGCATCCAAACAAATGCCATCGGGTGTGGCATCAGCTAAGTCAGCCCACAAACTTGCATCACACAGTAAACCATTGTCGTCAATTTGAAATGCGGTCAACCGTGAAGCAAATGTTTCCGCCACAATCAAGGTTTTTTGATCGGCGGTCATGACACTCCCATTGGCAAAAATCAATCCCTCCGCCGCCACCCGAGTCTGTCCTGAGGGCTCGATCATTGCTAATTTGCCAGGCACTGGCACGGCCCCACCGTGCAAATCATAACCAAAGTTACCCACATAAACCCGACCTTGGTGATCGACCAACATATCATTGCAATGAAAACCGGCAATGGAAGATAAATCAGCGTACCGGACTAGTTTACCCCCCTGTAAACGATGGACCACGCGCTGGGTCATACCAACCACCAGCAGTGTGCCATCAGGCAACCAACCCAATCCCCCCGGTAAATCCTCCGTTTCCAATAAACATTGCGCTTGACCATCCAAGCCAACACTCATAATTTTACGTGCATGTTGATCAGTAAACCATAAACGGTTGTCATGCCAACGCGGTGCTTCGGGAAAAGCAAGGCCTTGCAATAAGACTTGGGTATCACAACTCATGGCGTGTTATTCCTTCAATCATTGATTTATCCAATCAGCGATGGAAACCACCATCTGATCCACTGACTGATCAATATCAACCACAAATTCCTGATCAGATAATTCCAAAATGTCAACCTGACTGTGTAACAAACTTGCCTCCATAAAATGATTCTGTCGCTTCATTAAACGGTTTTCTAACAGCGCAATATCACCCATCAGAAACACAAAGCGAACCCGTTGTGGATCCAGGCAAAGTGGCTGCCGGTAATTTTTTCGCAAGGCAGAACAAGCCAGCACCGCCGATGTCCCCAGCTCAAGACAAGTTTTGATTTCATCTTGCAGCTGCTGCAACCAGGGTTCTCGATCCCGATCATCTAACGGTTCGCCGCGACGCATTTTTTCCACATTTTCCAGCGAATGAAAATCATCACCTTCAATAAAACGCCAGCCCAAATGGTCAGCCACACGTTGACCTACCGTCGACTTCCCGGAGCCCGATACGCCACAAACGATTAACACTTGGATTTGCATCTCAAGTACATCGTTCTCCATCACCATTAGCTTTCCGTCTGGCCGACGTCAAACTCCAGCACTTGATAACCCCAGGCGGGCAAATCAAAAAATAATCCGTCCGTGGCTGAAATCGTTAAGCGAATGGTTTGCATCTCAGTACCCAGGCGATCGCGGAAAGACATCGTCTCACCCGTCACATCCGCCTCGGGTAATTTGACGCGACACTGCCCCTGGTGCGCCGCATAATTGACGATGACTAATAATCGAGTGTCATTGCTCGCTTGCCATCGATAGGCAATAAAGTTATTCGAACTTGGATTGCCATCCCAGGCCGACACACACGTTAATAACTGCCATTGCCCGTTGCGTAGCACATCACGTTGTAAAAGCTGAAGCAGTTGTTGATAAAACGCACTCACTTCTGGGTCGGTCGGCTCATCCGGACCGCGACATAAATGAATCGGAATATGGGTGTGTTTACCTGCTAGCTGCCCCTCATGAAAAAAACGCATTCCTGGGGCTAAATAATTAATGATGGCGGCCGCTTGATGGACGCCGGGTGGCGTAAAAATCGCGGCGGCACGGGGTTCATCATGGTTTTCTAAAAATCGAGTTAATCGATTTTGATACGACATATCAGCCCACAAATGTTCACCGACAGGCACCGCCTGTTTATCACGCAACCGGTCGTAGAGTTTTTTATCATAAGCAAAATCAAATCCCTGTTGCTGCAAGGTCCATTCTAAGTCCCAGTACACTTCGGCTAAAAAGACAAATTCTGGAAGCTGTTCACGCACGGCGGTGATGGCAGAGGGCCAAAAGGACGCGATGCTTTGCCCCCAGGTTCGCTGAAATATGTCGGGTAACACCAGCATCGCCATGTCACAGCGTACACCGTCACATAAGGTCGCGATGTGTTGCAACTCCGCGTGCATCGCCACTTGCAATTCAGGATTGGAATAATCGAGCTGCAAAGTGTCTGGCCAACCATCGAAATAAGGGTCTCGACCATGAGCAAATATTTGTTGACCCTGATCCGTCTCTAAGGCGATATAATTTTGTGGTTCGGCGGCGAGTTCAGCCGCGCTACGTCGTAGATAAAACGCTGAATTTTTCTGAACCCAAGGGTGATCCAGCGCCGTATGGTTTGGTACAAAGTCCAACATTAAACGCATGCCACGCTGGTTTAATCGGTGGCGAAAGTTTTGTAATGCGGTATTGCCACCTAAGCGAGGGTCCACTTGATAATGGGTAATCGCAAAACACGACCCACAAATATCATCCATCACTAAATCGGACAAACACTCGCGAAAACCCGCCTGCCAAGGTGGATGGGTACGAGAAACATGCTGACCGGCCAAGCCGGTTTGCCAAACACCCAACAACCATATCCAATCAAAACCTTGCTCAGCCAACGTATCCAATTCAGCGTCACGCCATTGGTCGAGCTGAGCGGGTTGGTGTTTAATCCGGGTATTAATCTGATAAAGCGTTGGATAATGACTCGACACCTTATCTCGTTGTTTACCATTGCTCATGCCTGTCTAAGCTCCTTATTTTGCATCCTCTCGATCGACCAAAGATTGCATTAACCCATACATACCTGATGTTAACAAATCCTCCTTTTTCAAAGACCCCAATATTGCCTGAACCGTCGCGATGGTGCCGGTCCAGCCGGTTTGATGACTCGCACCAATACCCGAGCCATCATCGCCATGAAAATATTCATAGAAGAGCAAATGATCACGCCAATGCGGATCATTTTGAAACGTCTCCGCGCCGCCAAATACTGCACGTTTACCATTGTCATCCCGCAGAAAAATCCGCAACAAACGTTGAGAAATTTGTTCAGCAATTTGGTAAAGCGTTAATTTCTCATCTGACCCGGTCGGGTAAGCCACGCGAAAATCATCCCCGTAATAGCTATACAAGTAGAGTAACGATCTCAAGATCAGAATATTAGCGGGTATCCATACCGGTCCACGCCAATTGGAATTACCACCAAACATACCGCTATCGGACTCGCCAGGTAAATACCCCACGGTATGCGTTTGCCCTTGCCAATGGAAGTGATAAGGGTGTTGCTGGTGAAATTTAGACAACGAACGGATACCGTACGGGCTAAGAAACTCCTCCTCATCAAGTAACCGAGCTAACACCCGGCGCAATTTGTTTTCATCCATGATCGCCAGCAATCGACGACCTTCCACTCCCGGCTCGACCGGACACGCAATATTATGGGTTAAATGTTCTTTACGATCCACCAATGACTGATAATGGGCGGCCACTTCGGGTAATTGCGCCAATGTTTTTGCTTCAATCACGGTGGCCGCACATAAGGGTAACAACCCCACTAATGAACGCACCTTCAAACGGGTGGCGCTGCCATCAGGAAAACGTAACACATCATAAAAGAAACCATCATTTTCATCCCACATATCGTCATGATTATGGCCGATTTTATCCATGGCGGCAGCAATGGCTAAAAAATTGTCCAGGTATTTTATGACTTTTGCTTGATAGCTTTTATCGTGCTTAGCCAATTCCAATGACAATTGAATCATATTCTGCGCATATAACGCCATCCAGGCCGTGCCATCCGACTGCTCTAAATAGCCGCCCGTGGGCAATTCGGCGCTGCGATCAAACACACCAATGTTATCCAGACCTAAAAACCCACCTTGATACACATTGCCGTCAGGTCCTTTGCGTTCACCCCACCATTGAAAGTTTTTTTCAAGTTTAGCAAACGCTGTTTGTAAAAATTCAATATCGCCCTGGCCATCGCACCGTTCGCGCTCAATGTGGTAGACAGCGCGTACCGCCCAGGCATGGACAGGTGGATTGACATCGCTAAAATTCCATTCATACGCCGGAATCTGGCCATTGGGATGTTGGTAACGATCCTCTAGAAACAGTTGCAGCTGATGTTTAGCAAAATCAGCATCGACCATCACCAATGCAATGGTATGAAAGGCGGTATCCCATACCGCATACCAAGGATATTCCCACTTATCGGGCATCGATATGACATCGTGATTGTTCATATGCTGCCAGTCGGTGTTGCGCGACGCGGTCCCCGGTTGTTCCTGCAACCAACGTGCAACATCATATTCATAATACTGCTTACTCCATAACATACCAGCGAGGGCTTGACGCATCACTCGTTGAGCATCTTCGGGTAATTGATCGTTATACAATTGTGCATAGAATTGGTCGGTTTCCTGACATCGCTGATCAAAAATCGCATCAAACGTATCAAACGCCGAGCAGGTTTCAGTATTGTCAGCCCGATGCAGACGCAAGCGTATGACCTGGCTTTCACCCGCTGCCAAAGTCAAGGTATAGTCTGCCGACGCCTTGGTACCGGTGCCTTCGGGGTTAACCGTTGTGTTATCACCGAAAAGTACATAGTTGTTGATGCCATCTTTCACATAATCGCTAGTATTTTTGCTACCAAATAAACGCTGTGCATTGGTCTCATTGTCAACGAACACCACAGGCACCTTATCCTCACAAATCAGCTGATAGTCACCCAACTGGGCATGGCTGGCCAAGATGATACGCCGATCATCACTGGCTTGCCCGATCGATAACGACGGCTTTGCCTGACCCGGCATCCATGACCAGGTGTTGCGAAACCATAAGGTCGGCAAAACGCGTAACGAGGCGCTGGCGGGTCCACGATTAACGACATTGATTTTAATTAGCAAATCTTCCGATGCCACTTTCGCGTATTCAACAAACACATCGAAATAACGATCTTCATTAAACACCCCGGTATCCAACAATTCATATTCTGACTCGTGTTTAGAACGTTGACTATTGGTAGAGACTAAATCTTGATAGGGAAAAGCGGCTTGCGGATACTTATATAAATACTTCATATAACTATGCGTCGGAGTATTATCCAAATAAAAATAATACTCCTTAACATCCTCACCATGATTGCCCTCAGGACCGGTCAAACCAAACAAACGCTCCTTGAGTATCGGGTCTTTGCCATTCCAAAGTGCCACGGCAAAACACAATCGTTGTTGATCATCGCTAATCCCGGCCAATCCATCTTCACCCCAACGATAGGCGCGAGCGCCCGCTTGTGAATGAGGAAAATAGTGCCACGCGTTACCGTCTGAGCTATGATCCTCACGAACCGTTCCCCACTGCCTTTCACTCAAATAAGGCCCCCATTTTTTCCAGGGAACCCCATGCTTGGCTTGTTGGAGTCGCTCGTTTTCTTTTGTCATTTTTTGCTCATTTCTCATGTGGTACATTATTCAGTCAAGCGGCGATTAAAATGTTAGCAACACCTCACCGCCGACAATTGACGAGCCAGAACAAGACAAGCCGTACTGATTTCCTTTGCAGATTACTTATATGATTAGTTGGCGCCATACTATTCTTGAATAAATCACAGCATATCGCAAGCACTTTGCTTGGCTAGGAGCCTGTCCGAGAATTTAACAGGTGAGGAGATAATACTTTTAGAAATGAAAACAGAGGTTTCACTCGTTAGCATTTAACCATCTTGACGGGGTTTAACTTGACAGGGGATACTGCATTGTTGGCGGAGAGGGAGGGATTCGAACCCTCGATACGCGATTAACGTATACACACTTTCCAGGCGTGCGCCTTCGACCACTCGACCACCTCTCCGTAAATACTTATAGGCTTGAAAGGTCGCCAAGGGTAAACTAGTTTGCTAACTAGCGCAACAATAAGTATACAGTTTATATTCGTTTATTCTAAAATGAACAGAACGCCTATCCAAAGGCTAGATAACAAATATACGATTTGATTAAATGAAAAACAGTCGGTGCATCATTTATACACCATTATCGTGAACCGACAGCAAAAAAATCCCTTAAATTTATTAAAATATTTCACATAACATCCATGCTTAACCGACAAACGCCCTTGCCCCAACCAAACACAACGCTGTTAAGTGATCAATTAATCCGTAATAGCCTCCCTTACCAAGACCCACTGGCTGAAATCGACTGGCAAAATATTGATCATGATAAATTTTGGCTTCCGGAAAAAGCACTAACGCTTTATGGTTTGCCTGAATACCAGAATTTATCGCTCACGCAGCAAAAGCATCTTTCTCATTATGAGTTTCTGCATTTTATACACGGTGCGTTATGGTTAGAAAGCCTTTTTATTGAGCGTATTGCGCGCAGCTTAAAAAATTCGCGGCACGATCTTGCTACCCAGATATATCACTTGCACGAGCTAAGAGAAGAAACCGGTCACAGCTTGATGTTTCTGGAGCTAATCAAACGAAGCGAATTAAAAATCCCCACTTTAGCACTATATCGCTGGAACGTAGCTAATTTTGTGGCACTCTATGCGCCATTTAAATCCAGCTTATATTGGCTGGCCGTGCTCATTGGCGAACAAGTGCCCGATGAAATGAATCGTTTAATTCGGCGAAGTGATGCTCAAATTTGCCCCGTCATTCGACAAATCACCACGCATCATGTACTGGATGAAGCCCGTCATATTGCTCACGCTCAATCTATGTTCGCGAATAAAATAGCCATTTCTTCAACTTGGCAAAGAAAATGTCTACAATTATTCGCTAAGCGCATTTTCACCCAATTTATTGATGCATTTTATTATCCTCCACCCAGCCTCTATCAATTAGCAGGCTTGCCTCACCAGATCAATTGGCGGTATTTAGCGCGCACCAATACGCATCGGAAAAATTTCATCCGTCAATGTGTCAACACGCCGATAAAAACACTCAACCAAAACGGGGTTTGTCTTCACTTTTAGCCAAGATCAATTTAGGGTAGGTTTTTCGAAAAAAGGAGTGATGACTTCGCCCATTTATTAACCTTGACGAATGCGTTGATAAACATGCTGAGCATCGTCACACAGACTCAGCATGTTTTATAAAAATCAAGCATTTTTGAGGCTTTTCCTGTATCATCCGCCATCGTGGCCCACGTCGTATAGACCACGCCTATGCTATTCAATCCCCGCGCGAAAAACCAAGCATTAAAACCTAGCTTACCCTCGCACCCAAAAAATATTCAGTTTATCATTTGCGCCGGCGACGATTATTTTATTTTTATTGTCAACTAAACTCGTCATTTTATACAGACACTTCTTGACGAACGACATCAAGGCTATTCACTTTGACGATCTCAATATCTTTCGCCTTGTTATCTATCGCGATGCTCGCACGCCAAAGTAATTGTAGGCTCATTTCATCGGTATCCACGACAATACTGTCCACATTCACCTGCAAATTTTCAGTGCGACCATCTTTCCAATACAACTGAATGCCAACCTGTTTGCCTGGTAAATTAAACGACAATTCACCCTCCGGTACGGTATTCGTCACATGAACCCTTTCATCTCCTTTTAAAAACCCATCGGCAATCAAATCCGGATGAGCGGCATTGAAAAATTTTCGATCAAAATTTTTGGGCAATAATGGCATTCTGTTTTTCTGCCATTGCTCATCATAGGTACCCGCGTATCGCTGCCGCAATTGCCAATCAGGTGCAACAAAGCCAAATCCAGCAGGCAATGGCTTGTCACCCGGTGATTTAATTAAATCTTCAGGATTTTCCACGTTAGGAAGATGCACTTGATCTTTTTTCGACGCTTTAGCAATCACCCCGGTACCAATCGGATTACGCAACTCATAAACATTTTGCTCTTCAGTACCCGGAGAATCATCTTTACCACCAAATGCATATTCATACGTTAATGGCGTTTTCTTAAATGCTTTGGGCTTAGATTTAAACCATCGCTTCCCAAACAAACCACGTGAGCGTGTCCATGAACGATCACCAAACACGCATACTGTTTTTGATACCTCCCCCACTTGAAAAGTTACCGTTAACTCGGTGATAGGCTCACCTTCAGCAGGCGCAATCGCATGTCCAATCAACGCAACATCGGTGGCCACTTTAGTAAAGTTTATATCTGGCACATATTTCAAACTTGACTGAGCAGTATCCCCAAAATAAATGGGTTCCGAAATAATCGGTACTTGCTCATCAGCACAAACCAATGTGCCATCGGTCTTAATTTGGTACGTGCCTTTTAAAACAACCACCAATATTTCTTTACCTCCTTCATCAGTCTGTACAACTAACCCACAATTAAAAGGTGTTTCATTGTCTAATTTCAGTTCTACCATGTTACGTTCTCTGTCCTTAATCACCTCTAAGGTTACAAAATTTCGTGCACAGTAGTTATGCATCTTTATGATCAACAACAGTATTTAATTTTTTCGGCAGCCAAGGGAGAGACTATTCAATCACTCTCCCATTCTTAACTGACTGAAAAAAATTACTACCAACTCAAGATGCCAACTGCTCTGAGCGAGTCGTTATGAACCTTAAGGGTAAATAGTTATTAAGGAATGAACTACGCAACAACTTCCCGATTTTGTCTCTCAGCTTTATCTCCTGAGTCGCCCTTGACAACTGTTCCTACATCGCTAGCGCTGACTGTTGGCATGTTACCTAACTTTGCCGACAATCAAACACAAACACCAAAAACAAGTACTTTAGGCGAATACAGATTTAACGCTGGGCACTAAACGGGAAACTTATCAACGCAACCCATTCCTAATCAATTTTTACTATTGCAACAACTAAGATCATTCAATGGTAAGCTTCTATTTTTATTTTTAATTGATACAGTTCAAACGTCACCCAATACCAGTCAGCGCTTACTGCTATCCTCATCGGTACATCAACATTTGGACTAAAAATCTTGCCGCATGAAAACGATAGACTTCATATTGTATATCGCTCATCCAGGGGGCTGCCGATCAAAAATCATCCCGACCATAAAACAACCATGGCGCCCGAGATTTCCCAAGACTCATCCCACTAATCAAGCTCACCAAAACCATCGAATAGCGACGCTGCCCATAGAATACACTAATGGACTAATGACCACAAATACCTGATATTTCACTTGAAGAAATCCATCAAACAGACGATAGCTTATCAGATAATAAGCGCATTTTAGAGCAAGGAATCATTTACTTGTCGGAAATAAAATCTGGCACCATTTTCGTATATATTTACTCATATGAACATTAATAAACATGAAGCAATAAACTTCAACAATACTACGCAAAAGTCACCTGCTGCCACACTTCGGTTTGCTTGGCTAAAAAAAATGGGCTGGCTTGGATTTATTTTTTTCACGGTAAAAGGTCTGTTGTGGTTAACTGTCCCAGGCGTTTTGATTTTATGGGACATCTACCCCTAAATCAATCTGAGCGCCAGATAGAGAAGTTATTACGCACCCATATCTAACCTCCGACCCAGCTCAACTAAGCGCTGTGGCGTCCCAATATCTATCCAGACACCATTGTATTGCTCGCCTGTCACCCACTGCTGAGCCATCGCACTTTTCAACAATGGCCCTAATGGGAATCTCTCTATCTGGCAACTGTCAAATAGCCCAGGATCGATTAATGCAATACCACTGTAGGTTAATCGGTCTTGAGATTCTGCACAATGTAACAAGCGAGTATCAGACTGCAATACAAAATCGCCACCAGGATGATGCTCCGGATTTTTCACCATGATCAAGTGGGCTTTTTTTACCGGAGACTCTTTAAGTTGAGAAAAATCATAATCAGTCCAAATATCCCCATTAACAATAATAAATGGCGAGCCATCTAAATAGCGCAACGCTTTAAAAATACCTCCACCGGTCTCTAAGGCCGAGGCTTCTGCTGAATAGACAATATTGACCCCGAAGTCACCACCATCCCCTAAAAAGTTAACAATGGCCTCCCCCAGATAGGCATGATTAATTACCAGATCAATAATGCCCGCACGGCGTAGCGCTTCGATATGATATAAGATAAGTGGCTTGCCTCCGACCTTTAATAACGGTTTTGGCACAGCATCCGTCAACGGGCGCATTCTCTCGCCTCTGCCAGCAGCTAATATCATGGCTTTCATCACACGCTGCTTAAGCCAGTTTTAGGAAATACATCGCTCATAATAGCGAGGTAAAATCGTCTTACGCAATACATTGGATAAAGCGGACAATTCTTCATAGGTATTCGCGACATCCTCCAGATAAGTTAAGGTACGAGGAATGTCTTTTAGATAACCCGCTTTATCATCACGATGAAATAAGCGAGCAAAAATTCCAATGGCCTTCAAATGGCGTTGTGCTCCCATCCAATCAAACCACCGATGAAAGGTTTGTCGATCGTATGGTACATCCATGCCGTTTGATACTAAATCGTTTCGAAATTGATTTACCCAACGATCAATGTCAGATGCCGGCCAGCTAATATAGCAATCTTTCAATAGCGAAACCAAATCATAGGTTACCGGGCCAATCACCGCATCTTGGAAATCCAATATGCCCGGATTGTCCATCGAACCAATCATTAAATTACGTGAATGATAATCCCGATGAACCGGCACTTGAGGTTGTTGCAACGCCACATCGGCTAATTGATCGCAAGCCTCATAAAATATCTGCTGCTGACTATCTGACAAACACAAGCCAAGATGGTGCTGTACAAACCACTCATCAAAAATTGCCATTTCTCTGAGCAATAGAGCACGATCATAAACTGGCAATTGCCCCTCAAGCTGAGCTTTACCTGCTTGCAGACTCAACAAACTTCGCATCGCATCGGTATACATTGACTTGGCCGTTTCACAAGACAAAGCCGCTAGATAAGAAACGCTCCCTAAATCTGAAACTAATAAAAACCCATTGACCAAATCCTGATCATAAATACGAGGCACATTTAAACCAAGCCCGTGCAATTGCTCAGCCATCTTCACAAATTGATGACAACTTTCCTGTGCGGGAGGCACATCCATCACAATAAGGGTTTCATCATGAAAGGAAACTCTAAAATAACGTCTAAAACTGGCGTCACTCGACGCTGGAGCTATCTCATAATGACCACTGGGAATTCGATTTTTTAGCCAAACCGTTAATTGCTCAAAGCGCAGATCAAGCAAAATACCTTCCTTCAAAATTAGTGATTTATTTTCGCCACAGCCACATCATAAAGCGCTTTGATTTACGGCTCAAGCAAAGAATCTCAAATGATTATCAGCGAGCCGAGTAATTTAATTTTACATGCGCTCCCCCAGAGTGGTGAAAACTTAATCAATTAAGAGCACCCCCCCCCATTAAAGAACTTTTGGTCATTGCTCGACATTAAACTATCGGGTGAACTTATCCCTAACCTATAGACAATACAGCGACTATGAATCGCTCATATTCAGTCACACATTAATGCATATAATGCGTCAATTTTACGTCAGACTTGTCATCTCCATGGCCAAGAAGATTAGGACATAATCATGAAAATAAATCTTCCAGTTAATAACGTCGAACAAGCGGTTAGCGATAATACTATCCTTATTTCTGAAACAGACCCGAAAGGAATAACAACGTCAGCGAATGAACAGTTCATCGCTATCAGCGGCTATTCGAAAGAAGAATTGCTTGGAAAAAATCATAATCTTGTCAGA
This sequence comes from uncultured Chromatiales bacterium, assembly GCA_964442745.1. Lineage (GTDB taxonomy): Bacteria > Pseudomonadota > Gammaproteobacteria > S012-40 > S012-40 > CAYUAI01. The sequence goes on from CAYUAI010000006.1 coordinate 61,061, forward strand.
CACCCAGATATGCCAGTGGAAGCCTTTACTGATTTATGGAACACACTCAAAGCAGGCAAACCCTGGATGGGCATCGTAAAAAATCGATGTAAAAATGGCAATTATTATTGGGTAGACGCTTATGTTGCACCAATTCAAAGTAACGGCAAAATCATCGCCTACCAATCCGTGCGAGTCAAACCAAGAAAAGTTTGTATCGATCGAGCTAAATCTATTTACCACGCTTTAAAAAAATCAAAAAAAATACCCATCGATCTGACATTTCGACTTGGATTTCGAAGTAAACTATGGCTTGCTTCCAGCCTCTCACTATTACTGCCGCTGATATTTGCTGTTGGAATCGGCGGACTCAGCCTACCACTAGCCGCTGCGAGCCTATTCATCGGTTCCGCCATCAGCGGTAGCTTGATCGCCATGATTTGCCACCCATTAACGCAATTAGCAAAGCAAGCACAAGACATCACCGATAATGACATAATGAAGCTTATTTATATGGGACGCACCGATGAAATTGGCACACTTGGTACCGCCATCATTATGCTTGAAGGCACCCTAACCACCGTAACCGCTCGAGTTAAACAATATTCGAAAGCACTCACTGACACCGCCCACCAAGGTGAACGAAGTGCCAGCGAAGCGTCATCAAGTATTGATGAGCAGCATCTCGATGTCACTAAAATCAGGTCCGCCATGGAGGAGATGTTAAGCTCGGTAGAGAACATCGCTCAGAATGCCGCGAATGCAGCCAGTGCCGCCCACCATGCCGAACAGGAAGCCGGTATCAGTCAAACCGAAGTTGAGCAAACCACATCAACCATCAACAATCTGTCAAACACGGTATCCAATGCCATGCAGATTATTCGCCAATTAGAAACAGCCAGCGAGGATATTGGGGCGGTACTTGATGTCATTCGTGGCATTGCAGAACAAACCAACTTGCTGGCACTCAACGCCGCCATCGAAGCGGCCAGAGCGGGAGAACAAGGGCGTGGATTTGCCGTCGTGGCAGATGAAGTCAGAACCTTAGCCAGCCGTACCCAACAATCCACCCATGAAATTCAACAAATGATAGAGCGCTTACAAAGCTGTGCCAAAGAAGCCGTTCATGCCATGGACAATGGATCAGGACAAGCCAACGAAGGCGTTTCACAAGCTCAACGGGCAAACAACGCGTTGAAAAGCATCCTAGAGGCCATACAAAACATTGTCGAAATGAATACCCAAATCGCAACCGCCACCGAGCAACAGAGTGCAGTCAGCAATAATATCAATCAGAATGCAATACATATTAGCGAAATATCCGCAAACTCCGCACAACAAGCACAAGCTTCCTCAGTCACCAGCCGTCAATTGGCCCAAATGTCATCCCAACTCGATGAGCTCGTAAACATTGACCAATTGAGAGCGTTTCGCTAAATAACTCGATACGTGAAGACAGTTAAGGTCTCGATAGACAATGTTGCCTGACGAGCGGCAATGGGTGACTGACAAGAGGCAAACTTGGCTCATATTCGAGCAGCCTATCATCTCTGTGACAACAGGCGCTGGCTCTGACCAGACACCATCACCACGCTCAAATCTAAACGATAATATTACCCGGACACTTTCGCCGCGATTCAGCCTTCATGTACTTTAGGCTGAACCAGCTCATCAAGATATTTGAGAAATCGCACTCGGTATTGCGGAATTGTCATGGCTTGGATATGTTGACCATGAGGAATTTTCCACAATTGTTTCGGCGGAGAGGCCGCATTGATAAGTGTTTGAGCATGATGATATCCGACGACATCATCATCCGTACCATGGATGATGAGTATCGGTAATTTTTGAAGTGATGCCAGTGCCTCAGCCGGACTATAGTTACCGGTGATGGTTAATGAGAGTGGCCATTGCAATGCCCAAGTAAGCCAATTTTCAGCCAGCTTCTCACGCGCTATCTGCCTAAAATTCGCAAAACTACTTTCAATAACCAGCGCATCAATGTGACGCGTTGCTGAAAATGCAACAACAGCATTAACAGCAATCGCACCACCTAAGCTTTGCCCAAATACAATGACAGGGCGATTGGATTGCTGAGTGAGTGTTGGGATAATATCATAGACAGCTTTCACATCATCAACCGTCTCTGGCAGGCTGGGTATGCCTGTTGATTTACCATACCCTCGATAATCATACAATAGCACGTTATAGCTTTGTTCAGGTAACCAGTATACCGCGCCGATATGGGTGCTAATATTTTCCGCATTGCCATGCAGAAATAAAACCGTCGCTTTAGCCACCCCTACCGCCGGTAAAAACCAACCATGTAACGTATTACCATCATCGGTAGCAATCAACACATCTTGATAATCTAAACCAAGATCTGTCGGGGTTCGAACCAACTTTTTCATGGGGAAAAAAAATAAACTGGTACAAGCGTTTAGCAAGATAACAACGGATAGGCTAAGCGCAATATGGCGGCATCGAATGATCACTTTATTGACTTTATACATCAGAGTATAATTAAACCACTAAAAATAAACATACGCTTGAATACTGAAGTTATTATAGGTTAATCCAGCGAATTTTTGCCGATCGGCCTGTAGCCGAATATTAATGCTACGGTTGATCGAAAAGCTTTGTTGAAGTGATACGCGAGTTTGTGTTAATTTATCACCGATTATCCCTTTATCATAATTGGCAAGCAACTGTATTCGCCAGCCCTGTATGGGCTCAACCGTGTATCCCACAAACAATCCAGGCAGCACACTGTAATTATCCACTAAACCATCACCAAGCAATAATGTACCATCAATAAATCCATATAAAACGGAATCGATTTTTTGTGACAAGCGATAGGAAAGTCCTTGGCCACCATTGAATTTAGCGATACTACGCCATGCCCCCTGATTATCAATTAAGGTTTTATTCCAATCAACGTTAGCATGCCAAGAATAGCTTGAAAAAAATTGGTTACGCGGCTCTATCGATTGGATGTTCAGAATATTAATTTGTTGCAGTTGAGCGGTATTATCTTCTGGAAAATATCGCAGTTTAAGCTTCATAAACTCAAGAGCTGAGTTTGATAAAAATCCTTGGCTGCTATCTAAAGCATCATGATAAGCTGGCCGCCACTCAAGATCGATGTAATTTATTCTATTTGCTGCGCCAAAAGTGAGACCCGTCCTCGCTGTCTCATGACCTCGATCTGGGCTGACACCGGGAGGATCAATGTTAAGGGTTTGGCTAGGGATACGTAGTTTACTGCGATACGAGAGAACTTGCCGTTCTGCTTGATTCAATTTCGATGAGACTTTTTTTTCACTGTCTTTGATTTTCCGGAACCGTAAATAGTCAGTTAATAAATCCAATATTTTAACTTGTTGTACTGACTCAAGTTGTTCCATTTCTTCGACAACCGATTCAAATCCATTCTCATACGCCAACAATACCAACGCTATTTCATCGCCAGTCAATTGCTGCTGACGGTGGTTGATTTTTCGCGCCAAAGAAGGGAAAAACCGATAACCACTGATCAAGTTGCGTTGCCGCATCAGTTTGAGGGTATCAACCGGTATTGTCCAACCTGGAAATTGATCTGTCATCGGTTGGTCAGCATGGGTAATGTCTAATAGTGATAATAAATGATAGGAACAATTTTCAGTGAAAAAGTAATAATCAAAATAACTAGGCGTCAATTCGAACGTATGGCGTAATATAAAATCAAGTTGTTGTTTTGAGATATTTAAATCATATTCCCATAAATCTCGGTTTTCGATTTGACCATATTCTCTAAGTTTTAAATAGTAGGGTAGTACCATAAACTTACCCATAAACCCACCCGTTAAACCTAACACAGTATAAGAGAGCATATCTTGTTCAGGATCGATCTGAGCCGCATAATTCACACTAAACGCTAACATGCGGGTGTTTTCAGTTTGATCTTTTTTATTGATACGTAACAAGGTATGACCAAACATTGAAGACGGACTATTCGGGTGGGCTGAAGGAAATATCACACTCAATGACTCAGGCGCCATGGCCTGATAATATATTTGTAAGTCATCACAAACTTCAGTCGACAGGCGATTAGCATCAAATTTTAGTTGCTGGTTTAACCAATAAAATCGTGCAGGAAATCGACATTGCGCAGAATACTTTGTGGGCGCAATGGCTTTGTCAGAAAAAAAAGCGGCTAATGTGGCGACGAGCTCTAATTGAGAAACCGTACTTCCCTGTGCGGATAAAAAAAACTCAGCGCTATCCACTTCACTGCGCAAACGGCCTATGAAATTTTTTTTATAGTGCAACAATGCATGCCATACTGGCGATTGCGCTAATTGCTTGGCATTAGCTTGGGTGATTAATTGAGATAGATAATGCGTCGTTCCCATGCTCGCCACCGCAGCTTGATCGTAGTCACCAGCGGCCAAATATGACTCAAGGGTATCTGTTGGTGGCATTGCCCAACTTGACGGTGAAAAAAAAATAAGCAAACTAACCACATGGCTGATGTGACGGTATCGGTATAAGCGTAATCTGAAGCGCTTTAACACTTGGATAGTGGAAAATGGATTTGGCAATAGCTTAGTAAAATATTAGGGTATTATTATTAAATAGAACCACAATATTATCTGTCCACTTTAACTGATTTGGAAGCTGATAATCAAGGATGAATACTCTTTAAGGAATGGAGCACACGATAACTTTCCTGGTTGACATCTTATCTTCGCTTGAAGTCCCTACGTTGGGTAGCCCGTTCTTCAATCATAAAAACTCAAAATAGAAACAACGATGCCTGCGTTTTTATTCTATCAATACGAACCAAACCAAACCTGGCTGCCAAACAAGGAAGTTATCACATACCTCATCCCTTCATTTATTTTATTGTACGTAGGTGACAAATCTTGGATCAGCAAGCAATGTTGCATCAATCCCAGCTAACATATCGGCTTCAGCCGTAATGCTATCGTAATTCTGTTGTAACAGATTGAAGAAGGCCGAGTGTTGTTCGTTTGGAATACCGATCACAGAGGCAAATGATTGCAAATGGGCACCGCCACCTTGTGCGATATCAATCGATAGATCATCCGCATTTTCAGCTAAGAAAGTTTCTTTCTCGTATTCGTTGTTGACGGTTTCCGTCGTATCACAACCTAAAGTACCCGTTGTCATACCAAACAATTGATGAGGGAAAACCATGTTAATAATCCAATTAATAGCCGCCGCTGAGGTCACGGCATCTTTACCGGACTTGCCTTCCATAACCACTTTACCCACACCGCAACCCGCCCCTGTTTCTTCTGCATGAAGCATAGAAAGCGGAGCTATCAATATAAATAAACAAGTAACACCGATAAGTGATTTCCGCATTGTTTAAACTCCTGTCGTGTTTGGTCTAAAAATATTTTTTAATTTATTGGACGTAATGTGATAAGCGGTTATTGGTTAACATGACATCATTGACTGCAACCAAAACATCTTCATAATTGCTGCTGGAAGATTTGAAAATACTATCGTAATTCGCTTGAGTTAATTGAAAAAAAGTCGCGTGATCCGATGGCTCGATCCCCATTAATGAGGCCATTGACGTTAAATGATCACCACGACCTTGAGCAATGTCCTGTGCCAAATCATCTAAATTCAGTGCCACAAAAATTTTCTTCTGATATTCATTACTCACCATATCAGGATTTTCACAGCCCGAGGTACCCGATAGAATCCCTGAGAGGGGTGAAGAAAATGTACCATTAGTCGTTCCAGCGCTCGTGTGTGCGACCAAGCCAGATTGACCTTTCCACATTTCGGCTCCTAACCCGCAGCCCGGTCCACTGTCAGCAACTGCCAACATCGGTGCTGACATTAATGCTAACCCAAACACTATTTTTCTCATACAATTCTCCTTCAGATGGAATGATCAACATGCTCCAAAATTAGTCAATGACGATAACGAATGACTCTTTAAAATTGTAAATTTAATGTAACAAACCGCGACTCAAACTGGCTTCATTATAAAGATACCCAGGAGGATAGGTGAAATAAACTAGAATAGCAATACAATGGCCTTTTTGATCAATAATCCTCCGTCTTAAGTCACACAGAATACTGAATGCTAAAAACAATGAAATTGATCGGCACCGAGCAAGAGCCTCGGCGCTCCTTCTGCCTCCTCAAGATTAAGTGCATTTAAAATTTACTGAGCCCGCTGAAGTAAACTTCGGCGACAAATTAATCGTCCTTGCCAATGTTTTTTTATTCTCCACTCGATATCAAGCAATGGATGCCTTTGGCAGGCACTGACCTAAGCTTATGCAAATACATTGCATGCGGCCTGTGAAATAGGCGTCGAAGCGCTGGCTTATAAAGCGAAAGTAACCACTAAAACGATCACGCGTTATCAGCGTGTCCCCACCATACTCGAGGAATAATCAAGTCCCGTAAACTATATGTAACCACAATGACAATCCCATCCGGTCTAGTATACAATGTCCGGCCCATTAACTTGCGGGGCACTTCATGAGTTAACGGCCCGCTAACTATCAGAAGACTAATGACAATTCACTGTTATCTGAAAAGAATTTAACATTTGGCTTTATTACATACTGTCAAGGTTCAACTTATTTTACTTCTGTGCTGTCTATTGGGGTCTGGTATTGCCATGCCACAAACACCGATTGATCACTGTCCCACCAACGCCGCCCCGTCCCCAGCTCAACCCTTGCCCATCGATAACTTTATTATTATGGAAGCCGAAAAAGGCCTCGCAAAACACAATACCTTGTTTGAGTTCACTGGCAATGTCTCAGTTAAACACAACAATCAATTATTGACCGCCGACTTTGTCGAATATAATAAAGTCCTTAAACAATTAAAAGCGAAAGATAACCTAACATTCACCCAGCAAGGCCTAATCGCCGAGGGTCAATCGGCGCAAATCAGTCTGGAACGAGAAAGCGGCATCATTGATCAAGCGGAATATTTGCTGCCGGGACTCAACGCCCGCGGCCATGCCAAGCATTTTTCCTTTGAGCGTGATTTTGCCCAACTCGATGGCGCCACCTATACCACTTGCCCACCTCAACACACCACCTGGCTGTTGAAAGCCGACGCGATTACCCTGGATAAACGCAATAATTCAGGCAGTGCCCATAATATCAGCATCGAAGTCAACGATATCCCCGTCTTATATTTGCCCTACATCAGCTTTCCACTGCAAGGTCGAAAATCTGGCTTATTAGCCCCCAGCTTCGGTAACTCCAGTCAATCGGGTTTTGAAATAAGCCTACCTTATTACTTTAATATTGCACCTCATCGGGATGCCACCTTGCTACCCCGCTGGCTCGCCAAACGCGGCTTACAACTCGGCGCTGAATATCGTTATCTAAATCCGACCAATCAAGGCAGGATGCAACTAGAGCATCTCCCCAACGATCAATTGGAGCAAGGCCAATATACTTTGTATAAAGTGCAACATTGGGCTAAAATATCGCCCAAAAGTCAAATAAATATTGAGTTGAGCCACGTCTCCCAAAAAGACTATTTCAAAAGCCTGGGCACTAGCCTCAACACCACTAACCAAACACAATTGGACAGACATATTGCATTTGATTGGTCTTCATCCAATATGACATTGCGCACGATCGCTCAGAGTTTTCAGGTATTAGACACGAGCATAGCTGAACCCTACCGCCGAATGCCACAAATCCATTTAAATATCGGTAACTTCATCCGCCATTTTCGCTATGACCTTGATATCGAATATACTCGATTTGATCATAAAATCCGCGATACGGATCATCGATTTTACATGGAACCTCAATTACGATGGGCCTACGAAAAACCTGCCGGCTTTATACGACCAGCGATCTCAGTTAAGCATACTCAATACCGGCTTAAAACAGCCCGGATAAGCCATGGCAGAAAAGCACCATACACCATCATACCGTCATTTTCCCTAGATGCTGGACTATATTTTGATAAATTGAACAAGCACTACAGCTCCACCCTGGAACCTCGTTTTTTTTATGCTTATGTGCCCAAAAAATCCCAAGCGGAACTTCCCGTTTATGATACGGCCCCCATTGAACTGGATTACAATTATTTGTTCAAAACCAAGCGCTACAGTGGTAATGACCGGGTGGGAAATATGCATCGATTGACTTTCGGAGCCACCCACCGCACGCTGGCATTGCCATCCGGAGTGGAAATTTTCAAAGCCAAACTAGCGGCAAGCTATTACCTGGAAGATCAAATAACGACCTTAGCTAAAGAACAGGCCATTGATCAAGGACAAATTTTTGCCGCCGGCGAAATCGCTACCACCCTCAGCCCCAAGCTGACAGGTACCGCAAAAATTTTCGGCAACCCAAAACAAAGACAAGACAGCACCTTGAATCTAAAATTATCATACCATCACCAAGGCTATCGCTTGACGGGAAGTTATCGCCATAAACTCAATCAGCTCGAACAAGTGTCGGCGGCCGGTATTTGGAACGTCTCATCCCAATGGCGACTGGCCGGCCGAATTGACTATTCATTAAAGGAAAAACAAGTCCCGGAAGCCGTCTTCGGTTTAGAATATGATGAATGCTGCTGGGGGTTAAAATTGATGTATCGCCGTTATCTACAAGACGATGGGGCAATCAACCATTTTTACGGCATTCAATTTGAGCTAAAAGGCCTGACCAGCATTGGCAGCAACCTAAGCAATCGATTTGAACGAGACATACTCGGTTATACTATTAGTAATGAAGGTCCTTAAATGAATACATGCCGTCTGAAAATTTTACGATTAATCTCCCTTGTATTATGCCTCCTAGTATTTAATGCGCTATCACCGCTCGTCAGCAAAGAACTCGACCGTATCATCGTCATCGTTAACGATGATATCATCACCAAACAAGAACTCGATGTCCAACTTGGATTAATCATCAAGCAGATACGGGAAAAAAATACCCAGTTACCACCGGTAAGCGTATTGCGCAAACAAGTGTTAGAACGGGAAATCATTAAACAAATCCAATTACAACTCGCCAATAGCACCGGCATTATCGTCGACGATAATGCACTCAATAACACCATCGATAAAATCGCTTCGCAAAACAACCTGACCGTGCGAGAATTTCGCGATGTCCTAGAACAAGACGGCTATCCCTTCGCACGATTTCGGGAAGATATACGCAACGAAATGATCATTGCCCGACTGAGGCAACGGGAAATCCATAACCGCATCACCGTATCCGAACAAGAAATCAATAGTTTTCTTGCCACCCAAACCGCCCAAGGCCGCGTCGATGACGAGTTTCGTATCGCCCACATTTTAATTTCTCTACCGGAAGCCGCCTCAACCAAACAAATCGCTGAAGCAAAAAACAAAGCACAAGCCGTGTTACAACAGCTACAAGAAGGCGCCGACTTTAAACAAGCAGCCATCAGTCTTTCCGATGGTCAACAAGCCTTCGAAGGGGGCGATTTAGGATGGCGCAAAGCCGGCCAGTTACCCACCCTGTTTGCTCAACAAGTGACCTCCATGTCGGTGGGCGAACTCAGCGATATTATTCGTAGCGCAAGTGGCTTCCACATCATTCAGCTCGCCGAAAAAAGAGCCGGTGAAATACACCTGATAACACAGACAAAAGCCCGCCATATTCTCATCAAAACCAGCGATCTCGCCACCAAAAAAGAAGTCATTAAACGGCTTCAACAGCTAAAAGACCGCATTGAAAGCGGCGATGATTTTGGCGAGCTCGCCAAAACTCACAGCGAAGACCGAGGCTCGGCCGGCAATGGCGGCGATTTAGACTGGACCAATCCCGGCGATATGGTGCCTCAATTTGAGGTAGAAATGAGTAAACTCTCAAATAACCAAATCAGCGAACCTTTCCAAACACAATTTGGCTGGCATATTGTCCAAGTACTTGACCGACGCGAACAAGATAATAGTGAAGCTTACACGCAAGCCAAAAGCCGGGAAACCTTACGCCAACGAAAAATCAACGAAATGGAAGAAACCTGGCTGCGCCAATTACGCGACGAAGCCTATGTGGAATACAAAATTGACCTATAAAAAAAACGGTAACTACCCGTGCATAGCCATTACCCCTGGCGAACCGGCGGGCATTGGCCCGGATATTTGCTTACAACTCGCCCAGCAATCGCTGGCGGCGGAATTGGTTTTTATTGCCGATCCCGTGTTATTGCGCCAACGAGCGCACCAGTTGAAATTAACTTGTCACATTGAAGATTGGCAACAACCCACCGGGCAAACCCAACCACCGGGCAAACTGTTTGTCAAGTCGGTCCCTCGCGCCTATGCAAACCATGGCGGCGAATTAACGACTGAAAATGCCAACTATGTCTTAGCCACCATCAGAGAAGCAGCGTTGGGCTGCCTTACCGAAAAATATGATGCCATGGTGACTGGCCCGATCCAGAAAAGTATTATCAATGAGGCGGGCATTCATTTTAGTGGTCATACTGAATTTATTGCAGAACTGACCCAAGCTGGCCGCCCAGTCATGATGCTCGCCACCCAAGGGTTACGCGTTGCCCTGGTCACCACCCATGTCCCCGTTTCACAAATTAGCCAACATATCACTCATGACAATGTGAGCCACACATTGCGGCAATTGCAACAAGGGTTGATTCACTATTTTGGTATCCAACAGCCCAATATTTACGTGTGCGGCCTAAACCCTCACGCCGGCGAACAAGGTCATTTGGGCTCGGAAGAAACAGAAATCATCGAGCCCGTATTACATCAATTGCGCCAGCAAGGCATGAAGCTATATGGCCCCTTCGCCGCAGACACGATTTTTACCGCTAAATACATGGATCAAGCGGATGTTATTCTTGCCATGTATCACGACCAGGGATTACCGGTATTAAAATATAAAGGATTTGGCCAAGCCATCAACGTTACCCTCGGTCTACCGATTATCCGCACCTCGGTTGACCACGGTACCGCCTTAGAACTTGCCGGAACGGGACAAGCCAGTCCCGCCAGCTTGCAACTCGCCGTCACAACCGCCATTGATATGGTCAACCAGGTCACGACATGAAACATCAACCACGCAAACGATTTGGCCAACATTTTTTACACGATCAACAAATCTTAAACCAATTAATCAATGCGCTTCGACTCAAACCAGAAGACAACCTCGTCGAGGTCGGAGCGGGAAAAGGTGCATTAACACAGCATTTATTAGAGTACTTGCCAAGCTTCCATGTCATCGAAATTGATCGCGATTTAATTCCTATTCTACAAAATATCACCGAGCCACATCGCCTTAAGATACACAATATTGATGCTCTTAAATTTGATCTGACCCACTTAGCCTCCAGCGATTGTCCGCTGCGGGTGGTAGGCAATTTACCCTACAATATCTCGACCCCGTTGTTGTTTCATTTCTTCCAATACATCGGCATTATCAAAGATATGCATTTTATGTTACAAAAAGAAGTCGTCGATCGCATGGCCGCTGAACCTAATAACAAACGGTATGGACGGTTATCTGTCATGAGCCAATACCACTGCCATGTCACTAAATTATTTGACGTCAACCCCGAAGCGTTTAATCCTCCTCCCAAAGTTGACTCCGCCGTATTGCGTTTAACACCACACCACACACCGTTCATCGTCAATCACTATGCAGATTTTTCCAAGATCGTTGCACAATGTTTTAATCAACGCAGAAAAACGATCAGAAATTCCCTCAAGTCATTTCTAAATGCCACACAAATCGAACAATTAAACATTGACCCACAAGCCCGAGCAGAAAATGTGTCACTCAAGCAGTTTATTGCCTTAGCCAATGCTTACCCTAACGTTTCAAAAAAACCTGGTTAAAAACCGTTTCACTGCTTTATTTACTGCATATAAGACCTGATGCTCGCTTTTTCTAAAACTCACAAAGAGTGACTTTGATCCTCTTAGAAAAAACTCCGCTCAGCCCTTATATGCAGCAACTAAAGCTTTTTTCCTCACGTTTTTTTGAAACGTTAGGGTTTATTCTTCTTTTTGTGCTTCCACTTGAAACCACAACTTCACTTTGTCACCCACCCCAGGCAATCCGTAGGTCATACCAAAATCCGAACGCATGATTTCAGAGACCGCTTCAAAGCCACACGTTTGTTTTTTATTCACCGGGTTTTTTCCACAGATAATACGATTCACACTGAGCGTCACCGACTTACTCACACCTAATAGGGTGAGATCACCAATAATTTTTGCTTTATCCTTATCAATATAATCGATGCTTGTTGATTTAAAACTAATATCTGGATACTCCATCACATTAAAAAAATCAGGCGAACGCAAATGCTGATCCCTTTTTTTATGACCGGTCGATACCGATACCGCCGAAATTTTCACATCCACAAAACCACTATTATGCGCCCGGTCGATCAGTATTTTACCTCTTGTCTGCTCAAATCGTCCATATAAAGTGGAAAAACCTAAATGTGATACCGCAAAATGCGGAAAGGTATGTGCTCCATCAATATCATAATACTCTGCCGCTGAGTTGCTTGTTGCTACGCCCAGTAAGATCAAAGATAAAACGAAATGACGCATATAGAATCTCTCCTATCAATGTGGGTAATAAATAAGCGACGTCACGGTTGAACCCACCCAGCCGCGAACAAACCGATAAACAAGATGGCTAAGTTATTTCATTCTCATTCCATCGGTCTATACTTATAGCCGACATGACACGAATGAGATTAATTTCCAACCAAAGAGACAAATTATATGCTTACAAGGAAAAATACGATGCACCTAACTCCACTTAAAACCGTTCAATGGATAACGATCCTAATATTAGGTTATAGCATTTCTTGCAACAGTTATGCAGTACCTGAGCAAAGTAGCCACCCGATGATGCCTCCCCCGCCTACTATGCCAAATACTAACCCGTGGGGCAAACCGAACTTCAGCGGCTGGGGATCAATGATGGGCATGGGCGAAGGTCATATGACAGCCCGCCTGCGTGCCGTTTGGCGCGTAGATCTGTCTGACGAACAACGTAGTACCATTCGAGACATACAAAAAAAATTGAGGAAAGCTCACTGGGAACTGGAAGACAAAATTGAAATCGCTGCTGACCAGTTATTTGAGTTATACCAGGCTAAGCCCCGTGATGCAAAAGCCATCGGCAAAGTCTATGGAGACATTTTTGATTATCGGCGTCAGATTATTGAATTGGCGATTAACGCAGGCAACCATGTGGAAAGTGCTTTAACAGATCAGCAACGAAAACAATTAAAACAACATAGACCACAACGAGGCTGGGGTAGCGGTCCGGGTAGTCTGATTCATTAAGGCGTTGCGTCGCCCATTCCTTAACGCATCGAGTGGGTGGCACTTTGCGCCACCCATTCTTTATATATCAGACGGAAATCTTGCACAGCCTTGTCTTCTTGTGCTTTATCATTTAAATAACGACTAAACGCCACCAACAGCGCATTAAACGAGTTGTGTTCAATGGATTGAGCCTTCTCAAAATGCTTAATCGCGCCAGCATAGTCTTGCTTTAGCAAACAATCTAAGCCATCCGTTTGCTCGGCTTTAGCGGTAATCAGCAAGTCTTGTAATGGAGATAAATCCGTATCACAACGATAACAATGGTCTTCATTTTTATAGCGAGCACGGCAAACTGGGCAACGTATTAACAAACGCTAAGACTCCAAGTAATACATAATATCCGATAGCTCATCCATGGAGGCGGTTAAGCTCTCCGTATTATTACTAGCAATCGCATCGTTAATACTCTCAATCATGTTCACCATATCTTCTTTATCTTCGGGGGAGGCGTCATCCATGATTCGTTCCGCTTTTTCCACCAAGGCTTTGGCTTGCACCATCTGATGCTGTTGACTTTGTTCACTGTTGTAAGCCGGTGTTTTTTGTTCGATGTCCGCAAAACCATCAAACATCTCACCAATACGCTGTTTCGCCTCTTCCAGCTGCTGCCCTTCAAATCGAGAAATCGCGTTATCAATGGAAATACTTTTTTCCAATCCGGTCTTTTTCTCTTTGGCCGTGACCTGTAAGACGCCGTTTAAATCCAAGGCAAATTGGATAATCACGATATTGCCCGCCGGCACCTTACCTAATCCTTCCACATGAAATGAGCCAATTTCTATATTCTCTGAAGCCAATGGATTTTCACCTTGGAAAACACGCACATCTACCGACTCCTGACTATCATGCATGGTCTTAAACCCCTCACTTTTAGTCAATGGAATCGGTGAATTTTTATGAATAATCGGCACATATCGATCAAACGTGGGCATACCATCGAGCATACCTGCAGCACTTGTACCAAACGTATAGGGCGTCACATCCACCAAAATCGCCGACACATCTTGACCAGAAATCATGGCACCTTGCACAGCCGCACCCATGGCAACACACAAATCAGGGTTGATATCTCCCCGAGGCTGCTTATCAAACAGTTCTTCCAAGCGCTCACGCACCAGCGGTGTTCGAGTCGAGCCACCCACTAATAAAATCTGATCGATATCGGACACCGTCAGCCCGGCATCTTTTAGCGCAATGTGTACCGATTCCAAGGTCTCTTCCACATACTCAGTAATCAAATTTTCATAATCCAATCGGGACAACTCAAGATTTAAATGAATCGGCTGACCGTCTTTTTCATATAAATATTCTTCCGCAATGGTCACATAAGGCTGACTCGATAACAGACACTTGGCTTGTTCTGCCGCCCGAGTAATACGCGCCATGCTTTTGAGTGAACAAGTGACATCAATGCTATTTTCAGTGTTAAATTGATAAACGATATGGTCAATAATTTTCTGATCAAAATCATCCCCGCCCAGTTGATTGTTACCATGCGTGGCAACCACTTCAACAATATCATCTTCCATTTTAACAGCAGACACATCAAAGGTGCCGCCCCCTAAATCATAGACGAGAACATGTTGTCGCTGATGATGGGTAATATCATAAGATAACGCCGCTGAAGTCGGTTCATTGATAATACGCATCACCTCAAGACCCGCAATGACACCGGCTTCCTTAGTGGCTTGTCTTTGTGCATCATTAAAATAGGCCGGCACCGTAATGACCGCTTTGCTGACAGCATGCCCTAGATACTGCTCCGCCTGGGTTTTGAGATGTTTTAAAATAATCGCAGAAATTTCTTGTGGCTGATATTTTTTTCCAGCCATCTCTACTGGTTCATCGGTTCCCATGCGTCTTTTAATCGACTTGATGGTACGCTCTGGGTATAATGTATATTGGTTTCTTGCGGCTTCCCCAACCAATACACTGCCGTCCTCAGCAATACCCACCACAGAAGGCACAATTTTGGTGTGTTCATCACCAATCACTGTTATTTGTCCATTTTCCACGACAGCCACTTCTGAATTAGTCGTGCCTAAATCAATGCCTATAATTATTTCACTCATGCGTTTTAACTCAAATATATTGATTTATTTTTGCTATCTATAACGTTTAGATAGTCTATTCATCATACATTTATTTTTTATTGACAACAACTTCCGCCGTTCTTAATAAATGGTTATCCCATAAATAGCCCTTGCGGACTTCAGAAATCACCTCGCCATCAGCTAACTGCGACTTTTTTTCAATATCGACAGCTTTCATTCGATGTGGGTCAAGTCCACTCCCCACCACTTGCATCGGTGTCACCTTAAGTTTTGATAACATTTCTGTCATTTTTTGCAATGTCATTTGCTGTCCCTGAATCATCGCTTCCAGGCGATTTTTCACCTGGGCACGGTTAAACCAGGATATGTTGATTGGCTGACCATTCATGCTCATCGCTGCCCCCGCTTCCATACGGTCACACAAATCAAGCAAATCTTCTAACAATGGCCTTAGCCTTCCCCTCCATTCATCCTCTTGCGCGAGACGTTGCTTTTCTAAGGCTTCGGTTAGCCTTTCATTTTCATCTTGTAATAATTGATACGCAGTTTTAATTTGATCCAGCGCTTCTTTTATATAACGGGACTCTTGTTTTACTTCTGCTTTCAGTGTCGTCAGTTCCGCCAACAAGGAAAATTGATCCGCCGGTTCAGTCAGATCAAACTGGGTACTTTCTGAGGCCTGATCCTCGTCTAAGAACGACTCAAATTGCTGCATTAATTTATCTTTCGCCTCAATATCCATCACTGTTCAAACCTGAGTTTTTACTTTTACCCGCACCACTCACCAGCGCTTGAATCCATGTGTTTTTTTGTGGACGTCGCCGAGGGGCATTGTCAAAAAGGTGCGTCATAAGCTGGTCCATAGACATGGGATCACATTTAAATATGTCATATTTAATGCGATCTCTTTTGGTTTTAATTTTTTCAAAAGCGACACGTATTTCTTGAAATTTATCCGGTGCGCGCTCAGGAGGAAATTGTCTGACTTTTTTCAAGTAAGCTTTATTGATCTCGTCATCTGATGACGAAACATCTACTTGCAATTGTTCATAGGGATTGGCCATTAGAATACCCTCCTTTGAGAACGGGACCTTCTATTGATGATCGGGTTAAGAAAATCAAACAAATTGACTTCATGTTGAATTTCATCTAACAAATTGCCAATTAAAAAAGCGGTTTTAAAATCTTTTTCCTCTTCTGCGGTATGCATTGCATCTACTAAATCATCAAAATGCATCGGAGAGACTTTTGAGTATTGCTCATGGATCGCTAACACTTGATAATAAATAAAAATAGGGCGGTCATCATATTCTTCAATCGCCATCTCGGCAAACTTAGCCAGTAACGGAAAAAATTCAACATCTTCTAGTGTATGACAAATTTTTTGTAATTCTCTTTCTTCAAAATCGAGCCCATCAATCTCTGGCAAGGATTTACTAATGCAGCTAAGGGCAAAATCAAGACGAATACTTTTTCCCAATCGGAACCGATTAATGTCCTCGATAAATCGAGTCACATCGATTTTTTCTATGATGACTTTACGGTGCTTTTGCAGTTCTTTATAGTGTTTTTTTAATACCGTATCCGTCAACTTAAACCGCGTGCCATCCACTAAAAAGCGTAACTCAGCACTTAGCGAAGCACCCATCTGTTGAAACCCATTGAGCAGTATCTCCATGGCTTGCTGCCGATCTTTGCTCATCGCAAAATGAAATAAACCCAAATTAAGCGTCACCAAGCCTCTTTGCTTATCATCCCCAGCCATTTTAAATGCTTGATCTAACTCTTTTTGAATAATCGTGATCTTTTTTGTTTTCACTTGCTTATACGCATGAGACAAATGACAGTCTAATAACAAGCGCCGAGCCGATTTATTAATGGAGTCTCGCTTAATCAGTTTATTGGCATATTGCGCAGCTTTTTTAAAAGCACCACGACGATAGCTAGTTTGCGCCACCCGCAATAAAATATCATCATCATCGGGCAACTGTTTTGCCGCAATTTCTGCCCAGCGATGCAACCCATCCCAATCATCCTCAGATTGCAAAATAGCAAACAAGCGCAAATAAATTTCTCGATTTTTGGGATCATGCTTCAGCGCTTCTGACAAAAAATGAATCCTGATGTCATCTTCATGGAATTCAGCAGGCGGTACAATGGTTGCCATGTGATTATATACACAAGCCACTTTTAAATTGGCATCAGCTACTTTCTCTTGCAAGAGGGTGTTAATGTAAGATTGCCACTGACTAACCGCCTGCGAATAATGTTTATTTTCTTCAAAAGACAGCGCTTTGAACCGACTTAACTCAGCCGCTGGCAAATCACCAAATTGCTTTTTAAACAGCTTCACACCATCCATATAGCTGGGCAATAATGTCAGGCAAAATTGCTTGACTTGGTTTTCATCAAAAAATTTTATATTTTGGAGCGCAAATTGAAACAACTCTTTTGGGCGCACCTCATGGTCAATGATGGTCTGTAGTCTGGCAAATAAAAATCGCTGATTCTCCGGCACACCCATATATTCAAAAATGAGTTTTTGTTCTTGAGCCAAGCTATTTGATATTTCTTTTAATAATGCACCCTGCCCACCGGCTAACAATAAATGCAAGACTGAAAAACGGTAATAGGCCGAATCTTTTTTAATTCTTATCAATAGATCTTTAGACTTACCCGGCGCCTCTTGGCTCATGGATAATGCCCTAAGAATTTGCCGCAAATCTTTAAATGGTGATCGAAATGAAATACGACGGAGCCCTAACTCCATCTCGCTATCCTGCCCTTGACAATAGGCATCAACCGCCGCAAGTATCGCAGTCAATTGATCATTTAATTGAAATTTTTCCACGATCAGGCTCGCCAACTTTTCATCATCGTCAAGCAAAAACAGCGCGAGTTGACTGAGTAACTGACGGCCTGCCTGGCTATTTTGAAAATCAGCTGGCGCGTCAACAAAAATTTGCGCCGCCCGGTGGACCTGGCCAGCCCCGATTAAACAGCGGCAATAACCTTCTATCGGCTCCATTGAGCCCGTGAGCTGCAAGCGATTATCCCACATCACCAAGGCTTCTTTGAACATGCCTTTGCTGACTAATTGATCGGCGCGCCACACATAGACTTGCGACAGCGCTTGCCGCCATTCATCCTGTTGCTCAAGCTTCAATAAATCCTTATAAAGCTTGATAACATCCTTGTAATGCTCGGCTTGCATATGGACATCAATGGAGGATAAAATTTGTTCTGGCGAAACGGTTCTATTCGTTGTTTTACGAGTAACGGTTGGTGAACGTTTTCGTTTCGTTTTTTTAACCATATTATCTCAACAAACCCGCACTAAATCCAAAATGGTTTTCATGCCTAAAATTTTTCGATCCCTAGTCGAGTCATTCCTATTTCTGAAAAACATAGCGATTCCTAGCGGTTTTGCGCCATCAAATCGGCCAAATCTAGGTGCGAAAACCCCACTTTATGCCCGTGCTGAGTATCACGCAGGAGACTATCCGAGAATAGAGAACCTGCTAGGATTTATCCTCTAAAAGATGCGTCTGAAAACCATCAATGCTGGTTTGATTCTTCTCTTGCCAATACGCTTTAATACCAGCCTCCCCTTTGTTCTCTGCCCAACGTTTCAAGGTGTCCCTTTCCGTTAATCCATCACTGATGGGGACAGCATATCCACAAGAGGTTTGCACAGAACAAATATCAATCAGCATCATCTGGCGAACACCGGTAATAGGATCAAACAATGCACTATATTGCCGCCATATATCCTCTCTTGGACGAATCACTTGAGCGATGCCATAAATTCGCAAAATCAACGGCTGTTTTGCAAAACTGCAAAACATCAAAGTCATCCTTGGGTCTTGCGCCAAATGAGCGGCGGTTTCATTGCCGCTACCCGTCAGATCCAAGTAGATAATTTGTTTGTTATTTATACAACGGAAGGTATCCATCCCCTTAGGCGATAGATTAATTCGTCCAGTGGGTGCCGCTGAGGCAATAAAAAATACCTGTTGCGTTTTAATAAATTCAGTTAATTTCTGATCAAGCTCATCATGAAATCTGGCCATTACGCAGGGATATCATCCAAAATTGGGAGAAATAAAGGCTCTATTCTAAACGCAACCCAAGTTCACTGCAAACCTGGCCACCGTATTTTTGAGGCTATTCCGGAATCAGTATGGAATGTGTTCACAAGGGTTTGAAATTACAGCCAATAGCCGTTAAATTTTAGATTGAATTCCAATCGACAGACATCATCTAAATGACGTTGATTAAGAAAAACACAAAAGCCCTATGTGGAGTCCAAGGGCTCATGATGAATTAAAAAATGCACAAAGGCGAGAACAAGAAGGAGAGTTATTTCGTAACCATTTTTTAAACCGGCATTGCAAACCGACATACCAAATGTTAGTATTCAGGTCTTGAATTTGGCGGCGCTACTCTTGTCAATATACCTATCAAAAACAAAAGAAAGGCCGCTTTTCTACCGGCGTGGGTTAATCGCTCCAATATCCATGGCCAGGAATAAACACAGAGTCATCATCAAAAATACCTTTTTCCGCCTTCTTATGGCACTTCTCACAATAACTTAATGATTTCACTTTTTCATTTTTACTGATGAGTTTCTCTGGGATTTCATCGTGTTTCTTAATAATATAAGGTACTTTCGTAATGCGTATAGGAGCCTGATCCTTGTTGAGCGATGCCATTATTTTCTTCGACCGCTTATAATACGATTTATCGGCGGAGTTTGCCGTTAAAAAATTAATAATATGTTGTTGGGTCTGCTCATCTAATTCCGCATTTTCACCAAAATGATCTTCTAATGCCGAGGCAGCGATTAGTTTCTGCCAGGAAGCTTCCGGCAACCAGCCCGGTTGATAAGGGAAATGACAGGCACTACACTCCTCGTTATATATTGCATCCGTGACAGGCTGTACTCCTTTTTTTCTTTCCACAGAAAACAACCACGAAGCAAACCCTTCTTCGGCATACAATATCGGTACACCTCCCAAGGTTACTGACATCATCAACATGAATACGACTGGAAATTTTTTCATAATTGCCCTATTTTGATTAAAGTTGTGAGAGATATTTGAGAATGTCACCTTTTTCCTGATCAGTACATTCCCTTCCTAATACCCATTTACAGTTTCTCTTAAACCACTTTTTCACTTTCTTTAAATCAGTAAAACGCTCTTTGTTAACTGACGCAGCCAATGGATCAATTACTTTGCCTGTTTTCGCGTGCTTGCCGGGCTTGCTAAGGTCTTCACCATGACAAGTAGTACACGCCCGTTCTTTTCCTTTTTTATCTATGTGTTTTTTATACCATAAGGTTTTACCCCGTTCCGCATCGAAAGTAAATTCACCTTGAGGGTTATAATATTTATACAAGTCATCCATGTTCGCCTGTGCATAACTCACACAGCCTAATCCAATAACGACAATCAACCCAATATATTTTTTCATATTCAATCCATACCTTACCAAGTATACTTAATAGCTACTAACATCCCTACCACACCGATAATACCCGCCGTTGGGTGCAAATCCTCAGGCGCACTACTAACCGCCACCAAGTAACCTAAGGTACCTAGCATGCCAAGCCCCATATGCACATTATCTGGATCTTTCAGACCTTTACTAAGATCAATATCATTTAAATGAAAAACAAATCCTGTCGTGACGGCAGCAATACTCGCCAAGGCTAATGAGCCAATCCCAAGATATTGATGGATCTTATTCCGAGTAAAAAAATGCTCTTTAAAAACGGAGTCAGGCTCGGTTGATGCTAACTCGACATCACCCGCTTGAAAATTATTTTGTGAACTTGCCAATAATATTTGATCCGCATACTGAGGAGCAGTATCCAGCCACTCCGGTACTGCATCTTGGGCAAGCAACAAGGTACTATTCATGAAAATAAAAATCATCACTAACCAATATTTATTCATAGCGCTTCTTTTTTGATACGTACTAAAATTATTCTCAATCAGCGTATATTATTCAGTAATTTTTTTACAACATAATATCGCTTTGGACTGAATTGTGTGTGAAAACCTGTTACGATCGAGATTACTTTTTAATGTTAGGTAAACGCATACCTGAATCTTCAAAAGTGCCTTCTTCTGCATCCAGATGACATGCCCCACAATTCGTTTTACTTGCTATTTTCTCGTTATCCCAATACTCATCATTGATACCAATATGCTTTTTAACCCAATACTTGGTTGTCGTTATTCGTAATGGCGTTTTATCTGAAGCAATGGATTTATTGACCTTATGAGCAGCTTCGGTTAATCCACTTTCGGCAGCATTCTCGATAAGAAACTGCTTAAGCTCTGCCAGCGTTTCTGCCTCATACTCCAGTTGCTCGCCAAAGTGATCGTCTAATGTATTTAGCATTAACTGCCAAGATCTTTTCGGCAACAAGGTGGGATGAAAGGCCAAATGACAATCACCGCATTCACTTCGCCAAGTGGCATTATCTGGTAAGCTAGGACCTCGAAAAGGTTGGAAGGGACTATCCTTTGTTTCGATTAAATAACCTCTAAAATAGAATAAAACAGAAACAAAAACTATCGTTAATAATAAGACACCCAACAAACCATGGCCTCGTACCTGAGTCACCTCCAGTACATCCTCTTTACGTCCGGTCAGCATTGACCAAATTAAATTTTCCCGATGGATAATGCTTTCACCAATCACACCAAACACATGGACCACAACAATCGCTAGCATTATCCAAGCAAATATTTCATGAAATTCTTTGGACCCCGTGCCAATTTCAAAACTAATCAAGCCTTGTAACGGACCATGCCCCTCCTCACCACCTAGCACCAATAATCCAGAAATCCCAATCAAAAAACCCAATGCCAACATAATAAAGATGGCCCAGCCACCCACCGGATTATGGCCAATATGGCGAGAGGCTTTCCCATTCAACAAGCCTTTTAGATAGTCCGTCACCGAAGTCCAATCATAAGCAAAGGTTCGAAACCGCGCATAATGGGTACCCACCCCCCCCCACACAAAACGAAAAACCAACAAACTTAAAAAAAGATAACCCGCATACACATGCGCAAAAAGATAACGATTATCATCAAAAGTAATCCATGCTAGTGCAAAGCTAATAACTAACAACCAATGGAACACACGCGTCGGTAAATCCCAAATGATCGCTGGTGCTGCCTTCATTTTGTTGGCTCCTTATTTCTAATTAATGAGAACACGGATTGCTATCTTGCTTGGACAATATAAAATGTCACTGAAATGAATGTGAAATTTGACAATACCTGGAAAATCATCCGAAATGAACGCGATCTCTGAGAAGCAAGAACACCATAACCCAGTGCAAATGTTTGCCAATCGGCTACAAAAAAACATCAAACATCTACGCCGCTGGTTAAATCGCGAAAACATCCACTGTTATCGTATCTACGACGCTGACATCCCCGAATATGCCTTTGCAATCGATGTCTACCAAGGGAAAAAACACTGGATTCACGTGCAAGAATATGCCGCCCCCAAACACATTAATGAATACAAAACACTCACTCGCCAACAAGCCACGCTGAACGCCATTAAGGAGCTGATGGAAATTCCTGACGAGCAGCTATTTTTCAAAGTACGCCGCCAACAAAAAGGCCAAGCTCAATACGAAAAATTAGCTGACAATAAAACGTTTCATCATGTCATGGAGGGGGGGTATCAGTTTTTGGTCAATTTTCAGGATTATCTCGATACAGGACTGTTTCTTGATCATCGCAATACCCGACGATTATTGGAGCAATTAAGTCATGGCAAACATTTTTTAAATTTGTTTGCCTATACGGCAAGTGCCACCGTGTATGCCGCCAAAGGAGGAGCAATTTCCACCACGACCGTGGACATGTCCAATACCTATCTTAAATGGGCATCAAACAATTTAGTGCTGAATGATATCACAGGCAAATCACATCAATTGATCCAAGCAAATTGCTTAGAATGGCTAAATAAAAATCAAAATCGATACGGACTTATTTTCCTAGACCCACCCAGTTTTTCTTCCTCCAAACGCATGAGCAATACATTTGATGTGCAACGCGATCATGTACCATTGATTAACAACACCGTCAAACTTTTGGAACCTGGTGGCACCTTAATATTTTCCAATAACCGGCGTCATTTTAAGATGGAATTAGCGGCATTTTCTGGACTCAAGCTTGAAAATATTACCCGAACAACCCTACCCAAAGACTTTGCTAGAAATCCCCACATCCATAACTGCTGGAAAATCACTCGAAATCATGAAGCCGAGTCAATTAATCCACACGACATGGCGAAAAGAAGATGAAACAATATTTTTTAATGATTTTTCTTGTAAAAAAACGGCATAAAATAACTTTTCCTCTGAAAACAGTTTAAACTTACGTTTTTGCTCGATTAGCAACGATCAATTAAACAAACGGCATGGGCAGCCATGCCCTCCTCCCGCCCGATAAAGCCTAGCTTTTCGGTGGTGGTGGCTTTCACGTTGATTTGGGTTAGATCAACTTGTAAATCTTCGGCGATGTGCTGACACATGGCTTCGATATAAGGTGCCATTTTGGGTTGTTGTGCGACAATCGTGGCATCAATATTAATCGGCACCAAGTTTTTTTCATGTAACAAAGCGACCACATGTCTTAACAAGACTCGACTATCTATATTTTCATAACGGTCATCACTATCGGGAAAGTGGCGACCAATATCCCCCAGGCCGGCGGCCCCCAATAATGCATCACAAATGGCGTGTAATAATACATCTGCATCAGAGTGGCCTGCCAACCCCTGGTGATGTGGAATATTCACCCCACCGATAATTAATGGTCTGTCTTGGGTGAATTGATGTACATCAAAGCCATGGCCTATGCGCATTCACTTTCCTGTGCTTGTTGTTTGATAAACATTTCAGCCAATGCCAAGTCTTGTGGCAAAGTTATTTTGATATTATCTGCCTGTCCGGTCACAAACCGTGCCTGACCGCCCTGCGCTTCAATCGCAGAAGATTCGTCGGTGATCAATACGCCGCGTTCAACACAGCTTTGCAATGCATGGAATAATACGTTCACTTTAAACATCTGAGGGGTTAAGGCCCGCCACATATCACGCCGGTCCACGGTGTATTCAACGATGTCGTTCTTACCAAACTTCAAGGTGTCAGTGACTGGCAAGGCAAGTAATCCCCCGCCGCCTTTTTCCAGTACAGTGTGAATCAATTGGGTAATGTCACTGCTGCGAATACAGGGACGCGCACAATCATGTACCAATACCCAGTCATCCGGCTGACAATGTTTGCTAATAAAAGACAATGCATTTAACACGGAGTGACAGCGTTCTTTGCCACCGGCGACTACCTTGATGGCAGGAAGCGAGGGGGCAATTCGCGGCCAATAGCTATCATTGGGTGAAATGGCGAGTACGACTTTATCGATGTATGGATGTTGATATAGACGCGTGACAGTGTGTTCCAGAACGGTTTTACCTAACAACGGCAAATATTGCTTAGGGCGATTAGCGTTCATGCGGCTACCGACGCCTGCCGCCGGGATGATCGCCCAAATATTTGTGTTGGTGGTAATACTCACGTTTTTATTTTTCGATCACTTGAAAAAAAATTTCATCTTTCTTGATCATACCCAGCTCATTTCGCGCCTTTTCTTCGATGGCCGCTAAGCCTTCCTTCAGATCCAGGACTTCGGCAGCTAAGGCTTCATTGCGGTCGTGCAATTGTTTATTCTGTGATTTTTGGGCGCTAATTTGTTCTTGTAGGCGCCACGCCGAAGGTAAGCTACCCCGGCCAATCCATAACGAATACTGCAAATACAAAAATAAAATAACGAGCAGTAAAAAAACCCATCTCATATAATATTTTGTGCAATCGTTTTATTTTTTGTATCGTTAAGGGAAAGGGTTCGAGTTATACTCAACCATACCTGTCGTATCAATGTCAGTCTGTTGAACAAAATAAAGTGTTAGCTCGATTGAGTTGTTGGCGGTGATACTCAATACAGCCATCCAGCTAATTCATCACTCGATCGCTGCATTAAGTAGATTGTTCATCATTGCGAATCCGCAATCGTAACAAAAAAAACTTAGTTGGCTAAATTATAAAATGCCGATTTGCCAGCATATTTGACTTGATCTCGTAATTCTTCTTCGATCCGCAATAAGGTATTATATTTGGCAACCCGTTCCGAACGAGACATGGAGCCGGTTTTAATTTGTCCGGCTGAGGTGGCCACCGCAAGATCAGCAATGGTGGTATCTTCGGTTTCCCCCGATCGATGGGAAATCACAGCGGTATAATTGGCTTTTTGGGCCATTTCAATCGCCGCTAAGGTTTCCGTTAAGGTGCCAATTTGATTCACTTTAATTAAAATTGAATTGGCAATGTTTTTATCAATCCCTTCTTGTAAAATGGCGGTATTGGTCACGAATAAATCATCGCCAACCAACTGAATGCGCTTACCCAAACGCTGACTGAGGGTTGCCCAGCCAGACCAGTCACTTTCATCCATGCCATCTTCGATGGAAACAATCGGATATTTGTCGACCCAGTTCTCTAGAAAATCAACAAATCCTTCGCTGCTCAATGACAGACCTTCAGCGGCGAGCTGGTATTTGCCATCACGATAGAACTCTGAACTGGCGACATCAATGGCAAGTACAATATCTTCGCCAATACGATACCCGGCCTGATCGATACTTTCTAAAATGACTTGGATCGCTTCTTCGTTGGATTTCAGGTCCGGGGCAAAACCACCCTCATCCCCCACCGCCGTATTCAATCCTTTTTTGTGCAGTACTTTTTTAAGCGCATGGAAAATTTCAGCCCCATAGCGCACCGCTTCACGAAAACTCGGGGCACCCACGGGCATAATCATAAATTCTTGCACATCAACACTGTTGTTGGCATGAGCGCCACCATTGATAATATTCATCATCGGGGTCGGTAGCAAAAAATCATTATTGTTACTTAAATAACGGTATAAGGGGACCCCCGCATCGCGACAAGCGGCATTGGCCGTGGCCATCGATACCGCTAAAATCGCATTGGCACCGAGACGACTTTTATTTGGGGTGCCATCTAAATCTAGCATAATTTGATCGATCAATGCTTGAGCGGTGGCATCTTGATCGGCTAATGCTTCGCGGATGGTGGTATTGATATTCGTCACCGCGTGTTGCACCCCCTTACCGCCGTAGCGAGAAGTATCATTGTCGCGCAATTCGACCGCTTCTCTGGAGCCTGTTGACGCACCCGAAGGTACCGACGCCCTTCCCAGTGTACCTGAATCTAATATGACATCGGCTTCCACGGTGGGATTACCCCGGGAATCGATGATTTCTCGACCTCGTATTTCAACTATTGTTGGCATTCTTACTAAAGACCCTATATTTTCTGTTGCCCGACTGTAAAATAAATAAACGCACAAACCATACTTTAACTACGTTAATTATTGTTGTTTGCGCATTTTTGGTGGCATTAATTATATATTATCCAAGGGGACAATTTCCATTTAAAATCGGTAGATCTATCGCTTTAAAGATCAGCCTTGATATTTTAGCGGCAGGGAGGGGCAAACAAAAAATAGGCTTCGGCGACACGATCATGCTCAGTGAGAACGTCGCTTAATGCCCGGTAAGCAGAAGAGGTGCATATTTTTACACTGCAAAAACCGTGACGCTTATACCTGTCCGCTGGAGCGATTGGTTAAGTTTTTTCGCCGTTTTGCACGAGCCTTATTTCTAGATGGCATCCAACAGCGGTCGCGTATTTACGTAGAGTGGATATTGAGGGAGAATGTTGATGATTACCTCCTCCGGCTTCCAGTCTTGCCACGGCGGGTGTTTTGGTGCCCATTAGATCGGCTACTTCGGCCTGAGTAAGGCCTGCGTTCATCCTGGCTTTTAATAACTCATCAAACAGTGAAAACTCTTCCTTTAATGAGTCATATTCGGCTTTAACCTCTGGGTTATTCAACATCTTCTTTGTGAGTTCTTCATGTGTCAGCATTTGCTTTGACCTCTTTCATTCTTAAGATGGCGACGTTGAGCTCTCTTGAAGGTGTTTTTTGAGTTTTTTTGATAAAAGAATGTAACATGACAATGCGCTTATTCACCAAGCTACAATAAAAAACTCTTCCAATGCCTTCTCTTGATTTCATTCGGAGTTCAAATAGCCCATTTTTCATAGGCTGTGTATGCGGCATTCCAAGGTTAGCTCCATAAATATGCATTCGTTTTGTGAGATGGATATACCTTGCCTGAATTCCCACCGGTAAAGCCATTATCTCCTCTTGAAGCGCCTTGTTGTAATAGATGATTTTCCATTTCATCTGTACATATTAACGAATTTGTTAACTAATTCAAGAGAAGGAATCAAAATTAATTATTTTTTAATCACTTAACAAGACAAGAATATACCTCGCAATCAATCCCTAAATCTCAAATGCTATCACTAACCTGAGTTTCGTTTAAGAATGGGTGGCTCTTTCAAGGTATAATTTTGGTTGCTTAACCCCAAAAAGATAGGAATGAAAGAGCCATGAACTGAGAGTATAACTGAATTATTTTGTGATATTGATGATTTTTGCCAAGACTATCTTCCCTTATGGGAGCAACAACAACTTGAGAATCAAGAACGTCAACGACGACGTTCTCATCGTTTAAGTCTGAGTGAAATCATGACGATTGTGATCCATTTTCATCAATCACACTCTCGTAATTTTAAGTCTTATTATTTGTTTTATCTGAGAAAAACACTGGGTGAGGCGTTTCCTACGTTGATCAGTTATTCACGCTTTGTCCATCTCATGTCATCGGCCTTGATCCCCTTGTGTGTCTATCTCAATGGACGTAAAGGAAAGCTAACTGGAATCAGCTTTATTGATGCCACCTCGATTGCCGTTTGCCATAACCGACGTATCCATAGCCATAAAGTTTTCCGCCAGATCGCACGGCGAGGAAAAACTTCGGTAGGCTGGTTTTATGGGTTTAAATTGCATCTGATTATCAATGATGAAGGGGAATTGTTGGCTTTTCAAGTCACGGCGGGGAATGTGGATGATCGCCAGCCGGTACCTCATCTCACCCAAGGTCTCTCGGGGAAGTTGTTTGGTGACAAAGGTTATATTTCTAAAAAGCTCTTTCAGGCTTTAATGGAAGAGAATCTGCAATTGATTACAAAAATCAAAAAAAACATGAAAAACAAGTTGATGCCTTTGGAAGACAACATTGCTTTACGTAAACGCGCCCTGATCGAAACGGTGAATGATCAATTGAAGAACATTTCACAAATTGAACATACCCGTCACCGAAGTGTGGCCAATTTCATGGTGAACCTAGTTTCAGGAGTCATGGCTTATACTTGGCAACCTAAAAAACCATCACTGAATTAAAGAGGCCGACTTTCAAATCGTCTGATAGCTTAAGCGAAACTCAGGTTATCACTATGTAAAATCGGTAGATCTATACTCAGCCTTGATATTTTAGCGGCAGGGAGGGGCAAACCAAAAAATAGGCTTCGGCGACACGATCATGCTCAGTGAGAACGTCGCTTAACTGCCATTATGCTGCCGCGCTGATTGAATGAAGTTGGTAAACAACGGGTGACCATCACGCGGTGTCGAAGTGAATTCAGGATGAAATTGGCAGGCGATAAACCAGGGGTGATCTGTTAGCTCAATCACTTCGACCAAACGTTGATCACATGAAACCCCAGATATCGTTAATCCGGCAGTTTCCAATCGCGACCGATAGTCATTGTTAAATTCATACCGATGGCGATGGCGCTCTCCGATTTGATCCTGACCATAAATCCGATGGGCTAAGGTCTCTGATTTTAATTCACAAGGTTGGGTGCCCAAGCGCATACTTCCCCCTAAATCCGATTGATGATCGCGGCGTTCAAGCTCCCCTTTTTTATCCACCCACTCGGTCACTAAGCCAATCACTGGGTAAGGCGTATTGGGGTCAAACTCGGTACTGTTAGCTTCGGCCATGTCTGCCACCTGCCGAGCAAATTCGATCACCGCCAATTGCATGCCTAAACAAATCCCTAGATAAGGTATTTTATGGGTTCTTGCATAACCAATCGTGATGATTTTACCTTCCACACCCCGCTCACCAAACCCACCGGGGACTAAAATAGCATCCACGTTAGCTAAGCAATCGGTGCCTTCTTTTTCTATATTTTCTGAATCAATATAAGCAATATTGACTTTAGTGCGCGTTTGAATACCCGCGTGAATTAACGCTTCTGATAACGATTTATAACAATCCGTCAAATGAATATATTTACCGACCATGGCCACCGTGACTTCGGCTTGTGGATGAGCCATGATGTCCACTACGTTTTGCCATTCCGATAAATCGGCGTCGGTGGCCGTCAAATGCAAATCATTGATAACAATTTCGTCTAAGCCTTGCTCGTGCAACTGCAGAGGTATTTTGTAAATGTTATCCACATCAAGGGCCGAAATAATGGCGGCTTCACGGACATTGGTAAATAGCGCAATTTTTCGACGCTCGGGCTCATCAATCGGGCATTGAGCACGGCACACTAAAATATCCGGTTGAATGCCAATACTGCGTAATTCCTTGACGGAATGCTGGGTGGGTTTGGTTTTTAATTCACCCGCCGTGGCAATATAAGGCAGCAGGGTTAAATGCATGTAAAGCACATGATCTCTACCTAGATCAATGCCGATTTGCCGAATCGCTTCTAAAAATGGCAGCGACTCAATATCTCCCACGGTGCCACCGATTTCCACTAAAGCAATCTCGGCACCTTCGGCACCTTCGATGATACAACGCCGAATCTCGTCCGTAATATGCGGGATAACTTGCACCGTTGCCCCTAAGTAACCCCCAGCACGCTCTTTACGAATCACATTTTCATAGATGCGGCCGGTGGTAAAATTGCTTTTCTTGCTCGCGGTAAAACGCACAAATCGTTCATAATGTCCCAAATCAAGATCTGTTTCCGCCCCATCGTGGGTCACAAAGACTTCGCCATGTTGAAATGGACTCATAGTGCCCGGATCCACATTGATATACGGATCTAATTTAATCAGGGTCACTTTAAGACCGCGGGCTTCTAAAATCGAACCGAGGGAAGCCGAGGCAATGCCCTTGCCTAAGGACGAAACCACACCACCTGTTACAAATATGTACTTTGTCATTTTATCGATATTTCCGGAGGGGATAAATTAAAACCAATATCACAGGTCCATTCCGCTTCCTCACGATTCCATCAGCAAAAAAACCACGCAAAATCATCCGCAATTTAATCGATCTATTTGCATTGATTTCTGGTAGCGCACGAAATGCGGGAAAATAAAGCGTAAAGCTAAGCTCACTCTCGACGAGCCTAAGAAGGGATCACAAAGTACCAGATTTTCTCAGTGATCACAAACCTTAAATTTAGAGCAAACATTAACCGCATGGGCGGGGGGGGAAATAGTCAAACAAAAGATGAACCCCTGCCTGCGTTTTTGCTACTTGGTACGATTGGCTATACCAATAACCCACCACCGCAATGAGCTCCTCATCCCGATAAAGCAACGGAATTTGATCACGCTCCCAAGGTGGCACTTGGGCTTCTTGAAATAATTTTTTCAGTCGCTGGTGACCGTTTCGCCCGGCGAGCCTCACTTGTTCACCTCCTTGGCGAAACCGGACAGATATTTTTTTTTCGGCAAGGCATTGCATGGGTAGGCCTAAGCCTTTTACCTGGGTGCTGGATAAGGTGCCTAAATTTGGAATAATTAATGGCGTTATCAAGTCCCAGGAAAATCTTTGGGTCGACCAATGTCCGGCTTGAGTGCTTGGGTCGTAAGGCAAAGCGTACAATCGACCGGCAAATCGGCGGATGGCAACGCCGGCCCATTGTACGATGGGTTGCCGATCCTTGGCGGCCTGTAATACGCTGGTTTGGATGGTATGCAAAATGGCGCAACTGGGTATCGGGTAATTCACTACCCTTAACCAATAAATTAGCAGATTTCGCTGACGTCGTGCCGAAAGCGCCAATAGTTTTGTCAACGACAAGCAATGCGGGTGACCATCCATGACGTGACTGAAATCATTCCCCGCTAATTCATCACACAATGAGATGGCCTCAGCGCATAAGGTCGCTGAGCGAGATAAGGTATTTGATACACTGGGCCAACGCGATTGCAACTGAGGCAAAATATCATGCCGAATAAAATTGCGCGTAAATCGGCGATCTTGATTGGAGGGATCATCAATCCAGGTCAATTGATGATGCATCGCATACGCCTCAAGTTGCTGGCGGCTCATGCCTAACAGCGGACGCACTTGCAAGCCTGACCCCAGTGGTGCTACCACGGGCATGGCGGCTAAACCGCGAGGCCCGGCCCCTCGGAGCAATTGCAATAACAAGGTTTCTGCTTGATCATCCTGTTGATGCGCCGTCAACAAGATTGCCTGTGGCGTAATCACCGTATCAAAAGCGTCATAACGCGCCTTACGTGCGGCCGCTTCCGGACTTTCTCCTCGGTGATTTGCGGCATTGACCTCAACTAAGGTCAAGGGAATCTGCCACTGTTGGCTAATTTTTCTGCAGTGGATCACCCATTGCGCTGCATCCGCTTGCAAACCATGATTAATATGAATGGCTTGCAGGCAAATACCCGCTGACGCTAACCGTGCCTGAGCCAATAAATGCAACAGTACTGTGGAGTCAAGCCCACCACTGTAAGCGATCCAACAGTGGGTAATGGCTTGAGCCGGGGCATAATCTGCCACCGATCGCAACACCGCCTGTTTAATATGTTGCGCATCAAGTGGGATGACCACTGACATGGATTATTCCGTATAATTACCAAATTGCATTAGGCGTTGATAGCGTTGTTCCAATAGAGTTTCGACGGGTTGCTGAGATAGGGTGGCTAAGGTTTGTGAAAAGACCTCCGTTATGCGTTTTGCCATTTCGTCAACATCACGATACGCCGAACCTAACGGCTCTTCGATCACCCCATCAATTAAGGCTAATTCATTGAGTCGACCGGAGGTAATGCCCATGGCTTCAGCCGCCTCACTCGCTTTGGCGGCACTTTTCCATAAAATAGTGGCGCAACCTTCCGGCGAAATCACCGAATAAGTACTGTATTGCAGCATAAAGGTTCGGTCACCAACGCCGATGGCTAATGCCCCACCTGAGCCCCCTTCGCCAATCACCGTGCATATGATCGG
The DNA here is from genome assembly GCA_964442745.1 of uncultured Chromatiales bacterium. GTDB lineage: Bacteria > Pseudomonadota > Gammaproteobacteria > S012-40 > S012-40 > CAYUAI01. The sequence goes on from CAYUAI010000006.1 coordinate 93,710, forward strand.
TATTTTCAGCCGAGCCATTTCAAATAAATTTTTGGCGATGGCTTCGCTTTGCCCCCGCTCTTCAGCATCAATGCCAGGATAAGCCCCTGGCGTATCAATGAAGGTAAATAATGGCAATTTAAACCGTTCCGCCATTTTCATCAGCCGCAAGGCTTTACGGTAGCCTTCGGGGCGAGGCATGCCAAAATTACGCTTGACTTTTTCCTTAGTATCGCGCCCTTTTTGTTGTCCAATGACCATCACGGTTTGTCCCTGAAATTTAGCCAGGCCCCCAATAATCGCCGGATCATCGCCAAAGGCTCGATCCCCATGCAGCTCTTCAAAATCACTAAAAACCCGCCCAATATAATCCAAGGTGTAAGGACGTTGTGGATGACGAGCTAATTGAGACACCTGCCAGGCATTGAGTTTGGAAAATATTTGCTCGGTCAGCGCTTCACTCTTAGTGACCAATCGAGAAATTTCCTCACTAATATTAATTTCCGAATCCACGCCGACATAACGCAATTCTTCAATTTTTGCTTCAAGTTCGGCGATGGGTTGTTCAAAATCAAGAAAATTCAAGTACATTAAAAACGTATCCTTATAGCCTAGGTATACTCAGTACGGCCATCAACCGTGCTGAGTATATCATTAAATCACAGCGTCTCCCCAGTGATTTAATATTCAAGTTCAATGGATTGTGGACCAGACAAACGAGATAAACTCGCTAATAATTCATCTCGGGGATGCACCCGCCAGTCGTGGCCCAATACCAGCTTTGCATTGACACCGGCCAGATAATAATCAATAAAAATGGGACAGGTGCCCGCTTTATAAGGTGTTATTGCGTCAGCCATGGAACGTAACAACGTAGAGTCGGCTTGTTCAGATGTCAACCGTATGACCAATCTTTTTGCAAAGGCGGCTCTTGCCTCATCAATACTCTGGATGTCTTTTGCGCTCATTTTATAGCTGCCACTAAATTCATCAATGCTCACTTCGCCAGAGATAATGATAATTTTATCTTTTTCTAACAAGTGTTGTTTGTTGTTGAACATTTCAGAAAATACCGCGACATCCAATCGGGCGCTACGATCATCTAAGGTCACAATGGCCATTTTATCACCCCGCTTGGTTCTCACAAGGCGCAGGCCAACGATTAACCCGGCCACATGAACTGTTTGGTTTTTATTTGGCTTCAGTTGACTAATTTTATAACTCACAAACTCGGCAAGCTCTTTTTCATAAGCATCAATCGGGTGGCCTGTGAGATATAAACCTAAGCTATCTCTTTCGCCATCTAGACGGACTTTATCAGGCCATTCAGGTAACGTAACAAAATTCGCTAAGGGTTTTATTGGCGTGGTCGTTGTTTCAGACGCGCTGAATAAATCATTTTGCCCGGTTTGCAAATTTTTTGCGTGTTGTTCCGCCGCTAACAGAGCATTGGCTAACGAGGCCAGCAGGCTCGCTCGATTGGGACCAAGTCCATCAAATGCGCCGGCTCGAATTAAGGTTTCCAGCGCCCGCCGATTGATTTTTTTTAATTCAACACGTTGGCAAAATTCGAAAAAATCAAGATAGTCACCCTGCGCTTGCCGCGCGTCAACAATGGTTTGAATCGCCGCTTCACCAATGCCTTTGATAGCGCCTAAACCGTATTGCACGGTGCGCTCATCCGGGGCGGTAAAGTGATAGGCGCAGCGATTAACATTGGGATGTAATACTTTCAGCTTCATTTGGGTGCATTCTTCATGGAACATCACCACTTTATCGGTGTTATCCATGTCGGAGGAAAGCACTGCGGCCATAAAAGGCGCCGGATAATGGGTCTTTAGCCAAGCCGTTTGATAAGAAACCAATGCATAAGCCGCCGAGTGTGATTTATTAAAACCATAACCCGCAAATTTTTCCATGAGATCGAAAATATACGTCGCCGTGTCAGCATTCACCCCGCGCTCAACCGATCCTTGAGTAAAGAATTCACGTTGCTTGGCCATTTCTTCCGGCTTTTTCTTACCCATCGCACGCCGCAACATATCGGCGCCACCTAAGGTATACCCTGCCAGGATTTGGGCAATCTGCATAACTTGCTCCTGGTATAAAATAACCCCGTAGGTGGGCTGTAAAATCGGTGCAATATCCGGATGCGGGTATTCGATTTTTTGTCGGCCGTGTTTACGGTTAATAAAATCATCCACCATCCCCGATTGCAAGGGACCTGGCCGAAACAGCGCCACCAAGGCAATAATTTCTTCAAAGCAATCGGGCTGCAATCGTTTAATCAAGTCTTTCATACCGCGGGATTCTAGCTGGAATACCGCCGTGGTTTTGCATTCTTTCAACAGTTTAAACGTGGCTTGGTCGTCTAATGGAATGGTACTGATATCTAGCGCAGTCTCACCCTGCTGAGTACGCTGCCGATTGACCGCTTTTAGCGCCCAATCGATAATCGTGAGGGTCCGCAGTCCTAAAAAATCAAACTTAACTAAACCGACCGCTTCAACATCATCCTTATCGAATTGGGTGACTAAGCTGCCACCGCCTTCTTCACAATATAAAGGGGCAAAGTCGGTGAGCACAGATGGCGCAATCACCACACCGCCCGCATGTTTCCCGGCATTGCGGGTGATACCTTCCAAGGAACGGGCTAAATCGATTAAGTATTTAACCTCTTCCTCTTGTTGATAACGCTCATTTAACGCCTCCTCTTGTTGCAGCGCTTTATCTAAGGTGATACCTAACTCAAAGGGAATCATTTTCGCGATTTTATCGACAAAACCATAAGGGTGCGCTAATACCCGCCCCACATCCCGCACCACCGCCTTCGCAGCCATACTGCCATAGGTGATAATTTGAGAAACTTTTTCGCGACCATAATGATTCGCTACATAGTCGATGACTTTATCCCGCTTTTCCATGCAAAAATCCACATCAAAATCCGGCATGGAAACCCGTTCAGGATTTAAAAAGCGCTCAAACAATAATTCATACTGAATGGGGTCTAAGTCGGTGATGGTCAATGCATAGGCCACCAGCGAGCCCGCCCCCGATCCCCGCCCCGGTCCCACCGGAATATCCTGTTCCTTGGCCCATTGAATAAAATCCGCCACAATCAAAAAATAACCCGGAAAACCCATGCCATTGATAACATCCAGTTCTATTTGTAATCTTTCATCATAGGGTTGACGTTTTTCTTTAAACTCCGGCGACTGAGTATCAAACAATACCGACAACCGCTTTTCCAGTCCGACACGGGCTTGCTGGCCGAAAAACTGTTCCATGGTCATCCCTTCTGGAATCGGAAAATCCGGTAAGAAATTTTTCCCTAAGGTGAGTTCCACATTGCAGCGTTTGGCGATTTCGAGGGTATTTTCGATGGCTTCTGGAATGTCACTGAACAACTCAATCATTTCTTCGCTACTGCGTAAATATTGCTGATCCGTGTAGTTTTTCGGGCGACGCACATCATCCAGGGTATAGCCTTCATTAATGCATACCCGAGCTTCATGGGCCTCAAAATCTTGCTGTTCTAAAAATCGGACATTATTGGTGGCCACGACGGCAATATCATGTTCAATCGCTAGCGCAATGGCCGCATGAATATAATCTTCTTCTTGCGGTTGGCCCGTCCGGGTAAGCTCCAAATAAAAACGCTCGCCGTATAACGATGTCCAAAAATTTAAACACGTAGTGGCAAGCGACTTATTATGATTTAACAAGGCACGACCCACATCACCACGGTGTCCACCGGATAACACTAATAAGCCCTCGGTAGCCTGCCGTAACCAATCCCGCTTTAAGATAGGTTTACCAGCAACCTGACCTTCCATATAAGCTCGCGACACCAACCGAGTGATATTTTTATAACCTTGGTTGTTTTGGCAGAGTAACGTGATTGGCGTAAAACTGGCCGGGTTATCATCCTGGTCAGCAATCCGTACATCCACGCCGATAATAGGTTTAATGCCTGCCTGTATCGCCGCCCGGTAAAATTTAACCATACCAAACAAATTGGATTGATCGGTAATCGCCACCGCCGGCATCTGGTATTGTTCTACCCTTTTGACAAGGGGTTTGATACGGACAATCCCATCGATCAATGAATACTCTGTGTGAAGGTGCAAATGGATAAAACTTGGTTGCATATTAATCAATTTTTACCCTAATAAGCCATCATGCGATCGGCGTGAAATTTTTCATTCAAGACAGACTATTTTAGACCGCCTCGTCCGTCTCTTCTAGTCCCAGCATCCGCAATATCTTTAAAAGATTGGTTAACGAGATATTGGTTTTTCCTTGCTCAAAGCGATTAATTGTCGGTTTGCTCACGCCAACCAACACCGCGAGTTGCGCTTGAGTTAGATGCGGCTCTTTACGACGCTTTACCGCTTCTTCGACAAGGCGGGACCAATTAAGGCAAAGGTTCCGTTCCATCTTTTTCCCATCAATGTAATCAGTTGGTTTTTTCCAACGGTTGACTAGCTCATGCTTATGACGGCTGGAGAAAGCTCAAATTCTTTGCCAAGTGCCATTATATGTTTGGCTTTAAGGCAACCGATATTAAGATCAGTGGCATTGGCAATAGACAATGCGAGCGTTTTATCGTCATATTTAGCCGACGACGAATGCCCAAGCAGTTGGTTAAACTCTTCAAAATGAATGCGTCCTGTGGATGAGCGATCAAAACATTTGATAAGTAGAGCGGACTCATTTTGCCCGGCAATATCGGCAATATCGGCAATAGAAAATTCTGCCACGTCATCATCGGGCAGCAGTGCTTTAAAAGCACTCAGGGTGAGATATTCGTTAAAAATCAGATTGGGATGATTGTTAGAGGGAAAAAGGCAACGTATGGGCGATCGCCGGGTGTTTTGCATCCAAATAAGATTCATCCTATTTGAATGAAAAACGTGCTCCGGGTTCTTGACGCAATACCCCTACAACGTGATTTTCAAAATAAACCTTTCCTCAAAGAAGCTGAGCCATTGAGTTAACTATCTTTTACTTTATAGTGAAATCCCTCGGTTGAGGGTAAAGAATATTTAACTCTAATGAATGTGTCAAGATTAAAGTAAAAAATAGTTTACTTTAATCTGCGTATTTTAATGGTCTATGGTTTGCCACAACATCAAGCAGCAAGCTTATCCATTGACAATGAAATGTGAGATCCAAAACAGGTTATTTTAGACGGCTTAGAAAATAAATCGAGAATGGATATTTTACGTTAAAACGTATCGAATATGGGCGCTTGTAGCGACAGCGATCGAATGATCAAAATAAAAAAGGAGCGTGTGAAGCGCTCCTTTTTTAAAGGAGACGATAATGTCGCGTCACTAAGCACAAAGGTGAATAATGATTCATTACTTATCGTCAAAAAACAATTATTATTATTACGTAACAGATTGCGAACGATATTTAGCAAAACAGTAGGGTACTCAATGGTTGTTGGTCGGTCCGCCGAACGTACCGCATTTACATGCCGCCGCCCATGCCTCCCATGCCGCCGCCCATACCACCCATACCGCCGCCCATGCCTCCCATGCCGCCCATATTGCACCTCCTAGGTTATGTCTTACAAATAAGAGTAACTAGCGGTAACGCTAGTATGATAGAACTTGCGTTCTTTCACTCTGACAGGGTAGCCCAAAACTGTCATGTGTGTCAATAATGGTCACTTCGTAGATTTTTAATTTAGAAAATTTATGACCTTATATCCGACATTAGGCCGCCTAGCGTTTGAAAATTGCGACGAGAGTTGATTTCACAGAGGTTTTTCTGAAAGAGGCCATACGTTGTTGTATGGCCGACTGACGAAAAATTTCTGTGAAATCAAGGATCGAGTGAGATTAAATGATAGGCGGCTCAATATTGGTTATATTTGGGTCGGGAATATGGATTGTCACAAAAAGACATTTTATGTCATATCAACAAGCAATGAGGCAAATGCTTGCAGGCTCATTGCTCATCGTTTGGTCAGTAAATAGCTCGTCTCAAACATTTCGCTCATACCTCGTTCTTTAAATTTTTTATTTTTGTCCAAAGTATCTTCTGCGCCGAGTTTTTCGATATCGAAAAACTCGGCGTACAAGTGCTGAATTTCTTGTTCATTCACTGAAAATGGGGGTCCATCCATTTGGTGAGGCGGATATTCCAGGGCCAGCAGCAAGATTCGCGCACCTGAAGGTAGCAATTGCCTCATATGTTGCGCATATTTTTGTCGCATAGGCGGTGGTAATGCAATGAGAGAAGCCCGATCATAAACCAGCGAGATCGTGTTCACTGACAATTGTGTGGTATGAGTTAAATCAAAAAAATTACCACATAAAATTTGTATTGACCCACATCGGCTCCGATCAAATTTCATGAGCTTGTCATGTTTCGCTGACAATTGATTGTCTTTAAAAAAATCCTTGACCGCCAACGGACTGAGTTCAACCCCAGTCACGGCGAAAGCTTGTGCTTGCAGCCACAACATATCTTGGCTTTTACCACACAGGGGAACCAGCACCGCTTGATTAGGCGTCGCTTGAGTACGCGGCCAAAATTGCATTAAATAAGGATTGATTTCATCTTGATGAAAACCGATTTGTCCCGCATGCCAATGCGCATGCCAAAAGTCTGGTTCCATAGTGTTTGTTTCCTTTTTTCATCATCAAAACGTGTTTAGTATGGCCGCCAGTGCTTCAATTTTGGCGGGTTTAGATACAAAAATGGGGGTTCCGTCGTAGGCTTTCCATTCTTGGACACATGTCTACGCCGACTTGACCATTTTCCGCGATATCCACCGTTAAGCCAAATTTTTGTAGCACCATTTGCACAATTTTCTGATTGACTAAATTATATTCAACCACCAAGGCACGAGTGGTCGCATATTGGGGAAAATTCAATACGGGTTTGGATAGTTCATTTTGTGGTAACCTTGATCATCGAGCATGAAAAAAAGGGGGCTATCGTCAAGTTGATTTTTTCATAATACTTTATGATTTCTGGTTCCCATGCTCCTGCGTGGGAACGAGGGGATAATTTGGCTCCGTGTTCGTAGCTTTTGACCGAGATTAATTTTAGCTCTAAGGCTAACCGCCATAAATGGCGAAGGATTTCCAGTCGATCCCTCAGGGTAAAACGCCGAGTACGGGGGAATTTATCCAAATGCGGAATCAGCCATAATAATAAATCATGACATAATTGCACCGCTTGTGGCACATCGGGTTTGTTTGTTGGTTTTTAATCATAGGTGTTCAAAAAATAGGCACAACCCTCCCTCCATGGCGAATCCGCGCCTTACCTATTCCACATTTTCACCACAGCTA
>CAYUAI010000007.1:0-98915 GCA_964442745.1 uncultured Chromatiales bacterium
GAAATTTACTGAAGATGTAATGTAGTGTATAAAATTAAGGACGAATTAGGGTCATATACGAAAGGTATGCCTACCTCCTTGAACAACACCTAGTTTTATGAGAAGCTTAACCGGCGTCATTAACCCAATATGCATAAGGAATGGGATGATTGCCAACCCCATGACATCTATTTTGACGAACAATACTTCTCAGATTAAGACCAGATATATCTACCGCAAATAGGTTTAGCGATATTAGATACGATACTGGCTAGCTTATTCGCATCTAACTAAAATTCAAGTACGATAACGGATGATTCAGCCATGGCAAAAACAGATCAGCTCTTTCAAACAATTTCTCACTTGATTAATTATCAAGAATCCGATTGGAATATACTTGCTAATGAAGCAAGCGAAATAAAAAAATGGGTACCAGAGTTAATTAATACTTTTTATGAAACCTTGTACGAACTTGAAGAGACCCGAGCAGTATTTCACAATGGAGAACGCGAAAAATTAGAAAAAACCCTGGAACTTTGGCTCACAAAAATGCTGTTAGGAACACAAGACAAAAATTTTTGGGACCAGCAGTGGTATGTGGCTTTATTGCACATCAAGCGAGGCACAAAAAATCTGTATATGCTAGGCATGATGAACCGGCTGCAACAACTTTTTCTACAAAAAAGCATCGAAACCTTTGACAATGAAAAAGCATTTAACGTCTATCGTGCGTTTTTGCGCATTTCAGGCATGGTTGCGGGACTCATTGCACAATGTTACGATGAAGTTGTAGAAAGCAGCACCCATAACGGACTCACTCGTGTCGGCCTCAATGAAGCACTAATCACTCGGATCAAAAATTCTCAAATTAATAAAATGCTTGATGAAATCTCAGTGAAAAAATAGTAGCTATCTTTAAACTTTGACACAGCATGCTTTCGCCTCATTTATTTTCAGGGGAAAGCATAGCTGGACAGCCCCTTAAAAACATCCCTGCCAATCCAAAGATACATGGGAGTTGGCATTATAAAAATAGCCTAATGTGCCATCCTTACCCGAAAAATAATGCAAAGACAAACTGCGATACATTAATTGTCTATTTGACCGAAGATCGATATCACCAGGAAAAAACTCCAGCGCACCTGCCGTTTCCAATGTATTGACTGCGATTTTGAAATGAGAATTGTTCATTTTTGTTTTTATTAGAAAGAAATCGACGATTATTTGCAGAAATTCTGAAGTATTTTTTTTAATCGCAACATTTTCTACATCAAAAATAAACGATATATCATTGCTACTAATTTTTTCGCAAGGTTTTACTCACTTTGATATTTTGTGACATCCATTAAACCTGCCTCTTCAAAACCTTGGGCTCGCAATCGACAAGCATCACAAGAACCGCAAGCCCCCCCCTGCTCATCGGCTTGATAACAAGAAATTGTCGAAGCATAATCAACTTGCAATTGACGTCCCCTGAGAATAATTTCCGCCTTCGTTTTGTTAATCAGGGGAACATGAATATGAAATGGTCGCCCTTCCGTGCTTGCTTTTGTCGCTAAATTAGCCATCGTTTCATAGGCTGCAATATAAGCCGGGCGACAATCCGGATAACCGGAATAATCAACCGCATTAACACCAATAAAAATATCACTGGCTTGCAATACTTCCGCCCAACCCAAGGCTAATGATAAAAAAATAGTATTTCGGGCCGGCACATAGGTCACCGGAATACCCTGTGTTGGTTGATCAGGCACAGCGATGGAATCATCCGTTAAAGCCGAGCCACCAAACTGCCCCAAATCAAAACTTAATGTTTTATGTTCACAAACACCCAATTGCGTTGCAATACGTTGGGCAGCCAACAATTCCACTTTATGGCGTTGGCCATAGTCAAAACTCAAGGTATAACAATCATATCGCTCGGATTTTGCAATCGCCAATGTCGTTGCAGAATCCAATCCACCAGATAACAAAACCACCGCTTTAGTCATGAATCTCACATCTCAAAATTTCTTGATCCCACAGGGAACAGGACGCACATAAAAACATAAACGTTTATTTTCGAGCGTTATAAATATATTGAAGAAAATTTCGCTGAAATGACGTGACGTTCAAATATACCCAAAGCGATTGAGATTTAGGTATTGAGTACGAGACATATTTTTGTCTTGACCAGGCGAAACGAAACGAAGAAAAAGGCGCTGCTTACACACCGGCAACCTCCCCCCATAAATACTTATGTAATTGTATTTGAAAACGCACAGCAAGCTGATCATGCAAAATCCATTGCGCCAACGCGACCGCTGCCAACCGCCCATAAGCCGGAGAAAACAACACTTCACAACGTTGCGTCAACCCATGAGTGTGCAGCATATTAACAGCCCATTCATAATCATCGCGATCACATATGACAAATTTCACTTGATCGTTGTTGGTCAAGTGATCTATATTTTTTAATATATTTCTTTTTACCTCTTCCGATCCCGGCGTTTTCATATCAACCACCTTGGTTACCCGAGAATCAACCAAAGAAATATCGATTGCACCACTGGTTTCTAAAGAAACATCATATGACTCATCACATAAATACGCCAGCAATTGATAACACGACTTTTGCGCCAGGGGCTCACCACCCGTCACCGTCACATAAGCCGTCTTATATTTTGCGACCTCCGTCATAACGTCTTCCAGCGTATATGACTCACCCCCGTAAAACGCATATTCAGTATCACAGTATGAGCAACGTAGTGGACATCCCGTCAGGCGAATAAACACCGTGGGAAAACCAACAGTTTTTGCCTCCCCCTGGAGCGAGAAAAAAATTTCAGTCAGGCGGATGGTCGTATTTTTAAACATAGCAAAACAGAATATAATAAACCTATTTTTATAATGAAGCGGCGGAACAAGCGATTGATGTAAAAAATCGGCTATTGCTGAGCTCTCATTTGCTGCATACGGCGAAGTGCTAAACGAGCGGCCGTGGTATTCGGATAACGATCGACCACCTCTTGCAACACCTCATTGGCCTTATCATCGGCTTGCAATTCTTGATAACTAAAACCAATTTTTAAGTAGGCATCGGAAATTTTCGGACTCTCTGGGAAATTTTCAACCACGCGAGTAAAATCAATAATCGCCCCTTGATAATCTTGCAACACATAACGGGCCTCACCAAGCCAATACTGAGCATTGTCTGAATAATCACCGGTGGGAACCACTTGTAAAAACGCCTGAAATTTCGCAATGGATTGCTCGTACTGGCCTTTTTTTAACAAATTAAATGCTTGCTCGTACTGCGCCTGCTGTTGCGCAGAAGACAGCGATGTCTTAGATGTCGGTTTCACTGCAGCCTTTGGCATTTTCTCTGTGCTGATATTAGCCGTGGCTTGCTCGGGCGACGTAACACTGACCTTGCCTGAAGCAGAAGCAGGCGCACTTTCCACGGGTAAAGCCGAGGCCTTAGCCACTAACTCCATTACCTGAATACGCTGATCCAGATCCACATAAAGGTCTTTTTGGCGACGCTTAACACCTTCCATATTATGCGACAAAACTTCGAGTTCACCACGTAATGCATTCATTTCTTGTTGCATACGCTTTATCTGCAAAAAGATTTCCACCAATTTTTGACTGCCGGATAAACGCTCCAAACGCGATAAACGTTGCTCAAGTGACAGCCCGGCCGCTTTGGCATCGGCCGCCATCGCCACGTTTAAATCCACAACGCTGTTTGCCAACAAACTAAAGCAAAAAAAATATACAAATAAAAATTTGAATTTCATCAAGCCCTCTCTCCAACATCCTTGTTTGAAAAAAATAACAACCACGGCAAAGCAATGGCGTGTTAAAAGTCAAATAAAGATGAGATAATGGCTGCAGCACATCGCTGATTGACAAAGTTTGATATCATCAGCGGCCTCCATTACTCAGGATAAATCAGCAAGGCTCGACGATTCGCCTGCCAAGCAAATTCATCATGCCCTTCCACTTCTGGGCGCTCTTCACCAAAACTCACAATACGAACCTGATCAGTATCAGCCCCCTGCAAGGTTAACAATTGTTCCACGGCTCTTGCCCTGCGCTCACCTAACGCTAAATTGTATTCTCGCGTACCACGCTCATCACAATGACCTTCGACTCTGATCATCACTTCAGGATGATCCGCCAAATAGTTGGCATGAGCCTGGATAATTTCTCGGAATTCATCTTTGATTTCACTACGATCAAAATCAAAATAAATCTTTCGGTTTGCCAGTAAACTGGCTGGATCTTGCAAAGGATCGATCACGGGTTCGGACGGCCTTATTTCCATCACAGAAGAAGTGGAAGAGTCAAGAGGCAATGCTTGGCGAGTCACATCGTCAAGGTCTTCGCGCCTTGATGTCGATGGAGATCTCGGTGTCACCGTTTTTTGGGTAACGTCAACTTTCTGCGTGGTCAGTTCTTCTTTAACCAACTCTTTAGAGCCACAACCAAGCACCAGAAGAACCGGTACAACAACAATGGTTAGCGTAACGATCCGCTTCATAAATAATAGCTCCTTTATCTGCGTTACAATTGCTTAAAATCTTTTATATTTGCCCCAAAGTACTGTCACGCCTAAGTAGGTGAGCCTAATTATTGTAACAAAATTTGCGAAGCCTATTTTTTGCCCTTCAAGGCACGGCGAAGCCGAACATAGTGAGCTATGTGAGCGAAGCAGCCACGCCGAAGGGCGGAAAATAGGTCGAGTCAATATTAAAATAATTTGGATCATCTACTTAAGCCAGCCTAAGCAGCTATTTTAAAAAGGAAGACCACGCCGGCTCCCGCTCTGCGCTATTGCCATCAATGGGGAAACGGTTATGAACCTGACCATCAAATGACACCGCTGATAAAGCATCACGCCCTTGATAAATAGTAGAATATATGATCATGCTGCCATTCGGCGCAAAGCTGGGCGATTCATCTAATGATGATTCAGTTAAGATACGCATGTTGCCACTCTCAAACTCCATGACAGCAATCTGATACTTATTCTCCTTAGTTAGGTGAACAAAAGTAATCATTTTGCCTGATGGAGCAAAAGAAGCCCGAAAATTTTGCTTACCTTCGAAGCTTAACCTTTTTACCTTTTTAGTCGCGAAAGTATACTGATATAATTGCGCTGTGCCACCCCGTTCAGAGGTATAAATCAAGCTTTTTCCATCCGGTGCCCAAGCCGGTTCCGTGTCTATCGCCCATCGGTTAGTCAGACGTTTCAACTTCCTTGAGCTTAACTCCATGATATAAATTTCAGCGTTGCCATCACGAGATAAAGTCATGGCTAGCTTTTTGCTGTCGGGTGACCAAGCCGGTGCGCTATTAATCCCTTCAAATTTAGCGACCGTTTCATTACTTATTCGCTCAAAATCATAAATATTAATCCGTGAACCGGTCGGCAATAAATGCACATAGGCTATTTTTTTATTATCAGGCGACCAAGTGGGTGACATGATAGGGTTACGTGAGGCGAGTATACCCATAGCATTTTCTTTATCAGAATCTGCAATGGTCAATCGATAGCGCTTTTTCACACTGGCAGGCAATACCTGAACATAGGCAATTCGAGTATTAAATGCACCCCGCTCGCCTGTCAGCTCTTCATAAATCACATCACTGATTTCATGGGCTACTTTACGCATTCGCTTATCGGAAGCACTGTATTGAAAGCCAGCTAACTGCTTTTCACGGTACACATCAATCAAACGAAACTTAATGACAAATTGAGTAGGACTTTGTCTCACGACGGAACCGATAACAACATACGGGATATCTAACACACGCCAATTTTGGTAATTCACATCAGCAACATTGTTTGGCATGGCCAACATGTCTTTTCTTGGTAAAGGATTAAAGCGTCCAGTCCGGTATAGGTCAGCCGCCACGATGGAAGCAATATCTTGCGACAACGGCAAGGCTTCGGTCCAGCCAAATGGCACCACCGCAATGGGCAAAGCTTCATCAATGCCCTTGGTGATTTCAATCGTTAAGGCGGCCATGGTGACTGGGTGAAAACTGAACAAACTAATCAATAAAGTGAGAATCCGCAACATTCAGACAAGTCATTCCTTTGGGTTGAATTCGAATTTTATTTCTCTAAAACTAGGAAACAAAGACCTTTCTTTAGGCAAAGGTAAGGGTTCTGCCGCAGACACGGCTTGTAAAACACTATCATCAAACAGTCTATCGCCACTGGGTTTGGCAATGGTGGCCATTTTAACCATACCTCCTGGGAGAATTTGCACAATCACTGTACATTTCAACCCTTTTTTTGCCGTGGCAGGCTTACGCCAAAGGCGCTGTATCTTAGCTCGAATGAGCGCAGTATGCTTAGCAATCATGGCTTGCGCTTCTTTTTCTTTAGCCAACTCCCTGCGCTGCTCTTCTACTTCAAACATGACACGGCGCTGCGCTTCCTCTTCCGCTTTGCGTTTAGCTACCCATTCTTGTTGCGCTTTTTCTTTGGCTTCACGTGCTCGCCGCTCTTGCTCTCGATGTTTCATTTTTTCTAGGGCAAGCTGTTTTTGTTTTTCCGCTTCTTTGGCACCTTGCTCAGCTTGCTGTTGTTTTTCTAAGGCCTGTTTCCGCTTTTGCTCTGCCGCTTGACGAGCCACCTCCGCTATTTTGCGCGCTTGGTCTGCTTTTTTTCGCTCAGTTTCTGCCCGTTGTTTTTTTTCGATCTCTATTTTACGCTGGGTGGCTAAATCAGCCAACCGCTTTTGCTCAGTTTCTTTCGCTTTTTTAACTTTATCGATTTCTTCACGAAGCCGAGTTAAACGTTCTGTTTGCTGATGCTGTTTTTGCGACTCAGATAACTTGAGTTTATTCAATTCGTGCTGCACTTGGGCTTCATCCACCACGATCGCCTGAACCACCTCCACTTCGGGCTGGACAAGCGTAGGCGCCGTCGTCCAATCCACACTCACGACCAACAACACCCCGGTCAAAATATGGGCGCCTAAAGCCACAGCAAATGCAATCGGGTGCTTGGCAATAATTTCTATCATTATTAATTCGTTGCCCCAGCGGTATCGGTAATTAAACCAACACTGGGTGCTCCCGCTCGCTGAAGTAAGGTCATCGCCACCACCACCTTGCCGTAGGTAACATTTTTGTCGCCACGCACCATCACTGGTGTCTCACTATTATGCCTTAACACGGCCGCCACTTTATTCACGAGGGTTTGATGATCGATTGAATGCTTAGTATCAGTCCCAATATTCAAATAATAATCACCATGAATATCGACTGTCACAATCAGCGGTTCGATGTTTTCTTGTTCAAGCGGCTCCGCTTCTGCTTGCGGCAATTCCACTTTGATGCCTGGGGTCAACAATGGGGCAGTCACCATAAAAATGACCAATAACACCAGCATCACATCAATGTAGGGAACCACATTGATCTCCGACATGGGCTTGCGACGCGTTTTTTTCCCATAGGACATTACTTATGCGCCTGCCTTTGCAAGATATTTGAAAACTCTTCAAAAAAAGCTTCGTGGCGACCAATTAAACGATCGATTTCTGTGGAATAGCGATTATAGGTAATGACCGCAGGAATGGCAGCAAATAAACCCATTGCTGTGGCCACTAACGCCTCGGAGATACCGGGTGCCACCATCGCTAATGTCGCTTGTTTCGCATTACCTAACGCTCGAAAAGAATTCATAATCCCCCAAACCGTACCAAACAATCCAATATAAGGACTCGTCGATCCTACCGTGGCAAGAAAAGACAGGTGAGTTTCCAGGATGTCTGTTTCACGATTTAAAGCGACCCGCATACTGCGTTGCGTTCCTTCCATAATGACGGCGGGGGTTAACTCAGTATCTTTACGCAACCGCACAAATTCCCGAAACCCCGCTTCAAAAATAACTTCCAGGGTATGCTCCCCTGAGCGTTTTTGGGCTTGTGAAACTTCAGTATATAATTCACTTAAGTCACTCACGGCCCAAAAATGTTTTTCAAATTCATCAGCGGCGCGTTTAGCGCGCTTGATTAACCGCCATTTTCCAAAAATGATTGTCCAGGAATAGACCGACGCCATCAATAACAATAGCATAACACCCTGAACTAAAGGGCTTGCCCCTAATACCAGGCTAACAATGGATAAATCAGCAGCCACTCACTATCTCCTCAAAAACTGATTTAACAATGCGTTTAGGGCGCATTGTTTGTGCATCTAAACTCACCACTTTCACCTGCCCACTGCATATTTTGTCACGAAATACCGCCGGCATCATCGCTTGCTCCATTCGCTTGCATGCATGCCCATGATGAAGGATATCCTCAGTTTGCGCACGATCTACCCGAAAAATATCCTGCTGAAATACTAAACTGATTTTTGAATGTTGACAAACATTAACACCCACAACTAACAAATCATTAAATCGAGCTGACTGAAAAAAATCGATTGACATATGCTTCACGACAAAAATTAGCTGATAGTCGTTTAATAAATCATCTTGTTCAATCCCTTTTGTTCTCAGCCACTCCGTACGCGCACGCTCCATAAATTTGACATAATTCGCGTGATAAACAACCCCAACGCTATCCGTATCTTCATAATACACACGCACGGGTAACATAGACGACGAACCGTTTTCATGCCCATTTTTTTTACTCATCATACGGCTTTGCACATATTGATGTTAACCTAAATCATTATATTCAGCCTCCCGATTACCTTAGGCTACCAACAACAATGGACAGCTAATAAAAATAGCAAACGCGGAAATACTGAGTGAGTCACCATCCAAAATGGCTTGTTTTATGCGCAGTCGTGAGAAAAACATTTATTATACTGACAATCCCTGTATGTTTAGCAAAAATTTACCCCCCCCCCCCTCCGAACAAATAACCACATCAATGGAAGGCACCGCTTGCTTGCAGTTAATTTGAACCGTCTGGCGTCGATGGGCGAGTATCATCATTTTGTATTGAATGGGGCTCCAAACCAAAGTGCAGATAAGCATGATTGGTGACAAGGCGACCCCGAGGGGTACGCATCATAAAGCCTTGTTGGATTAAAAAAGGTTCGATGACATCTTCGATGGTGCCTCTTTCCTCACCGATAGCCGCTGCCAAATTGTCCACTCCCACGGGTCCCCCGGCAAATTTTTCGATCATCGTTAACATTAATTTGCGATCCATCATATCGAAACCTTTATGATCCACATCTAACATGGTTAATGCATCATCGGCGACGCGAGCACTTATCACACCACTAGCTTTAACTTGAGCATAGTCTCGCACGCGGCGCAATAAACGATTAGCAATGCGGGGCGTCCCCCTTGAGCGACTGGCAATCTCTTGAGCCCCGGCTGGGTCCAACTGCACGGCTAAAATGTTCGCCGAACGGCGTAAAATTTTAATCAATTCCTCCACTGAGTAAAACTCTAAGCGCTGAACAATGCCAAACCGATCGCGCAAAGGTGACGTCAACAAACCCGCACGGGTGGTGGCCCCTACTAACGTAAACGGTGGAATATCCAGCTTTATGGAACGGGCCGCCGGTCCTTCGCCAATCATAATGTCGATCTGAAAATCTTCCATGGCTGGGTACAAGACCTCTTCGACAATCGTGCCCAATCGATGGATTTCATCGATAAATAACACATCTTTGGGTTCTAGGTTAGTGAGTAACGCCGCTAAATCACCCGGACGCTCCAACACCGGTCCTGAGGTATGACGCACATTCACCGCCATTTCATGAGCAATAATATTAGATAAAGTCGTTTTACCCAATCCTGGCGGCCCATAAAGTAACACATGGTCGAGCACTTCCTGGCGTCCTCTCGCCGCTTGAATAAAGACATCTAATTGGTTGCAAACGGCTTCTTGTCCGATATAATCGTGAAGTGTTGCCGGGCGAATTGATTTTTCTTGTTCACTGTCTTGACTCCCATGGTCAGCACTCACTAAACGATCTGTTTCAATCATCACTTGCCCTTAGCAGCCTTCTGCAAAGCGGCTCGAATAATGTTTTCACTCGATAATTCCTTAGCATTCTGCACCTGTCTCACCATTCGACTCGCTTCCTGCGGTTTATAGCCCAACGCAATTAAGGCGCTCACCGCCTCTTCGCTGGGTAACACGGAAACATTGCCAATCTCTCGAAGCAACGGCTCAACAATACTTTCATCCGATTGAAATAAAGGTTTTAGTCGATCTCGCATTTCAATAATCAGCCGCTCAGCAGTTTTTTTGCCAATCCCTGGGATTCGAATTAATCGCCCCGTATCACTATCATGAATGCACTGTGCTAACTCTTTTAAGGTAATCCCGGAGAGTATCGCCAACGCCAGTTTCGCACCGACCCCATTAATTTTGAGTAAATGGCGAAACGTCATTTTTTCATTTTCGTCAACAAAACCATAGAGTCGCTGGGCATCCTCCCGCACAATCAAATGGGTATGCAAGCGTATCGTCTGCCCCACTTCCGGCAAGACATAAAAAACAGACATGGGCGCTTCAATCTCATAACCCACCCCCTGCACATCAAGCATTAACGACGGTGGACTTTTAGCCAACACCACGCCTTGTAATTGTCCAATCATCCACTAGACTTCCGTATTCCCACGGCCTGAGTATCACTTATTTGTTGGTTAAGACGCCTTGATTGGGCGTGACACAATGCCACCGCTAATGCATCTGCCGCATCGGCTTGCGGGATGGCGGATAATTTTAACACAGCCATCACCATATGCTGTACTTGTTCTTTCGCTGCATTGCCTTTGCCTACCACCGCCCGTTTAATACTGGTCGGAGAATATTCAAACACGCCCACCGGATGGCCCAGCACTGCACAAATGGCCGCGCCACGTGCTTGCCCCAACTTCAAGGCGGAAGACACATTACGCTTGACAAAAACATTTTCGATCGCCATTTCTTGAGGTAAATACTGCTGAACAATTTTCTCAATGCCGGAAAAAATCTCCCGGAGTCGAGCCGGGAAAAAATCTTCGGTGGTGCGAATACAACCACTCACCACATAGCAATAAGCGGCACCATTCACATCCAGCACGGCAAACCCGGTCACGCGTGATCCAGGATCGATCCCAAGGATGCGCGTCATACTAACTGAGCCATTATTTCATCAGAAATATCCGCATTTGAATAAACATTTTGTACATCATCCAAATCTTCGATCATATCGATTAAGCGAATCATTTTTCGCGCTTCATCGACATCTAGCGCCACATGAGTCGATGGTATCATCGTGATCTCGGCATGATCTGGCACCAAACCGGCTTTTATTAATGCTTCGTTGATTTGCCCAAACGTATCAACGGTAGTCAACACATCCAAACTCCCCTCTTCGTGATTCATCACATCCTCTGCGCCCATGTCTAAAGCCACTTCCATGATTTTTTCTTCATCAGAAACTTTCGCGTAGCTGATGATACCCGCCAAATTAAACAAATACGCCACCGAGCCACTGGTCCCCAAATTACCCCCATTTTTACTAAACGCATGCCGCACTTCCGCCACCGTTCGATTGCGGTTATCCGTCATACAATCGACTAAAACAGCAATGCCACTCGGCCCATACCCTTCATAACGTACTTCTTCAAGATCAGCGCCATCGTGCCCGCCCACCCCTCGCTTTATCGCCCGCTCAATGGTGTCTTTGGTCATGTTGGCAGTTAATGCTTTATCCATCGCCGAACGTAATCGAGGATTCGCATCAGGATCTCCGCCACCTAAGCGTGCCGAAACAGTGATCTCGCGTATCAAACGCGTAAATAACTTACCTCTTTTGGCGTCTTGCGCCCCTTTTCGGTGCTTGATATTCGCCCATTTACTATGCCCCGCCATTTTTACCTCGCTTTACTCTTGGCCGCCGTTTGGTTTAAAGCCACTAGTGATCGCCTTCCATTTTGCAACCCAATCACGGTTTAAAAGTTTTCAAAAAATTTTGTGCAAAGTGTAACATTGTACTTGGCTGAATTTAAGACGCATTCACATCTTTCTGCCTCAAGTGAATAACCCGTCCATCATCTTTCAGATCCAAAAGCACAAACGTACCCAGAGTCGCTATCGATCAAAAGCTTAAAGAGCGCTGTTGGTTAAAAAATATAGAGCGAAAAGTCGCCAAACAGAAGCTGTTTATTTTTCAACCAACAACACGTGTCTCGAAATGAATCGCCGACTCTGAGCCGATAGGATGGTCGAAACGATGAATAAGACCGAAAAACGTTATATCAGGAGGGAAAAAACTCGAAAGGATATTTGATAACAATTTGCGGGACATCTTCAGCCCCAAAATTAATGGATCTCATTTTAATGACCAATTTTCGCTCAAGTACGGGATCATTTAATTCGCTGGATAAAATTCGGCATTTAATCACTTTACCGGCCGGGGTGACAGTTAACTCAAACAACACTTCACCACGAAGGGTTGGATTCTTGCGAAGTGCTTTGTTGTATATAAAATCAAAACTACGTTTGATGCCATCTATCGCAAATTGCATGGTTTCGATACTTCTGGAAGCCACCCGGCTTTTGCCACGACGAGATTCATCACCACTAATTTCGATTTTACTTTGGACTGAGGTCAATTTCCGATCGGCCAATGCAATGTTCAAGTTTTTTTCTGCAAGCTTGCTGGTATCAATACCACCACTGCCTTTAGCGACATTTTTCGCCATAGCGAGTTGAGACTGACCCGTTTTACTGGTCGTTTTTTTAATTAGCTTGTTATCTTTCTTTTTAATTATTTCGAATACTGAGGTATCGACTAAAGCGGTTAATTCGCTTTGCATGGCCAATAAGCCAATTTTTGATACTTTTTCTCTTATTTTTTTCTTGGCTTCGCTGGATTTTTTAACTTGTTCTGGCTGTTTTTCTGGTATAACCGTCGGCTTTTTCTCTGGCTCCGGTTTAACTTTATCTTCGACAGGTGGCGTTGGTTTAATGGCTTCGATCGGTTTGGGTTGTAACCGCTGCTGTTTCCTCTCAAGCAAAATTGTCGCGAGACGTGGCGGTACGGTTTCTACCTCTTCCCGAGTAAGTTCCGGTATCTCAATATAATACACGATGATACCCAAACCTAAAAAAAGCACGAGAATAATACTTAAAATTATCCTAAAACGCCGATCATCGGCGTTAAATAATTCCCAAGGAGAATTCTGCAATGAAACAGAAGAACCCACTAACACCCCTAACCTTCCTTAGCTGATTTTTGCTGAACCGCTAACGATATATTTCCAAAGTTCGATTCAGCGCAGGTTGCCATAATTTTTTTTAAGACTTTATAGGGAATTTCTTTGTCTCCCATAATGGTGACGGCACCAATGACTTTTTCTTGTTCACTGACACCGGGCTGCAATCTTTCAGCTTGGTATTTCAATTCGTCGCGTAATGCCTTAATGGTTGTCCCTTTTGTTTTTAATATGTCTTGTACTGCCATAATTTCTCTGCCTTGCACAACCACATGATTTTCATTGACCATAATGATAAGAGTTTCTGACGGAAATTTATCTGAAATAGACTCGGGCAATTTGACTGATTGATCGCTTTGCAATACGGCCACATCCGTTGAATTGACTAATAGAAAAAAAACGAGGATAGTAAATATATCCATCAAAGAAACCAAGTTAATGCCGACAAAAGCTTTTCTCGCTTTCTTTGCTTTATTAAGCTTTCTCTCTTTACGTTTCATGATTGCTGCATTTAAATTTTGTTAGCGATAGACAAATCACCGATCAGGCAATACTCACCAACCATTGCTCCAACTATTTCTTTATGACCGCACTCATCGCTGGTGCATCGCCAATGGAAATATCAGGGAACAAGGCTTTAAAATCAACCCGGTTGTTAATAATGGTATCTTTCACTCGGATGTTGTCCATCACTTGCACCAGAAGATCATATTTTATATTCGATTCCGAAAGAATCGTCGCTTCGGTTTTTTCTGGAAAACGCTCTTTTAACACCTGAATGGTTTGAGACAATATGTCCATATCGTATGTGCCGTCAATGTTTTCAATCAATTTAGTCAAACCACTGGAGCGCTCGATCACTTCAATCGCACTTTTACGAATAATCACATCGAGCTGAAACGCTTTTTCGTTGGATTGCGCTCCCCCAGAGGACTCACTCGGCAAGTACAAATCCAATACCGTGATTTGGGAAAATACAGCCGTAATCAATAAAAAGGGGACCAATATCACCATTAAATTCATAAATGCGGTAATATCAATATCCACATTAGGCGTGTGATGATGCCGATTTCGTAAGCGCCGTCTCATGATATTGTTAGGATTCGTTGTTTGAGCTAAAAGCGTTCAATGCCAATTCTATTCTTCCACTTTCGTCGTGACAATATTCAAAAACTTAATCGCGACCATATCCAAGCTATCGATTAACTCATTAGTTTTAGTATTTAATACCGCATAAATAAGCAATAATGGAATCGCTGCCATTAAGCCAAACGCGGTCGTGTTCATCGCGATGGAAATACTGCTCGATAGTTGTACCGCTTTTTCAGCCGGAGCCGCATTAGCCACGGAATTGAACGCCTGGATTAAACCAATAATGGTTCCCAATAATCCCATCAGCGTGGCAATATTCGCAAAGGTGGCTAAATAGTGAGTTCGTTTTTCTAAACGCGGAATAATTTCTAAAATACCCTCTTCCATGGCGGATTCAATTTCTTCGGGTTTAATACTCTGTTTTGCTCGCTGAAGACCATTGTTCAATATTTTGCTAATGACAGCTTTCGAGGAAGTGCTGATCTCACTGGCCTCTTCTAATTCACCAGTGGACAATAGCGGTTGCATTTTATTCCAGAGTTTTTTATTGCCGAGTCGCATCATGGACAAAAACAAATACCTTTCCAGAGCAATTGCCACCCCTATCGCAAAAACGAATAAAATGGGGTACATAAAAATGCCCCCTTGTTGAAAAAATCGCACAATGACTTCGTATGTTTCCATTCAACCCTCCGTTAAAAACCCACTATCATTGCAGCAGGGCATATGAATCATAAAAATTATTAGCTTTATTAAAAATCAATGGCAGCGAGCCATCGCAACCGCTAAATAGATTAATTGCCAACCGTTTGTTTCATTTATGGGTGACTTGGTATAATTCAACTTGTCGTTTGAAAGCCTCTCGATCAATCATTTCAAGTTCTTCCCCTAACAGCGTTTCAAGTTCAACCCCCGTCATATCTGCAGAAGCTAATGGTCGCCAAGGAACGATAAACAAAGCTTTCGGTGACCCTTGGTTACCAAAAATAGATCCTCCCTCTAATTGCACTTCATCCTGTGCATACAAACCATTCACATTTATCAAGAATAATAGGGTAATAATAAAAAATAGTTTTCTCATTATCATCAATCTCACTTAGCAATCGGTACACCATTCAGACGCCATAAGGACAAATTTCCAACCAATCGAGCAAAATAGCCTACCGAGTTATTTAACCCGACGCTTCAAGTCTGACACCCACAATTGTACTTTATCACCATCGTTTGGCTTTGATTGCAAATATTTTTCATAATATTCTAATGCTTGGGTATAATCATTTAAGTATAAATCATACAAAATACCCAAATTCAATTGGGCTTTAGCATAGTTTTTATCAACGAATAAAGCATTTTCATACATGGCTTTTGCATCATGAAAACGCCCCTGTTGGCGATACACAATCCCTAAATAGTTAAACAATTCCGGTTTATTCGGTTGTCTTTTAATCGCCTCGGTAAATGATTCTTCTGCCTGCTCATATTGCGCTTTTTTTAAGAAAATACGGCCTAAATTCGCATACGGTCCCGCCAAATCGGGATGGGTTTTAATTAAGGCTTCAAATCGTTGTGTCGCTTCTTTAATGCGTCCACTTTTTAATTCATTCACCGCCATTTTATAGCTATCTCGAACAGCTTTTGGTATGACTTGTTTTTTTGCTTGCTTATCTGGCTGGGGTAAGCCAACAGACTCGCCTTGCTGATCGGCCATATCCGGTGCCGGTTTCGATGCACACCCATAAAAAAAGACGATAAAAAATAAAATAAAAAAAAAATAATGCATCATGGGTAAGCTATGACACACCCATCCTTTAATATACTGCTTCAATAACACCGTCATCAGCCTCACTCTTTGCATACCGAGCCGGCTGTAATTCACCTAGGGCAGCAAAACTTCTTTTTATCCAATTGTCATAAACGCCTTTTTTAACGTTTTCAACATTAGCAACATGCGCTTCAATTGCTTTTTCTTCAAAAGGATAAGCTTGCTCTTCCAATAACAAGTTATACTCCTCAATCTCTTCTTCTGACAACCCTTTAGGACGTTCAGAATTTAATAAATCTTTGCCCAA
This sequence comes from uncultured Chromatiales bacterium, assembly GCA_964442745.1. Lineage (GTDB taxonomy): Bacteria > Pseudomonadota > Gammaproteobacteria > S012-40 > S012-40 > CAYUAI01. Next base: position 16,327 of record CAYUAI010000007.1, read on the forward strand.
TGTCGCATATACCTCAGCCACTCGATATGTCGATGCGGTGGTAAATTCTTCGACATTATATTTTAGGGTGTCCTCGAAACTCTTAAGTGCGACCGTCATTAATCGTTTCTTTTTTCTCAAGCTTTTTTTCAAAGGATGCACAATCGGGCTATTTGCAAAAGAAGAAAAACGCTGTTCTGCAAGCATAAAGGAAGCTTTCGCCGCCAAATAAGCCATCCTATCTGTCCGATTTTTTTTTAATGTCTTATCCACTTTCACCATCGCTTTAAGCCAAAATTTAGCAGATTTTTCCTGTCCCACTTGTTGATACAATTGTACCAGTTTGAAACGTGCCTCCATGGCGGGCTCGAAAGGCTGAGAATATTGTTTAACATAGTTTTTATATGCGGCAATCGCTCGTTTTTTTATCCCCGCTTTTTCATAAAATTCAGCGGCCACCCAAAACGAGGCACGCTTTTTTTCACCGGTTTTTAGCTGGCCGGCAATGATTTCATATTCACGAGCCGCTTTTTCAAAGTCATTGGTTTGTTGATAAACAAAAGCTAATTTTTCGGGAATATCCGCCTGCAATTTATGGCGAGGATAGGATTTTTTAAACGCTTCTAAAATAACTGTGGCTGACTTCCACATTTTCAGTTCAATCATAATGGCGGCGGCATCAAAATCAGCCTGTGGTCGAATAGAAGCCATCGGGGTCAATTGAGCCACGCGCTGAAATTCTAATAATGCCCCTTTTTTATCATCATTTTTTTGTTTAACTTCGGCATTTTTGAACAACGCCACGGCCAGTCGCTCTTGGTATGCAATGCGATCCTTTTTGGATAGGGTATTTAACGCCAGAATTTTTATATAGTTTTCTTGAGCAAGAATATAATTTTGATTGCTAAAAGACGCTTGGCCAATGACTAATAAGGCGGAGTGCTGCAGTTTTTTATCAAGTGCAGGCCCCATCGCCAATAACTCTTTTGCAACAACGATTGCTTTTTCTATTTTGTTGTCTCGGTAAAAATTATCCGCCAGTGTGGCCATCAGCGCAGGCACACGAACATCGCTCGGAAATGTTTTGACAAACAATTCAATATTCAGATCAAATCTTTCTTTCCAATGTGTTTTCGCTTTGCTGTTCTTTAATGTGGGCAGGTATTTTTGATAAACAATAATCGCCGCATAACCCGCCTCTGCACTTTTTGGGTGCTTGGGCGACTCGTATGCAGACTTGCTATACGCCGAAATAGCTTCTTTATATTTTTTTCTTTCCGTATATAGCTCACCTAATAAAAAATAGTATTGCGCCAGCTTAGCATCACCAGGAAAGGCATCAATATATGCCAAATACCAGGTAGTGGCTTCTGTATAATCGCTCTCTCGACGTCGCTGCTGAGCACGGGCATGATAGAATGAACTCAATTCATCAAGAATTTTCTTTAAATCATCTTTTGTATGAATACGTGCCGCCCCATCGAGCTGCTTCCAGTAATCGCTTTTGACACCAAAACTTTTTACATACTGTTTTCTTGCTAACAACGCCGATCGAAAAAATTTTCCTTTGGCATAAGTGTCAATTTGCTTTTTTTGCATAAAAGGTGACATCGTATGTAAAGGTCGACGTTTAGCGAACTGCCCATAAACTTCGGCGGCATCACGCAGGCGATCATGTTCCTGATAATATTCCGCCAAATTCATATAAATAGCTAATTCGTAAGGTTTTTGGCCTCGCTTGGCAAAAAAATCATTCACGGCGGCCACTCCATTCCAATAAGAAAAGCTTAAATTGATGGCCCGATACACATCATTCAACAATTCTTTTTCCGGTCGACTTAACCCGTCAAAACTAGTCTTGCCAGATTCATCAACCTGCACAGGAAGTCGTTCAAATAAGCTGAAAAAAGTATTCACCGACTCTGAATATTTTTCTTGATTAAATAAGCTCCAGCCTAGTTTATGTAATGCCCGCTCAAAATAAACCGAATCTTTACCCTGTTGAACAACTTGTCGATAGGAAAATGAAGCTCGTTGATATTTTTTTAGGAAAAATGCACTCTCACCCTGTCGAAAATACGCTTCAACAATATATTCACTTTTTGGATAACTTTTGATGAGTTTAGATAACGCACGTTGTGCGCTTTTAACTCGACCACTGCGCTCATACGCTCTCGCTAAACGATATAATATCCAGTCATTGCGAGGATCTTTAGGATTTTTCTTCAAGAAATCTTGATAAAGCTTAATGGCATTTTTATAATTTTTGGTCCCCCTGGTTTCTTTTTCCTCTAGCGCCTCCGTTGCTTTATAGGCCTCTAAGAAGGCATCTTCGCGCTCACTAAACGCCTTGTCATCACCCGCTTCCATTTCTAGATCGGCTAAACGGCTTAATACCTCCGAGTAACGGGGATGATTCACTGGTGCTGACTCTAAAAACGCTCGATATTTCTCTCGCACATCTTCCTTGCTACTCACTTGAACATTTTTCTTTTGAATCTTGACAGTGCGCTTCTCTAAACTTTTCAAGGTGGCCGGCTTATTACTTGCGCATGAAATACAAAACAAAAAAATGAGGCATAGCAAAGCAGATAAGCACAGCCTCATGGTTTTTCACCTGCCTCCGTCGAATGGTCAAGAATTTGTGCAATCGCAAACCGTACTTGAGCTAGATAGGTCACTATTTGCTGTTGTTGCTGCCTTAACTTGGTCGATGCAATATGCTGTAAATAAGTTTCATGTTTATTGACTAACTGCGTCAGCAGACCCCATGACTGCTGCATTCGCTGTTGCATTAGAAACAGGGATTTACTACTTAGCACATCGTCATTTGAGTTGAAATTGCTCGCATCATCCAAAATATTTTTTTGACGATCAAGCCGCGATAAGCCCGATTCGATACTCAACATCGCCTGATTAATGTGGTATACTCTTTTTTCAAATTTGCTGGCAATATTCCACAATAAAGTACCCTGGAGAATCTCTAACCGCCGATACAACAGGGATGAATTATATTTTGCTGGCAAACGACGAATATCCTCATCCAATAATTCAAGCTGTAGCAATTGATTTCTTTCATGCACATTCGCCACCGCCACAAAATTTCCATTCTTTGAGATTTTATTTATTCTTGATGAAAACCAATCATGCTTTTTTTTCAAGGCCTGTTGGTTTCTGCTGGCTAACTTTTGTTTCAATTCTGGCAATGTTTTTTTAAATAATTTCGCACGTAATTTAATTGAGTTATCGTAGATATCTAAATTGTCACGCCATACCGAAATTCCTTTTTTTAATGCTAAAAGGTCACGATAATTGGCAAATACACGTTGAAAATTTTCATCATTTAATAAAAATTGAATAAATTGCCCTTGTCTCGTTTTCGCGATGGAGCCCAAGTATCGAGAGAGTGCGACATCATTAAATTGTCCTTCGATGATAATCTTTGAAAAAAAATCACCTTGACTGACTGTATTTAACAGGCGATCGAATTTTTTTTGTATTTGTTGATATCGGTCTATGGACTTTTGATAAAAATCCAGCGCTTGTGACAAAGCATTGAGTTGACTAAATGCATAAGGGGCGGCTAACAAGGCTTCTTGTACCGTCGCATCCAAAAAATCTCTTTGGCTTAGTTCAAGCCACGGCACCAATGCCCGATCAAATTGCTGATTATTGGAATGCGCCCAACCTAAACCGAGTAAAGCTTTATTGGAAAACGGTCCATGCAATCTGACCTTCTCTAAATAACGAATCGCTGAATCACTCTTTTTTTCTCTTAAGAATAAGTAACCTAATGTTAAATTAGCTTTATCTTTTAGTGCAACAATATCTTCCCTTTCACTATCGAGTTCCCCCACATCAGCTAATATAGTAACTCCTTTATTGCGATCTCCATATTTGATCAAACTAATTCCAAGATTAAATTGCCCAAAAGGCCGCCAATCGGATAATTTTGATATTTGCTTTAAAAAATCTACCGCGGCATCAAAATTTTCATTATTTATATTGACATTGCCTTGCAAGTAATAATATTCATCTTTAAATGCATTTGGCAAATGTGTTTCAATATTGGCCAAGGCACTTGCTGCCGCCGATAAGTCACCTTTTCGCAAATGGATTTTAGTCAGATAGAACCACGTTAAGTCGGTTAAATAAAGCGGGATATTACGCTTCTGTAAATTTTGAAAAATTTGTTCAGCTTTATCATATAGACCATAAGATAAATAGATCCCAGTCAGCATCGACTCCATTTCAATATCGTTGCCAGGCAACTGATTGAGGCGCTCAAATGTTTTGAATTTATTTAGCGCCGTAAAATAATCATCCGTATAGAGATGAAAAAGAACCGTCCGATAGCGAAGTTCTTTTTTATAATCACCATTTTCTTGCTTGACTGTTTTTGCGATTAATGGTTGACCATACCACACAGAAAAAATCAAGAAAAAAATGAAAATCAACTTGACTGGTTTAATGATTGCTCTTACCGTAAACGACGTCATAGCGATCTCTATAGTTAGAGGCATTAGTGTCATTGATACACTTGGGGTTAACACAAATCACCATTCTTTGACTAAAAACTCGGGTTGCTGTTTATTAACCGCATCAGTAATTGTCAATTCAAGAAAAACGGGTAATGTTTTTTTCTCAAGATGATGAGTTGTTGCACGCTGATATTCTCTGTCTTTAGGGCCTTGGCCAATAAGCACAGCAATCAAGGTATGTTTTCCCGGTTTATAGTTACCCAAAAAAAGCCGCTGTACAGCCCCTTTTTCTAGCGCTTGGATTTCTCGTTCCGAGTAGATATGGCTCGATACCAACTTCCCATCAATTTTAATTTTGACAGATTCTAATTTAAAAAACTTACCGACATCCATCGATAAAAAAACACTGACCTGGGTGCTACTTGGAAACATTAATTCCTCTTCAAGGATCGATAAATCCCTGTTTAAATTAATGATCTCGCTTTTGAGCTGCTGAACTTGTGCATCCAGGCTACGTGCGGCTGAACTGGCATCATTTTGCTCTGCAACGGCAATGTAGGGTACTACCATCCATAAGAAAAGTATAACTGTTATCCTAGGTGACATATTCCGGCCTCATCACTTTCAGTATTTTTGCAACGATAAAAACCATAAAACAAAAGCTAAGCCAACATTGAGCCACTTATCATTTAATCTCACTTGATCCTTGATTCCACAGAAATTTTTTGTCAGTCGGCCATACAACAACGTATGGCCTCCTTCAGAAAATCCCGGTGAAATTAATTTTCATCGCGATTTTCAACCGCGAGGCAGCCCAATGTCGGCTTAGCACTCCAATACTTGATTCGCTTAAAAAATATCGGTGGCAAATCAACCTATCCTGTTTGTGCATTTTCCCCGATGAGCTAAAATGCATGGTTATTTCACAACCACATCGAACACGTAGCGTCCCATTTTTTCATAAAACACATCTAAAACTGACAAAATAACACACTTAAAACCTAGATTTCATATCAGGCATACAAATATGCCAATTTTTTTGATTTCACACTATATTTGTTTCTGAGTAAACAGAATATTTATGCCATGAGCAAACGATCCAAAAATAGCCCGCAATCCAGCGCTCAAGCACGCTCGCCTACCCAAGTGAATCATACCCGTTTAAAAGAATACCCCTAAAGAAAAACTTGTTTCGACATTATGGCTAAACTTTTTCTTGCCTAAAATATCTGTTTCAAACTCATACCCTTTCGCTTCAAACCGAATAGATAACCAGTCATTAGCGAGTACCCGTAATCCCATCCCTAACACCACAGTAAAAGAATCCCCTTCACTTTCAAAATGGGTGTTGCCAAGACCAAATAACACATAACCTGATGAAGTTAACACGCGAGAGCCAAAATAAGACTCACCAGGCAACACATTATAACCGAGCGAGAGCGAATAAAACTCAATCCCAATTTCTTTACTATCAAACAATGGAAGCGATAGTTGACGAAATGAATCATCGCTTATGGTGGCTTGGCCCCAAGCACCTTCCAGGAAAAAATCTTCGGTCGCATGCAAACCTAAGCGTATACCACTCACCACACTTGATCCAAAATCTTCGACATTAAGTGCGCCAGCATAGAGACTTACTTCAAAATCTTCCGTATCAATTTTTGGCACTTCAATTTCACGCCGCTCCAATTCAGGCTCGATAATAGGTACCGAATTAGATAAATGATAAATAGGTTCAGCAGCAGCGGCGGTTTCGGCTTGCCACAATGACATAAAAACCCCCAGCAGCAAGAACCCACATAAAAAATATCGTAGTGAAAACATCATCGCTTGCAAAGCTTTCTTATCATACCGTATCTGTTGGCAAAACAAATCACCTGGCAACTGATTTTTTTTAAGCAAACGACAGCGTCTTATTATTCTTGTATTTGATAAAATCAAAGGATAACCCCAAATTAAAAATAGGCAGATAGCCCCACTTGAAAATCAACATATTGATTTGACGAGTCTTGACCTTCCCGTCCCTTATCGCCATCTAATGAAAAATGTATCTTAGCTGTCGTCCGCAAATAAAAACGATAACCAAGCTTAAATCTAACACCGAGTCCACTATTCGCAATCACTTGATCAAATTCCTTTCCGCCAGCCACTGTATCACTTGGCACATTTTTTAAATAACCAAAGCCACTGACAAAATAGGGCACCACTAACCAGTGAGGAAAAAACTCAATCATAACGCCACCATAATATAACTTTGAACTCGAGAAAACGCCCATTGACTGAGCAACGGTCATTTCTGCTGAAAGGCTACTGAGCATACGATAACGCGCTATAAAAGAGACAATAGAATCACTCGCAAACCAGCCACTGGCTATCCCTAACTCAATTTTCTGACTTTCTTTTATGGCATCAGATACTCGTTCAAATGGCGCTGTGTGCGTACCAATCATCATGGTTCGCTCCATATGCTTTAACGAAACCCATCCCGTTTTTTCATCCGCCGCACGCACTTGATACCAGTTTGTTTTTCGTTTAATCAAACGAACAATCTCACCTTGCTCTGCTACGTGAAAAATAGGAAAACCACGGCCTGGTCCGGTATGTAACTCAATATATGACCCAGTGACTTGCACATCACTGGCCAAGGCGGGTACAACAAACAAACAAGCCATGAGCAAAGTGACTGGCAAAACAGGCATGTTAAAAGACGGTACAAGATACATTTCTATTTTTTTTAATATCAGAAATATTTGCATAATGAATATCAACGCAACCCCCAAAACATATAAATACATGCAACCAGCCTAAAACCTACTTAGCACCCGTCCATGTGATATTGCTTGATCCTGATGCGAAATACAGGTTAAAAAAACCTTCGCAACCATTATTTCATTGATGGCAAAGATTACGGTGAGCAATTTTGCGTATCATCACTGATCTGCCGCTCCCGAGCTGTTTGTATCCATTTGATGAAAACATTGTACTCAGCACTACCCGTCTGCAACCAAGGCCGACCTCTTGAGTCCATCGGGTGCTCAGACGTTAAAGAAGATGGACGGTCAACTAAGTAACTATTTTCCGGCACTTCAATATCCGTCACCATGCTCGCCGCCGCATGAAAATCCCCATCCCTGTCACCGGTTAAAATGAAGCTGTTCCTTTTGAATTGAGGGTTTGGCGTACCATCCTTTTTAAATGGACGATGACAACGGCTACAAGGCTCGGATAGAATTTTCGCAACATCAGTAAACATCGCCGTACGATCCAGAAAAAAAATAACGCTGACCGATTTTCCACATTCATCGTAAGGTGAATTACGGTATTGAGCCCCCAAGTCAATCCATTCAACCACTAATTTTTTTTCAGCGGGCACCAGAAATTGACTGTGATCAAGCCCATTGCCAGGAAGACCTTCTTCGGCATATAGTTCCTCGTTAAACAGCTTTTCAATTAAATGACTGCCACGTGCGTAACCGGCTTCCACATAGGGAATGCGACGTCTCAAAAAAGGAATACCATCCACCGTATCGAGAATAGGCACGCCTGCTTCATCGTAAAATGGCTTGCCAATAACTAGCTCACCATAAGATATAACCCGACCACTTTCCCCATTAACGCCGCCCCTCAGATTCAGTCCTGATGGGTTATCCCGGTGACTGATGCCATCGTGACAATCAACACATTGTTTAGCCGCACTCCCGGTCTCGAAAGTCAGCTTTCTCGCGTTCCATAAAGGCTGAATATGCTCCGAGTAATTGATGATCCCATTGTCCGGAATGGCATCCGTTCGAATTGAAGCATATTCAATTTTAAAAGACTCAACGGCTCGCACCAATGATTCATCATTCCAAACATCGTAAAATACCAAGTCTTGGCTAAGCTCCAAAGCACTTGCGTCAAGCCGGGTTCGGGTTTCTGCCATGGTCTCACCCGCTTGACCTGAAATATCAAATGCATTAGCGAGTTCGTTTTGAACCATCTTGACAACTCGTCCATCGATCACTTTTTTAAGTTGGGTATTCGGATGATAACCTGCAATAGGAGTCACATTCAGTGCTCTACCACGCGCAGACGAATGACACCCATTACAGACCCGCTCTTCACCTGGTCGCACTTGCAACCAACTAATATGGTTTTGATAGGCTCTGCCCGATTTATCTAATACAGTAATAGCTAACGCGACATCAGCTGGTACTTTAACTCGCACCGAACCATCAGGTTCGATCGGCGCATAGCCAATAATACGCTGCATCTCATATACCGTTTCACCAATCACCCGCCTGGATAAACCGGGCGGCGTAGGTACGGCAGCGCTGACCCGGATAAAACGCGCCGGACGCTGATTAGCCGAGGTTATCGTAGGATCTTTAATTTTGGCAATATCCGCCACTAAAGTTCGCGAATCAAACATCAGCTCGGCGGGTTCAATCATCGGAATCGCCATCGCTGCCTGCTCAACACGAGTTAACACGTTATTACTCATCCGACCATATTGATCCGTATCATAGACACTCTTGATATTGATAATCCCTTCTATTTTTGCCAAATTTACGATCAGAGAATCATCAATAATCTGTCGCCGAATGATCGGTGGCTTGACACGAGATTCTAGGGCAACGGGGTCGATATAGGCGATACCGTCCTCAGGTAACACAATAGGTTTTAAGCTTTTGGTATTGATATCCAATAAATAAATAGCATACACCGGCGCACCTTCTTGCCCAGGCACCATAATGGTTTCCTGAGTAATCGGATCTTGTCGAGTCACGGGTTTAAAAGGGCTAAAACTCGTCAGTACCTGCCCTGAACCACCGAGCAATGCATAAGGTGTAGAAAAACGACCTTCAGGGGATATCTCCCGATCTAATGGAATATTATTTGACGTAGCAGAAACTTGGCCAACCGCATCCGTCACGCGAAATCCAGGCACCGGGTCATTGTCATCCAAAAAATCTTTCACATTAATATCCATTAATGCCCCCCCCTCCCATGTGCCTTGCAAAGGAATTACCGTAGAAATAACTCGGCCTTCGGTTACTTCTCGCGCATGTAAAAAACTATCCCCCGGACTATGCCCTCCGTATAACATCGTCATATCCGTGCCATCAGGATTGATCGTATACAAGCTAAATTTATTTTGATGTCCCGCATGATCCCAACGGCTGTATAAAATTTTTCCGTCACGCATAATGCTGGGGTTACGATCATGACTTTGATTAAATGAGATTTGCTCAATGCCCGTGCCATCCCCATTCATCACATGCAGGGTCGTCACGACACTGCGCCCATCCTCATCCAAGTAGGCATAACCTAATTTTGATCGAGTTTTTTTCTGCCGAGTCGAGCTAAAAACAATGCGGCCATCCGGTAAAAAAGCCGGGTCCACATCATCGCCTAAATCCGCAATATCAGAATCACGTATCACCCGATAAATATCATTACGTGGGCGATCATATACCCAGAGATTCCAGGTTCTATCCTGATAACAAATGTCAGAGGATTCCGAAGTGCAGCGCATGGCAAATATAATTTTTTTGCCATCATAAGAAGGCTCTGGATCGGAAACATCACCTTTAGCCAAAGTAAGGTGCCCGGTCACATTGACCACCTTAGCACTGGGTGTGGAAAGGTAACGCCAATAGAGATCACCGCCCGGGTAAAAGGTAATACTGTCCACCGGATTGCCAATCGCTCCGATTTTGCGTTTAACATAAACAATGGGATCTCCTTCGCCAATAGATGGCACATTATTGTCTGAACAACCACCACTGGCCAAAAAAATAAAAATTAGAGATACCACAAAATATCGATCTTTGAAGGCAATCACGGCCCTCCCCCCCCCGCTATGCAGTCGATAGTACTCGCCTAAGTACCTCACATTGCGACCTCATATCCATATGGATATTGCTTGGTCTTTGTTTTCAAAACGATATTCCCTGCCGTTGAGCTAGCGGGATAAGACAATCGAGCCAATTATTCTTAGCGAAAGAAAAATCATCTTGAAATTAGATTCCTTTGCGGTATTCACATGAATCTGGCACGAAGTGCAAGGTGATAAGGACTAGAGCATCCAAAACCTATCTTGGTCATTTCCCCACTGCAACGTATTTATCGTTCTAGTTATAAAGCAGCTTACATTAATTGGTTGTTATGCGTGCGAAATCAAACTCGTTCCTAATCAGTCCTGCTGTTGAGATAACCCAATCACTCAGACGAACTAGTTGATCATTAAGTCGATCTTTTAGAAAAGTTTATTATTTGATGGTTAGATTATACCTCAATGGGTTAGTTTCGTGATAATCAATTACTTAACCGAATGCAATCATAGTTAAATAACAATCAATGACAGAGCGCTAAATATCAACCAGCCAGTTCGCTGATATGAGGCAAGCGGGTACGATAAAGCGACCGACCCGATTGCCTCATATTCTTTAAAATTAAAATGTTATATAAATACCGAGCCTCACACCCGCATCAATATCAACCGTATTTGCTTTTTCCAAATCCACCGTAAATTGCCGATATTCAATAAACCCCGCCGCCGTAGGCAATACTTCAAATTCGGCTCTCAATGCCAATTCCCAAAACCGTTCGGCGTCCAAAAATGTGACAATATTGGGTGCATAGGACACATCGACACGCAGCGCAAACCGCTCGTAACGAGGAATCGCAAAACGCAGCATCCCAGCAATGGCAAGCGCCATCACATCTTGATCGTCTTTTAAGTCGGTCAACGTCGCCCCATAGAATTTACCACCCAAACCGACAGTTAACCCCGGAACTTGACTGCCTGCCTCATCTTTGACTTGTAATCCCACTTCCATTAGGTAGCGCTTGTCCTTATTGAATAAAAACCCTACCCCAAATTCGCTCCGCCCAAAACTTTGTCCGCCAATCAAAAGGTTGTAATTAAATAATGCACTATCTTCACTTAGACTAATGGAGGCTGACTGTGCCCAAGCCGTCGCACAACCCAACATCAAAACAATGACAACAACAAATTTCTTAAACACTAAGTTTTTCTCCATGATGCGTTAACTCGTTCCCAAAAAAACCAATTTAATTAATAAATGTAGAAGACCCTCGCCACACCATTATCTCACAAACTTCCTATCGCAAAAAATGAGCCTGCCCGATCAAAAAACAAGCTAAATAAAAAAACAATATGAAAACTTGGGCTTTATCATGCCGATGAGTATAAAATAATTATATTGTTGCGGTGGCGTTGTTAACAAGAATGTCGATAAAATGCTAGCTTTTATGGCCAATGTCATGATTCATTTTTCAACATAGATTCAATAGTCAGCAACCGGTTGAAAGACCACACATCAAGTGCTTTGCCGCAGTTAAATATAACTAATGCAAAACAAAACATGAACATAACAATCGAGGTATACCTAGTAATGGTAGATGGCATTTTAAACTTAGAATTTTGGGGCTATGTGGCAATGGCTCTGTTATTAACCCATATCACCATTGTTTCGGTGACCGTTTTTTTGCACCGACACCAGGCACATCGAGCCATTGAGCTGCACCCGGTGATATCTCACTTCTTTCGCTTTTGGTTATGGCTAACCAGCGGAATGGGCACGAAAGCCTGGGTGGCGATCCATCGAAAACACCACGCCAAGTGCGAAACAGTTGACGACCCTCATAGCCCACAAATACTCGGCATCAAAAAAGTCTTGTGGCAAGGCGCAGAATTATACCGCCAGGAAGCGACCAACCCGGACACATTAAGGGATTATGGTCAAGGAACACCCGATGATTGGATAGAAAAAAACGTTTATACTAAGATGCATAATCTGGGTATTATTTTTATGTTCATCATTAACCTGATATTATTTGGCCTACCCGGTATCACTATTTGGGCGATTCAAATGTTGTGGATACCGCTCTGGGCGGCAGGCGTCATTAACGGCATCGGTCACTATTGGGGTTATCGCAACTACGAGTGCACGGATGCCGCCACCAACATCGTGCCATGGGGCATTCTTATCGGTGGCGAAGAATTACACAACAATCACCATACTTATGCCAGCTCGGCTAAGTTTTCATCCAAGCCTTGGGAATTTGATATTGGTTGGTTTTATATCCAAGTCTTAGCCAAACTCAAACTGGCGACGGTAAAAAGAGTGGCCCCCACCCCAGTCATTGACCGAGAAAACCCCAGCTTAGACACCGATACACTAAAAGCCATTGTCACTCATCGATTCCAAATTATGGCCTGTTATGCCAAACAGGTCATTGCTGAGGTCAATAAGCAAGAATTAACCAAAGCCAATACTTACCAGAAAGATTTGTTGCGACGTGCTAAAAAACTATTGATTCGCGAAGAAGCGCTCATGGACGCCGAGGCAAAACAACGGCTACATATCGTTTTGCAAGAAAACCATACCCTAAAAACCGTCTATGAATTCAAGCAAAGTTTACAAGAATTGTGGACACGCTCTGCAGTGAATTTAGAAGTCCCACTCGCGCAGCTACAAGACTGGTGTAAACAAGCCGAAGCCACGGGCATCAAAGCACTCGAAGAATTTGCGCAGCATTTGCGCACTTATTCACTCGATCCAGCTCAATCGCCTGCCTGATTATCAGCCATAAAAACCCGCCGTATTCGCGGGTTTTTATGGCGAAAATCTGTTCTATTTGATTTTCGCTTCTTTGTATTCAACGTGCTTACGTACGACCGGATCAAACTTCTTGATCAACATTTTTTCAGGCATAGTACGCTTGTTTTTCGTCGTTGTATAAAAGTGTCCTGTGCCAGCCGATGAGACTAAGCGTATTTTTTCACGCATCGAATAAACTCCTTAGTTATACTTTTTTTGCCCCTTGCGAGCGAATATCAGCCAATACCTGATCAATACCTAGTTTATCGATAATACGTATCCCTTTCGCACTCACACGCAACTTCACCCATCGTTTTTCCGCTTCTACCCAAAAACGCCGCGTATGTAAATTAGGCAAGAAACGGCGTTTCGTTTTATTATTGGCATGAGAAACATTATTCCCGGTAACAGGACGCTTCCCAGTCACTTGACATACTTTAGACATGTTTAATCTCCCGATGATCCTCTTGCCCGCTGAGATGACACTACTTGCGGGGGGCGGCTTTTATACCAAATAATCAGCAAAAAGTATAGCCTGACTTGATTGCTGTTTTTTTGTCCCACGCTCCACGAACACTCAAAAACGATCACGCGCTAACGGTTCAATCAGCTTGTTGGATTTGGCAAAAATCCAGCTGACGGCAAAACCAAAAATGTAATACGCCCTCGTCTCCACCAACGGGCTGTTACTAAACGTTGCTTCATGTAAAAAATCATACCGGGCAAACGCCAACAACCACACATCGCCCCAAGATCTTTCAATATAAGCATTCAAACGACTGCCACTATAACCACCGTCAGGAGTAAATCGTGAACGGAAAGGTGTCGCGTATTGTTTTGCAACACCATAGTAATAGTTGTGATATTGGCGATCAGCAAACTGGGGTCCAAAAGTCAACTGAAATACCCACCAAGGATGAGATTTTGGTCGCACATAATAATGCATATAGGGCGCAAAAATCCAGCCCTGATACGCTATCGATTGAATATCCACAGACACTGTCAGGCGCAACGGAAAATTCACAGAGAATGCCTGGGATACTGATTTCCAAAAATTAATCTCCAGACTGGGGCCAAATTCCAGTGTCGTATCCAAGCCTGGCATGCCTTCGCGTAAACCACTGTCCTCTTTCGTTACTGGTAACCCTCCGGCTAAACTGACATCGAGTTTCATGCGATCTGACGCATATAGCCAGCCATGTGCCCCTTTTTCATTAATGCTAAAACGTTCCCCTCGATAACGAATCAATGGCCAAGGTGCCAACAAATTTCTAATCGGTTTCGCACCACGATAAATCGGCAACGAAATCCCCCCCATGCCCACACCCAATTCCCATTTGGGTAATTTTTGAGCCCAAACACACGGAACAAACAAAGCGCCGCCCAGTACCCCTAGGATAATCCGGTGTCGTATGTTCATAGTGAATTAATCGCTAAAATGTCCGCAAGCATTATAATAAGAGTCCATGTTCAGCAAACGAAAATCCCTCCCCGTCACCAATGATAAAATGATCTAAGACACGAATGTCCACTAAGGATAGCGCCTCTTTTAAAAGGCAAGTCAACTGCTTATCCGCCTCACTTGGGGTGCATATTCCAGAGGGATGGTTATGTGCAAAAATCACCGCCGAAGCATTCACATCGAGCGCTTGTTTCAGCACTTCCCGAGGATACACGCTCGCCCCATCAATCGTACCGCGAAACAATTTCTCAAAACAAATCACCCGATGTTTACTATCTAAAAACAAACACGCAAATATTTCGTAAGCATAATCTCTTAGATGGGCCACCAAATAGTCTCGGGTTTGCTCGGGGCTGGTCAATGATTCTCCACGTATCAAATGTTCTTGTAAATAACGCCGGTTCATTTCTAAAATCGCTTGTAGCTGGGCAAACTTAGCCGTCCCCAATCCTTCTGCCCGGCAGAAATTATTTTCATTGGCGGTTAAAATGGCGCGCAATCCACCAAACTCAATTAACAAATCACGCGCTAAATCCACGGCTGTTTTACCCTTCACCCCGGTTCTCAGAAAAATTGCCAATAATTCAGCATCGGACAAAGCTGATGCGCCTTTGCTTAACAACTTTTCCCGTGGCCGCTCATTTTTCGGCCAATCCGTTATCGCCATAGACAACTTCCTCGTGCAAGCTCGCACAACAATAGGTAAAATCACTCTCTCATGCAAAAGCTCTCTGGAAAACACATTTTACTGGTCGTGACAGGTGGTATCGCCGCTTACAAAAGCGCCGAACTGGTACGCCGGCTTAAGCACCTTCGCGCTGACGTCCGAGTGGCGATGACTGACGCCGCCCGACAATTCATCATGCCGCTGACTTTTCAAGCACTCACCGGACATCCCGTCAGTGATCAGTTATTTAACAACCTGGATGATGGCATGGAACACATCCAGCTGGCTCGCTGGGCCGATGCCATTTTGATTGCCCCGTGTAGCGCCAACTTTATGGCCAAAATCGCCTTAGGCTTAGCAGACGACCTCGCCAGCACCCTCTGCCTAGCAAGTGCCGCACCGATCGCCATCGCCCCCGCCATGAATCAGCAGATGTGGCAAAATTCAGCCACCCAAACCCATGTAAGCCAGCTACGTCAGCGCGGCATACTCATGCTTGGCCCGGCTCAAGGAGAGCAAGCCTGTGGCGAACATGGCCCAGGCCGTATGCTCGACGTCACCGACCTCATCGAACAATTTGCCAATACCTTCGTGGCACCCCGCTTGGTGGGATTGAATGTATTAATCACCGCCGGTCCAACCCACGAGGCGATTGACCCAGTGCGCTTTATCGGCAATCGAAGTTCAGGAAAAATGGGTTTTGCGCTCGCCCAAGCCGCCCAACAGGCAGGCGCCAAGGTGACCCTCATTAGTGGTCCAGTGAATCTAGACACCCCACCCCAGATACAACGTATTAAGGTGGTATCTGCCAACGAGATGCATCAAAAAGTCTTTGAAAATCTTGCTCAGGTCGATATTTTTATCGCCAATGCGGCGGTCGCCGATTATCGTCCGAAGGCCCCAACCACAGAGAAGTTGAAAAAAAACACCAGCGAGCTGACGTTAACCTTAACTCCCAATCCCGATATTCTCAGTGACGTGGCGAAACAGACTCTGCGACCTTTCTGCGTGGGTTTTGCCGCCGAAACGCAAAATATCGAACACTATGCCAGACAAAAACTACACCAAAAACAAATCGATCTCATCGCCGCCAATTTAGTGGGGCCAAAAGCACCGGGTCGCGGTTTTGAAAGCGATGAAAATGCCTTAGAAATTTTCTGGAAAGAAGGCACTATCAGCCTGCCAAAAACCAAAAAATCTCAGTTAGCCCATCAATTGATTCAATTTATTGCAGACAAATACCATGAAAAAAATACAACTTAAAATTTTAGATCCACGCATCGGCACACAATTGCCATTGCCTAACTACGCCACCCCAGGATCGGCCGGCTTGGATTTAAGCGCTTGCATTGACGCCCCATTAACCATAAAGCCCGGAGAAACCCAGTTAATCAATACCGGTATTGCGTTGCACATTGCCGACCCACAACTGGCCGCCGTTATTTTGCCCCGCTCTGGATTAGGTCACAAACACGGCATTGTATTGGGTAATCTCGTGGGACTCATTGACTCCGATTATCAAGGTCCGTTAATGGTCTCTTGCTGGAACCGCAGTCAGCAGGCATTCACCCTTAATATCGGTGAACGCATCGCGCAACTGGTCTTTGTCCCCATTGTATTAACACAATTCGAACAAGTTGATGAATTTGATACCAGCCATCGAGGGGAAGGCGGCTTTGGTTCTTCCGGAAGAACCACCGGATCATGTACCGGTACCACAAACGACGCAATCATTGCCTGATGTCAAATGATCATCCCAATTTTTATAAAACTTAGCCATAGGTTCAATACATGCCAACAGACTCATATCAAATCGTTCAAGCAGAAAATTTAGCCTCATCGATATTCAAAGCCTATGACATTCGCGGTATTGTCGACCAAACTTTAACCAAGAATGTCGTTTTCGCCATTGGTAAAGCGTTAGGTAGCGAAGCCGCTGCCCTAGGCCAACACACGGTGGTGATTGCAAGAGATGGCCGCAACTCAGGTCCAGCGCTTAGCCAAGCGCTAAGCGACGGATTAAGCGCCGCTGGCCGCCAGGTGATTGATATCGGCCGAGTCCCGACCCCAGTGCTGTATTTCGCCAATTTTCACCTGGCGACAGGGACCGGCATCATGCTCACCGGCAGCCATAACCCACCGGATTATAACGGTCTGAAAATTGTACTCGCTGGCGAAACACTCTCCGGAGAACGCATTCAAAAAATCAGGCAACGCATCGAACAACAAGATTTTATTTCCGGAAAAGGTACCTTAAGTACCCAGGATGTCTCCGAAGCCTATTTGCAAAAAATCACCAGTGACATCACCCTCGCTCGACCACTTAATATCGTGGTGGATTGCGGCAATGGGGTCGCCGGTGAATTAGCCCCCGAACTGTATCGCCGACTCGGCTGTCAAGTCACCGAACTCTATTGTGATATTGACGGCAACTTTCCCAATCATCATCCTGACCCGAGTCAACCAGAAACCCTCACCCATCTCATTGAGACGGTCATCCGAACGGGGGCTGACGTCGGTTTAGCCTTTGACGGAGACGGTGACCGCCTAGGCGTGGTATCGCCCGCCGGAGAAATTATCTGGCCTGACCGACAAATGGTGCTTTATGCCCAGGAAATTCTGGGGCGTAAACCCGGCTCAGAAATCATCTTTGATATCAAATGCTCCAGAAACTTAGCCAAAGCGATTAAGGAGGCCAACGGCAAACCACTCATGTGGAAAACTGGCCACTCGTTAGTCAAAGCCAAACTCAAAGAAACAGGCGCACCACTGGCGGGTGAAATGAGCGGTCACATTTTTTTCAAAGACCGATGGTATGGCTTTGATGATGCCCTATATACCGGTGCACGCTTGCTAGAGATTCTCGCTCAAGATCAACGTGCTCCGTTAGAGATTTTCAATGCCTTACCCAATATGATCAACACCCCAGAGCTGAGATTGGAAATGCAAGAAGGCGAACATTATGCATTCATGAAGCAAATCATCACCGCCTCAGACTTTTCTGGCGCCAAACTCACCACCATTGATGGCCTGCGAGTCGATTTCCCGGAGGGCTGGGGATTAGTTCGCCCATCCAACACCACCCCTTGTTTGGTGATTCGCTTTGAAGCAGAAACCCAACTAGCCATGGATAAAATACAAAACCAATTCAGAACATTACTCCTCAGCTTAAGAGCTGACCTTGAGCTGCCATTTTAACCGAGGGAATCACCATGACAGTTTCAAACACCAAAGCCCCAGATATTGCCCGAGTACTGATTGAAGCATTGCCCTACATCAAACGCTTCCATCATAAAACCATCGTGATTAAATATGGTGGTAACGCCATGATTGACCAAGACTTAAAAAGCCGCTTTGCACAAGATATTGTCTTAATGAAACTGGTCGGCATTAATCCGGTGATTGTGCATGGTGGCGGCCCACAAATCGGAGACTTATTGACCAAAATTGGCAAGCAAAGTCAGTTTGTCAACGGCATGCGAGTCACCGACAGCGAAACCATGGATGTCGTTGAAATGGTACTCGGCGGGCTCGTTAATAAAGATATCGTTAACTTAATCAACCAGCACGGTGGCCGCGCCGTTGGCCTCACCGGCAAAGACGGCAATTTGATCCGTGCCAAAAAATTACATATCAATCATCGAACACCCGAAATAGAAGTCTCCGAAATCATTGATTTAGGCCATGTTGGCGAAGTCGAGCACATTGATACATCGGTCGTCAACATGCTCGTCAAAGATAACTTTATTCCCGTCATCGCTCCGATTGGTGTGGGAAACGATGGCTTGTCCTATAATATTAATGCCGACTTGGTCGCCGGTAAATTAGCGGCAACCTTACAGGCAGAAAAACTGATTTTATTAACCAACACCAGTGGATTATTAGACAAAAACGAAAAACTCATCTCAGGCTTAACCGCCAACCAAATCGATCGTTACATTTCTGATGGCACCATTTATGGCGGTATGTTGCCCAAAATTAGCAGTGCGCTGGATGCCGTGCAGGGATCGGTGAAAAGCGCTCATATCATTGATGGACGTATCATGCACGCCGTTTTATTAGAAATATTTACTGATGAAGGCATCGGCACGCTAATTAAAGGTTAAAATGGGCAGCTAACCTCGGTCATCACGACACTGACATTGGACACGTTTTGGCAATACAACAGATAACTCGACAACAGCAAATACTTGAAGCACTTGCCGTGGAACTCGAATCACACCCATGCCATGGTGTGACCATCGGCAAGCTGGCAAAAACGCTTGGTATTTCAGAGACGGCCATCTATCGACAATTTTCCTGCAAAGCAAAAATGTTTGAAGCATTGATTGAATTCAGCGAACAAACTATTTTTAGTCTTATTACTCGTATTGAAAAAGAAGAAAGTCTGGCCCTACAGCGTTGTCAACGAGTCTTGTCATTAGTATTAGGATTTGCCGATCGAAATCCGGGCATTACCCGCCTCTTGACCGGCAATACAGTGATTGGTGAGAAAACGCAACTACACCAACGTGTCTATCGCATCTATGAGCGATTAGAGACACAAATCAAACAATTTCTAAGAGAGGGTGTCTTGCGTGGTGAATTATCCGAAGCACTGCCCGTCGGACCTTTTGCCAATTTGATGCTGTCTTATGTGGAAGGTCGTCTATACCAATTCGTTCACAGTGGCTTTAAGCGTCCGCCTCTGGAATGTTGGGAAACTCAGTGGCAACTACTCCGCCAACCGTTTGACGACTATCGATTAGAAACAGAATCAGAACTTTACTCGCGCCACTGAAAATATACCTTACCGGTAAGTATCACCCACCAGTGTTTCAAAACGCAGAATATCTTGCGCATATTGAAATTCAATTTCGTGCTGCTCTTCACGCTTTCTTTGGACAAAATCCCGGCCATCCTGAATTTGCTTGAGCACCGTTGCCGTATCCAATTGTAACTTCTCCGGCACATCTTCCCTGGCGTTCAGATACTTCTCCGCCTGAATTTTCATTTTATCTAATATTTTTTCAAACGCACCAATATTTGCCAGGGTAATCGTCACAATACTATTAAGCGAATCTAATTTACGCGCCTGTGCCGCCTTGATCTCCCTGACACTAGTAAAGGTTTCTAAGAGCGCACGATCTCGCCGTCTATTTCGCTCTATTAAACGCCTTTCATCTTTTTTTCGCTTCAGTTCAGCTTGGTCCACCTTGTCCATGTATTTGTCTTTTATCGAAGGAATAACCTGTAAGGTCACCCCCTGGCTATTGACCACGCGATAGCCAAACTCCTGCAATTCTGGACTCAGTGTATCTTGGATGCGGGTTTTGCCTTGCTTATCAACAAAGACATAATACACATCGCCAGCACTCACACCCATTGAACAGAGCAGACTAAATAACAAGCACAGCAAAATAGCATGTAAATGATTTCTGTCTTTCATTAATTGCCACACTTCAATAAAATACCAATCGATCAACCTGTTTAACGGCTTTGCTAATTATTTACTTAAAACGCACCGATAAATTGATCACTGCCATTATGGAAATCAAGCTCATTATTGGTTGATACCATATTGTTGCTGATAATCTCGCACCGACGGCACCCATTGAACCAGATCAGGTTGGCTTGCCATATAGCTAAGCAGATGAGCCAAATCCACAATGCTGACCACTTGTACGCCGCCCTCTTGCTCGATTTCTTGGATAGCCGATATCTGTGCTTCACCCCGCTCTTTACGGTCCAGGGCAATCACCACCGCTACCGCTTGCGCATTAGCCTGTTTGATTAATTTCATCGACTCCTTGACAGAGGTGCCGGCGGAAATCACATCGTCAATAATTAATACCCGGCCCTGTAATGAGGCCCCCACAATCAAACCACCCTCACCATGATCTTTCACTTCTTTGCGGTTAAATGCAAAAGGGACATTTCGCTGATGCTGGTCAGCCAGTGCAATCGCCATTGCAGAAACTAATGGGATGCCTTTATAGGCCGGGCCAAACAACATATCAAACTCAATGCCTGAATGAATAATCGCGGACGCATAAAAACGGCCTAATTCAGCCAGCCGCTGACCATCATTAAACAAACCGCTATTAAAAAAATAAGGGCTTTGACGGCCAGATTTTAAGGTATATTGACCAAAACAAAGCACTTTAGATTGAATCGCAAAGTCGATAAACGCTCTTTGGTATGGATGCATACGGATACTCAGCTCCTAGAAATAATAATTGAGCTGGCAATGAATCTTTTCCTATAAAACCAATAACAGCCGACCAGCCAATCGCTTACTAAGCGTCAATTTCCTCTAATTTACCCGCAATATAATAACGTTGGCTATTCGTGGCTAGCGGCTCTACTCGCAAAATTTTCATTACCGCAGATAAACTTGGAGAAATCTTTAATTCTGGAACCACATTAATGTGGAGTTTGCTGCCCACGGCCAATGCTTGATCGGTATGAAACTTAATTCCCTTGGCACTTAAATTAATACAGGTCGCCCTTTTATTCATACTTGAGCCCATCGCCTGATAGAACACTGGGCACTCAATGTCCATACGAATAAAGTCCCGCTTTTCGCTATATTCACGTAAACTAGAATACATTTTCAATCTCCGGCATAAAAGGCACACACTGAGCGTGAAAAATCCACCTCAGCGAGCACCCTTAAGTCAGCAACCCACTGACATAATGTCGTAGAAACAAACCAAAATTCATGCCAGGCGATCAAGTGATTTAGTTAACGCGACCATGACATTGTTTATATTTTTTACCGGAACCACAAGGACATGGCTCATTACGCCCCACTTTGCGGCCTTCTCTGACAAACGGCTCAGATCGCTCTTCAGCGGCTGTCTCTGGATCCCCCCCATCGGTTAACGATTTTGCCTCGGGGTGATTAAACTGCATATCAGCTTGCGCTCGGCGTTGCTCCTCAACGCGGCGAACATCGTCTTCTACCGCAATCTGGACTTTACATAAAATACTGGTCATTTCATGTTTAATTCGTTCCAACAAATTTTGGAACATTTCAAACGCTTCGCGTTTATATTCTTGCTTAGGATTTTTTTGCGCATAACCGCGTAAATGAATGCCCTGGCGTAAATAATCCATGGCGGATAAATGCTCTTTCCAGAGATTATCTAACACTTGCAGCATCACCGCTTTTTCAAAATGACGCAGAATCGAGGCGCCCACTTTTTCCTCTTTCGCAATATATTCATCGTTAACGGCTTGTACAATACGCTGCCGCAGGGTTTCTTCATAAAGCTCATGATCGTCATCAAGCCATTGTTGAATGTCGAGCTTGAGCCCAAGCTTGGCTTCTAACTCAGTCGTTAAACCTGGAATATCCCAGGTTTCATCCAAACTTTGCGGTGTAATATGTTGATCAATTATCTCATGAACCACATCTTCCCGCACCGCATTGACCGTTTCAGAAATGTCAGCCAGATCCATAATTTCATTACGTTGCTCATAGATCACTTTGCGTTGTTCGTTAGCCACATCATCATATTCTAGTAATTGTTTACGGATATCGAAGTTGCGCCCCTCCACTTTACGCTGAGCATTTTCAATCGCTTTACTGACCCAAGGGTGCTCAATGGCTTCCCCCTCCTCCATCCCTAGCTTTTGCATCAGACCCGCCACCCGGTCAGAAGCAAAGATACGCATGAGACTATCTTCCATCGACAAATAAAATCGGGTGGATCCTGGATCGCCTTGACGTCCGCTACGACCACGTAACTGATTATCAATGCGCCGAGATTCATGACGCTCCGTTCCGATAACATGCAAGCCCCCCACCTCTAACACTTGTTTGTGGCTCACGTCCCAGGCTTGCTCTGTTTTCTTTTTAGCAACTTCATCTTTCGGATTTTTCAAACGACTTAATTCGGCTTCTAAACTGCCGCCCAACACAATATCCGTTCCCCGCCCGGCCATATTCGTCGCAATCGTCACCGCCCCTAGCGCACCGGCCTGGGCAATAATATCCGCTTCACGCTCATGAAACTTAGCGTTCAGTACTTCATGTTTAATTTTTTCTTTATTGAGAATCCCGGAGATAAGTTCAGAACTTTCAATGGAGGCCGTCCCCACCAAAACCGGCTGTTTGCGGGCATAGCAATCTCTAATATCGCTAACAATGGATTGGTATTTTTCCTTGCCCGTTAAATAGATCAAGTCACCATGATCCATACGGGCCACGGTCTTATTCGGAGGAATCACCGAGACTTCCAACTTATAAATTTGTTGAAACTCAAAAGCTTCAGTATCCGCCGTTCCTGTCATGCCTGATAATTTATCATACAAACGGAAAAAATTCTGAAAGGTTATCGAGCCAAGTGTTTGGTTTTCTTGTTGTATAGTTACGCCTTCTTTTGCTTCAACCGCTTGATGCAAGCCATCCGACCAGCGGCGACCCGGCATAGTTCGACCAGTAAATTCATCAACAATAATCACTTCGTTGTTTTGCACCACATATTCAACATCACGTTTGTATAAAACATGAGCACGCAGAGCCGCATTCAAGTGATGATTTTTACTGACGTTGGCGGTATCATATAAACTCTCGCCTTCCTTAAGCAAACCATGCTCTATCAATAATTGCTCAATTTTATCATGGCCGGCTTCGGTCAAATAGACTTGACGTGATTTTTCATCAACACTGAAATCACCCGGACCGTCTTCTTCCTTTTGAGCGACGAGCAGGGGAACAATTTTATTGATGTGTAGGTATAGCTCAGAATTGCCTTCCGCCGGTCCGGAAATAATCAGCGGCGTCCTCGCTTCATCGATCAAAATAGAATCGACTTCATCCACAACGGCGTAATGCAATGCGCGCTGTACCCGATCATCACCGCTAAAAGCCATATTATCGCGCAAATAATCAAAACCATATTCGTTATTTGTGCCATAAGTAATATCCGAGGCATAGGCTTGTCGCTTGGTTTCGTTATCTTGACCGGACACCACCACCCCCGTCGTTAAACCAAGAAAACCGTAAATGGCACTCATCCATTCAGCATCACGCCGAGCCAGATAATCATTGACCGTAATCACATGCACGCCTTGACCCGTTAAAGCATTTAAATAGGCGGGCAAGGTGGCCACTAAGGTCTTTCCTTCACCGGTACGCATTTCAGCAATACGCCCTTCATGCAGCACCATGCCACCGACCAATTGCATATCAAAGTGTCGCATTTTTAAGGTACGCTTACCGGCTTCACGAACCACCGCAAAAGCTTCTTCTAAGAGCGCGTCAACCGTCTCTCCCTGCGTTAAGCGATGACGAAACTCATCGGTTGTTGCCTGTAACTGTTCGTCACTTAATGCCGAAGTTTTTGGTTCAAATTCATTAATCGCGGCGACAGATTTGTTATATCGTCTTAACTGGCGTTCATTTCGGCTGCCAAAGACCTTACTTAGAACCTTGCTAAACATAATCAATAATTACCCAGTCAATGAGGAAAATGGTGAAAGTATAGCTGAATTTTAATGGCTTGACGCTGGTTTTTTTTAGCCGTTCATTTTTTCTTGATGTGACTGCAAATAATTCCATCACTGTCTCCACCAAGCCAAAGAATGATGCCTTGTGGCAAACGACACGTCGCTGGAAATAAAAGAGTTTATTTAACGATAGGCGCTTGCCGCCAGTGAGTAATTTTAAACCCCATGCGCATTGACAGAGTGGGTAACACAAACTCAATTGACGTGACAAAAAGAGAAAATCGACAAGCTAAGAAAATATTAGAAATTAGATTTGTTCATTTCTGAAACAAAATATACAACAATTATTTTGCTTTAACATAACGAATCGGGTTAACAGTGCGTCCATTGCGTATCACTTCAAAATGAACATGAGGACCCGTTGATCGACCACTCGAACCCATCAGCGAAATCGCCTCTCCCTTTTTAACCGCCTGTCCTTTCTTGGCTAGAATACGTTTATTATGACCATAACGCGTCACATAACCATTACCATGGTTAATTTCGACTAATTCACCATAGCCGTAACGCGTACCAGCCCAAGTTACCACGCCTGAAGCCACCGCAATCACATCGGAACCTTCCTTGCCAGCAATATCAATCCCGTCATGATGCGCAAGACGCCCGGTAAATGGATCGGTACGCTTTCCAAAATGGGATGAAATCCAACCACTTTTCACCGGACGACCACTCGGTCGCAGCTCGTTCTGCAGTTCTTCGTTCATCAATATACTTTCCAGCACGGCTAATTGTACTGAACGATGCTCCAACTGGCTGGATAAACCATCCAACTCGGCAATAAATTCACCCATGGGCATCTTACTGTCTGGCTGCCCCATGGAATCAGGCCCACCCAGCGCAGGAACTTGATCAAAATTGAATTCACCCTTTTTTAATTTCGCTTTTTCTACCAGACGCCCACCTAACGCGTCAAGACGTATGACATGTGCTTTTAATTCGCCTAAACGCATCGCTAATGCATTAATACTTTCTTCGGCATGATCTGTGATTTCATTTATGCTATTATTTTGTTTATCGATTTCTTTTTTTAAATCAACAATAATAGTCTCTGTCGATTGACTGACCATCCCCTGCTTGAAACCAATATGGAACGCACCGATAATGGCAGCCACAAATATCAAAGACAGTAAAAACCAATAATGGACTCCAACACAATAATGTTTAGTTCCGCCAGGTCGACTGATCACTAAAATCAAACTCATGGTTACTACCTTTCATCTTTAATTTCATTTTTTTTATCGGCGACGCATTTCGCAAGCTTGAGATCATTATGCAAAAACGAGTCCCACAGAAAATCAGCAACATTTTAACCAATGGCTCTCCGGAACTATCGCGTATACTCCGCCAAACTTACGTCTTAAATACTTTAAATACTATTTTAAATCAGTTACTCGCTGAACCGTCAAAGCGCCATTGCCATATTGCCAATGTACGAGAACAAACCATCATACTGCACGCAGACTCACCGGCCTGGGCAACAAGAATAAGATATGAAATACCATGGATACTCAAGCAAATAAACGAAATGTATAGCAAGCAAGTCTTTTTAGAGATAAAGCTTAAAGTGCGGGCTGATTATACTCAAACCACAACGAATGACACTCAGAATATAAAACAGAAAGAAGCGCTCAAAAAAAGATCCGGTAGCGATATTAAAGACCCCAAACTCAAACAAGCCATGGATCGCTTACTGCTTCACAGAAAAACCTGACACTTTATTTGAATCATTAAAATATTTTTTTTATCGCTTGCTTTGAACGTACCAGCCAACACTATACAGCCAGGGTAGGTTGCATGTAAGAAATTGGCGCTTGTTGGCTTTCATTAAACGTCACTAAATCCCAAGCGCTCTGATCGGCCAGCAACGCACATAACAGCTTATTGTTCAGTTCGTGACCAGATTTATGCCCGTTAAATGCACCAATCAAACTATACCCCAGTAAGTAAAGATCACCGATCGCATCAAGTATCTTGTGCTTCACAAATTCATTTTCGTATCTTAAACCATCATCGTTTAACACTCGGAAATCATCCACAATAATCGCATTATCTAAACTTCCACCTAACGCAAGGTTGTTACTGCGAAGCATCTCGACTTCACGCATAAAACCAAATGTCCGGGCGCGGCTAATCTCCTTAACGAACGAGGTTGTTGAAAAATCAACAATCGCTTGTAAACACTTATCCTCAAAGGCGGGATGATCAAAGTCAATGCTAAATGCGACTTTAAAGCCCTCAAATGGCTCAAATTTTGCCCACTTGTCCCCATCACCTACACAAATCGTTTTTTTAATGCGAATGTAGCGTTTCGCTGCCCGCTGCTCTTCAATGCCCGCCGACTGGATCAAAAACACAAACGGACCCGCACTGCCATCCATAATCGGCACCTCGGATGCACTCAAATCAACGTAAGCGTTATCAATGCCTAAACCGGCAAATGCAGATAATAGGTGCTCAACAGTTGACACACGGACATCACCTTTCACCAAGGTGGTAGATAGCCGGGTATCACCAACGTTCTCTGGCCGAGCAACAATTTCCACAGGCTCATCAAAATCAATACGGCGAAATACAATACCCGAATTCACCGCCGCCGGCCGCAACGTGACATAAATTTTCTGCCCGGTATGTAATCCCACACCTGTTGCGCGGATTGAGTTTTTAAGTGTTCGTTGTTTAACCATAGACGCTACCTACTCCAAAATTGCTGGGCGGTCAAATATTGGCACGAATCTTACCACAAACATGCCACGTCTTCCTAGTGTAAGCCCTTACTTTCAACAACTAGCTTACAACCTATAAAACATTCGATATTTAACAAATGCTGACTAATTTTAATCGGCTTGTCGACGCAAAAATGCCGGAATATCCAAGTAATCCATATCAGTATTTGCCGATGACTGTCCAGCATAACGCTCACCACTCGCGGCTTGCCCGGCCCCACGAACCGCTGGCTTTTTCTCAAAAGCAGGAAATTCTTTTTCACTTGCCGCGCCTGGATCAACCAACGTCACGGTTTTTGACGACGGCACTTCGATTTCACCAATCCCCGTCGCCACCACGGTCACTCGCAAATCATCACTCATTTCAGGATCAATGACGGTTCCCACCACCACCGTCGCATTTTCGGAGGCAAACTCTTTGACCGTATTACCCACTTCTTCAAACTCACCAATCGACATATCCAAACCGGCCGTCACATTCACCAAAATACCCTTAGCCCCGGACAGATTAACATCTTCGAGCAAGGGACTGGCGATCGCCATCTCCGCCGCCTCACGAGCACGATCTTCACCCCGAGCCGAACCTGACCCCATCATTGCCATGCCCATTTCAGACATCACCGTCCGAACATCGGCAAAGTCAACATTAATGAGGCCGGGGCGTGTGATTAATTCCGCAATCCCTTGCACAGCGTTAAATAACACATTGTTAGCCGCCTTAAAAGCATCCAACAAACTAATATGTTTGCCGAGCACCGATAATAATTTCTCGTTGGGAATCGTAATCAATGAATCCACATATTGAGCAAGATCTTTAATTCCTTCATCGGCAATCTGCATACGCTTGCGCCCCTCAAAAGGAAAAGGCTTGGTCACCACAGCAACCGTCAATATACCTAACTCCTTAGCCACTTGCGCCACAATAGGCGCGCCACCGGTACCGGTGCCGCCCCCCATACCGGCGGTAATAAAAATCATATCCGCCCCATCTAACACTTCGTTAATACGATCCCGGTCTTCCAGTGCGGCTTCGCGACCCACGTCAGGATTCGCACCGGCACCCAGGCCACGTGTCACACTATTACCCAATTGCAATACCGTTTTAGCCGTAGTATTTTTCAGCGCCTGAGCATCGGTATTCGCGCAAATAAAATCAACCCCCTCGATACTTGCGCTTACCATATGCTCAACGGCATTACCGCCGCCACCGCCGACACCAATCACCTTTATCACTGCATTTTGTGAATACGCATCCATTATTTCAAACATTGCCCTGCTCCTCATGCTATTTAAAGTTCTATTTGAACCTTGTATCACCCAAATCAACCGAGCGTCATTCCAAAGCGGCTTTATTATAACAACCACTTTTTCACATTAATTTTAAAAGTTGCCTTGAAACCATGTTCTCATTCGCATCCATACATTTTTAGAGCTATCATTTAATCGCACCGCCTCATGCATCCTATTTCCCTCATGCGCCTGCCCATAGAGCAACAAACCTACCCCTGTGGCATAAATGGGATTACGAATCACATCCACTAAACCATTGACAAACTGAGGAATACCAATACGCACCGGCATATGAAAAACTTCTTCAGCTAACTCACCAGCCCCTTGCATTTTAGAACTACCGCCAGTGAGCACAATACCAGCCGCGACCATATCTTCGAACCCACTGCGACTGAGTTCTGCTTGCACTAAAGTAAACAGCTCTTCATAGCGAGGTTCCACCACTTCAGCTAATGTTTGCCGAGCCAGTCGCCTTGATGGCCGATCCCCCACACTCGGCACCTCAATCATTTCTTCAGGGCTTGCCATTTGGGTTAACGCACAGGCATATTTTATTTTTATTTCTTCAGCCCGTTGCGTTGGCGTTCTCAATGCCACCGCAATATCACTTGTCACTTGATCGCCCGCAATAGGGATGACGGCCGTGTGACGAATCGCACCCTCGGTAAACACGGCAATATCGGTGGTACCACCACCAATATCAACTAAACAGACGCCCAATTCTTTTTCGTCATCGGTCAACACCGCATAACTTGACGCCAATTGCTCTAAAATGATGTCATCGACGGCTAAACCACAGCGATTCACACATTTCACAATATTTTGTGCTGCACTGACGGCTCCCGTCACCATGTGTACTTTCGCCTCTAAACGAACCCCTGACATGCCGACGGGCTCACGTACGCCATCTTGTGTGTCAATAATAAATTCTTGCGGTAAAATGTGGAGTATCCTTTGATCGGCCGGAATGGCTACCGCCTTGGCCGCATCAATCACCCGATCCACATCACTGGCCAATACTTCTTTATCGCGTATCGCCACAATACCATGTGAATTCAAACTGCGAATATGGCTACCAGCAATCCCAGTGTAAACCGAATGAATTTCACAACCCGCCATTAATTCCGCTTCTTCCACCGCACGTTGAATTGATTGCACAGTGGACTCGATGTTCACCACAACGCCTTTTTTCAATCCTCGAGATGGGTGAGCGCCTAATCCAATAATGTCAATCTCACCTTCTTCGCTTATTTCGCAAACAATGGCAACCACCTTTGATGTACCAATATCAAGTCCAACAATTAATTTCTTTTCATGTTTTTTTACCATGTTTATCACACCATCGCTATATTTGTTATCTCTGCTGAGGGTGATTTTTCAAACGAAAAAGCACATGGCTTATACCTAGTCGCCACGCAATGAACAGACGCGTTACTCGCCTCCGACAATACCGTATTTAACGGTTGATATTGACTCACTGTATTCTCCCAGCGCAGCGCAAAACCATTGGTATAACGAAGATCGACACGTTCAATCAGTTGGCTCCTCATGGCAGGCTCATATTCGTAGACACGCAAAAATCGCGACAAGCGTTGTAACACATTATCACGACCTAATATCACGTCGATACCATTATCTAGGGTCATAGACCAAGCTTGCCGTGCATCGATCTGTAAACGATTAATGAGCAACCCAGCGGATAATAAAATCTCCGAAAAATCCAGATATTGCTCAACCAGCAGGTGAGAAGTCCCCGGCGGACCATTTAACATCGGCAAACCCATAACCGCTTGGTGACTCTCCACCAAAAATACCTCCCCCCTCTGATTAACAAGTGCCTTATCCCTCCACATAGCCACAGGTATTTGCTCTACCACATAAACTTGTAATGCATTTGGCCAGAGGCGATCGACTCTCACCACCGCCACCCAAGCAAGTTGCTGAATCACCTGATGAATGGCCTCCACATTGACCGCAAAAAAATTACCATCAATATGCTGGATAATCGTCTTTTTTAAAACACCCGTATCCAAATATTTAAACTCACCCACCAAGCGTATTTCTTCAATAGGCAATATACTCGACGTCATTAAATAGTTCTTCAACTGCCAAGCACCCATGATCAACAAACTCATCAGTGCCAATAAGGCCATTGAACGAGCCACCAAATTTGGGCCAGCAACCTCGGGTTGCTCGCTGTTTTTTTTCACTGAACTTGCTTGAATCATACGTTATTTTAAATAATCAACTTTCTTTAGTATGCATACTTAAATCAAGTATCGCTAATACCAATTCATCAAAATTCATACCCACCGCTTTCGCTGCCATAGGCACCAAACTATGATCTGTCATGCCCGGCAATGTGTTCAATTCGATTAACCAAGGCCGGCCATTTTCATCCACCATCATATCCACACGCCCCCAATCACGTGCACCAATCGCCTCAAACGCTTGCAGTGCCAATGTTTGAAAATAACGCTCCGTTTCATTATTTAAACCGCAAGGGCAAAAATACTCGGTGCTATCGTCTGAATACTTTGCGGCATAATCATAGAATTTCCGTGGCGTTTCCAATCGAATCAATGGCAACGCCGTTTTCCCTAAGATAGCGATAGTATACTCTTTTCCTCGCACCCATTGTTCCATCATAACTTGTTTATCAAGCTGTTTCGCAGAAAGATAAGCTTTTTCCAGTTCTGTTTCGTTAGCCACCTTGCTGATGCCGATACTCGAACCCTCATTAACCGGTTTCACCGCACAAGGAAAATCAATCTCCGTGGAAACTAACGAAAAGTTAGTCTCATCATCAAGCATCACATACCGAGGTGTCGGCAACCCCTTAGCTAACCAGACTTCCTTGGTGCGCTGTTTATCCATCGCTAACGCCGAGGCTAAAACACCACTGCCGGTATAAGGCAAGCCCATTAACTCAAGCGCTCCCTGAATAATGCCATCTTCACCAACCCGGCCATGTAACATATTAAACACTCGATCAATTTTTGCATGCTGCAAACTTGCGATAATATTTTTACTAACATCAATGGCTATCGCATCAATGTGCAACCGCTGCATGGCTGCCAGCACTTCAGCACCACTTTTTAATGAGATTTCCCGCTCGTTAGACCAGCCCCCCATCAACACGGCAACGCAACCGTATTTCTCCATCGCTATATTGTCTGCCTCACTCACGCAAGCCACTTGTTGGCTTCGCCAATCCGATGCACTTCGGTGTGCAATTGCACACCCTGCTGTTGTTTCACGGTGATTTTAATTTTATCAATTAACTGCTCGATGTCATCCGCACTCGCGTGTCCGGTGTTAATGATAAAGTTGGCATGCTTTTCAGAAACACAGGCGCCACCAACAGTCAGTCCTTTTAAGCCGCTTGCCTCGATTAAACGAGCAGCAAAATCCTTCTCAGGGTTGCGAAATACCGAACCACAGCTCGCCAACTGGGTGGGCTGACGGGTATTACGCACGGCTAAATAACGCTTGATTGTTGCTAACGAACTCGCCGCATCGCCGGGTGACAATTGCCACTGGGCGGCAACAAACCATTCTTCAGCAGGCATGGTTACCTGCCGATAGCTGATTTGAAAATCGCTTGGCAAACGGTAATGAATCTGGCCATACCGATCAATGGTTTCCACCGATGTTACCCGATCCCAGGTCTCGCCAGCAAAAGCCCCCGCATTCATCGCTAACGCGCCCCCCATGGTCCCCGGAATACCCGCCAAAAACTCAACGCCAGTTAGATGCTTTCTCGCACTAAAGCGGGCCACTTTGGCACAGAACACACCGCTCTCAACCCGTAACTCCGTGTCATTGACTAAATCTATTTCGCTGAGCAAACCGGCAGTCAATATCACCGTTCCCCGTATGCCACCATCTCGAACTAATAAATTACTTCCCAAACCCAGCCAAAATAACGGTTCAGTGGATGGTAACACCGCTAGAAATTCCACCAAATCTTCAAGATCCGCGGGTTTATATAAACAATCGGCCGGCCCACCCACTCGCCAACTAGTATGCTGGCTCATGGGTTCGTTAAATAACAGCATTCCACGCATCGAATTAACCACATTTTGGCAAGCTATCACCGCAGCTGAATCGTATTCACGATTCATGCGACATGGCCTCGCATCAGCTGCGCAGGTATTAACCCAATATCACCCGCACCTAAGATTAATAACACATCCCCATCTCGCAACACATGATGCAGAAGCTCGGGTAACAAACTCAAATTTTCAACAAAAATCGGCTCATTTTGACCTCGCATACGAATCGATCGACATAAAGCACGCCCATCAGCTCCCTGAATGTGAGGCTCACCCGCCGCATAGACGTCCAACAATAACAACACCTCTGTTTCCGATAAAACCCGTACAAAATCTTCAAACAAGTCTTGTGTACGAGTATACCGATGCGGCTGGAATACAACAACTAAACGCCGCGTCTGCCATCCTTGTCTGATCGTATCAAGGGTCGCTTGAATTTCGCAAGGGTGGTGCCCATAATCATCCACCAACAGAACCGAACCTTTACCAATGGGCAATTCACCATGCACTTCAAAGCGCCGCTTAATGCCTGAAAAATTCGCCAAACCCTGCAAAATAGCACAATCTGAGACACCAATTTCATAAGCGACCGCAATCGCCGCCAATGCATTTAACACATTATGCTTACCCGGCATATTCAAGGAAACATCAAGCCATTGTGCTTGTTTAGGACTGCTCACTTTAAACCGAGTCACGGCGTATTGTTGCGTCAAATCTGTCGCACGAATATCCGCCTCTTCCGAAAAACCATACGTCAATACCGGTCGATTAATCTCCGGCAATAACGCACTAACTTGTTCATCATCAATACAAACCACCGCCAGACCATAAAAAGGTAAATGGTGCAAAAACTTGGAAAATGCATCTGTTAACTGCTGAAAATCACCGCGATAAGTGGCCATGTGATCCGCATCAATATTAGTGACCACCGCCATCATCGGTTGTAAAAATAAAAACGACGCATCACTTTCATCCGCTTCAGCCACCAGAAAACGTCCGCCTCCTAACTTAGCATGGCTGCCCACACTATTGAGTAAACCACCAATCACGAAGGTAGGATCAAGACCCGCTTCGGCCAATAAACTTGCGATCAAACTGGTGGTGGTAGTTTTGCCATGCGTCCCGGCCACCGCAATGCCATAACGAAAGCGCATTAACTCAGCTAACATGGCGGCACGAGGCACGATGGGAATACGCCGTGCCCGTGCCTCGACCACTTCTGGATTATCCTCATGCACGGCACTGGATGTCACCACCGCCTCTGCACCGAAGATATTATTGGCATGATGCCCAACGTAGATGCGCGCACCTAATTGTTCCAACCGACTTACCACCACATTTTTTCGTAAATCTGAGCCCGTGATCTCAAAACCTAAATTTAATAATACTTCAGCAATGCCCCCCATACCGGAACCACCGGCACCGACAAAATGAATGCGCTTGACTCGCCCTAAACCTTCCGAACGATGCATATCGGAATAAATACGATCAAACATCGGCCACCTCAAGACAAAGGTCTGCCACCTGCATGGCGGCATGAGGTTGGGCTAAACGACGAGCGGCCATCGCCATCGATAGCAACCTTTCAGGCTGTTGATTCAACCGAGAAAGTTCATCCTTGATACGCTCCACCGACAAATCTTCTTGCGGTATTAAAATGGCGGCATCTTGCTCAGCTAATATTTGCGCATTATGGGTTTGATGATCATCCACCGCCGATGGATAGGGAATCAAAATGGCGGCAATGCCCACCGCCGACAATTCTGATATGGTTAACGCACCCGAACGGCAAATCACCAAATCTGCCCACGCATAAGCCACCGCCATGTCGTCGATAAAAGATTCCACCCGAGCTTGTATACCGTGCGTTGCATAAGCAAACTGTGCCTCTTGATAATTGCGTCGTCCTGTTTGATGCCAAACATCGGGCCGCCTATCCGCCGACATTATCGCAATCGCCGCAGGCACCCGATCATTGAGTACTTTGGCCCCTAAACTCCCGCCAACCACTAACAATCGTAAACGCTCGAACGGCTTATCAAACCGCTGCGCGGGTTCGGCAATCGTTACCAAATCATCCCTAATGGGATTACCCACCTCAATCACTTTCACTTTCCCAGCAAACGCGACCGGAAAACCCGTCATGACTCGGCTGGCAAACCGAGCTAATATTCGATTCGTCAAACCGGGAACCGCATTTTGTTCATGAATAAGCAACGGAATCCTTAACAGCCAGGCCGCGACACCGCCAGGCCCCGTCACAAAACCACCCATACCAAGTACCGCCACGGGTTTGCATCGCCAATAAAGATGGCAAGCTTGTGCTAACGCATACAATAATCGAAAAGGGGCTTGCAACCAGCCCAACAAACCGTTACCTCTTAATCCCGATACACGAATCCAATGAATCGCGATCCCTGCTTGCGGTACAATTTCCGCCTCCAAACCACGTCGGGTCCCGATCCATAAAATATTGATACCTCGCTTTTTCAGCTCATTGGCTACCGCCAACGCCGGAAAAACATGACCGCCAGTGCCGCCTGCCATTATAACAACTGGATTCATTGATTTTGTCTTTTTACTTGCCGTTTAGTTGATTTCTTCGTCGCTAGCTTCGTTCCGACTTTTTCTACGGATAAATAACGAACTTCATAGTCAACGCGCAAGACTAATGCGATCGCCATACAAACCACAATCGCACTACTACCACCATAGCTCATCAAGGGCAAAGTTAATCCTTTGGTCGGCAACGATCCCATATTGACGCCAATATTGACATACGCCTGAAACGCAATCCATAGCCCCACCCCATAGGCCAAAAATGCCCCAAAAAATTCCCCCGCCAGCTCCGCCAGTCTTCCGATATGAAAACATTTAATAATCACCAGCGTAAACAAGAAAATAACCGTTAGCTCGCCGACGACACCCAACTCTTCTGCCAACACCGCAAAAACAAAATCAGTATGCGCTTCCGGCAAATAAAATAATTTTTGCACGCTTTCACCTAAACCTACGCCAAACCACTCGCCTCGACCGAATGCAATCAGCGAGTTGCTCAACTGAAAACCCTTACCAAAGGGATCAACCCAGGGATTAAGGTAAGAGACAATGCGCTCCCATCGATAAGGGGAAAACCATGCGAGAGCGAATAAAGCCACCACACTTACCATCAAGACCAAAAAAAGTTGCCACCAGCGCACACCTGCAAACAATAACATACCAAATATCGTTACACTAAGGACTACCGTCGCGCCAAAGTCAGGTTCGCTTAATAACAAAGCAGCCACGATCCCTAAAATCGTCAATGGCACAAAAAAACCCTGAAAGGTACGGCGCACTCGCTGTATATGGCGCGTTAAATAACTTGCCATATACACAATCAACATTAACTTAACAAGTTCAGAGACCTGTAAATTGAAAATGCCAAAATTTATCCAACGATAACTTCCGTTAACTTTACTTCCAAAAAATGGCTCCAACACCAAAACCAATAAAACAAGGCTCAATAATAAAAAAATCGGTCCCAGTATCTGCCAAATAAACAGCGGGATACGCCATATAATAAAAGCAAGCACAATACCCAAGACCAGATAAATCGCTTGACGTTTTAAATAATAAAACGGCTGATTAAAATGTTCATACGCCATCGTAATGGAAGCCGATGTCATAATAATCAGTCCTAACGCAGCAATCATGACCGTAATAATGACTAACCAATAGTCAAACTTTAACCCATTATCACGATCCAGCTCTGCTTTAACAGTCGGCTGACTTGAATCAATAAAACCGAACAACGATTTAACTTGCATGCGGTGATACCTGATTCACAGCAACGATAAACGCATCACCACGCGCTTGATAATCGGCAAACATATCGAAACTTGCACAAGCTGGCGCCAATAATACCGTATCCCCTGATACCGCCATCTGGTGAGCTTGTTTCACACATTGCTCCAAGCCGTGACACTCATGCACCTCAACCCTATTTTCAATCGACTTTTTGATAAGTTCAGCATCTTTGCCAAACAACAAAACCGCTTTGACCTTTTCAGTCATGGCATGCGCAAGCGGGCCAAAATCGGCTCCTTTCGCTTCCCCACCAGCGATTAAAACTAACGGTCCCGGCAGACCGCGGATCGCTGCAAGGGTTGCCCCAACATTGGTGGCTTTAGAATCATTGATCCACAAAACACCCTGTTGCCTTTGCACAACTTGCATCCGATGAGGTAACCCCACAAATGTTCGCAATGCCATCAACATCGCCGACATCGACAAACCGATAGCGTAACCCATGGCTAATGCCGCTAACGCATTAGCCACATTATGCTGACCAAATAACGCTAACTCATTGGCCGCTAATAAGGGTTGATTGCCAAACGCTAAGTATTCGTTTTGCTCAATAGTCAACACACCAAAATCATTATCCTGAGGAGTTTGTAAGGTAAAACCAACCACCTCACTATTGTTCTCATGACAAATTACATGAGTTAATGCATCATCCCGATTCACAATCATTGTCCGGGCATGCCGATAAATACGCTGTTTCGCCTGAGTATATTCCAATATATTTTGGTACCGATCCATATGATCCGGTGTCACATTCAAAATCACCGCCACTTCTGGGCGCAAACTCGATACAGTCTCCAACTGAAAGCTTGATAACTCCAACAGATAATAGTCAGGCCTCGTTTTTTGCAATAAATCTAACGCCGGCTCACCCAAATTAGCACCGGCATAAACTTGTTTATTAGCCGTCCGCAACATCGCTTCCAGCAATCGGGTAACCGTGCTTTTACCATTGGAACCAGTAATCGCCAGCACCGGCGCCTTAACCTGACGGGCGAATAACTCAACATCACCCACCAACTCCACCCCTTTTGCTGCGGCCTGCTGTAATGCGGGGTCAGTCAACGGTAAACCGGGACTAACAACCACTTGATCCATTTGGTCAAATAAATCCGGTGGCCATGGCCCCAGATGATATTGCAATCCTGGATAACCCATGATGAACGGCTTAAACCCAGGCGGTGCCCGCCGAGTATCCACCGCCAACACATCCATTCCCTGCCCCGTTAAATAGCGAACAGTGGAAATACCCGTTTTACCCAGCCCGGCCACCGCCACTCTTTTGCAACCGTGAGTGGACACCATTATCTCTGTCATCACGGGCACCATCAAAAATGCTTAACGAATCTTGAGCGTTGCCAAACCAATTAACACCAAAATCACCGTAATAATCCAAAACCGCACAATAATGCGTGGCTCAGGCCAACCTTTAAGTTCAAAATGATGATGGAGAGGCGCCATACGAAACAGACGTTTGCCTGTTAGCTTATACGAGATGACCTGTAAAACCACAGAAACGGTTTCCATGACAAACACGCCGCCCATAATAAACAACACCAATTCCTGGCGGACAATCACAGCCACCACACCGAGGGCAGCCCCTAATGCAAGCGCCCCGACATCCCCCATAAAAACTTGTGCTGGATACGCATTAAACCACAAAAAACCCAAACCGGCCCCGACTAAGGCGCCACAAAAAATCGCCACTTCGCCAGCGCCTGCCACGTGAGGTATTGCCAAATAATCAGCAAATCGAGCATGACCCGCCGCATAAGCAAAGATGCCTAAAGCACCTCCGACCAATACCGTTGGCATAATCGCCAAACCATCCAAGCCATCGGTAAAATTAACCGCATTACTCGACCCAACAATCACCAAATATGTCAATAAAATAAACCACGCGCCTAAATCGATCGCCACATCTTTGGCAAAGGGCACGATCAATTGCATTTCCACGGGTGATTGCGCCGTAAAATATAACAACAACGCCACACTAAGGCCACCGATGGTTTGCCAACCATACTTCTCTTTTGCAGACAAACCTTTCGGATCATTTTTTACTAATTTTTTATAGTCATCAGCATAACCAATGGCCCCAAAAATCGCGGTGACAGCCAGTACCACCCAAACATAACGATTCGTTAAATCCGACCACATCAACGTACTAATGGCCATAGCCACTAAAATCAGTGCACCCCCCATGGTCGGCGTGCCCGCTTTGGCTAAATGCGTGGCAGGACCATCACTTCGAATGGGCTGACCTACCTGATGAAAACTCAAACGACGAATCATTGCAGGCCCCACCACAAACGCAATAATCAATGCAGTCAAAACACCCAATATCGCACGAAGCGTTAGGTATTGAAAAACATTAAAACCGCTGTAATATTGCGATAAAAATTCTGTAATAAACAACAACACTAAAAACTAACTCCTAAATTCACTATCCATAATGAAAAATAAACAACGGATGGAATGGGCGACGCAATCACTCCCTCATTCCTGGCACTAATGCGTTAACAATATTCTCCATTTCCATTCCTCGGGACCCTTTGACTAAAATAATGATTTCTCTGCGCAACACCTTAACAAGCTCATACAACAACGCTTGTTGGCTAGTAAAATGTTTGGCGGCTTTTCCAAAGGCAATGGCAGCCCGTTCACTTTGCTCTCCAAAGCAATACAAACCATTGAGCCCCACCTGCTTGGCATACTCACCAATGGACTGATGGTATTTTCCAGCGTCCGCACCTAACTCTAACATATCGCCCAACACTAAAATACGTTGTCCAGAAAAGTTGGCTAACACATCAATCCCCGCTTGTAATGAATCTGGGTTAGCATTATACGTATCATCAATAATCAAAGCGCCGCGCTTACCGGCAATTGCATGCAAGCGACCCGACACCGGAGACAACCCAGACAAGCCTTTGACAATGGCATCCAATGGTACTTCCGCTGCGATAGCCACCGTTGCCGCCGCCGCTGCATTTAAAACATTGTGCTGCCCTAATAAGGGCAAATGAATCGCCGCGCCACCCCCTGGCGTATGCAGTTCAAACTGGCTTCCTTGTTGACTAA
The DNA here is from genome assembly GCA_964442745.1 of uncultured Chromatiales bacterium. GTDB lineage: Bacteria > Pseudomonadota > Gammaproteobacteria > S012-40 > S012-40 > CAYUAI01. The sequence goes on from CAYUAI010000007.1 coordinate 56,024, forward strand.
AACTCAAATGGCTCACCCGCACATCGGCCATCTTGTTTGCGATGGCAAATGTCATTTGCTTGCAATGTTTTGCCAACCCCGCCCAAAAAGGGGCGTATGGCTCATCTCCATTGATAACAGCAATCCCATGGGGTAAAAGCTGTTCATATAACTCACCCTTAGCTTTTGCAATGCCATCCTTACTACCAAAACCTTCGATATGAGCGCAGCCAACATTGGTAACAACCGCGATCTCAGGCTGAGCAATTTTAGCCAGATATTCAATTTCTTTAGCCTGGTTCGCCCCCATTTCCAACACCGCATATTGATGTGCCTTGCTCAGCTGCATCAGCGTCAGAGGCAAACCAATATCGTTATTCAAGTTGCCTTGGGTGGCAAGCACCTCACCCTGATTTCGAAAAATAGCCGCAATCATTTCTTTAACCGTAGTTTTGCCATTACTGCCGGTTATCGCAATCGTCAACCCCATAAAAGCTTGACGCCGAGCATGAGCTAATTGCGCCAGTGCTGCACGAGTATCCGGCACCCTAAAAATCGGCAAATCCGCATCGACCTCGCGATGAACAACCGCCGCAACAGCCCCATGCTTTTTCGCCATATCAATAAACTCATGTCCATCAAAGCGAGGGCCAGCTAATGCCACAAATAATTCACCGGGACCAATAGACCGGCTATCAATACTCACCTGGGTGAATGATTTATTTTCTCCCGTGAAAGGACAGCCGAACAAAGCACTTATTTGCGCTAAATCCGCTGGCGATAAGCGGCTCATCAGGCCGCCTCACCAAACATTTCAGCAATCACTTGCCGATCACTAAAAGAAAAATAGCGGCGGCCGATTTGCTGATAATCTTCATGTCCTTTACCCGCAATCAACACAATATCGTTAGGCGATGCCTGTTCGATCGCATAATAAATCGCTTCAGCACGGTCTCGTTTAATATCAATCTGTTCTGCTCTTAATGAACCCGCACCCAGCACACCTTGCTCAATATCTTTAATAATCTGATCCGGGTTTTCTGTTCTCGGGTTGTCATCCGTCAACACCACTCGATCAGCTAATTGTGCGGCCATTGCCCCCATCATCGCACGCTTGACATGATCTCGATCACCGCCACACCCAAACACAACCCATAACAGCTGTTCACAATGCTCACGCAAGGTCTGTAATACCTGGCACAACGCATCCGGGGTATGGGCATAATCAACAATCACCAGTGGCCTACCTTGGCAACCGCCAAAACGCTCCATGCGACCTGACGGTGCACGCAATTGGCTAACACATTGAACAACCCGCTCCACCGGCATACCCGACATCAGCAAACAAGCGCTAACGGCCAGCACGTTACTGGCATTAAAGCGCCCAATGAGAGGGACCTCCATGGTAAATGTGCCCCAATCACCCTTAACCGCTAAACGAAACCCTCGTCGATCTTGTCGAATAATATCAGCATGTATTTTTAAACCACGAAAACTCATCACCATTGATGATAAACCATAGCCAACCTGCTCAACCGAAGGCGCAATATATTGAATCAGATTTTGTCCCTCGGCATCATCTAAGTTAATAATCGCACGCTTAACCGATGGCATGCGAAACAACAAAGATTTCACCTTGGCATAAGACGCCATGCTGCCATGATAATCCAAGTGATCATGACTTAAATTGGTAAAAATTGCCGTGTCTATCTCGCTGCCTATCACCCGACCTTGAGCTAAACCATGTGAAGAGACTTCCATTACCACATGCTTTACTTGCTTATCCCGAAAAACCGCGAATGCCCGCTGGATGGCAATCGCATCCGGCGTCGTATGCGAACTCGCAACGAGATCTCCCCACACCCCGACACCCAAGCCTCCAATCAGTCCGGTCACCTGATTATTTTCAGATAAGCACTGAGCAATAAAATGCGTACACGAAGTTTTTCCATTGGTGCCGGTCACCCCGGTGACTTGCAATGCAGACGATGGCGCACCAAAAAATCTAGCGGCAATCACACCGAGATGCTGCTGCAAATTCTGCACAACAAAAACCGGCACAGCCGACTGACTCATACGCGTTTGTGCATCAGCCAAACTATCCACCACGACCACCGAAGCACCCTGGCGTATTGCCATATTCATGTATTCGCAACCATGGATAGTCGTACCTTGATACGCTAAAAATACATCATCTTTTTTTACTTGCCGACTATCAATGGATAAGCCTTGAACTCGACGGTCTTGATCTGGACTAATTTCCAACAAACCAGCCAATAACTGACTCAACCAACAGCCAGCATCACGGGCGGGATTGCCATCCATCCTCATGAACCCACAACTTTTAATCGGGACTCACCGATAGCATCAGGCGGTACATTTAACAAACGTAAGGCGGCCGCCATCACTTTTGAAAAAACAGGCGCCGCGACAACACCGCCGTAATACTCGCCTGAGCGAGGATTATCAACCACCACCACCATCGCAAACCGCGGATCACTCGCTGGCACCAAACCAGCGAAAAGCGATAAATGCTGATTTTTTAAATAGCCACCTTTTCCTGACTTGCGTACCGTTCCCGTTTTGCCCGCGACACGATAGCCCGCCACCTGAGCGCGCACCCCGGTCCCCTCCGCTAATACCGCCCGCTCAAGCATCGCAACAACTTGCTGAGCGATCGGACGAGGGATCACCTGCTCACCGGTCGGGGGCTCTGATATATGAACAAATGATATTGGGCGCTTTTCACCACCCGCGCCAAGCACAGCATACGACTGCACAAGCTGCAAAGCCGTCACCGACAAACCATAACCATACGATAAAATAGCCCGATCAACTTTATACCAGTCTTCAAAAAACGGCAGTCGGCCCGTCACTTCGCCTGGAAATTCAGTTTGAGTTTTCATACCAAACCCAACATCATTAAATACTGACCAAAACAATTGCTTGGGAATATCTAATGCAACTTTACTCGCCCCCACGTTACTTGATTTTTGAAGAATTGTAGCTAAATCAATCAAGCCATAATTGTGGCTATCCTTAATTGTTTCACGTCCTACTCGAAAATAACCTGGCGTCGTATCTATTTTTGTTTGTCCATCATATTTATTCGATATTAATGCCGCTGCCACCGTAAAAGGTTTGATGGTTGAACCCGGCTCAAACACATCCGTCACCAGCCGATTGCGATAATGATTGCTCACCAGTTCAGTTCTATTATTTGGATTAAACGATGGCTGATTAACAGCCGCTAACACCTCGCCTGTGCGGATATCTAAGATGACTAAACTGCCGGCTTCAGCCCGGTGATTTTTTATCGCGGCTTTGAGTTCACGGTAAGCAATATACTGCAAACGACGATCGAGACTGAGCTGTAGATTGCCACCCGGCTGAGAGACTTCGATAAGCTCAAGTACATCAATAATTCGACCTTTACGATCTTTAATCACCCGCTGCTTACCCGGTTTTCCGGTTAAAAAATCATTATAGGCAAGCTCTAAACCCTCTTGCCCTCTATCATCAATATCATTGAATCCCAAGATATGGCCAGAGACTTCACCGGTGGGATAATACCGCTGGAACTCCTCTTGAAAATTCACCCCGGCGATATTAAGCGCTAAAATTTGTCGCTCGATACGGGGTCCCACATGTCGTTTCAAATAAACAAAACTCCGATTTTTATTTTTGCCAATTAATTTGCGCAATCGATTAACTGGCATGCCAATCACATTAGCCAACTCCGTCAGCTTTGCATCACGTAAATTAATGAGCTGTGGATTGACCCACACGGAAGCAATCGGCGTACTAATCGCTAAGGGCTCACTATTGCGGTCCATAATCATACCCCGATGCGTGGGTAATGAAACAATACGCAAATGTCTATCTTGCCCCTCTTTTTGCAAAAAGGCTTTATCAGAAAATTGTATATCGAATACTTTCCATGTTAAAAAACCTGTCACCAAACAGACCACGCCGATCACCAATTGATAACGCCATGACGCGCTGGGTAATTGAATGTCCTGGTTAGCACTCACCGCTTTACCATAACGATATCTTCACTGCTTGGCACCACCATATTAAGCTGGGTACGCGCAATGGACTCAATTTTACTATGTTTACCAAATGTACTTTGCTCCAATTGCAACTGCCCCCAGCGAACTTCCATGCCTTCCTTTACATCTTCAATTCGTTGTAACTTGATATATAAATCACGATTCAAGTGCTTCGCGTAAACCACATACACACTAGAAATAAGTACTAAAATCAACATACCACTCAATAAACATAATTGATGTGCGGCCGAAAGTGATGTCTTTTTCACGCCAACCTCTCCGCCACTCTTAAGCAGGCACTGCGTGCTCTGACATTCATCGCTAACTCATCTGCGCCCGGTTTTATGACTTTACCAATGCGTCGCAATTGGGGTGTTAACTGAGCACTGGTTACCGGCAAATCAGGTGGAAAATCATCACCACGTTCGAACTTCCGAATAAATTGCTTGGTAATTCGATCCTCTAACGAATGAAAACTAATCACAGCAAGACGCCCCCTTGGAGCGAGCACAGGTACCGCTTGTAATAAAGCTTGCTGCAATTCCTCTAATTCATTATTGATACAGATACGAATTGCTTGGAATGTACGTGTGGCTGGATCCTTGCCTTTTTCTGTGAAGGGACTGGCTTTGCGAATAATTGCCGCCAAACGATTGGTAGTTTTAATCGGAGCTTGTTGTCTTTCTATTATTATTGCTCGCGCGATGCGTCTAGCAAAACGTTCTTCCCCATAATTTTTTATTATATATATCAGCTCTTGTTCAGGAACATGAGCCAGCCACTGCGATGCACTTTGCCCCGCCAGTGGATTCATGCGCATATCTAAAGGTCCATTTCGCCGAAAACTAAAACCTCGTGCTGCATCATCAAGTTGCGGGGAAGATACCCCGACGTCCATCAAGATTCCGTGGACTTCACCGGTGATATTCCACATCTGCACTTGTGGCTCTAGCATCGCAAACGAACTCTGTACAATGGTAAAACGGTTATCTTTCCCTAGCATCCTCTTAGCAAACGCAACAGCCTCGGGGTCTTTATCCATCGCAAATAAGCGTCCCGTAGGCCCTAAGCAATCCAAAACTGCCTCAGCATGTCCACCTCGCCCAAAAGTGGCATCAATGTATGTTCCATCGGGTTCAATGTTTAATGCCGTAAGCACCTCGTGCAGTAGAACGGGTTGATGCTGAACAAGCATAATTTTAACTCGATCAATACACCCGCAATGAATGCGTTTTGAGGGTGGAAAATTTGCCATTTTTCGTTCTTGCACAGCTAAAAAACTCTTGTACAGCTTGCACTACACTATTATTTTTCAACACACCCAAAAACGAAGCATCCTATTTTATTACCCGACGAAAATAGCCACAACCTGCCATCCAGTCACCCAACAAGCTCACTTGATCACGTTGTCTAGATGTCTTGCAGCGTTGCAGCAACCGATACTATATATAAAGGGAAGAGCCACCTCCCTCTTGACCATACAGAAGCTATGCATTTAAAAAGAAATAGATTCGAGTTCGATGGGCAATTCCTCATCATCATCTGCCAACCAAGATTGTCGCTCGGCCTCCCATCGTTGGGCATCCCACAGTTCAAACTTATGGCCCTGCCCAATAAGCACAACACGTTTTTCAAAATTGGCAAATTCCCTGAGTGGCGGGGGAATCAGAATTCGTCCATGACCATCCATTTCAACTTCAGTTGCATGTCCAATAAGCAACCGCTGCAAACGCCGAGCTGCTTTATTTAAGCTAGGTAATTTTGCTAATTTCCTTTCTATTTCTTCCCATTCCTCCAGTGGATAAACCAATAAGCACATATCTCGATCGACGGTGATAATTAATTGGCCCCGACAGCAATCAAGTATCTCTTTACGATACTTGGTGGGCATAGCCATCCGCCCCTTACCGTCAAGACTGATTTGGTTAACACCGCGAAACAAGCCTACCTCATTATTTTCCCACTTTTCGACACTTTATACCACTTTGTTACACTATAGGTAGCAATTTATATTGGGTCAAGGTACTTAGCACAGAAAGCTAGATGAAAATTCCACCACACTGATTATAATTCCACCTACCGCCTCTTTCAATTAAGCACGCATTTGCCTGACGATTAGACAGCCGATCGCCCGCCAGTCTCAAACCAACCCACGCACGAAAAATTTCACTTTATGACCATGCTAAATATAAGCCGATAGACAGCAAACGAGAAAGCGGAAAGAAAGAATTGAAATGTATATAGGGCTTTCTGAAAAAACTCAGTATGAGTAAAAATAAAACAGAAATAAATACCAGCAGAAAAGAAAAAATGAGCTGGCCGATAAGCCGGGTTCTGTCTTGAGCAGTCATTCATCTAGGCCAAATGTCACCATTTGGCTCAAGCGACCTACCCAGGAAATACGCGGGCCGCGCATGGTTGATCAACAACCCTTTCCTCTATTTGGTCTTGCTCCAGATGGGGTTTACCCTGCCATCGAGTGTTACCACCGATGCGGTGCGCTCTTACCGCACCATTTCACCCTTACCCAATCATCATCACAATGCTTAGGCGGTATATTTTCTGTGGCACTTTCCGTAGGTTCACACCCCCCAGGCATTACCTGGCATCTTGCCCTTTGGAGCCCGGACTTTCCTCCATGGAGATAAACTCCACAGCGACTGCTTGGCCAGCTCAGCTCCAATTATAAACCAAAACCAACACACATCTCATCATTTTATTTTGCCGAACAAAACAGTGAATGATCCACCGCTAGTTCATTTCATCACCATCGCCCACGGCTGGATTATTTTTCAACTGCAGTGCCAATTGATACAACTCATTTTTTTTCCCACCCGTGAGCTTAGCCGCCACATGCGCCGCCTGCTTTAGTGGCATCTCATCGAGTAAGATGGTCAGCATTTTTTGTATCTCCTGCGGGCCTTGTGATAGTTTATCCGCCCCCGCCACCAACAACACCATTTCTCCTTTTGTCTGGTCACGGCTCTCATCCACCCACTGTAACATCTCGGAAAGTGACAACTTCTTAACGGTCTCATAGCGTTTGGTTAATTCACGAGCGAGTACAACATCACGCGTACCACCAAATACTTCCCCCATACATTGCAATGTGGCCAGCAACCGATGAGGCGCTTCGTAAAAAATCAGGGTCCGCGGCTCATGCTGCATTGTCATTAAATATTTTTTGCGCATCTCGGCTTTGGCGGGCAAAAAACCTTCAAAAATAAACCGATCGGAGGGTAATCCTGCAACACTCAACGCAGAAACCATAGCATTCGCGCCAGGGATCGGTACAATATGGAGATTCTTTGCTCTAGCCATGCGAACAAAATAAAAACCGGGATCACTAATCAGTGGCGTTCCCGCATCCGACACTAAGGCGATTGTTGCGCCCTGCGCCACCCGCTCGCAAAGCCGGGCAGACTGGTGACGCTCATTATGCTCATGGAAAGAAAAACATCGCGTAGCCACTCCATAGTGACGCAACAAAGCCATCGTATGTCGAGTATCTTCAGCTAAGATAGTATCGACGCGCTTTAATGTTTCGATGGCGCGCCAGCTAATATCCGCCAGATTTCCGATGGGGGTAGCCACAACATATATAGTACCACTGTCATTAGACACGTTAATTTTATCCTGATGTTTCATTTTTTAAGCGGTTTTTTAGTTAAAGGGGCGAGCGAAAAACCATCAGAGCAAGATAATATTTTTAGCCAAGCAGCTTGTTGAAGCAACGCTTCAGCCTAAAATACAACCAACAACACCAAGCAACCGAATCGTCACCAGATTAATTTTGGGAGTATCAACATTGGCATTATTAAACATGCTAGGTAAACACCGCCTTCTATTCATTTTCATTAGCGTGTATTTATCCGCCTGTGCGACCATCGAAGAACAAACCACGCAATCTCCCGAGAAACAAGCGAAATCACTGCCCATCATCGAAGAGCCCAGCTTATTCGAACAAGCATTAGGCTATGAGAAAAACGAAAAATGGCTTGATGCTGCAGCAATTTACAATAAACTCTCAACCGAAACCCCGCCACCTCAACGACATCAGTTCAAACTAAAATCTGTTGAACTATTCATCAAAGGTAATAACTTTGAACCGGCAAAGTTTCTGCTACAAGATATTGATAACGCACAACTCAGTCCATCAAACCGATCACTGTTTGCCCTATACCATGCGAAAATCGCTTTACATGAAAGAAATGCCGAAACGGCCATTGCCTGGATAATGCAAGCTCCAGTCACAGAACAAATGCCTTTCGAATTACAGCTCGATATTCGCCAGCTAAAAGTGACCGCCTTTGAAATGGTTGGCAACATTCAAGAAGCCGTAGACGAACGAGTTATCATCGACGCTATGCTGACAGACAATCCTGTCATTTTGGCTAACCAACAAGCGATTTTACTCACGCTCAGCTCACTGCCCGAAGCCGACATATTGCGCATTCTTTCCAGACCAACCTCAATCACCTTACTTGGCTGGACCGAACTGAGTTTCTTATTAAAAAAAGCACAAGATTCTTACCAATTAGCCAATCAAATTGAAGCCTGGGTCACGCGTTTCCCCAACCACCCGATTCAACCAAGTTTGTTAAGTTCACTCACGCCCCCTAAAGATGAGTCCCCCCTCGCACTCAATACCATTGCGTTATTATTGCCCTTTGAAGGCCCTTTTAAAAAAGCAGGCGAAGCCGTACGCGACGGATTTATCGCCGCCTATTATAACGATCATCGTGTAAAAGAAAACAACCCAAATAGCTTACCTACACTACAGTTTTACAATTCAGGAACAGCCACCCCTGAAAATAATATCGTACAGCTATTCGAACAAGCCATTGCGAATGGCGCAGACATTATCGTCGGACCACTCCACAAAAAATCCGTTGATACTTTAGCACGCAATGCTCATTTCAGCGTGCCCACGGTGGCGCTCAACTACCTGGAAGATCATCGTTTTTTCGCACATAATTTATACCAGTTCGGACTTTCTCCAGAAGATGAAGCTCAGCAACTTGCCGAACGGGCCTGGCTTGATGGCCATACCAACAGTGCTATCATCTTTCCTGAAGGAAACTGGGGGCAGCGGTTACAAAATGCATTTACCGAATATTGGGAAACATTAGGCGGCACCGTGGTTGGTGCTAAATCTTACAACCCGCAAAAAAATGACTTCTCAGACACGATTAAATCATTATTAAACATCAATCAAAGTAATGAGCGGCGCCGTGCCTTGAGCAAACGACTTCGCAGGAAATTAGAATTCGAACCCTACCGACGACAAGATGTTGACCTCATTTTTATGGCCGCCTTTCCCCGTCAGGCACGCTTGATTCCGCCCCAATTTAAATTTTATCGTGCAAGAAAAATCCCTATTTACACCACATCACATAGCTTTACAGGAAAAATTGACCCCTCTGCCGACCGCGACATGAACGGTGTAGTCATTGCTGACATGCCTTGGACCTTGGAAACCAGTAGTGGCCTGCCCATTCGGGACACCATTCAAAACGCTTGGCCTATGCAAAGTAAAAAACTCGGCCGACTGTTTGCGTTAGGGGTTGACGCCTACCGGACACTGAGAAATATCAATTGGTTGCGAGCCAACCCCAATGCTCAACTACACGGTGCCACCGGAAAACTGCATATGGATGATAACAATCACATTTACCGACGAGTCACCTGGGCTAAATTTCAGCGAGGCATTCCCGAAATTATAATCGCCACGCCAAACTATTCAGCCCATCAATAGCATCTCCCATGGTTTCTGCCATTATCACAGGCCAGCTCGCAGAAAACTTAAGCGGCGAGTTTTTACAACAACAAGGCGCTAGCATTCTCGAAAGAAACTATCGATGCAAAGTCGGGGAACTGGACATTATTGCCAAACATAATAACAGCATCGTATTTGTAGAAGTACGATTCAGAAAAAATATCGCCTTTGGCAACCCATTAGAAACGGTTACCCTAGGCAAACAAAAAAAATTGATAAAAGCGGCGTCCCACTACTTACAGCGTAATAAAAATTTTGCGAAAAAACCGTGTCGATTCGATGTCATCGCTGTCACAATACAGCAAAATGAATATCAGTTTGAATGGATACAACACGCATTTGACGGCCACTAGGCCATGCGTTCGCTCAACCAATGGCAAAACTTGCTATTTAAAAAACAACATCTATGATTCGTAATAGTCCAATACCTTACAATTAAAAAATTAACGAATCGTAACTTCACAAATTTGACCCTGCTCAGCAACTAACAGACAATGCAAATGATAAACAAACTCACTGGAATTTGGTTGACTATTATGCTGCTTGCTTCCACCCTGGTAACCCAGAGCTGCACCCCCGTTATCATCGCTGGCACCCTCGCAGGTACGGGCACCAGCATCGCCATGGATCGGCGCAAAATGGCCAAAATGATCGAAGACCAAGCGATTGAAATGCAAGCAACCGATGCCATTTACGGCGATCAAGGCTTAGCTAAATACGTCAGAGTCGCTGTCACCAGCTATAATGGCATCGTGCTGCTCACTGGAGAAACCCCAACAGAGACCATGAAAAACGCCGTACAAGACATTATTCAGCCCTTGAGAAATGTTCGAAAAATATTCAATGAAATTAAAATCGCCGTGCCCATCAGCCTGGCTAATCGATCGAATGATGCCTGGATCACCACCAAGATCAAAGCACGTTTAGCCAGCAATAATGCATTTAGCAGCCATGCTAAAGTGATCACTTCAAATGGTATTGTCTACTTGATGGGCTTAGTCAGTCCCGAAGAATCCGTCAAAATCATTGATATCAGCGCAAGCACCCAAGGAATCGATAGCATCATCACGTTCTTTGAACCCATTGATCCCAGCGTACCACTAAACAATACCACGCTGATTGCCAATAAAAACGCGCCAACAACACCGCTCAGCCCTCCTCAGGGAAGCCTGCCGGAAACCACGCCTAATGTTAATGCATCCACACGATTAGCAAACACAGGGCCACCGACACCTGTTGAACCCGATACTGCCGAGTCAACAGTATCGACGCTAGAGACAAAACAACAACCCGCTCAAGCCGTGAGCCCCTCGGGAGCAAGCGATGAAGATGACATCACCATATTGCCCCAACAAAATATATTGCAAATGTCCAGTGAATAAGCCAATTCCCACCAGCGTCATTGCTGAGTTGCAAACAATCTTAACGACAGACCAAATATTAACCGATGCCACCGAATGCTGGCCCTACGGCTATGACAATAGCCGTCAACACCGAGCACCGGATATTGTTGCGTTTCCACAAACTCATGAGCAGGTCGAACAAATCATTGGATTATGCTCACAATACCAAATACCCGTCATTGCAAGAGGGCGCGGCACCGGCACCACCGGCGCCGCTGTGCCATTACGTGGCGGATTAGTTCTTTCCACTGAACGTATGAAAGCCATCCTATCCATTGATCCCGACAATCGAGCAGCGACCGTCCAGCCTGGCGCCACTAATCAAGAAGTTCAAGACGCGTTAGCCGTCCATGGATTTTTCTGGCCACCCGACCCAACAAGCGCCGCCTACTGCACCATTGGCGGCAACCTCGCTTTTAACTCCTCCGGTCCACGAGCCGTCAAATATGGCACTCCCCGAGATAATGTGCTTGGCCTCAAAGCCATCACCGGCGAAGGCAACACCATCCACACGGGCACGTATACCAGCAAAGGCGTAGTCGGTTACGATTTAACCCGGCTGATCATCGGTTCAGAAGGTACCTTAGCCGTTATCACCGAAGCCACCTTAAAGCTTACGCCGATCGCTGAAACCAAACGCACCCTGCAGGCCATTTATCAAACCATTGATGGCGCAGCTCAAGCCGTTGCCGCCATCATGGCACAACCGGTCACCCCTTCTGCGCTAGAGTTCATCGACGGCAAAGCCATTGACATGATACGCAGCCAATCAACCGCTTACCTGCCACCTAACGCTGGCGCCATGTTAATGATCGAAGTGGATGGGCAAGGTGCCGGTATTGATGAAGCCTCCCGCCAAGTACAACGTGCCGCCACCAATCAAGCATTGCAACAAATGGTGGAAGCCAAAACCAGCGAACAGATTAAAGCCTTATGGGCAACTAGAAAGGCGCTATCTCCCGCCCTAAGAAAGATTGCACCTAAAAAAATTAATGAAGACGTCGTCGTCCCCGTATCAGAAATTCCTGCACTGCTAAACGGCCTTGATCAGCTCAGCAAAAAGCATAACGTATTAATCGTTAATTTTGGCCATGCTGGTAACGGAAACATTCACGTTAACTTACTCATTGATCCCGACGACCCACAACAACTTAGCGCTGCCCATGCCTGCTTAGACGAAGTATTCTCCCTAGTGCTGGCCTTGCGAGGCACACTGTCAGGCGAACATGGCGTCGGCATCGAAAAAAGAGACTTTGTTGACCGAGAAATTGACCCAAATACCTTGGCCATCATGAAAAATATTAAAAAATTATTTGATCCGCAGAACATACTCAATCCTGATAAAGTTTTTCCACTCGATCATACATCACCCCACTCCTAACTTCGATTTTCATCTCCCACAACCAACCATCGTTACCGCCGACATTAGCATTGAGCAAGCCATCATTTGATCTTGATTAATGGCTAGCCTATCCCGCCTAATTTTTCTTCGCTCGGCAATACAAGGATAGCCACTCTCGTTCAAAAACCCATATAGAATCAAAACGCTTCACAATTCCCATCAGCTTTAGTAGGAAATATAGGCTAAAGAACAGCAATCCTCCGTCGATATCACTTTGGCGTTAGCACATTAAAAATTAGTACCATAAAGGAATATTTCATGAGACTACTGGCTAATTTACCCATTAGACAAAAAATCATTTTATCACTAAGTATCCTGGTTTTAGTCATGGGCTCCTTCATGGCCATCGCCTTAGGTATGTTTCATCAGTTGACAGAAAATGAAAAAAAACTATACAAACAGTATGAAGAAAACGTACATAGCTTAAACGAGCTAAGCGAAAGCTTTCTGCTAGCGAGAGTTTGGCTGCGTGATTTTTATATTTTCAGCGAAATCAAAGATGAACTTAAAATAACGCAAGCCAGCCATCAATTTCAACATTTTGCCGTAGCGATGGAAAAAGCCAAAGACAAATATATTACGTTTAAAAAAAATATAGAATTTCATACCCATAGCGATCCACAAACATTCATCAATGGCATTGAAGAAGATTATAAAAGTTTCGAAAATGTCGCTGTCGCCATTTACCAACATATCAAAACAGGTGATTTTTCCACTGCAAGCAACATGATTGGCGAAGACTGTTATCGCACCGCCGAAAAATTAATTGAACGCATTCATACTGTCTATGAGGCAGAAGATCAATTTATTGAAACTAATTTGCAAAAAATTGAAAACACAATCCAAACCTTAATGATAACATCAATCGGCGTAGGTCTTGCTCTATTAGGTTTATGCTTTCTCATTTTCACCAGCCTGGACAAATTAATCGTCAAACCCATTGCCGAGGCCAGCCGCCATTTTGCCGCGATGGCCAAAGGTGAATGGGACTTATCAAAAAAAATAAACATTGATCAAAAAGATGAAATCGGTGTGCTTTTTGCTAGTTTAAATACTTTCGTGGACGTCTTAAGAAATTTAATTGATAAAGTGATGTCTTCATCTCAGAATATTGCAACCGAATCCACCAGCTTAAACAATCTGTCGCAAGACACCTGTCATGACCTGAATGATCAGCATCAATTAACCGATCGGGTCGCCGTATCCATCGAAGAAATGACCGGTTCAGTCAAAGAGGTCGCCGTCAATGCGGACAGTGCGGCTAAAGCTGCCTCAACCGCCAAAAATCAATCCGATAACATAGCAACAACCCTAGATACGACCATTCAATCCGTCTCCAACCTAGGCGATCAAATACAATCGTCCTCATCCGTGATCAACCAGCTCAGATCAGAGAGCGACAATATCAGCAAAGTATTAGATGTCATCAAAGGCATTGCCGAACAAACAAATTTATTGGCTTTGAATGCCGCCATTGAAGCCGCCCGGGCGGGTGAACAAGGCCGTGGCTTTGCCGTTGTTGCAGACGAAGTCAGGACTCTCGCACAGCGCACGCAAGGTTCCACCTCTGAGATTGAAAAGCTAATTTCAGATTTACAATCTGGCTCAGCCTCCGCAGTCAAAGCCATGGACAAAAGTCAGCAGGGCACCGATCAAGTCATCAAACAAGCCAATGAAATTCGTGCAGCTATGCGGGAAATATTACAGTCCATTGTCGTGATTAGCGACATGAATAGCCAAATTGCGGTGGCGACCGAACAGCAAAGCGCGGCGGTACAAGAAGTATCCAAAAATGTGCAAGACATTAAAATTATCTCAGGAAAAAATACAGAAAGTGCCGAAGCTACCAGTCATAGTAGTGTTGCATTGAACAAGTTAAGTATTGAACTTGAAGAGCAATTAGTACAATTTAAACATTAATGACACCGTCGATCATCATCTATCAAATATCACACTGATCAAAAAAACCATGCTAACGCGCCAAATACCTGTTGAACAGTTAAAAATAGGAATGTTTATTGATGAAATGGACGTTTCGTGGGTAAAGAGCCCTTTTTTACGTCATAAACGAAAAATCACTGAGCCGAATGATATCTTATTACTGAAACAAGCCGGCGTTAAATTCGTTTCCATTGATTTACAAAAAGGCATTGATGTTTGGCAAACAGCTGAAGTCGCATCACTCTCCCAACAAGCGATACCCAAGCAACCTGCTGCCCCTGAGATAAAACTAAAACCCACATCAGCGTCGGCAGAAAATACCAACGAGAGTCTTGTTTCCATCGAACAAGAAATGATAAATGCCAGGAAAATTCAATCCGAAATTAAATTATTAATTAAAAACCTTAGCTTGATAGTAAAGCAAGGAAAGAAAATTTCAATACAAGCTTTCAGCCCAGTGATCAATGAATGTATTTCCAGTTTAAAACGCAATGACCAAGCTTTTTTAATGTTGCTCTATTTGCCCCGCCCTCATGCAAAACTGGAAGAACATGGTTCATCAGTACTTAGTCTCGTGTTGAGTTTAGCACTCGCCATGGAGCTCAATGAAAAAGATACTCAAACACTCGGCATGGCAGCACTGCTTCACGACTGTGGTTGGGCTAAATTACCACTCAATCTTTTTGGCAATAAAAAACCCTATACATCGACAGAGAAACGCTTAGTTAAACAACATATTGCCATTGCAGAAAATGTACTTTTAAAAAACCCCGAGATTCCTGATCAAGTTAAAGATCTTGTCATTCACCATCATGAACCTAACGATGCTAAAGGCTATCCAAAGAATTTAAAAACGCATACTAACGATTCAATGCTTGAGATATTACAAGCTTGCGATACCTATGATGAAATGTTACACGGTTTACAAGATAAACCCGGCGTCCTCCCCGCTAACGCATTAAAAGCCATTTATCAAGATGCTCAAAAAGGCCATTACACAGACAAGTTGGTGGCTTGCTTGCTTGAAATCGTTGGCGTCTATCCACTCACAAGCTCTGTGGTACTCAAAAGCGGAGAAAAAGCACGTGTCATCGAAATTAACCGTCAAGATAAATTATCGCCCAAAATTAAAATATATTTCGATGCGACCGGAAAACGTTATCAATCGCCAATCATTATCGATTTAACACAAGAAAATACCTCAGATAGAAAAATTGTCTCAGTGATTTCAACATTACCTGATATTGAAGAATCACCGTTTTGAATTACGATAAACCAAAGAAAACCTGATGCCACAGACTCAACACCAAGCAATCATTTATCAAGACACAGCAAGGCTGCTTTTTGAGCAATCCCCCGATGGCATCATCCGCCTTGATCAGCATCTGTCTATCCTAGATGTCAACCCGCAAACAGAAACCTTGCTCGGCTGGAGAAAACATGAGCTAATTGGCAAAAATATGCATGACCTGCTTTGCATCAACAAAGAAGAATATAAACATTCATCAGAACATTGCCCATTTAAAATCGCTGCAGAACCCAATAATAACTCAGCCAGCCAGGAAGCTTGGTGGTTAACGAAAGAAGGCATTTATTTAAATATCGATACCTGCCTCCTATCCGTCATTAATCACCACCAGCCAGAACTTATTATTCAGTTTCAAGATTGTACCCAAAAACAATTTAGTGAAAGCGAATTAAAAAAACTGTCTCTGTTTGCCGAGCTAAGCCCAACCCCGATCATTCAATTAGATGAAAATGCAGTCATTTATTATGCTAATCCGACAGCCACCCAATTAATGGTAGAGCACGGTTTCGATGATGAAGGTGTACCACAGATTTTTCCTCAAGGCTTGCAACAACAATGTCAACACTGCTTACAACAAAATCAAACCTTAGTGGATATCGAAAGTCAACATAACAAGCAATGGTTCCTTTGGTATTTACATCCATTAAAACAACTTCAGCCACCTCTGGTACAAATTTATGGTGTGGACATTAGCGCAAGAAAACAAGCCGAGCACCGCCTTGTCGAACTCAAAGAACTGGCAGAAGCGCACACCCAACAAAAAAGCCTGTTTGTCGCCAGCATAAGCCATGAACTAAGAAACCCCATGAATGGGGTTATTGGCATGGCTAATTTATTGTTATACACCCAATTAAACAATCAACAACGCGAATACACTAATAAAATCATCTCATCCGGTCAATCCCTATTACATTTGATCAATGATATTCTCGATATCTCAAAAATTGAAGCAGGCAAACTAGAGTTCGACCCCATGCCCTTTCATTTTTCCGAGGCGATGCTGGAAATTTGCAGTTTATTAGACCTCACGGCCCACCAAAAAGGAATTGCACTGGAAACCCGAATTGATCCAAAAATTCCAACTTACCTTATTGGTGATGCTATCCGCATTCGGCAAATCATCATGAATTTTATGACCAATGCCATCAAATTTACTGAGAGTGGTTATGTTTTTTTAAATATATCACTCTCTGACACCCAAGCAGATGTAATTAAATTACGTTTTGAGGTCAAAGACAGTGGCATAGGCATTCCCGCCAACAAACTCAATTTAGTATTTGGCGAATATCAGCAAGTCGATAAATCAACCACTCGCCAATACGGAGGCACCGGACTCGGGTTATCCATTTGTAAAAAACTCGCCGAACTAATGCAGGGCACTGTCGGTATTGAAAGTGTCGAGGGAGAAGGCTCCACTTTTTTTCTTGATTTATGCTTAACCATTGACTCGCAGCAAAGCAATCATCCACATAACACGAATTTTACTCAAGCCATCAATATATTGTTATTCGGTGGTCATCAAATACACACCTCAACAATTACTGAGTTATTTAAACATTGGCAAATCGCCATGGATTTTTGCCAGGATCATCATCTTGCGACCCAGAAAATAACCAATAACAGCTATTCATTATTAATCATTTGTGAGCCCTACACACAAATCGAGATTGAGTCTGTCATAAAATCCGCGACCCAAGCCGGTAGTAAAATTCTATTTATTGATCGGCAAAACAACGCCTCTTTGCAACAAGGTAAAAGTTATGATGAATACTATCAAGCCTTAGGCGCCCAAGGCTATCTTATCAAACCTTACTTGCCCAACACACTCTATTCCACCATTACAACAATGTATGATAATCATCAAAATAAAAGTACAAATCAAACGAAAAATGACAAATCAACTCATGTTTCGCCCAAAAAAACATTTAATGCACGGATCTTAGTTGTCGATGACGAAGCCGTCAATCAATATGTCACCCGCGCCTATTTAGAAACTTTTCAGTGCCAAGTGGATATTGCCAATAATGGCAAAGAAGCCATTGAACAGTGGCAAAATGGAGAATATTCACTTATTTTTATGGATGTTCAAATGCCGATCATCAATGGCTATCAAGCCACCCAGCAGATACGCCTTTTAGAAAAACAAAAAAATACCCACAGCCTACCGATCATTGGCCTCACCGGTCATGTCACAACCGATGCAAAAAATACCTGTCTAGCACATGGTATGAATGATGTTATTAGTAAACCCGTCGACGCATCACAGCTAGAAAAAATACTGAGCGCATGGATTTAATTGCCACGCTTTCATTCAATGAGCTCTATTGCTTGTTCGAAACCAAAGCCAACCGCTCATAAACATATTTAGACGCATCCGATTGTAATTGATGGGTATTAATCGCTTCTACATAGGAATTTTTTGCTGATTCCCAATTATTTTCTGTTTCATAGGCCAGTCCCATCGCTAACCACCAGCGGCTTTCCTTCGGTCGTAATTCAATGGCTTTTTGAAAAAACTCAATCGCATCTGAGTAGCGACCCAACTGTTGATATATGATGGCTAGTAAAGCCAAATAATCCGCATTATCCTGAAAATGATCGGAGCCTTGGTTGAGCACGGGCAAGGCCTTAGCCGGTTCATTATTTTCTAAGTGAATACGCGCCAACCACTGACGATACGGAAAATAATCAGGTGCTGCTTGCATGCCCTGCTGTAAAACTTGTTGTGCTTCTGATAATCGCCGATGATTAATCAATATCCCCGCCAGGGTTTCTCTTGCCTGGCGATTATTGTTATCATGTTTTAGGGCAAGATAAAGAGACTGCTCTGCACCCGCCAATTTCCCTTTAACCAAATCATCCACGGCATTAGTATAGGCGGCAATGCTTTGCTCTTCCGCAGTTAAGGGCAATGGTTTTTTAATTATTTTTTTCCGGGCGATGGTTACCACGGTAGCGGATAACTGTGGTTTTTTAATGGGTGGCTCTTTTTTCTTGATCAATGGTTTTTCTTTTTTTTCTGGAGCAACTATCTTAACATGTTTGCGCCCCGTTTGAGAATTTTCCACCACCTTTGCCTCACTGATCATCTCCGCCGACACATCTGGCTCGATTGCTTGACTGACATCAGTCGATACCGTTTCCGCCACAAAATCTAAAGGTGCTCCCAATCCATGAAGCTTTACATAAGCATCGTCATGGTGACTTTGATCAAGCAATCGATGGGGTAATGCGGGGAGATGGGACAAAAACTCGTTTTGTGGCACCGTGACACCGTGACCCGTGGTATCTTCTGTATGCATTCGCTCATTCACTGGAGTTTGCATCATCGGTGAATGAGGCTCACTGGAAATGACAGTTGGCTGTTCTAAAATAGATTCATCTGGCAACTTGTGATCCAACGCTCGCTGCATTGCATGGTCAAGTATTTCATTGCGATCTTGGTCAATCGGGTCGTCAATCACTATATCTTGCTCAACAACCACATCATGTTTTTTTTCATTTTTTGTATCCGGCAATAAAATTTCTAACGTCTCTTGTTTTTTTAATACCGCCAGGGTTTTAATACCCATATTATGTTCAATAGGCTCCTCTTTATAGGCCTTGAAAACCGTTGTATAAATAACCGCACTGCTTAATAATACCATCGGAATAATAATTTTCCACCATCGCAAATTATTATCGTCGTCACGTAATTGGGTAATAACAAACAATCGTTTTAGTAATGGCGGCATATCATCGGTTTTCACTGCGCGCAGGCGCAAACTATACAGCATGCGATTCACTACGCTCATAAAATGAGCTCGACATATTGAAAACATAACAATATGGCAATCACGCCAGCTAAACAACTCAGACTGTGACAAAAAATAGCACGTTTTAAACAACGATGGCGCGTCGATTCAGTATCCTTAATCGCAACAATCACATGCCGATCCGTGATGATTCTCTTACCTTCACCATAGGCAATCAACATAGATTTATGACCAATAATATTAATTAAACGTGGTAACCCGGCGCTCCCCCAGTGCAATAACTTTAAAGCCTTTTTAGTAAACATTTGCTTCTTATCTAGACCAGCACGAGCAAAACGAAACGAAACATATTCTTTTACCTCCGTACGCGTTAACGCAATCAAGCGTCCAGAAAAACTAATTCGCTGTCTGAGCGGCACAATATTTTTTCCTTTGAGTTTGTTGTCTAATGCAGGCTGTCCAACTAAAACAAATTGTAATAAATTTTTATCCTGTGTTTGCAAATTACTAAGAATACGGATAATCTCCAAACTTTGCTCTGGCAATTGATGCGCTTCATCCACATAGACAACCACTCGACATTGTCGTTTGTTATGCAATTCCAACAAAAAACTTTCTACATACTTTACCAATTGATGGGCATTAATGTTCATCGGATAAGGTAAACTAAATTCATCTAAAATCGCTTTTAAAAATATTTCTGCGTCAATATTAGGATTAATAATTTTTAATACAATAAAATGCTCATCTAAGGCTGAAAAAAAAGTATTACATAAAACGGTTTTACCAATACCTATCTCCCCAGTTACTTTAATAATAGATTCACCACTGCACAACGAGTAATACAGTGTATTTAGGGTTTCTTGAGCAGAGGCATGACAATAGAAAAAATTTCGATCAGGCAATAAAGAAAAAGGCGGCAGGCTTAAACCAAAAAAATCCGTATAAATCCAGCCCCAGGTTTGTGAGTCCGGTGTAGTTAGCGCCTGATCCATGGGTTGCAATAAAACAGCTGCACTTATATTTTGGCTCATTGTTTGATGACCTCTTCCAGTTCGGCAAAACGGCCTTTGATGGCATTCACATGGGTTTGCCAACGCTCTGGCGTGTCAACAACGGTTGGTTTTAAAAGGATCACTAATTCTTTTTTAATTCGCGTCGACTTTTTCTGCTTAAAAAGATTACCGATTAACGGCAAATCCGCTAATAATGGCACAGAAGCATTACCATCACTGATCGCTTCTTTCATTAAACCACCAATCACAATCACTTGCCCACTCGCTGCTCTGACCACATTATCCGATTCTTGAATAGAACTCATCGCCAATGGCAAGGTATAATTTTTATCAGCTAGGACAAAGCTTTTCGCCGTTTGGGTGACTTCGCTAATGGTTGGGTGGATATGCAATATGACTTTACCTTGTTGGTCAATTTGCGGCGTCACGTCCAATGAAATACCGGAAAAGAATGGCGAGATATCAATACTGGGGGTTTCGATGGTCGTCGCGCCTAACACCGCTTGCTGATTTCGCAAACCTGTAATAAAAAATTCATCCCCCCCCACTTTGATCACTGCCTTCTGATTATTGAGTGTTGACACTCTCGGGCTAGATAAAACATGGACATCACCTTGGGTTTTTATTGCCTCAATAAAAGCGCTGAAATCAGTATTGTTAATCGCCAAGCTAAACAACCCACCAAATGCGCTAGCATTCGTTCCATTGACGCCCCCCGTTAACAAATCCCCGGAATTACTCGCTATCCCCGTCGCTAAGCTACCGTTAAAAACAGATCCGCCACCCACTTGAGCCGGAATGATATTGGTCTTACCAATACCAATCAACGAGGCCCAATTTATCCCTGACTGAAATGAATCATGCAAAGATACGTCAAGAATTTTAGCTTCCAAAATAACTTGTCGAGTAATGGATTTTTGAGTTAATTCCAAGTATTGCTCAACCAGTCGCAACTCAGCTGGCTCGGCTTTTACCACCAGCAACCCGGCCTGGGCATTCATCACCACACGACGACCCGCTTGATCACCGATCATAGCCGTCACCGAATCTTTCAATTCTTGCCAAAAATTATTTTCGTGCTGAGTATTAACTCGCACACGTTGAGTGTGATCATCGCGTTTTTCAGTCGAGGAATTCACCATCGCCTGTGAATCACTCATGGCATGATTCTGATACGATGAACGCACCATCATTTCCGACTGACCCCGCCGTAACAAATTTAAATAATTCACCACATAAATGCGTGTTTGTAATTCACGCCCATACACGATATATTGATTTTTATTACGAACATAATCATAGCCATGGACGTCTCTAATCACATCAAATGCTTCATCTAACGTGACTCCTTTTAAATGCATGGAAATTCGCCCCTTAATCATCGGATGAAGCACCACACTATACGCAGTATTTTCCACCAGTTTCATGAAAACTTGTCGTGCTTCCACATCATCAAAAGACAAATCAAACCGCGTTTTTATTTTTTGACTGACCGTATTTGGCAATGGCATATTAAGCGGTGGTAACAACAATTGGCTAATTTCAGGCGGCAATTTACCGGTATTTAATGAGGTGTCTTGCTCCATCTCCAACAGTGTTCTGCTCATTGGCTCAGCACCTTCATCCACCCATTTTGGGGCCAGACTTTGACAAGCCATTAAGCTTAATAAAACCGCCAGACCTAACGAACAGCTCAGTACTTTTTTTGCGTAATAGCCCACAAAAAAATTTTCAGAAAAATATTGGTTACTCTTTAACAGCCTCACAGCGCACTGATTCATAATTGCTTCCTTGACTTGCTACACCTTGCCAACCCTAGCTGGAGGAAATTCATTGCCGTCTCACTTATCTGAAATACCAAACATTGCCGGCTCGATTTATTAAGAAATCTCTCGCCAATTCTGCTCAACCATGAAAAACGATTGATTGTTATATATTTTTATCATTAATAATGAAAAAAAAGGCTGACTGACACCCATAAGCACATTGTTTTAAATCAATGTATTGTATTGATAAATCTGCAATGGCTATACCAAATTTATAACGCACATTTTACAGCCACCCCGTTCATAGGGTTGATAGTAGTAATGGAGTAAAAACATACGATTCTTTTTCAAATTCTGTGGTAATTAACAACGAACTCGCTGAGTTCGAAACACGACCAACCTTACCACCACTCACTATCATTTAAATCTTCATAGCGATAAATTTGATCCCCTAAAGGCGATAACTTCACCCTTAAGCACCAACGAATGAAGGCACAATTTTTTGCTTGCGTTGAGGTACGAGTTTAACTTATTATTGACGCTCGTTTTGGATGCTTACATTCCACTTCGAGATTTAGACTTCATTGCTGTCCTACTGTTTATTCTAACAACATTATATAATAGTGCACCGCAAACTTGCTATGGCTTGTGTTTTCGTCTTGCTAAAATAAACAGCAGACCTCGCACTCGATGCCTAGCAATATCAATTATTGATGATATATGTTTTCACATCAGGATATAAATCATTCTTTCCTGCATGAGTCGAACGGAGACAACTTATGAAACTTAGAAAGATTGCAAAATCAAATAGGTTTTTGCACGATACCGCCTTTTATTTATACCGTTTATTGAAAATGGTCACATTGGGCTTGCCCCTATGCATCACTATCCCAGCAATGGCAGACAATACTGTACAATTAAAAGTACTCGTCATAGCAACTCAGGATGACATAGGGCTCGCCTTCATCAAACCACATCTGGACGAATTAGGTGTGCCGTATGATATATTGGATGCAAGCACAACATCGCTCACAGCGGCTACCCTTTCGCCCAATGGTTGCAATGCAGCCACTGCCGGTTGCATAGGCAATTATAACGGAATCATCGTGACGCTATCTGATTTAGCAGGGGAGTTCACACCGTCTGAGTGGGGTATCCTCCATCAATATGAAAAGGATTTCCAGGTTCGCGAAGCCGTGATCAGCGGTTGGCCCGGCACCTATTGGGATCCCAGTCCTCCCGCTGGAGTCTATCTTGATTACGGGATGAATGTCACCACCGGCGGAACATTTCCAAACACCCAATGGCTAGGATCCGCCGGCGGCTCAACAATCTTTGAGTATCTGAATACGAGCAATTCCTTACCCATCACCGAATGGGCCTTTGCCGCCACCCCCAAAAATGATAATCTTGTCCTTCGAGACGGTACCACCCCCAGCATCGAGCCACTTTTGATAACGCCAAATGGGGAGGCATTGGTCTCGATAGTTCGTTACTACCTGCCAGGTCAGCCAACCGTGCCGGTACGCGAGGTCTTGCTGTCGACAATAACGAATGCGTGGTTTCTCGTGCATTCTCAGGCGCTCGCCTACGAATTCATCAACTTTGCAACACAGGGGGTCTTCGTCGGCGGACGCTACATTTACATGAGTGCTCACGTGGATGATATATTCCTTTCTAATGACCAATGGGATCCCACAACGAATACAACAGACCCTAATAATACAGCCCGCCTGACCGACAACGACATCGTTAATAGCGTATCTGCCCAAGCCGCCTTTCGCACAGCCTATACGACAACAGTCCCTAACAATTTTAAACTTGACTTCGCATTCAATGGGGCCGGCGCTGTCGTCAACCCAACCGCCCCCGAAAACAATCTAGTTGTGAATTTAGCTGATAATATGGTCGCCGAAGTGATCACAAATATGAACGCTTTCCGCTATATCAACCATACGTTTACCCATTCGGATATGGATAATCCCCCGATACCGGCTTCGGCTCCCTGCGATTACGTTACACAGCCCACCATGGCGGCCGTTCAAGCAGAAATCACCAAAAACTGGAAAGTCTGGAATTTGTTGGGGCTACCAGAAAAAGCAGATAACGAACGAGCGCTCGTCACAGGCAGTCACTCGGGACTTAAGGATCGCAAGTGTACCGATATTCCGGAACTCCACCCTGAAATGCTTAATGTTCAATCCGATGACATCCCCTATCCACAGGGAGCCAATCCCATATTCTTTAAGGGTGTTGCGAGCCTAGGTGTCGATTTCATCGCTTCAGATCCCTCACAACTTAACCAGGATGTGGAGCATTTCATCAGCGAGGTTAATGATGGTAGTGATCAAGACCGAGTCATGACACCGCGCTATCCCACTAACATTTTTTACAATGTAACCGAACCGACTCAATTGACCGATGAATATAACTACATTTTTCATGAATCACTAGTGAATAATGGCCAAGATCCGTGTGCTGTTCCAGGAGCTATCTGCACACCGCGAACCTATGCTCAAATTCTCGCTGCAGAATCGGATACCGCCCTGCGACATATGATGACGACTAAAAAATGGTCACACTACTTCCATCAATCAAACCTCGTCAACTATGGTAACGGCAATACCTTGGTATTTGATTGGCTAATTACAGTGCTTGACGAATACGAAACCCTATTCAATCTGCCTATCAAAAATCTACCATTCTATCACCTTGGCGATATGACCAAAGAACGACTGATCGCCAGATCAGCAACGATTCAGGGAACATGGAACCGAGTCACAAATGAAGTGACCTTGTCGGCAGACAAACTGGTACCTAACCTACTGGTCACTGGCGTGCAAGGCGGAAGACTTTATGGCGGTCAGATTATCCGGGAAATCAACATTGGCACCACGCCACAGTCGATTACGGTCGACCAGGCACTGAACCAATAATGCTTCGATCATTACACATTATAGAAACAGATTTTGGAGAATTAACGCATGAATAACAATCGATTTCTATGGGCAGGACTCGCTTTTGCCTTAATGTTTAGCAGTGGCATCACGGTAGCTGCCAGCTTGTCCCCAACACACGGGGCTAAGAAGTTTCTCTCTCACGAGGAACGAGTGAATATTAGAAAGAGCGAGGAAAAGAGAATTGGCCAAAGCGAAGAAAAATCCTACGAGAAGCAAATGCGGGCATTAGAAAAGTATTATCAAAAACTGGCATCAAACGTTAGTCTGATGAAAAATCAACGTGATAATACCTCCATTTTTTCAGCAACCAACCACTTTAAGCAGCTTTCTATGGAGTCTTCTAAGCAACTTTCTGCGAAGATTTTAAAAGGATTTCCTGCGGGAATTCCTAAAGGGCTTCCCCAAGAATTTTCGGCGGCGATTAAAAATTTAATAAAATAGTCGACGAGAATGGGCGCGTAATAACTTCTCTAGTTTGGCGCCCAGATTTGGTTTGTATTCGCCTAAAACGCCGACTGTTGGGGCTCGTTCTGATTGAAAAAAGTACAGGAATAACCGTTCTATTTCGAGATTTTGTGATTACCTACAGGGAAGTAGGTACCAACAGTAGGCGATTTTATGTATCTCACACATTGATTCCGTAGCCTTTCAATCCATATTAATACTTCATCAATGGTTATCATCAATATTTTCTCCCATTAAAAAATGTACGTCCAAATATTCTGCCACTTGTGCTGGATCGGTACATGCCATCGGAGGAATAATACCTAATAAGGGACCATACAATGTGCGTCGTAATGTATCAATCTGCTCCGGTATATGGGAAACATTAAGCTCGACCATATTGGCCACCCAACCCGCCAATGGCATTTCGTTTTTTAACAAACTTTCATAGGTGAGTATGGCGTGATTTAAACAGCCTAATTTCACTGATACCACGATAATAACAGGCAAAGCTAGTGCGACCGCGATATCTGCCATACTCTCGCGATCATTAATCGGCACTTTCCACCCACCCGCGCCTTCCACGATGACACAATCTGACACCGCAGAAATTTGCTCATAACAATCCATTATTTTTTTAATGTCGATCACTTGCGAAGTTGTTAGCGCCGCAATATGTGGTGCAACCGGATCTTCAAACGCATATGGGTTAACCCATTCATACGGCAATGAAACCGACATATTTTCCATCAACAAGTCAGCATCGTCATTGCGTAACCCTGCCGTTGTCTGCACACAACCGGCGGCAACTGGTTTCATACCAGCAGTACGTAAGCCGAGATTATTGATTTTCTGCAATAAGGCAGACGCGACAATGGTTTTTCCTACCCCCGTGTCCGTGCCTGTAATAAAAAAACCTTTAGGCATTTGATCCATCTCCTAACTTAATTGATTGTTTAGCCGAACAACATCTTAAGTCATCATCACTTTTTTCGATTCATTAAGGAAATATCACGCAACGGTACAGAAACCACGTCGGCTGGCTGTCGTGTCTTGTTTAGCTTTGACTCTGTCACCCAGGCGTGCCCATACACGACTTCATAAGTGGCGGGTAATCGTTGGTTATCACGGAATTTCTCATATTCGTCGATCACCCGTCGTAAGCGTCCTTTGCCCGTCAAACCACGTAATCGACCCTGGGTGACATTTTTCGAACCGAGCTGTTTTAAATCCTTCATTAGATGATGCACATCCGGATACGTTAAGGTAAACGTCTCCACATCCAACACCGGGTCGGTAAAACCACTTTGTAGCATCATATCGCCAATATCATGCATATCCAAAAAACCATTCACATGCGTATACTGATCAGCCTTCGCCCAACAAACACGCAGTTCCTTTAGTGTATCCGGCCCAAAGGTAGAAAATAACACCAACCCGCCCGGTCGAATGACACGCCGGAAACCGCTCAATGTTTTTGGCAAATCTTCACACCATTGTAAGGCCATGTTGGAAACGAGAAAGTCAATGGATTGCGATTTTATCGGCAAAAACTCCGCATCTCCGGCCACAAAATGTTGTTTATCCCGCCATTTATCTAACAGACTCAGGTGGCCTCGCGCCTGCTGCAACATCGGCAAAGAAATATCCACCGCGTAAATTTGTGCTTTTTTATATTTTTTGGCCAACAGTTGGCTGCATCGTCCGGTGCCACTACCCACATCTAATAAAGTATTTGGTAACATTTTGACAAGCTCAAGCCGGTCCAACAATCGGCCTGCCACTTCACGCTGTAGTACCGCCACTTTGTCATAGCTTGCGGCTGATCGCTCAAAATTCTTTTTTACCCAGTGTTTATCTAACTGATACAAATTAGACATCATCTTTTTTTGGTTTTGCATGAATGTTATGACGGTTCATCTTGAAAAAATAAAATCACAAGCACCACAAATGGCTCGCGGTGAGAGATAAAAGGCGCATGGCCGGCTTTTTTTATGAGGTTTAACTGGGCATGGGGCAACCGTTGCGCCATCATTGAGGCGGCCTCAACAGGCACTAACCGATCGGCTTGCCCATAAATTAACGCCGTTGGCTGTTTAACGGCAGACAGCTGATCAACAAAACTTGCCTGTCTCAATATCTCCAGCCCCCCCTGCAAAGCCGCTAACTGAGGCGTGCCTTGTTCAGCCAGATGTTTTTTTAAACAACGAATGATCTCCTTCGCTTGACCATCGCCTTGGGCTTGCAACATCAAAAAACGATGTAAGGTTTTATCAAACGCCACCGTCAATTGTTCGGTAAAATCACTTAATACATGCGACTGCATGGCATACGGCCAATGGCGAGAACATACAAATTGAGCATTCGTGGCCACTAACGCCAAACGTTCGACCCGAGTGGGTTGCCGCAACGCCATATCCAACGCAAGCAAACCACCCAATGACCAACCGAGGCAAAAAAAACGCTCTGGCAATACCGCTAGCAGATAGCTCGTCCAAGCACTTAAATCACCGCGATCGGCAAAAAACGGTGCCTGCCCATGGCCCGGCAGATCTGGCATCCACAAACGAAAATGAGACGACAAGACTGGCACAATACTTTGCCAAATACCCGCATTCAAACCCCAACCGTGCAACAAAACTAAATCCGGCCCCTCACCCACCACTCGCACCTTCAAACCAAGACTTCCTTTAGGGCTGTTAACAAGCGATCCACATGGGATAATTGATGCTTGCAAGAAAATGTGATGCGTAATCGAGCACTGCCGACAGGGACTGTCGGTGGCCGAATCGCGGTGATAAATATCCCCTTGGCATATAATTGCTCACTGACTTTGACCGCCTGTTGAGCATCACCAATAACGATTGGCTGAATCGCTGTCATCGAATCGGACAAGTCGAGACCGATGTCGGCGGCACCCGCTCTAAAATACTGAATCAGCGTTTGCAAATACTCGCGACGCCACGGTTCTTGCTGAAGAATCTGCAAACTGGTACCTAATGCCTGAGCCACCGCCGGAGGCATGGCGGTGGTATACACATAACTACGTGCCGCTTGAATCAGCACCTCAATCAGTTCATCATCACCCGCGACAAACGCACCAAACCCACCCAAGGCTTTACCTAAGGTGCCCATCAAGATGGGCACCTTAGTCACGGACAAATCAAAATGTTGCAAACTGCCTTCGCCACTCTTGCCCAATACCCCAAGGCCATGAGCATCGTCCACCATCAACCAAGCCCCGTGACGCTGACAAACATCCGCTAATTCGGGTAACGGGGCCAAATCGCCGTCCATACTAAATACCGCATCGGTTGCTACCATGGTTTGCCGGGCATTGGATCGTTTTAAATAATGATCCAGCGCCGCCACATCTCCATGGGGATAACGCCAAAACGTTGCATCACTGGCTAACCCGGCATCAATCAGCGAAGCATGATTTAAGCGATCTTGCAATATCCCATCACTGCGCCCAAGCAAGGCGGAAACGACACCTAAATTGGCCATGTAACCCGTGGAAAACAACAAAGCACGAGGGCGATGAACAAACGCCGCTAAGGCTTCTTCCAGCTCATGATGAGGTTGCATATGGCCGCAAACAAGATGGGCCGCACCACTGCCGACCCCCCAAGTAGCGGCTCCTTGCTGAAAAGATTCAACAACCTTGGGATGATTCGCCAAGCCCAAATAATCATTACTGCAAAACGATAATAAACGTTTGCCATCAATGGTTAATTCAATGCCTTGGGCAGATTGCACAAGACGCCGTTTTCGATACAAACCTTGTGCCTGACGATTGTCTAGTTTCGTCGCTAGGGACTTCATTTAAAATGAATCGGCACCGCTAGCGGTGCCTGACGGCGTTGCTGAGTATCACCTCTTGGGACTAGTTTTAAATCGGCTAACATTTTCAAATCGTCATCCACTTGGCGACCTTGAGTCGTCAGATAATCACCAATCATCACCCCAGAGGCACCCGCCATAAAAATCATCGACTGCATATCCCCCAAGAACTGACGACCACCAGCAATACGTATTTCAGCGGCGGGCAGCATGTAACGAAAAGTGGCAATGGATTTTAAAATTTCCATGGGTGACATGGGTTCACGGTGACCCATGGGGGTCCCTTCCATAGGATTAAGAAAATTCAATGGGACCGACTCGACGGCTAAATCACGTAACGTCTCCGCTAATTCGATACGCTGATCCAGACTTTCCCCCATGCCCAAAATACCGCCAGCACAAACACGCATCCCTGCTTCTCGCGCATAATTAATCGTGTCAATATTTTCCTGATAACTGTGGGTGGTACACACATTGTCGAAAAAACTCGGCGCACTTTCTAAGTTATGATGATAGTTTTCCAATCCCATGTCTTTCAGCATCACGGCGGTATCTTTATCAATAGCACCCAAGCTGGCACAACGACCAATATCACTGTGTTCTGCCAAGGTGTCCATATAAGCTTTTAGCTGATTTCGTTCTTTTTCCGAACGCACTCCCCAACCTTTAGAGACCACACCGATATCACTGACCCCCCAAGCGCGCGCGCGTTTAGCTTGTTGGGCTAAGTCATCCTCGGAAATATAATTATAGGTGGGCGCACGGGTTTGATAGTGCCCACTTTGACCGCAAAATGAACAATTTTCTGAACAATTACCCGAACGCACATTGGAAATCGCACACACTTCAATTTCATTACCGCGAAATGTTTTACGAATCCGATCCGCTCCCGCCATCAACCATGACAGATAATCATCATCCAAACGGATCATCCAGCGCCCATCGTCTGCGCTCATTTGTTCGCCCAACAAAATTTTGCGTGTTATCTGGTCGATTTTATTGTAAATACTATCATCTAACATTTAGCAAACCTTATATAATTGAGTCTGAATGGTATGATCCTAAAAAATTTACCCGAACAATAGATTGGCCGACAAGCCATATAATAGGGAAATTCAAGCAACTGTCAACTTATGCCAGAAACTATAGTTTACCAATGGATAAAAAAAAACCTCAATGCTTTTTTCAGCCAAGCTTGCCTGCTATGTGGTGAAAACCAGGACAGCTCCACATCGCTCTGCCATGCATGTAAACAACAATTACCCCGAACATTGCATGGCTGCCCTCAATGTGGTATTGCTTTACCTGATACCACATCAACTCGCTGCGGCCAATGTATTCAATCGCCTCCGCCCATCGATCAAACCCAATGCATTTTTTCGTATGAACCTCCCATTAGCTTTCTGATGCAACAACTTAAACTAAACCAAGCGCTTTACCTTGCCGACACACTCGGCAAAGAAATGGCTAATGTTTTATCAAATCAACGAACAAACCGCCCAGAACTCATCATTCCTGTGCCATTGCATATACGCCGTTTGCGCTCACGAGGTTATAATCAAGCCCTGGAACTGTCTCGCCCCATCAGTAAAAAATTAAACATTCCCATTAACTGGCAATGTTGTGAGCGAATAAAAAACACCCAAAGCCAGGCCCAATTAACCGCCAAAGCGAGAAAAACCAACGTAAAAAATGCGTTTACTATTAAAAACCTGCCTGCGATAGAATATGTAGCCATCGTGGACGATACCATGACCACCGGTCACACCGTCTGGGCATTAGCTGCCCAGCTGAAACAAGCCGGCGTACAACGGGTCGATGCCTGGATTTGTGCCCGTGCTCACTTGAATTAACACTATTTGAGCTATACTTAAAACCCTTCATGGCTTGACACTCGCCGTTACCTACTTTCAACAAGGTTATCAACATGCCTGTAGCATTATCAATTACTCATCTAAAAAAAACCTATCCTAATGGGTTTACCGCATTAAAAGGAGTTAGCCTAGAAGTCGACCACGGTGATTTTTTTGCGCTATTAGGACCCAATGGTGCTGGCAAATCAACGATCATTGGCATCATCAGTTCACTCATCAATAAAACCGATGGCAAAGTTTCAGTGTTTGGCTTTGACATGGATAAAGATCTTTCAGCCGCCAAAATGCACATTGGCTTAGTCCCTCAAGAATTTAATTTCAACATCTTCGAGCCGATTGCAGAAATCCTCATTAATCAAGCCGGCTACTTTGGCATTGCCCGAAAAAATGCCGTCAAACGTGCGCAATACCTGCTTGAGTTGTTAGGCTTATGGGACAAACACAAAGAACCACCACGTAATTTATCAGGCGGTATGAAGCGTCGTTTGATGATTGCCCGTGCCTTAATACATGAGCCGCGCTTGTTGATTCTCGACGAACCCACCGCTGGTGTCGATATTGAGATTCGACTGTCTATGTGGAACTTTCTGCAAGAAATTAATGCCCAAGGCACCACCATTATCTTGACCACGCATTATCTAGAAGAAGCAGAAAAGCTGTGTCGTAACATCGCCATTATTGACCATGGCGAAATTATTGAAAACAGCGATATGAAAAGCTTGTTAAGTCGCATCACTACCGAAACATTTATTCTCGATATTGAAAGGCCGCTACCGCCGGATTTGAGCATCCCTAATTACGCGACAAAAATCATGGATGAGCACACATTGGAAGTCGAAATTACCCGCGAACAAGATTTAAATACCGTCTTCCAAACACTCTCAAAAAACAATATCAATGTATTAAGCATGCGCAACAAAGCCAATCGGCTTGAGGAATTATTTATCGGCTTAGTCGACAAGGATAAACCAAAGCCATGACATATAAACAACAATACATCGCTTTTCAAACCATACTCATTAAAGAAATTTTACGCTTCATGCGTATCTGGATACAAACCATCTTACCTCCCGCCATTACCACAACGTTATACTTTGTTATCTTTGGGAATTTGATTGGTTCACAAATACAGGATATGGACGGCTTTAGTTATATGGACTATATCGTTCCCGGCCTGATTTTAATGGCCATTATCACCAATGCTTATGCTAACGTCGTATCTTCTTTTTATGGATCAAAATTCCAAAGAAATGTCGAAGAAATGATTATTTCACCTACGCCCAATTATATTATTTTACTTGGCTTTGTCGCGGGTGGCGTCGCCCGAGGCATTATCGTTGGCATTGTCGTTACCTTAGTTTCCTTGTTCTTCACCGACTTACATATCCATAACTTCTTAGTCACGGCTATTGTCATTGTTTTAACCGCTACCTTATTTTCACTGGGTGGTTTTATCAATGCTATTTTTGCCCAAAGTTTCGATGATATATCCATTGTTCCCACCTTTGTGCTGACACCGCTAACCTATCTCGGCGGCATCTTTTATAGCATTCATCTGTTGCCTGATTTGTGGCAAACCCTATCATTAATCAACCCAATACTTTACATGGTAAATGCCTTTCGTTACGGCATTTTAGGCATCACCGACATTCCGCTAACGGTGGCATTTATCATTATCATCTTATTCACCATCATTCTTTATGTATGGAGTCTATGGTTATTGAAAAAAGGCGTGGGCATTCGTAGCTAAGGAATACAGGAAAGAGTCATTTTGATCCGTATCGACGTCGATTTTTCGTAGCGTGGATAAGCGTAGCTCATCCACCTCATCACTACCAAAATCATAACCATCAACCTGCCTCAATCAGCTCCAACGCATTGCCATCCGGATCACGGACAAATAATGCTTTACGCCCCGATTTACTGAGTGTGTAGCGTATATCATGTTTATCAAAGGCGTTTTGCAATGCTTCCAGATCGGCAACATGAAACGCCACATGCCGATCATGCCGATCATGCCCCCCATGTTCAGGCCGTTGGCTAACTGGATCAGGATTTGGCAACTCCAACAAATGCAATTGCTGCTCTCCAATCTGAAACCAAGCACCTGGATACCCTAAATCAGGACGAGAAGCATCAACGGGTAAATTCAATATATCGCAATAAAAGCGCAGCGACGTGGCAGTATCTTTGACAATAATACTGGCATGTACAATCGCGGAAAGATTGATGGTATTCATGGGACCTCTGGCCGATTGAATGACATGTTAAAATATTCTATTTAACAAACGAGTAAAAGTGTCACCATATTGGACATATTGACCGAAGTCTATTTTATTTTTATTTCTTTCCGTTAGGCATTTCCAAAACGAACAATTATCAATCTGACATCACCTTGAATGGGTAATTTCTGCGCTAAGTGCTAACTATTTAGCAAATCGCGTCACAAAAAATTAGTAAAACCAAGCAAACTGCGCCATAATTGCGCCAGGCAAAACCAAACCGCGCCAAAACATGACAACCTCAACTAATCTCCTGAAAACGATCAAGCAAGCCCACCAAAGTATTTCGTTGACCGAGTTACTTTCTCATCATCCTGATGTGTCACGAAGAGCCGCTCAGCGCTGGATCATATGGTTTAGTGAGAATTTTTAAATATCCTATTTTGTGTATTTTCACCTCAAAAAAAATCGATACCTGGCTCTCGTTGCCCAACATATATACCCGTAGCGTTTGAGATTTAAGCTTTATTACGGCCCTATTTTTACCCTGACTGTGTCGCCTAATGCGCCTACTGTTGGTGAAACTCCTCGCAATAATCCCGATATTACTCGTCGTTTCGCCTAGTCAGGACAAAAATATGTCTCGCACTCAATACCTAAATCTCAAACGCTACGGGTATACATCGCCAAAGAAAAAAATGAGCATTTTAAAATTTTGTGAACCTTAGGAATGGATTTAAAGCTTGTCATGACGCAGAAATTAATCGGCTACGGAAAATCATTTGCCAGTTTTGGCGAGATTGTCCAAGGCCGGCTGTTAAACGGTAAGGATTTTCTAGTCACGATACCCATCGATATGTGGAGCACCTGTGAACTGATTTGCGAATCCATCGATGGACCTTGTTTCGTCGACGCCAAGTTCTCAAAGTCAAGAAAAGTGGCTGAGCACATGCTTGAGATTCTGGGCATAAGCTCCGGGATCAGGATCAGTATCGATTTCACTAGAAACATCCCCATAGGAAAGGGGCTAAGTTCAAGTACCGCCGACATGCTGGCCGTAGTCAGGGCATTTCAAGAGGTGTTTGGCATTCTCGTCACTGAGAACTTTATCTCCTCGCTGTTCGCCAACATTGAACCTCATGATGGCCTCCATTATGACATGAGCGTTGCCTATAATCATCGACAAGGAAAGCTTCTGCGCGAGCTTCACTATATCCCCGACTTCCATATTATTGCAGTCGATGCGGGTGGTGAGTTTTCGACCGAGGAGTACAACCAGAACCTGAATTTCACCCCTGAACTCCTTACCGAATATGATAAATTGTACAATGAATTGTCGGTGGCATTCGCTAACAGGGACGATACCGAAATTGCCCGATGCGCCCAGAAATCATCTGAACTGCATGCCAATCGAACTGGTAGCGTGTTTCTCGCGAAAATTCTGAAGAAGGCCGGTGAAGTGGATGTGCTAGGCCTATTAACAACGCACAGTGGCACTTGCGGCGGGTTTCTCTTACCCGGCAATGCCCCCGACGAAGAATTGAACCGTGTAGAAGCTAAGGTGGCTGAAATTGGCCGTGTATTTCGCACAAAAACTTTGAAAATTCTGCTTTAGGGATGAGTGACGTACACATATTCCAATCGGCCATTGAAATGAGAATAATGCCAGGGAGAATTGATTTGTTTTCGAGTCGGATTTAGCTGGTGGATTCGCTGCGCTTAATCCACTCTACGAGTTTATTTTTCCTGAAATCAGTTTAAACTTACGAGAGAAACCAAACGGCGTCAAAACATAAGAAGGCAATACTTGTTGTATTAGCGACTGAAGAAAAAAGACGACAGGAGTGACTATCCATTATATTGCACGGTGTCTCAAACCGGCCAAGTCTTTGACTTTCACCATCGCCCTGGGAATGTGCATGACTCCAATGGGGCGGAGACCTTTATGATCGATTGTTTCCAACAAATTCGTGTGGATTTGTCGGCCAAAATCCTCATTGAAGCGCGTATGGATTCGGCTGTTTTCAATGAAAAAGTGGTCATGAGGCTCGACAACGAGAATATCGAATTCACACAATCCGCCCTCTTTGAACGATTTCCAGCGTTGAAAAATTATGTCAATGACAATCAGGATTGGGCGGAATACGATGATGAACACCGCTTTGTCGAGTTAGATTGGAAGCCCGAAATAGGGAAGTCCACTCACTTTCGCTTTATCGCGGTCAGAAAAAAAGTGAAAAAACAAATCAAAGGGCCACGACTTGCTGAGTGTGACATGATCGTAAGCATAAACCGCCAAGGCAATTGTTGGGACAACGCACCAATGGAAAGTTTCTTCGATACCCTTAAATCAGAGCGAGTGTATCGCGTACATTTTAAAACCCGAGAACAGGCCCGTAGTGCTATCTTTGAATACATTGAGGGTTTTTATAATCGTGAACGAATGCACACATCAATTGGCAATATGAATCCAGTGGCACTTGAATCGAAAACGCCGGTGGTATAATGGCAACTCGGTATCCATTGAGAACCGATGCTTTAATTTGATATAATCAATAATGTAAATTAATCCCTAACTGACTGTCCACTAAATCCGGGTATTGCCAATGCCACGGCCGGAGGACTCCGGCGGATCTCCACTTCCTCGCCTAAACGGAAGCTTCTGTGTTGCCTTCGGTGTACGTTAAAACCCTCGGCATCCGCATTGATTATTTCGAAGCTGTCCGAGCACTTTAGGGAACGCGATTTCCCCTGCGGCCTATAAAATTCTCTGCCTACACTTAATCTATCTTGTTTGTTTTTCTTCGCCGTAATACTCCGCTATAGACCCAAGGCTCGATATAGGTGGTAAAAAGGAACTTTACAGTTCTTCCCCCGACAGTGACTTTCACCCTGAAAAATACACCGAGCTTTGCTCGGCGCGTTAATCGGCCTTGTTAGCTAAATAGCTAAATTCATTTTCACTTAATCAGAGACGTTACGAAAATTAAATTAATTCACCATACTTTCTTTTGCACGATCTTCTAGTAAGTATTTACGTAATTGCAGTTCACTTCGCATAACATAAATAATGTATACAGCTTTCTTTTCAATACGATAGAAAATACGGCATGGAG
Source organism: uncultured Chromatiales bacterium (assembly GCA_964442745.1). GTDB lineage: Bacteria > Pseudomonadota > Gammaproteobacteria > S012-40 > S012-40 > CAYUAI01. The sequence goes on from CAYUAI010000007.1 coordinate 92,885, forward strand.
AAACTACTATTTCAAGGTACCTAATTTTACCTAACTCTGGAGGTTTACGACCGATTTTAGGAAATTTCTCAAGATTATCGGTACTAGAGAAAATATTTTTAACTAGCTTAGTAGCAGCACTAACTTTATCAAGCGCTATATATTCCGCAATTTCATTTAGGTCAGATAATGCTGGTTCGGTCCAAACTACTTGAGCCATTTATTCATTTTCTTTTTTGCTTCGGCCTGTGTATAAGTTCGACTCTCCAAAATTGCCATTTCGCCCCGCGCCAACCCTTCAAGGAGCTGTAGCCGATTTTGAGTTAGCTCATAATCATTAACATCAACGAGGTATGCCGACGGTTTTCCGTGCTCCGTTATCAGCACTGGTTCCTTTGAGGAATGCAGTTCTGCCAAGATTTTAGTTGCTTCGCGTTTTAAAGTAGTAACTAATTTGATTTTCATAGAGTGATAGTATAGTGCCACTCTATGAATTTGCAAGTTTTTAAACGTACTCATGCAAAGTGATCGAATGTCCAGCAGAATCCGCAAGCAACAAAACTGAGCATCCCCCGGTATAATATACCCGTAGCGTTTGAGATTTAGATATTGAGTGCGAGACATATTTTTGTCCTGACTAGGCGAAACGACGAGTAATATCGGGATTATTGCGAGGAGTTTCACCAACAGTAGGCGCATTAGGCGACACAGTCAGGGTAAAAATAGGGCCGTAATAAAGCCTAAATCTCAAACGCTACGGGTATAGATACTCAGTTAGGGTATAATCAACCCTGGGAGGTGCTTATGAAACGACCTAATTACAATAGAGAGTTCAAGCGAGAAACCGCCAAGTATATCATTGAGCAGAGCATCAGTATTCCTGCAGCATCGAAAAAATTCGGTGTGGGTCAAACCGCTTTACGTCGCTGAGTGATTGAATATCAAGAAGATCCCGATCAAGCTTTTCCAGGCAGTGGACGCTGGCGTGCCGATGAAGAGAGAATCAGGCAACTCAGTGAAGAAAACAACCGTTTGCAACAGGAGCGTGATATCCTAAAAAAAGCGATGGCCTACTTTGCCAAGGACATGAAATGAAGTTTAAATTCATCAATGATAATGGCCACGAGTTTCCCATCACTGTCATGTGTGATGTGTGACACCGAGTGATTATTATACCTGATTAAGTAGGCCCAAGAGTCAACGCACGCAAGGCAATGAGGTTTTGAGATAACGGGTCAAGTATCATATTGAATAGTATGAAATTTTAGATATGCGATAAATAATAGAAACCAAAGAATAAAACAGTTAATATGATACTTGACCCCACTTTTCCCAGAATGCCAATCCCAAACGCAGACCATATGATTTAACATCAAATAGTTGCATCCATTTTGTCAAAAATGTTACCGGAATCGCAGGAATTGAAACACCATGGATGATTGATCCAAGGTCGAATTCGTATATAGGAAAATTTAGAGATGATTATAAAGATCTAAATTATTATCCCAAAACTAAAATATTAAAAATAGAGGGAATGGGAGAATTCAAATGAAAAATATCGTATTTTTTATTTTGTTAATATTCATTGCTTCTGCTTGTGATACACAACATCAGGAAAATAAATTACCTTCAAAACCAGATTCGGTTCCAGAGAAAGCTAATTGGGTTGGGGGGCTTGATGGTGGAGTATTTGTGTTAGTGAATAAAATAAAAGGATCAGACCCAAATGAATATTGGGCTGAGATACATTATGTATCTGGTGACTTGGCATATAAAGGAAACATGCGCATATATCCAAAGGGAAGTAATGATTTTGACTATAGAGATCCTAAATTTTATCAAGGATGGGATGGAGATACGTTGTATATTGTTGGTGAAAAACAACTTAGAGTTATTGACTGAAATATTTTTCTAACAAAAAAAAGCTCAAGCGGACGCTAAAAAACGCGCCGCTTTGCGTTAGTTGTAAGAGTCTCAGAGTCAATTTCTCAAAAATACGACAAAACAGTAAATACTTATTGCAAAACGATAATTATCTGCCTATACTCTTGTTTCCTGTTCTTGAATAAGCTGGGGATTTAGACGATGAAAAGTAAAAACGAAAATATTAACCGCATACAACGTGTAAGCGGTATCTTTCGATTTTTGTTTGCTGCTCTAATATTCTTTATCCCCATTGTCACATTGATGTATTGGCTGCTCTTTAATTACCTGCCCACTGGGTTTACGACTGAATTGCCTGTTGCAGTCAATCAAACACTCTCGCTTAATACTCTTTTGATAGCACTTTTAGTTAGCATAATTCCCATGTCTGTCGCCATATATGGCGTGATTAATCTAAAGGTACTGTTTAAGCTCTATGAGGAAGCAATCGTTTTCTCTGAGAAAAATGTTAATTGCATTCGCCGCCTCGGGTACACCTTGATATTTTGGGTTGTTGCCAATTTTGTTTTTGTTGTGCTGATTAGTATTGTTTTATCATTTAATAAGTTGCCAGGTGAGCGTATAATAGTTGCTCAGCTTGGAGTTTCGGATATAGGCACTTTAATTATTGGTGCAGTTATTGTGTTGATTTCTTGGGTAATGAAAGAGGCATCAAGATTAGAAGACGAACAAGCACATACGGTATAAAAAAAATGGCAATTGTAGTAAATTTAGATGTGATGCTTGCTAAGCGTAAAATGAAATCAAATGAGCTAGCTCAGCTTATTGGGATTTCCGAGCAAAATATTTCTATTTTAAAAACAGGTAAGGCAAAAGCGATTCGGTTAACAACACTAAATTCTATTTGTAAAGAACTCAATTGCCAGCCCGGTGATATATTGGAATATCAAGAAGGATGAACAGATGAAAAAAATTATGTTTATTGCTGTGGTTCTACTTTATTTATCGGGTTGTGCAATATCGTCAAAGATTGAAGCCGTTAGTACTGCGGTTGAACGGAGTGAATTTAAAGGGCTGAATAAGGATTCAAAATTTTCTATTTCAATGTCCAGCTCACATTCAGGAGCATATAGCTCAATTGATCAGTTGAATTTTAATATTGAAGAAGGAAAGTATAAAGGAAAAAATGCTAGCGCAATTATTGGGCAATCTAGAAGCACAGGAACATGGGAAGTTTTAGTAGTTCTGATTGATGAAAGTGGTCGATGGATTAAATTGCCAAAGACTGACTAAAGTCATGATTTTTATTGAAATAAGTGTGGCAGTAGGAAAGAAAAGGGGTCAAGTATTATATTAACTGTTTTACTCTTTAGTTTTCATTATTTATCGCACATCTAAAATTTCATACAATTCAATATGATACTTGACCCGTTATCTGACAGCACTCAAGCCATACGATATTCTCAGTAGTATGAGTCGTCGAGGTGATTGTTTTGATAATGCTATTTCTGAAAGCTTTTTTGCCACCATTAAAAAAGAATGCATTTATTTAATGTCATTCGATACGTATGAGCAAGCGCGAACAGCCATATTGAAATACATAGAGACCTTTTATAATACGAGAAGAAAGCATTCGTTTTTAAATTATTGTTCGCCAGATCAATTTGAGCATGATACATTAGCGGCGTGATTCCGTCTCCACTTTTTGGGGTACATTCCACCCTATCACTTAACTGTGTTTTTTAACGGCTTATTGCTTCCTTCTCCATGCTAGCCAGCCCTTATATAACTGACTATACGCACAGCTTTCTATCCGCCTTCTCCGGGCTTGCCCAGCGAATCTAACGTTGGGTATGACGGGACGCCGATAACAAAGGCGATACGCTGGATAGGCCATCAAACCCTCTGAAATCGATGATCCAAAACCGCCACTGAAAAGGCGTTCCGGTCGATGCCCGTTGTTAGATCGATTACCTTGATATCTTTTCTGTTAATTACCACACGCCAATCAAAGCCAGGAATAGGATCACCTTTTTGCCGACTCGGGACTCCAATCAGGCACGCGAAATGGGTCACGCCTTCGTTAAACAAAGTAAAGAAGAAAAGGGGGGGCAAGTATCATATTAACTGTTTTACTCCTTGGTTTTTATTATTTATCGCATATCTAATATTTCATATCATTCGATATGATACTTGCCCCCTCTTTTCTTCTAGCGGTTGAATTAAAATGATTGCGCTAGAATCTTGCGTAGTTCGCAGCTATCTGTTCGAGTTTTTCTTGCAAGTTTTCATCCGAAAACCAGCGACCACGTGCCATGACCCCCGCTTGAGATTTTAGATTATCTAAATCTAATAAGGGATTTTTCTTGAAGAGAATCATGTCCGCCCTTTTGCCTGCTTCAATGGTGCCAAAAGATTCTGCTTCAGGTAAAGAGTGATCGATAAATTCACCTGCATTACGGGTCGCAATGGTCAGTGCTTCGAATGGCGACAAGCCTAATTCAGCAAGCACCTGCAGTTCTTCATGCGCGGAGAACCCGGGTACACCCCAGACTAACGGAGAGTCTGTTCCTAACACCAGTTTGACGCCATTATCAAAAAAAGATTTTACGTATTGTTGAACAAATTCATAATTAGCTATAAAAAATTCAGGGGTGCATCCAGGGAAATTAGTGAGGTTAAGAAAAAATGAACGCCAGATATCGAGCTCCATGGAATTTGCATAACGTGTTTCCGGCTTTGTTTGTAGCTCCTCAAAGGCGGCTTCATTTGCACAGGCGAGTTGGGTTTTTTTCTTCTCTAGGGCTAAGGTTGTATTAACATAGATCTGATTGTTTAAAGTAATTTCTGTGGCAGCAGTGATTAAATTTGGACCTAACCTCCAAAAATATGCTCCGGAATGCGCGACCATATCCAAGCCATTGGTGAGACTGTCAATGGGGTCACCCTGAGGGAAGTGACCGAGCACCCCCATGTTTTCTATCTCGGCTTGCGAAAGAATGCCCCTAAATGCTGCTTCTGACACACCATCGTAGACTTTTATAAAATCGTAGCCTTGTCCTTTACTCGCAATCACATGATCCCGGCCATCTTGTTCCGTGATCACCATTTGGCTTTCATCGACAATGCCCGGCAAATCATTGGGACCGCCAGCAAAACTGGCGACATAAACGCTTGGTCCAGGGATTGACCCATTCAATATGGGATCGCCCAGCGTCTCTTTCACTAAATTGCGGGAAGTGCCGCCAGTATCTTGCATACTCAATACGCTCGTAACGCCCTTTGCAAGATAGACCTGGGCTTCCTGGGCGCCTATAGAGCAGCTTGGGTCGCTCGCATCACAAAGCGGATGGATATGCATGTCTGCGATTCCTGGCATCAAAAAGTAATTTTTAGCCTTAATGATGACGGCGTCATGTGGAATGGAAATGGTTCCATCTGGTCCGATTTTTTCAATTAACCCCTCACGCACGAGTACAGTGTGATTTTTTAGCTCAATCTCTGAAGTCATCGGGATGACAGTAACCGATTTAAAAGCAACAGATTTTTTCGCTGCAACTTCGTAAGGAAATGTATCTATGCATGCGGTAAGAGAAATCAGACATAAAACCCAAAGAGTTCCCATAACGGTTTGTTTAATATTCATATTATTAGCCTCTCATAATAAAAGTTTGAAATTTATCGTTCTAAGTGAAAAACTGAAGTGGACGCCATCATTCAAACAACCAATTTAATTTCTGTCAGTGATATTCTGCCATTACTACGCAGCCTGTTTTAAATTCAATTTGTACACCGAGTTTGGTGTCTGACGATCCAGGCTTTGATGCGTCCGTTGTTGATTATAAAATGTTAAATAGGCATCAATATTTTCTTCTGCCTCTGGAATGCTCGCGTAGGCTTTTAAAATACCTCTTCATATTTTAAACTTCGCCATAATCGTTCGATGAACACATTGTCTATCCATCGACCCTTGACCTGGTCAACCTTGTTAGTACAACCCAGCTAATCGGCTTCTTTAGCATCTCAGTTAATTGCTTTTCATAATCAGCCGGGCTCATATAATCCAGCGTTGAGTGCAGGCGATGGTTGTTATAAAAGACAGATATGTAATTTAATATATCCTGTTGTGCTTCAAGGCGTGCCTGTGTCTGGTAGTGCACTCGCTTCA
>CAYUAI010000007.1:99015-100655 GCA_964442745.1 uncultured Chromatiales bacterium
AATATATCCTGTTGTGCTTCAAGGCGTGCCTGTGTCTGGTAGTGCACTCGCTTCAAACTACCGAAAGAAGCTTTCTACGACAGCATTATATACCATAGGTAACCCTCCCAGCAACCACCTGTACGACTCCTGCTGGCTCTAAGGAACTGCCAAACAATAACGTACCGATTTTAGTCATGGAATGGATTCGCGAAAAATATGTCGCCATTGAAGATGATCTTGATGAGCGAGGGCGACGACGCTGGGCGGGTGCAGAAGCGCGTTCGCTTGGATGGGGCGGTGTCACTGCTGTTGCTTAAGCTACCGGTATCTCTGATCGAACAATCCGTACAGGGATTCAGGAGCTTGATGACCCCAAAGCTGCACCCAGCAATAAACAAAGACGGCCGGGAGGCAGTCGGCGATCCCGAGAAAACGAACAACCAGGATTAGTCGAGGCTTTGGAAGCGCTGGTTGAGCCAGTGACACGTGGAGACCCTTGCCGCCCATTTCGTTGGACTTGCAAAAGTACGCATACGCTAGTGCGTGAACTAATTAGTGGCAAGGATACCAAGTGAGTAACACTAAGATCGGCCAACTGCTTCGCGTACAGGGCTATAGAAAAACGACTGAGGACAAGCAACATCCCGATCGAGATGCCCAATTCGAACACATCAACAAGCGAGTTAAAGCATTTTTACGCAAGGGGCAACCCGCGATCTCGATCGACACAAAGAAGAAAGAATCACTGGGAAACATGAAAAATTCGGGAAAAACTTACTGACCTAAAGGCAAGCCGACGAAAGTGTCAACCCATGACTTTCCAGATAAAAAGCTTGGTAAGGCAGTTCCATACGGAGTTTACGATATCGCTTTGAATGAGAAGCGGGCGTAACGACACAATACCGCTATAGGGTAACCTTATGACTTGAATTCAGGACTGATAACTTTCCACTTTTAAGCAAACTTTTTGCTTCACTTAGAACGATGTCGTCTCCGTGTACATTTATAGTTACCTCAACGATTCCACTACTTCCAATGGAAACCGCTAAACTAGACCCAAGATTCGATATTTCAGAAAAAGGATCAAGGCTGTCAATTACCTCTATTTTCGCTTTATCACTCCCTTCCAACAATGAGTTCGCAATAGTTTCGCTTTCTTCCCAGTCACTTACTTCACCTTCTCACGCAACGATAGCCTTCGAATATTCGGTAGCATTTTTTTCAATAGATTTTTCGATATTTTCTTTAATCAATACTCTCTTTTTTCTTCGCTATTAAAAAGTTTATCAATTATTCCTGGCTTATATTTATCGGATTCTAACCTAGCTTTGTTTTCAAAATCCCCACTGTTTTGTGGTTTCTCGGGCTCTTTAGAAACAGCAATACCTTCCCAGTCAATGAGATCACTACATTCTTTATGCATAGATTTAATTACTTCAATATGATTATCGTAGACATCAACTTCATATTCTGCTTGTTCCAATTCTTGCATTTTATCGTATTGCTTTTGCTGCCTTTCAAGCTCGCGTTGTCGGCATTTTGCATCTCGCTCAGCTGCGCGAACAGCGGCACCAATAGAACGTACTGTACCTTTCCAACCCATTTACTCCCCCCTTTGGGTAACCACATCTCACGGTAGGAGTCTCTGTTACCAAAAA
>CAYUAI010000008.1:0-90867 GCA_964442745.1 uncultured Chromatiales bacterium
ATCCTTTGTTTATCAGTCGATCAAGCACCTCGTCACTATACGGATGCGAACGATTGCTGATTTCGAGGATGCATGCCCCACGTCGATTAAAATAGGCACTCCACATCACCGGATAACTCCTCTCATCAATACAGTATTTTTGTGCATTGACCCAGAGATTAGTCAGCACCGTGTTCAATGCATTACGGTTAATGTTAAGCACAATCGAATACCCCACTTGGCTAAAGTCCCGTGGAATATTTTGTCTCGATGTGCTTACCTGTATGATGAGATCTCTCAGGTTAACCGCGTCGGGTTCCGCTTCCAACAATCTTTCAATCGTTAAGAATTGAAGAAATTCTGGATCAGAGGTTTTTGCCAAGATACTGCGCCCCTTTTGCAACAGTCCAGGTATTTTTTCCGGTTCATCCTTATATACCTCACGCAATACTGCTTGCTGATCATTTTTGAAGTCGGCAGAAAAAGCATAGAGTTGAATACGCAGTTTTTTGGCATATTCTTTCACATCATTATCTGCCATTGAGCGGTTTCTTAATTGCGCCATCACTGCCCCTAAGTCATTAGGGAGTTTCATCTCGTGAGGGAATTCGCCCATTAACCTGGCAATCTCCAGTCGTTCAACGATTCTTGGTGATGATAGTGCGGAGTAAATTTTGTCCAATTCTGTCAGTTGGCGAGTAATCGGTGCCGCAATTTTACTCGCCTTGTCCGCCAAGTGGCTCGCGGAATCGTTAATTTGATGCAGCATCATTTTTTTAACACTTTCCCGCTCACCAATAAAAGCCGCCACCGACTCGATAATCACATGCAGGTGACCGGAAAAGAACTGAGCAATAAACCGCCAACCCTCATCAAAACCTCGTTCTGAGTGATCATAGAGTGCCAATACCGCAATGATCTCACCTTTCCCTTTGTCTGGGGTTTGGGCTCGGATGGGAATATGCGCAATATGCTTGATCCCTGCCTGAATAAATTGCTCCTTGTTAATGGCGGTTAGCTTACTTGAATTCTCAACCGGTTCGTAACAAAGCATGGACTGCTCACTGGGCTGCTTGACCAACCATGAAATTAAATTATCATCCCGACTAACAAAAAGCTGGTCTTGCCTGACTTGGACAGCATGTTCTCCTTCACGGACAAACAAATCGTGATCAATGTTATCTCGCACCCAAAGTCCTGCTCCTCGACACAAAAATAGTACCGCCGCTTGTTCACAAATGGCATGGTAGAGGGCTTCTTTATCGCACTTTTCCTGATCGAACTCTAAGACTTTCGTTTGGATCTTACTCAGACAGCTTAAGTGGCGCTGTTGATACCAATAAGCGGCCAAGCTGGTCGCGATATTGAGCAGCAAGATGCGTTGCCCCCAACGAAACCGCCAAGGATCAAAAGAGGCAACCTCAATGGCTCCCAGCACTCGCCCATTGAACTTGATCGGCACAACGATCTCCGCTTTCTCGGTTGGCCAATCGTGATTGAGTTCACTGAGGGGAATCAAGGTACTTTTCTCCGGGCAACTTTTCTGTGGAGAAATAGGATTGTAATTGAAACAAATTTGTTCTTTGCCTTCGGTCAACGCACGATAAATATTAGATCGCGGCTGTGCATCTTCGATAAAACTTTCCAAGACGGTGATAATATCATCACGATGAACTCGACATTTTTTATGGTGCAGATAGATGTCATGCACCTTCAGCGGGGCACCCACTTTTTCTGGGTAATAAGAATGAATCTCAGCGATATCGGCTCTCAAAGCCGCACATATCCAGGCAGCCAAGCGATAACCTATATTATCTTCATTATCGGTTCGTGGTATATTTTCAGAATTCGGTAATAGCGCAGAAAAGCGACTCTCTAGCCACAAATTCATCACAATTAACCGATTTTTTTCCAATTGTTTGGTCTTGCGCTCCAAACGAATATAACAATCATTGAATTTATCGCTTGAGGCTATTTTTACCTCATCATTTTTTGTATCCACCGCTTCTATCGTAATCTGCCATTTGTCGGCTGTTTTTTCTGCTGTCAGCTTCACAAAGCGATCGTGTTCTTTTTGATAGAGTCCGTCACTCGGCAGTAAAATGTGATCGATAAGATCTAGCGGCGGCGCTCCCTTGCGAATGATGGTACTCACATATTGCGCCCAAACGGCGAGCATACGCAGCCATTTATGACTGATCTTGGTCTCGTCTACAATGGTGACATGGTAGAGTAAATCCCAGATTTTGTAGATGTTATGAAAACGTCCAATCAGGAACCCATTTTGTCGTACGGTTTCCAGGTGAATCGCTTGACTAAAATAGCTGCCACTATTAGGGCTCGAATCTAAAACACCGGAGGCAAAACAAGCAAACAAGTTTTTTACTTTATTGGTGATCACCTCGTCGATCCCTGTTTCGCTCGTTAACACATCCGGCTCGACTTCAAAAACAGGACCGACCAATAATAGGATATCGTTTACCGCCTCCCCTTTCATGCTCACATGACGATACTGCATCCGGTAATTTTCTAGGCCGTAAACATTATCCAAAGAAACAAAGTCCCCTTTCGCCGCTTGTTCCTTAATAACAAGCGACTGATACAGCCATAACAACGAATAGATACGCCAATATTTAACCATCGTCTGTGCCAAAAATTCCAGTGAATGCAAATTGCCCGGCAAGACAGGAAAAATCTGATAAGAGAAATCTTCATACAGCGCCTTAAGTAGATCAAGCCGGACAACATTATCTGGATCTTGTTTTTTTTCGAGGATTTTATGCAGAAACCAATCGATAATTTTTTGTGAAAACCGGTTAAAATCTGCTTGCGTGGGGAAGTGATTGTGGAATGACGGCTGTGCGGAATAGCTATCTGCCTTCAGAAAATGTTGGTAGAGCTGTTTAAGTTGATCTAGTTTGATAATACGTAAAGGCACCCCTTCGCCAAGCGCTAAATTATCCAGCAAAATTTGATGTATAACCCAACCTTCTGGCGTATCGCAAAAATAGTGACTCTTATCCATGCTCGCAAGCGTCCTTAAATAATGAAAATCCGCTTTAGAATAAAAAAATTATTCCAGACTAAACTAATGAATCAGCCAACAAAAATAACCTAGCAGGCAATAGAGTGCTCACATGCCCACAAATTTTTTTTTGATTTCAAACAGGAAGGAGTGAGTTACTGTGTCATACGCATCAATTTTACCCGTTTTCCACATCCCCACATTAAGCTATTTTAATGCGTTGCTCGGCAGAGACTTGAATTGTGTAGCCAACGCATTTAATCTATTTATCATTATTATTTGTACTAAATAACCTACTTTTTTAACACAACAGCGATGGCAAATCAAAATAAATATAAAATAAATGCAGGCGACGAACAAAAACCCATCAATGCATGTTAAAATATTAAATCTTTAAAATAACTAAACTTTAGTTGAATGAGGCAATGGTGTTATGGATGTCAAAATCCCCGGCTATCAAATTTTACAGCGACTCGGCCGTGGGGGTTCCGCTGATGTGTATCTGGCTATTCAATCTTGCTTAAAACGGGAAGTCGCATTAAAAATACTCCGTCACATAGGTGATAATGCAGAAGCTCGATCACGCTTTCAACACGAAGGAGAAAGCATTGCCAATCTTGCGCACCATCATATTGTAACGATCTATGACATGGGCATAAAAAATGATACCTATTATATTGCCATGGAATACTTGTCAGACGGAACCCTCAAAGAACGAATCCAAAATCAAGCCTACCCTTTAGCGCAAAAAATTAATATCATCACCCAAATCAGTGCCGCATTGGATTATGCCCATCAAAAGCGATATGTTCATCGTGATATCAAACCTGCCAATATTTTATTTCATACCGATGGTCGTGCTATCTTAACCGACTTCGGGATTGCGAAACTATTGCATGAAGGCCCCGCATTCACATTAACCGGCAATCACGCACTGATGGGCACCTGTCAATATATGTCACCCGAACAAGCCGATGAAAAAAAACATATCGATACACGCAGCGATATTTACAGCTTGGGTATTGTGTTTTTTGAAATGCTCACGGGCTCGCTCCCTTATCAATCCGAAAGTGTCTTTGGTTACTGCTATCAACACAACAAGGCACCCATTCCCACGTTACCCGCCCCATGGCAATACTTTCAAGCCATCATTAACAAAGCACTCGCCAAACATCCTGATCAGCGTTATCAAACAACGGCAGACTTTACTCAGGATATTTTTAGCATCACAGAGACAAGCAACGTTATCACCTCCTCACCGCCCAAGCGTATTATCTCAGACAATGCAAATGCAATCTCAGCAATCGCCAACGATCAACCGTTAATGATCGTGGACATCAATAAATTCGGCGACCCTCCTCTCCCTCCGTCTGCCAAATCAAAAACTAGGATGTTGCTAAGTTATGGGAGTCTACTGACTATCGTGGCCCTGATAGGTCTGGGTTATGGATTAAGGCCCAATGAGCTAAAACCTGAACAGGCCGTGCAACAAGCGTCAATACTCTCAATAAAACCCATTGAAACTAAAAATGATATTATTGATCAACCTAAAATATCTCAAGCACATCTCACCCGCTCAACAGAACAATTGCTCGCCCAAGCCAAAAAATGGGTCATCGCACACCAATACAAAAATGCTACGGAACAATACCAGGCTGTCCTTGCATTAGATTCTGACAATACCCAGGCGCAACAAGGTTTAAAAATAATCGCAGATCAAATTATCGTATTAGCCAACCAAGCCTTAAGCAAAAACGATTTCAAGCGGGGTTTACAATACATTGACGAAGGTTTAAGTCTATTACCGAAACATCGCTTATTAAATCAATTGAGACAGATTGTCACGGCACGGGCCAGCGAATGATAAATGAGGTCAAGTTACTTTATTAATAATACTTTTTATCATCCCATCAATTTTTCGTCTTCACTCTTCATCGTTTGTAAGTTTAAACTGACTTCAGAAAAAATAGACGGGTAATGTGGATTAAGCACAGCGAATCCACAAAAAACAAATGTCGAAAACCAATAAATGCCCCTTTGGCCGCGTCATCATTCAATGCCACACTATTACATCGCTCATCGCTGACGTGGATTCGCTACGCTTAATCCACGCTACATGGAGAAAAGAAAAGGAAACGATATTTTTTAATGATTTTTCCTGAAGTCAGTTTAAACTTACGCCATATAGAAAAATCGCTCTGCCATTTTCTCGATAAACAACAATTGTTCTAAACCCCGAACTCTCGAAGCTGGCCAGTACTGACATTACAACCAATTTACCATACAAATAAAGTGTGACACCAATTAACGAAAATTCCAGAGAAAAAGAGATTCGTTAGGCATTTTCTATTGCCTGTTTCATCGCTAAAAACGAAACGCCTATAGCCTTTTTAGTTAAATCATCGGTGAGATTCATATTTTTATCAAATTTTCTTTTGGCATAGGGAATATTAATAGATCCCTCAACGACTACATTTGTATTCATTGCACTGAGTATTAGAACTAATGGGCTATGTGAACGCACACCTCCTAGCCCACTCGTAGAAACGCTGGTGACGACCACGGGTTTTAAAATTAATATATCTGAAGACACTAACCAATCAAGTGTATTTTTCAAAGCTCCGGGGACTCCATGAGCATACTCAGGAGTGCTAATTATTACCCCATCAAATTCTCGGATCATAGATATTAACAAACAGACAGAATCAGGGACATCGCTATCATCAATGTCTGGGTCAAAAATCGGTATATCTTTCATCTGATCATACACCGTTACAGATGCATTTTTCGGGCAAAGCTTTTTCATGGCACGAAGCAATGCTAAATTATATGATCCATTTCTAACACTTCCCGATATGGCTAATAAATTCATACAGATGTTTTCCTATTTGCCAAAATAACTTGAAATATGTTGCCATCTTTATTGATGTCTGATGATTTGTCTCACCGGTTTGTATAAGCTGGCGAATTTTTTGGAACAAAAAAGGTGACAGATTATACAAATTCGTGTGCAGCAACTTGTTATAGCATTTCTCCACTGCTGCTCTTTAAAACAACTGAATTTCCGGCGGCCACCTATAAATTTCTTTTAACTGTTTTGGCGTTATCTGCTTTTAAGGAAACAGGTTGGGGGGTGCATAAAAGCTTTATCAGCCATGGAATTTACGACTCAGGAACGAAACCACGGCATTGAATTGACAGAGAGAACAGATTCAAAGAGTGGTGTGGCTTGTTATGCCGCCCGCTGGAATTCACAAAAAAACGTTCATCCCAGCCTACGCAATATCCTATTCCCGATCGCTATGTCTAGTTTTTGTATGCTTTGGGCCTCTTAATTCATGCCAAAACCCTTACATCATTGATTTTGTTCCAGAGATATATTTCTCTCCCCATTTTTTCATGACTAATAATATCTCCCCTAACGCTTTGCCTTTCGGCGTCAACGTATACGAATAACGCACCGGCCGCTCCTGATAGGGTGTCTTAATAATAATACCTTGCCGCTGAAGCCGCTTCAAACGATCCGCCAGAATATTGGTCGGAATGACTTCCGGTGAATCTGCAAACTCATTGTATGTTTTTTTACCAGCGAATAAGTCTCGTACAACAAGTAGCGTCCATTTATCGCCGATAATATCCAGGGTATTCGCCACTGGACAAAGTGATCTCTTAAGTTCCTTCGGTTTCGGCACCATTTTTTTTAATACCATGGTTTATCTAGCTAGGTTGTATGATTATTGGATCATTCGGCTTGAAAGTAGGCACATATCATTGCAACAGCATAACACAAGTTCGTTACATCTATCACTTGCTTTTTAAAAGTTACTGCCCTACAATGCAAGTTACTTTCATTTTTAAAGTAACCTTATTGTGGAGTAAAAATATGCGAATACGTCAATTTGTGAATGCCATCAGCTTCATCTCCCTTAGCATCGTTGCACTACCCAGCCTGGCTAATAACACCTGCCAAGCCTTTTTCCAAGGATATGAACAACATTTTCAGAAAAGAACCCCATACATCGTCCATGAAATTCCGCGAGGCGAATATCAATTACATGCGAGAGAATTCGGTATACGTGACAATCGCCCGACCGTTATTCTCATGCACGGCTTCCCCGACAGCCTACGTCTTTATGATCGCATCATCGCCAAACTCGCTCACCAAAACCACGTCATCGCCTTTGACTTTTTAGGCTGGGGAGCCTCAGATACCCCAGTGGAATACGATTATAGTGTGGCGGCACTCAAGATAGATTTAGACACCGTGATAAATTATTTCGCGTTAAACCAAGTCGTATTAGTCATGCATGACCTCTCAGGCTTACCAGCCATTGATTGGGCTTTGGAAAATACATCCCAAATTGCTGGACTCGTCTTGCTTGATACTTTTTACGGTCCTATGCCAACACTAAAAGCACCAGAAGCGATCGAGTTTTATGCTGCGCCGTCTCCGCAACGTGATACTTTCATACCATTAGTTACTCAAGACGACAAACTCTGGCTAGCCGGATTTAAAGAACAAGTCAATAAATTTTTCGAAACACCTCAACCGCGTAAAAAATTTACTAACATATTCTCCCATCAATCCTTGCAAATCCGACCGGCATTTTTCGCGCTAACTGATAGTTTGTTTCATGAGATTGAACAACGAGCCATTCCACAATACACGTTACTTCCCGCTTTTGAAGCACCAGTACGTATTATTTTTGGTGCCCAAGACCCCTACATGAATACCGGTGTTGCCGAAGATTTTCATGGTTTGTTTGCCAATTCTGAATTATTTTTAATAGAAAACGCAGGCCATTTTGTGCAGCTAGATCAGCCAAAAATCGTCAGTAATTTGATTATAGAGTTTATTGAGGAGATGATGCCAGTGGTATCGTCGAGCGAAGAAAAATCTATATGGTATCAAACATCAAGCCAGAATTAATTTCGCTACGAGTGTAAATCAAACCTAGCTTCCAGTCGGATACGACGCCAAAAAACACTCAAATAAAATAACTCGCAGAAAATAAAAAACCCACCCGCTCTTGTTAATTACACAAGAACGAGTGGGCTCAAACTTGAACTATATTAACAACTATCCGCTTGGATTTCCCCTCCGGCTTCTCCTCGCACTCCAGCCTCTCATCGAATCACAAAGCGATAACGCTCAGGCCTATCTGAATCAACGACCAAATCATTGACCTCGGCGCGAGAAACTCCAGTTTCTAGTCATTACTATTATAATTATACTCCCCCCCCCGCAACGACCGTAACCGCAATTGATGGTGGATTTCCATCAATTTGGCCAGCCGCATTTCTTACAATAAGTGTGACCACATAAGTACCAACTTGATTAAATGTCACAATACCTGGATTTTGTGCTGTCGTATTTGGCGTTGCTCCTGAGAAATTCCACAAATATGAGAGCAGCCCACCATTCGGGTCCGTACCCGTACCAGCAAAGTTGATGCTACCACCAACCGGAATCGTCATATCCCCTCCGGGTGACAATATGCTACCCGTGACTTGAGTATTCGCCGGAGGATTGGGTGACGGTGGGGTGGGGTTAGGCACCGGTGGCGTCGGTGTGGCACTTGGATCCATGACAATGATATGCCGTTCATCACTAATTTTTATCTGCACACCATCAAGATCAACGCCGATGGCTTTGTATTCGACTTCATAGGTCCCCGGCGTATCAAATACGACCTCACTCGGTATCTGTTCTAAAATATCAGGCATAATTACATTGTTTTCACTCTCAAATTCCCAACGATAGCTTGCAGAACCTGTCGCACCAACATCAATACCCATCGCTACGAAATTAATCGCTTCACCCACGTTAATCATCATATCTGTGGCCGGCTCAATAATACCGCCGTCAATATCATTGGGATCATTAACCTTAACTCTAACGCGTGTTCTCGCACGCTTGGTAACGACACCATTGGGATCCACAACCATGGCAATGACAATGACATTGTAACCACCCGGCTGATCAAAGGTAACTGAACCTGGATTCTGCTCCATGACATCCGGAATATTTTTACCAAACACCCACTGGTAAACGATATTTGCCGCACGGTCTGTGGGATCAACAGCGATACTTTGAAAATTAATGGAGTCTCCGAGATTAATGGTCATCAGTGTGTCTGGAGAAACAATTTTTACTCTAAATGCATTTGGCTCAACAACATTAATAATGCGTCTCACTTTATTTGCAACTTTTTGCCCAGCTGCATTAGCGACCACGAACTTGACAAAATAACGCCCTGCCCTACTGAAGGTAATCGCGCCTGGGTTTAATTCCAGTGAATCAGGTGCAGCGTCATCAAAAGCCCAATGGTATTGCAATGGAGGAATAGCCAAGGGATGCCCAGTGGCTGCTTCTGCGATAAAATTAATGCTTTCGCCAGCATTAATGGTAATATTCCCCGTTGGCGTTAAGATGTGATTACTGGTGAGTCCCGGATCATTATCAACAGCACGGTCTTGTACTGTAATCACCCGTACCGCAGGCGTTGGATCTGCTAGCCCTAAGCCATCAATCACCGTGAGTGTGACATTAAAAATGCCAGCGGACGGAAAAGCCACTCGTCCGGGATTCTGCAAAGTAATAGAGCCCGGCGATCCACCAATAAAATCCCATTGATAAGACAATGGCATATCGCTATCCGGATCGGATCCCGCGCCACCAAACAATAGCGAATCTCCTACACTAATAGTCACATCATTGCTTGGCGAACTAATAACGCTATCAGGCGGAATATTTTCATACATAGGCATCACGGTGACTGTCACCTGGTCAGGATTGACACTGACTAAACCCGCTGAGTTCTGAACACTTAAGCTAATAACAAAAGTACCGGGAACATTAAACATCAAGTTGCCAGGATTACGGGCTAATGTATCAGGTGTTGGTGAGGGAAAGGCATCTCCGAAATTCCAAAAATAAGTTAAATCCACTGGACTCGGCACTCCGATGCCGCTGCCGTTGCCAACAAACATTAATGAATCACCCACATTAATTGTTGCGTCGCTACCTGGTGAAAGTATTTGTGCAATCGGTGGTTCAGCAGCGGGGTTATTGCCTATATCACTTTCTACAATCACAATCCGTTCCACCGGCGTTGGATCAATAACACCGACGCTATTAGTCACTGTAAGCTGTATTTTATAGGTACCTATTTTAGTGAAAGTCACATTTCCTGGATTCTGGACAAGAGTATTTGGTGCGGCTCCGGCAAAATTCCAATTAAAAGAAATGGGCGTATTACCATTCGGATCAAACGCAACCGCCGCAAAATTCAGCTTATCGCCAATCCGAATGGTCGTATTTTGTACCGGACTAACAATCGCCCCATTCGGCCAGCTTGCGAGTGGTGATGACTGATCCTTTATCGCGGCGGGCCGAAGGGCACGATTTAATTCTGCGGCGGGTTCTTGTCCTAAGGTAACACAGTTAGCTGGGGCTTTGCTGACTTGCTGAGTTTTTTCACTGCGACCAAAGTCTACTTTAACAGAGCACACGGCACTAGCGACTTGCAACGACCAGGCACCATTCTTTACTTTCGGCTTACCAATCAAGCTGCCACTATCACCATCATAAACCTGTACAGTTTTCTGCTGACCTTTAGCGCTACCTGATACCAAAAGCAGACCACTATTCGCATTCCACCGAGCACCAGAAATTTCTTCCTGTACTGTATTACCTGGTAATCCTTGTTCTCCACAAGAAGTCATTAAAAATAAAAATGGTAAAAATATAAAAGCAGACCACCACAAAGATCGCCCGTTTATTGATTTATTGTTAGCAATCATCCCGTCACTTCCCCCTTGATACAAAGACGTCAATTATTTTCAATCAGTTTTTATAAACCAATAAAATAAAATTAATATTAATTTCGGTTCAATATGGATTCCAGGATCGTGGAAAAACTGCAGACTGAAATAGCTAATTCGGTTAAAAAATGCAACAAATAATCCTAATTGTATGCTAGAGCCGCAAAATATTGTCCAAATTAGCTCGCTGACTCAAGTCGTCAAATAAGACCCCGGAATCCATCTTGAGCTTAAATTTTTTTAGAATCCGTCTTTATCTAGAGCTACATCTCAGACTAAGTCATGTAATCTCGCTTGAATACATGCTCAACTGAAAAACCTATCATTCAGAGCATTCATTAAAATTTATCTTAAAACCCGATAGGCCCTAGATAAAATCAACAGAAACTCTTCCATACTTAAATACCAAATTATTTTTACAGGACAAACAGAAAAATGCCTGTGATAACACCGACGGGGAGAAAATTAATATGAAATACACGAAGATATGAATAACAGCAATACACCATGAAAACACTGAGCTATTAGAGTAAACCCTTCAAAATACAAACAGTTATTCTATATAGCCATATTAACATGCTATCTTCTATTGCTCTTATCAAGCTATTATTTTTCCCTGTCCCACGTTTTAAAAACCATGACGTTTATTATTATTTTAAAAACACGCCACGTACACTTTTTGATTATTATTTTTTTGTTCTATCTCTTAGAATAGCGCTTTTTCTCTCAAGATCAAGCGCTATTCTAAAAATAGGGTCGATTGGTTCATGCTACTTTGCATTCGCTTTCGCAGCATTGTTGAAATAGTTTGTTTTTTCAGTGTTTTTTGGAAACGATACGCCATTCATTAAATCAACCACTAAAATGGTTTCCCCGGCGCCTCTTTCCCTATTTGATAAAAATAGATCATGGCGTAGGCTTTTTAAACCTTTCCTGCCACTGCAATACCAATCCGTAAATCACTGGCAATACTAACAAACTCAAGATGGTGACGCTTAGCATGCCTCCCACCATCGGTGCGGCAATGCGTTGCATCACCTCAGAGCCCGTCCCGCTCCCCCACATAATTGGCAACAATCCGGCAACGATTGCTGTCGCGGTCATGGCAATCGGGCGCACACGTTCCGAGGTGCCTGTATGCACCGCCAACATAATTTCTTGGTTACTCAATCGCACATGCCCTATCGATGTATCCTCTTGCTTGGATGCCAGCGCTTTTTTGTGTCGTTGTCGTTTGATTTCCTGATCAATAAACGTTAGCACTAACACGCCAATCTCTGCGGCTACTCCCGCTAAGGCAATAAAACCCACCACCACCGCCACTGAAAGATTAAATTCTAACCAATAAATTAACCAAAACCCGCCAATTAAACCGAAAGGAATCGATAACATCACCACCAGCGGTTCTGCCACATTACGGAAATTAAAATACAGCAACAGAAAAATAATCAACAAGGTCAGTGGTACAACCATTTTTAAACGATTCGCTGCACGCTCCATATACTCAAATTGTCCCGACCACACTAGCGTATAGCCGGCCGGAATATCCACTTGAGCTGCCACCAACTGTTTGGCTTGCGCCACATAACCCCCAATATCCGACGTTTTAATATCCACATAAACCCAGGCATTGGGACGTGAATTCTCACTTTTAATGGCAGGCGGTCCACGCCTTAAATGCAAATCGGCCACCAGTGATAACGGAATTTGCACCCCGGAAGGTGCCGGAATTAATACACGCTGCAATTGTTCTAGGTTATCCCGTAATTCCCGTGGATAGCGGAGATTCACGGGATAGCGCTCCAAACCTTCCACCGTTTGGGTAATGTTCATGCCACCAATGGCGCTTTGGATAATATCTTGTATATCGCCAATAGTTAAACCGTATCTTGCCGCTTCATTCCGATGAATATCAAAATCCAGATAATATCCACCGGCCGCCTTGTCACCAAACGCAGATAAGGTATCTGGTAAGGTTTTTAAGGTTTGTTCAATATCACCAGCGACTTTTTCCAATACATTAAGATCTGGACCACTGACTTTGATACCTATTGGTGTTTTAATTCCCGTCGATAGCATGTCGATACGCGTTTTGATCGGCATAGTCCAGGCATTGGCTAACCCTGGAAATTTAATGGCCGCATCCATTTCATTCATTAACTGCTTAGTTGTTTTTTCAGGATCAGGCCATTGCTCACGCGGTTTAAGCCGCACCGTGGTCTCTAACATCGACAACGGTGCCGGGTCAGTGGCACTATCTGCTCGTCCAACTTTTCCAAAAACAGAGCGAACTTCAGGAAAAGATTTAAGTATCTTGTCCGTTTGTTGCAAAATCTCTTTGGCCTTGGTAATCGATAAACCCGGATAGGTTGTCGGCATATAAAGGATGTCACCTTCATCTAACGGCGGCATAAACTCACTACCGAGTTTTGTCACTGGGTAGCTGCTCGCAACTAACAGCATCACGGCCAATAGTAGAATGATTTTTTTGTAACGAATGGCGGCGGCTAATACGGGTGCATGCATCCAATGAAGCAAGCGATTTACCGGATTTTTAGCTTCCGGCAAAATTTTACCTCGAATAAAATACCCCATGAGTACCGGCACCAAGGTAATCGCTAAAATGGCGGCCGCCGCCATCGCATAAGTTTTAGTAAACGCAAGCGGCGCAAATAAACGCCCTTCTTGCGCCTGCAAGGTAAATACAGGCAAGAATGATACGGTGATAATCAACAATGAAAAAAACAACGCGGGTCCGACTTCTTTTGAGGCCACCGCCACGGTTTGCCAACGCTCGTCAGAGCTTAACTTAGCACCTTTACTGCGCGCCGCATTTTCTAAATGCTTATGGGTGTTTTCGATCATCACAATGGCACCATCGACCATCGCACCAATGGCAATGGCAATACCACCCAGCGACATAATGTTTGCATTAATGCCCTGCCATTTCATGACAGTGAAAGCCATCAGAATACCTATGGGCAAGGTCAAAATCGCCACCAAGGCCGAACGAGCATGCAATAAAAATAAAATACATATCACGCCGACGACAATGGATTCTTCAATCAATTTTTCTGCCAAATTTCTCACTGCTCTCTCGATGAGATCACCTCGATCATACACCGGCACAATTTCCACCCCATCCGGTAAACCCGCCGCAAGTTCAGCCAATTTGGTACGTACCCGCTGGATGGTCTTTAAGGCATTTTCGCCATAACGCATAATCACTATGCCACCAGCGACTTCACCTTCACCATTGAACTCAGCAACACCTCGACGCAATTCAGGCCCGAGATGTACATGCGCTACATCTTGCAATCGAATGGGTGTGCCATTATCGTCGACCCCCACGGGAATCCCTTTGAGGTCCTCCAGTGATTTAATATACCCCAAGCTACGCACCATGTATTCGGTTTCGGCCATTTCGATTAAACGCCCACCCACATCACGATTTGAACGTTGGATCGCGTGTTTTACTTTTGACAAAGGAATATGGTAGGCCAACAAGGCTTTGGGATCGACCTCCACTTGATATTGTTTCACGTGCCCACCCACCGAAGCGACTTCCGCCACCCCGGCCACGGTCTGTAATGGATAACGCAAATACCAGTCCTGCAAAGAACGTAATTGAGCCAAATCATGTTGGCCGCTGCGATCCACCAGCGCATATTCGTATATCCAACCCACGCCGGTGGCATCCGGCCCCAGGCTGGGATTCACATCGGCAGGTAATCGGCCACTCACATAATTTAAATATTCCAGTACACGCGAACGCGCCCAATAAATATCAGTGCCATCATCAAAAATAATATACACAAAAGAAAAACCGAAAAATGAATAACCACGGACCACTTTTGCATTAGGCACCGCTAACATGGCGGTCGTTAATGGATAGGTGACTTGGTCCTCCACCACCTGTGGTGCTTGACCGGCATATTCGGTAAACACAATAACTTGCACATCGGACAAATCAGGAATCGCATCCAGCGGTATATTGCGTAATGCCCATATTCCAACAGCCACCAATAAAAAGGCGGCCAATAAAATTTGAAATTTTTCTTTTAAAGAACTATCTATAATAGATTTAATCATGAAGTGCCCCCTACTCTGACATCGGTATGTCTGACATATCCATATCATCCATATTCATGTTTGGGTCTTGTACGGCTTTCGATTCCATCGACATGTCTGACATGTCGATGTCCGCACGATTGGCTGAGGACTCACTCGCTTGCATCGCTTCCATCATTTTTGCTGTGGCCTCGCGTAATTTGGATTCCGAATCAATCAAAAAGACCGCCGATGTCACCACTTGCTCACCTACCTCGACACCCTTTAAAATTTGGGTAAATCCCTCGGCGCTCAGCCCAATGCTAACTTCACGTGGTTCAAACTTACCCTCTCCTCGCAACACAAACACTTGTTCACGACTCCCCGAACGTACAATCGCCTCACTGGGCACGACCGTGGCCTCCGGTTGTGGGTCGACGTATAACACGACATTGGCAAACATACCCGGCTTCAGCACTAACCCCGGATTAGCAAACGACAAGCGAACTCGCACAGTGCGTGTTTTACCTTCTAAATAAGGATAAATAAAACGCACTTTTCCTTTAAAGAGACGCCCCGGCGCCGCTCGAACTCGCATTTCCACCCGATCTCCCACTTTCACCCACGGCAGCTCATCTTCATACACATCCACATAAACCCAAACGCGACTGAGATCGGCAATCAAATATAATTGATCTTTCGGCGTCACATATTGCCCCTCTCGTGCACCAATATTCATAATCGTGCCCACAAAAGGTGAATGGATGTGCAAATATTTACGGATCTGTCGAGTTTTTTCCAATTCTTTGAGTTGATGGCTAGGCACATCCAATAACTCCAACCGCTCCCGACTACTCTCTAGCATTGTTCGCGTGGTTTTCAGAAGCTGGGAAGCTGGCTTGTCTTTCACTACATCCCAATTACTTAAAGCAATTAAATATTCCCGTTGAGCCGCCACCAAATCCGGCGAATAAATACTCAATAGCATACTGTCTTTTTTGACTGGCGCGCCGGTTTCATCCACCATCAGCTTTTCAATCCAGCCGGTTGTTTTGGGGTGCAATCGAGCTAAGCGCTCTTCATTGAAGTCCACTCGCCCCAATGCATCTAAACGTCTAGCGATACTACGTCGTGCAACTTTCGCCGAACGAACACCAATATTTTGTACGGTGACAGGATCAATGGTGACGGTGCCAGTCGGTTCATCATCCCGCTGACCACCCTCGGCATAAACTGGGATATAATCCATGCCCATTTCATCTTGAGCCGGCACCGGTGAAGTGATCGCTGGGTTCATGGGATTACGGTAAAACAACACTTCTGGCGGCGATTTTTCCTCATCAGCATAAACTGGAATATAATCCATACCCATTTCATCTTGAGCCGGCACCGGTGAAGTAATCGCTGGGTTCATGGGATTACGGTAAAATAAGGCTTGCCGCTCCGATGTCGCATCCGCCGGCTGGCTCACCGTCATCGTGCCTTTAAAAATATGGCTATCCAGCCATGACTTTAAAGGCGGACTCGAAGCCACCCAATAGCCACCCACTGCGCCAAAAATCAATGTGACAAAAGCAATAAAAACAGCCTTTTTATTCATTTCTTTGTTACCTCACTACCGACGACCGCATTCAACGCAGCCAAAGCTTGATTCGCCGTACTGATAGCTTGCCAATATTGCGTTTCATAGTTTAGCAAGGTCATTTGGGCACGTAATAAATTAAGAAAATCCACTTTGTTAACCTGATATCCGGCTAACATGGCATCGACCGTTTGACTAGCTTGAGGGATGATACTTCCTTGATAAAGCTCAGCTTGTTGTTGGGCACGTTGAAATTCCGCCCGCTTAACGGCAATATTTTCCGCAATTTGATTGCGTAAATCCTCCAGCGCATACTTTTGCGATTGCCACTCATAAGTACGTTGATCTTGCGCGGGCGCTTGCCGCTTATCGGTATAGATCGGTAAATTCATAGAGAATTGAAAACTCACCAAGTCCGTCAAATCATCTCGCCAACCGTAATTTGCTCCCACCCGAAAATCAGGATAATAATTTTTTTTGGCAAGTGCCACGCGACGCTGTGCTGCTTGCACTTTATAATGGCTAGACTGAAGTTCTGGCCGGTGCTGTTCGGCCTGTTGTATGAGGTGCTCCGTTGAAGTCAATGTGGGTAATTGTTCCGATACTTGACTGGGCAATACCACAGAAATAGACACGTCACGACCTAACAGGCCATTAAATTGGGCGGTGCTGATATGCCGATTAGCATTGAGCTGATATTCATTGTCAAGCAAGCGTGACAATTCCACCTGAGCCAGTAATACATCTTGTTGCAAACCTTGCCCGACAGCATATTTAGTTTGCGCCACATCAATCAGTTGCTGTAACAATTGATAGTTACGTCGTACCGTCACCAAAGCTTTATCTAAATATAACAATTGCCACCATTGCGCGGTCACCCAGTGGATCAATTGGGTTTTAATTTCTTGCACGCCAGCCGTGGCCGCTTGCGCTTCTAGCTCGGCACTTTGCTGACGCAATTGTAATTTACCCGGATAGGGTATCATCTGACTGACTCCAATTTGAAGTTGTGTCATGGGCGTTTGATTTAATGAAAAATTATCCAATGGCAAATTGGCCACATTTAATTTCAATTGTGGTTCAGGGTAGGCCGCTTGCTGAGAAGGTATTTGCTGCATGGCATACATTTTCGCTTGTTTTTTTAATACGCTGGGATTGGCTGATAACGCGTACTGGACCGCTTTAGCTAACGGCATTAACTCACTTGAATTTTCAGCAATTTGGTGGATTTCAAATTCAGCGTTGGTCGGTGCCGCATAAGCGATCGCATTGATTAGAAATATAATAAAACTCATCCATAATGGATGACTAAAATAATGCTTTTTCATTCATAAAAATCCTCTGACATATCACGACTGAAAGCATGGGAAAATACAACATAATTCCACCAAAACTTTCAGAATGATATCGATTTTCAAGCGATCAAATGACGCTCGAAAAATAATTTTCTAACATGAACATGGATGCATTTCAACCGCTTGAAACACCCAAAACAATGTTATACACAGTACGGGTATAAACGATCATTTTCCCATCTCATCTTCATGGCGATCTTTAGAATAGCACAACGGTTCTGGTGATTTTTCGCCATCAGATTAGCCAAAGGTAGCGCCAAAATCTAGGCACGAAAATCCCACGTTATAACCGTACTAAGTGTAACAAAAAAAGGAGATAGAAAATTACCCAATAGAAAGGTAAATAGGAGGTTTCGGAGGTTTGATATCGACTTCAATGTCAATACTCATCATTGGGGCAAAAGAAGATAATGGTGAAGACGAAATCATCGGCAATGCGACAATACGTAAACGAACCGTCGCCCCGTGGCAATAGTCACAATGCTCGCATTGATCAGCACAAGAAGGACCTTGATGAGCGGCATTACCTGCCTCTAGGTTAGACGAATGGTAACTAAGCACATCCAACGAAGCACTGGAATCCTCCGTCACTGACCACATGTGCATTTCTTGGCCATTGGTAGCTATTGATTGCAATGGTCCAGCAAACGCCATAGCAATCGGTGCAATGATCAAAATCATTACCAACAATAAGCTTATATAACGTCCACGGGGATGACTGCACATGATGAGAAATATATCGACCAATAACAAAAAAGACTAAAGCACACTAGCATAACCAAATTGTCAGTAGCAAATCAAGCTAAATTTAGCCATACTTAGCACCATCATACACTGGGATTTTTTGCGATGGACATTCCTTAACAACCACTGATGGCAACCACCGTTATTTTGACCCTATCAAGGCGATTAATTCCAAAACAGGGGGATACAACAAACAATGCTCACGACAATGCCATCACCATGGAAAACGTTAACTTACGATTAGCGAAAATCGCTGAGGCCAAATCCATCGCCATAATCTCACGCGATCTCGTTGAAAACGAATTACCATGGCGTTGGACACCCTCTCGCATCCAAAAAAATATTCACAACCCTGACACGGTTGTCTTAGCGGCTGATATCGGCCATCGCCTGGTAGGTTTCGCCATCATGGACTTTGACGACGAAGAAGCCCATTTAAATCTGCTGGCGGTGAGCGAAAATTACCAGCGCAGCGGCATCGGCACACACCTCGTCAAATGGTTGGAAAAATCAGCCGTGGTCGCCGGCATCTCAATTATTTATCTCGAAGTTAGAGCAAGCAACACAGGCGCGCAAACATTTTATCAACAATTGGGTTATCGCAAAATTCAACATCTCTTCGGCTACTACCAAGGCCGTGAGGCAGCCGTGCGCATGGCTCGTGATTTATGGGATCACCCATCGAACATTAGTTAACCACCCCTTAGCTTATTAATCATTTAGGAATGGTTATACTCAGCGTAACTTCTACCGGCACAAATGATGTTAGAAGCAATGAACTCTTTTACATCAACATCAACATCAACATCAAAAATAATTTTATTCATCCGCCGCATCAATGAAAAAAATACGATGAGGCCGGTATGAGAAAATATACCCATTGCCAAATAGGCATACAATCCAAATTCAATTTTTAAAAAACTATGTTATGCTAACTGTCAAAACAAATCACCTCTACCATATGATGCTCTAAAAAATGGACATAACAAATTCAAAAGGATAAAATGGAAATGATACACTCCCAACGATATCGTACTAAAGTGACGGCTTGTCTCGTTCTTTTTTTGGCCGGCTTCACGCACACCAGTTTTGCCAACCACCAAACCCCCGATTTTTTTACCGAGTTTAACGATGCCTCAGAATTAATCGACTTTCAACGCCAAGATGGTGAAGGCATTGGCGGTGTGGCTTGGCTCGATTACGATAATGACAACGATCTCGATTTATTTCTGACCAATGATATTGGGGGACCGAATGCGCTGTTTCGCAATGACGGTGACGGTAGTTTTACTGATGTTTCGATGGCCTCAGGCATTGCCACCTCCACCGGACATAGCGGCGTTGTAGTCGGTGATATTGATAACGATGGCTATCCGGATATTTTTTTATCGGGCGCAGGCAAGTTTACCGGACCAGTGCAAAGTCCCACCCGACTATTTCATAACAAAGGTGATGGCACCTTTGAAGATATTACCGAAACCGCCGGTGTCCCCGGTGGAGAAACACACTTGTCAGCCGCCTTTGGAGACATCAATAAGGATGGCTATATTGATTTATTTATTACTAGTCCGGGGCACTTGGGTGCTATCTTTCCACCCGCCGAACAACATACCGACCGGCTTTACCTTAACAATGGTGATCTAACATTCACCGATATTACCGAATCCGCTGGCGTCCTAGGTGGACTCGGTTCTTGTGTCGTTTCGTTCACAGATTATAATCAAGATGGTTGGCTGGATTTATTGGTTGGCATTTGTAATGATGTCAATTTCTTGCCAGTCCCTTTTCATTTGTATCACAATAATGGCGACAATACATTTACCGATGCGGCTGCCACGGCAGGATTGGACATCGGTGGTTATTGGATGGCTATCGCCCCTGGCGATGTTAACAACGATGGCCATATTGATTTTTTTGCCACCAACTTCGGCCCCATTGGTATGGGACAACCGGCCCCCCATGCGCTATTCAAAAACAATGGCGATGGCACCTTCAGCGATATCACCAGTGAACAAATGGCAGTCCAGCCTTTTAGCTGGGGGGCCAGTATGGTTGACTTTAACAATGATGGTTATCTGGATTTATTTTATGGCGGCAATATGCCGAGCATGGGGGTTATTGACAATTCAGGCTATTTATTTTTTAACCAAGGCTCAGAAAACTTTGTACTCAGCAATGAAAACTTGAATATCGATTTAACATCAAAATATGTTTCCGGTATCGCCCAAGCCGATTACGACAATGACGGATTCGCAGATATTGCCATCATGACCTCACCCTATCGGCTTCACAACCCAGCCACCAACACCATCACTCCAGTACCTGGCGGTCAGCCCGTGTTATTACGCAATCGTGGCAACAACAATCGTTCGGTCACCATTAAGTTAGTCGGTAAACAAAGCAATCAGATGGCCATTGGCGCACGAATCGAACTTTATGCCGGCACGCAACGGCAAGTCAGAGAAGTCTATGCCGGTAGTAGTTTTGCATCATCAGAATCACCGTGGCCCAGCTTTGGTATCGGAAAACACAAATACGCCATCGTTAACGTCAAATGGCCTTCTGGTTTATCAGAATGGTTCCCACCGATTAAATCAGATCGGTTAACCACTCTGGTCGAAGGCAGTGGCCTCGCTTACCGACACGTACCACGAGGCATTGGCGTATCGATTGATAACATGCCATCAAGATCCTTGGACTATGATAAAATTAGAAGTCGACTTCGTCAGATGGGTGCCAACCGATGTCGTGGCATGAGTGTAGGAATAGGTCGAGGAGGATGTTTAGTCAACTAAATCCTAACGTTTCAAAAAATCTCTCTTTTCCATGCTCAGAAGAGGTGGCTACGCAGATCGTGTGAAGACGTCAGCAGTATTACGAAGAAATTTCAGTTGGAAAGGTTTTAATTTAGGTGTATCAAGCATGGGAATAAATACACAATTGAGACAGGTTCAACCTCAAAATAACAGAAGTGTAACGAATAGAATTTAACCATGCTCTTGAAATACTATTTACTACTATTTATCCTAATATTTTTTGGATGTGATAACAAAATGCCATCATCAACTGAGCAATTGAATATAGAAATTCATACAGAAATAGGAATACTAAATAAACTTATTTCACTACCCGCCGAACCACTCTCCGTTAAATGGGATTTAGATGAATCAAGTCAGAAAGGAACCGGTAGCTTACGAGCACTGTTGGAATTTAATGAGCAAGATAAGAAGAATATTATAGATAAAAGTGAAGCATTCGATAATAAATCTGACGATAGAATAGAAACAAAATTTTTTGATACCTGGTTACCGGCTAAAGCTAAAGAGGGTATCAACATTGAGAAAGTTACAGAGGCGTATGTGCTTATTGGTGTTTCGGTACGGCAGCCTAATCTGTTTACCCAAACAGAACTTTCTCCTTATGTGAACGGAAGTGTCACACCGTTGAATGGTGGTTATGTTCTGGTTACGCTTTACTCTATGTAGTAAGTCTTAGACAAATTTATTTGTTTTAATTGATTTAATTGATTGGCAACACCTAAATGGATTATGGATTTACACCCTCAACGTTTGAGATTTAGGTATTGATTGCGAGGTCTGTTTTTTTCTAAAATCAGTTTAAACTTACCGCTGAATCAATTACCACGGCTTGCCATAACTGAAATATCGCTCGTAGTTTTACCGGCTTTGCACGCCCAAAAAATCGAACAGTACGCTTTTGGTCACATCCCATAAACTGGGTTCTTTTATTTCATTTTTTCCTATCATCAGTTCCGGCTTATTTATAATTCAAACTTATATTACGTGTTTTGATTCGGCTGATCCATTTGTTTAAACAATCGAAAAGCCATCAATGCCAGCAATAAAACACCCGCCATCAGTACCGACCACAGGACGTATTTTTTCCAGTCTGTTTCAGGGCGAGGTGGCAACAGACGCGATTGATCTCCAAAATCGATGGCTGCACCGAGTTTTGCTGATTTTATCAGGTTGCCTTTTTGTATCATCGAACTCTCGCTCAATAACTGGCCTAACGACGCCGTTACCGGCCCAACCCGTGCGCTTCCATAGGTCAAGGTAAAGGGTGGCTCACCACTCGCTACAAATAAAAGTTGTTCTGGAATCCAACCTAAACGTAACTTCGGTAATCCCCTAAAACCACCATCACTGTTGAGTATTTTCACTCGCCAGTACCGATGTGAATTAATCGCCTGATGTATGACAGAATTAGACAATCGCGCATTATCAATATTCAGGTCATACAATAAACCATTGTAACGACGATACCAGGGACCAACTGAACTTGACGCCGACTCAATCAATACATTGACCAAGGTATTTTTCGACGGTAAATCGATATTCAGGCGATCAGCGGGCAGCACTGATTTTGTTTCAAAAAAATACGTCAAATTAGCCTGGTCAATATCAACCGGCATAAATTCTGACCAGTGCCTTGATTGAGTCTGATTTTTAAATTTCATGTGGCTGATAGTGGATGATGGTTTTAGCAAACGCCACCCATTAAGATCATCACTGCCCTCAAGTACAACATTGAGAATAAAATTTGCATCAGCTGATTCCCATTCAATCTCGAAATGATCTGGTGCCTCGGTTAATGCGCTGGCATCAATGATATAGGCGTAAAGGTATTGACCTTTTTTCTCGGCTTTTCCATCGTTCAGGTCAATGATTGCCCCCTGATCATTTGTGGTAATGCGAATATGACTGCTCGCCGCCTCTACTTTATCTTTTTTATACCATGGAAAGAACGGCAATTTAATTGTCGGCGCGGCCTTTTTAGTCATTCGTTCCGTCTGACGAATGACATGAGGAGCAATATCCCCGACACGACTAAAAATACGCAGGTCACCCCGGTCTTCTCGTGTCATTCCCTGGTATATTTTTTCATTCAGATACAATGAATAAACAGCACTATCACCATCAACCTTAATGCTATATCCATAGGCAAACTTATCTTTTGATACTTGAGTTTCTTCCCGTGCAAAACCTGTTGTTGCCACAACAAAAGCAAGCCATGTAATTATTGTCTTCATGCCTGCTCTCCTTCTTTTTGTGGCGGTAGCGGCGATAAATAATACCCAAACACCACCGCCAGTATACCAACGACGGTTATCGAAATGGCCATCGCCAATGCCCCGGCATTTGCAATATCAATCAAAAATAATTTTACCGCAACAACAATAAATAATCCAAGCCCAATAAACCAAAAATGGCGACTAAGACGTCGAGATGCATAGGTCATAATCGTGAGCGCCAACAAAGTCCATAAAACAGAGATGGCCCCCTGAAAAAGATCGGATGATAACAGACTATCCAGCGTGTGACGAACATCAAACCAGTGATGTATTGTTCTTGCCAACATCCCATTTAACCAGGAAAAACCTAAGGCGGCCAAAACATAATAAAACTGTTTTGTGGTGATCATATTTGCAATACGGCTTTCCGTTTCAGCTAACGCAGTGCGCCATACAATTAATAAGTAAAGTAAAAAAAACACGATAAGATCAACCGGGTTCATCACGGGTATATAGCTCACTGGCCAAGCATTACCTTCATGCAATACCGAAAAACCGGCAGCGACTAGCGTCAAACCAAACATCACCGGAGTGGCGGCATGACTTATATACCATAAATAATGTTCTTTAAATGGCCAGTTTATCTTTCTGCCCACCGTAAGCAAAGCAAACATTATCAAGGCTGGAACCAGAACAGACATACCGTCGCGCCAGGCATGACCGCCGCTAACCAGCTTATCGATCGAATAAGCCCCTTCCCATGTGAACAAAATAATCACCAACCAAAAAGTCATGATATGTTGCCACTGTAATAAGGGTTGAGGGACTTCATCGCGATAACGATATAAATACCAGTATTGCAAGGTTAATGTGACTAACCAAACAATACTGCCAAAATCTTCAAAGGGATGATTCAGCCCGAAAATCACGCCCACCAACAACATTAAAAACATGACATAAAGATTCGCTAACACCGGAAAGCGCATCATTTTCCATTTAATCCAGAATTGAGTTGCACAACATAAATACAGACTCAGAGTAATAAAGGCAAACCAGCTATTAACCAGATAAACAGAACGAACACTGGACTCGACTTCGATTAAGCCCATGACAAACCACCATACCAAACCCCATATAAATAAAATAATAGACACGGGTTTTTCATACGAACGAATTTTGTCGATATTTTTGTATAAATAGTAACTCACAAACAGGGCAGAGAGACTGATGGTCACACCACCAAGATAAAAACCATTGATCATAGGAATCGAAGTTTTCGGCTGATGCAAGTGATTCAGGAAAAAGTAACCTGCACCAAATTGTAATAACACGCCAAATAAACGTGGCAAAATTCTATGTTGACGAATACCCACCCAGACCAGAGCCGCCCCTTCAAGAGCCCAAGCCGCCGATGACCAACGGCCATCCAATGCAAGTGGAATCGCTAATGAAGCAAACACGACACCTAAAGCCAAAAATGATTCGGTTAACAAACGCATTCCGGTTGGACCACGCCGCCACAGGACTGAGGCTAAAACAATATAAAAACCCCCCATTGCCAGTGCGCTAAAGGCAACCGACATACCGGTTTGAAAGGTATCAAACACGATCGCCGCCTGATAGCCAAAACTAATGATGGGCACGCCAAATACCAGCGTACCGTCGATGTAACCTTTCAGGTTGGGCGGTTGGCGGAATGCGTATAGAATGGCAATGCTCGTATACATCAGAAAATAAAGGATTAAAAAAGGTTCCGTGCTATAAAAATCAGCCGACGTGTAGCGGCTTTCACCCCATATGCCAGCGATGCCAAAGGTAAAAACAAACCCGATCAGATTTAATTCACGCCAGCTTTTATACCAGGCGATCGACAGGATACCAACATTCAACAACGTATAGTAACTGAATAAAACAACGGGGTTACCTTCGCCGGTGGACAACAATACTGGGGCTAGAAAACCACCGATGACGCCAAAGAAGGCCAGTGACTTTGCATTCTGTAAGATAGCCAGGATAGTCGAGAACACAACCAGACCGATCATAACGATGAATGCCATTGTGATCGGTACCATGCTAAAGAATTTGGTCGCACCGAATACGGTGAGATACATGACACCAATACCACCGCCTTGTAAGACCAACGCATATAAACGTTTGGAGTCACGAAAACGCCAACCAAAAATAACCAGCGCAAGTCCCAGCAGTCCAGCGCCGGTAAATCGAATGAGCATTGAGACGGTAAAGAGTTCTTCGTCGTAGGCGTATTTTAGCAAAAAGCCAACGCCAATAATTAAAAACAGCATGCCGACTTTAACCACCACGTTGCCATCGGTAAAAAATTTATGGAGATAGGCCTTTGCTTTATCAATAACATTTTCTTCGAATCTTGGTGGTGCTGACGGTGGTAGCGGGCGAACCGATTGTGGTACAGGTCGAGCGGTAGCTTGCTGATGAGTTGGTGCCGGTTGTTTAACCTCCGTGGCGATGTTACCGGTTCAACGTTAACAGGTTCAGCTGGCTCTGGAACATCAGTTGGAGTTATTGCTGCCACCCAATCGACAGGTGATTCAGCACCTTTTTCCCAACGTTCGTCTTTTAAGGTGAATACGAGACGTTCTAGTTTTTGTAACTGCTGTCCCAGATCTTTAACTTTTCCTGAAAGCGTAATAATCGCACCTAAACCATACCCTATCAGACCGCCAAAAATAAATCCCAAAGCACCCGCCATAAAGCCGCCTAAAAGGCCCACTACAATGGCCAACACTGTCCCAATAGTTGTCATATCCCATCCCTCTAATTAACCATCATTTTTTTCTTTCTTTAAAAAAAATTTTAAATTCAAATATGTTGTTAGCCAACTTTCCCCCCGGCCAATGCAGGTGACGTTTTAAAATAAAATCATACAACATGGGATTATAAGAAACAGTCTCTTCAAAAAGAGCCTTCAATTCATTGCTGACTGACTACAGCAGTTGCTATTTTCCACGGCGTTTCAGTCATTTTATTTCCAGCTCGCGTTTACTGGCGATGCTGCGTGGATGACTACCTCCCTGATAAACCAGAATCCGGGGCTTGCATCCACAAAAATATTTTGCGCCTTGCAAATTGTTATGTTGCAACAGACGCCGCTCCATGTCATTGGTAATGCCGGTGTACAAGCTATCATCCGTGCACAGAATCAAATGCTGATGAAAGTGTATATGGTAATTTTCAGGAACAACTGTCTCGTATACTAAATAAAGAATAGCTGATTATTTTAACGTGGGTTATTGCGGCCTCAAATATAGAATCTGGAATAGATATCGGTGTTCGATTTGGGAGAACACCTTTGACTTTGAAGTCGATGATATGATTAACAGTACACTATCACACTTTAAGTGTATATGGCGCTAACTTAACAGGTTTGGCTGATTGTCCAGCTAACGAACTCTTTGATTCACATGTCAAGGTATCGTCTTTTGATGAAGAAGAGGATGATATCAAGACGTTGGGGAAGATTTCAGCTATTAAGTACATGCCGGAGAAAACGGTTAAAAGGGTGTGCGGCGGAGCAAAGTCGATTGTTCCAACACCATCGGTTATTAGTCTGTTTTAAGTTGGTCTGTGGCAGCTGTGGTTAGTCCATCGTCAATCCAGCGATCGACAACTGCTTTATAAGCGGTTATGAATTCACTGCGCCCGGAAAGTTTGGGGTCGATTAAAAACCCATACCCCGTATTTAATGCCGCACTCATCTCTTGAGCCGTTAGCTCCGCGCAAAAAACACGAATAAAGTCCGTTAAATCGACAATGGCTAAATCAAAATTAGCGGCGGCGATAAAATCAAGCAGATGCTTAGGCGTAGACAGTTCTGGGTCACTACGAATACCTGAAGCAATTAACGTATATTTATCTAAGTGTCCACGGTTCATTTTCTCTCTAAGATCAGGGATTCTATTTTTCCAATCATCCCGCACAGTCACTTCATAGGCGTGGGTTAATCGACCATCCAGAAACTCTTCAATATCACCACAAGTATTATCGAACTTATCAGACGCATGTGGATGATGCGTCATAATTTCCGCCGCTATTTTTTTTCGATGATGGAATAAAATGGCCGCCACTAAAAATTGCTGTACATGCCCCTCGGATGGAATCGCAGACAACTCCATAAACAACCCAACGGCTTTAGCATAGGTTAAATAATTCGCGGGCAATGCAGGCAATGCGGGCGGCACCCGGCGAGTTTGTGCAATAAATAAACATAAATCATCCAGCAATTGCTTCCTTTGCTGCCGGTTTTTATCACGTATCCAAGCAATAAACTCACTAAAGCGAGGATCTTTCGACAAATCAAAATTTCGGACATTACCCTTCCATCCCAAGTTTTCACCAAAGGCAGTAATATTCTTATGAAAAGTCACATGCCGCTGGGTCAATGCAGAGGCTAAGCGTTTATCGCCATATTTTCCTCGAACGCCAATGGGAATCGCCGTAAAATTCCATGTTTCATCCACCAATGAATAGCCCAGCAAAAAAAACGAGGCTAACCTAACACTACCGCCATGTCCGGCAAAACGCTGCTGTATCTGCTCGCTTTGCTTAACAGGCAATTGATGGGCCGCTTCATTATTAATGCATCGATCCACTTCCGCCAATAACCTATCGACGGCTTGCTCCACCTGCTGGTTTCGGCTAGCTTTTGCCATCACTCTGCCCTGCCATAAAAGAGTGGTCCACATCCAACAACTTATGGGCCTGTGGCTGATCATCAAGCTGTATCATTAGCGCTTCCCCAAGGCGCTGCGCAAGCAACGGAGGAACGGCGTCACCCACTTGTGTATACCTGGACGAACGACTTCCAAAAAATGCCATGTGGTTAGGAAATGTCTGGATGATCGCACACTCTTCCACCGATAATCGACGTGCGCCAGGCACGATACCTGTCCTCGCTTTGCCTCCTTGTTTTAAGTGTGCATGATACTTAGGCGCAATATTCTGGGTATCCACCCAATGCGTCTTATATCCCCCTGAGGACGCTAGTATGGTATGGCATGGCCCATGAGGATCAATCGGCCTACCGCCTCCGTTGTATATGAGACCGGCATAAGGACTTTTTCTCAAATCCGGGTTTTGGGCAAATTTCACTGGGGAATTAGGAGGGTCGCCAATCGGCACATTGGACAAGTAGTCAGAAGATTTAGGATGCGCGACATCCGTCAGTTCACCATGACTAGGAAATGGAAATAACAAAAACTTGGATTGACTGCCCAGAATGAACAAGCGACGCCGTTTTTGCGGTACACCATAATCAGCCGAATGCAATACCATCCAATTGAGCTTATAGCCTAGCTCACTTAGCCGAAAAAGAATGGAATCAAAATAAGGCCGTGCTTTTTTCATTATTAAACCCGGCACATTTTCCATGACAAAAGCTTCGGGTTTTACTTCGTGTAAACATCGGATAAACTCAGGAATCATATCTCTTGCATCATGCTGGCCTTTGCGCAGACCACCGAGTGAAAATGGCTGACAAGGCGGTCCGCCGATAACCATATCAACTTTGTTACGATAATTTTTAAAGCTGACACAACGAATATCTCTATTGATGTGCATACAATGAGCATGGTGGCTCGCATAACTCGTCATCGAGTCTTGACTCACGTCAACGCATAGCTCAGGGACAATGCCCGCTAATTTCATACCCAGCGACAAGCCACCTGGACCACTGAACAAATCGATAGCCTTCATACTTCGCTTTATTTACCGTGTGGTCAACCCAGGAAAATACTTACTCACAATCAAACGCACTCTCGTAATTTTTTCCTAAAATATCACTCAACGCCTGCAACAGTGCAGCGCAATGCGGATTAGTACCCACCGTAATACGTAAAAACGACT
Source organism: uncultured Chromatiales bacterium (assembly GCA_964442745.1). Classification (GTDB taxonomy): domain Bacteria; phylum Pseudomonadota; class Gammaproteobacteria; order S012-40; family S012-40; genus CAYUAI01. The sequence goes on from CAYUAI010000008.1 coordinate 29,478, forward strand.
TGATGCGTGACTGATGGAAATGACGCACAATAATGGCCCGTTGGCGCAGTTGCAGAGCAAGCGACTCAGCCTCCTCATGTTTATGACGAGCAAAAACAAAATTGGCCATGGAAGGCAAAACCTCAAAACCTAATTGCAGCAACCCGGCCACTAAGCTTTCTCGGCTCTGGATAATACGCTGTCGATTTTTTTCAAAAAAGGCCTGATCTTGCAGTGCAGCCACCGCCCCAACAATAGATAAACGACCTAAAGGATAAGAATTAAAACTATTTTTAACCCGCTCCAATGCTTCAATAAGTGCCGCCTCACCGATGGCAAAACCCACCCGCAATCCAGCCAATGAGCGGGATTTAGAAAACGTTTGAATCACCAGCAAATTTGGATATTGATTTACCAGAGCAATCGCCGATTCTCCACCAAAATCAATATAGGCCTCATCCACCACCACCACCGATTGCGTGTTACGCTCTAACAATGCTGAAATATTCGCCAACGTTAATAAACGACCAGTGGGGGCATTAGGATTAGCAAAAATAATTCCACCGTTAGCAACACCATAATGATCTAACGCGATTTCGAATGTATTTGTGAGCGCCACCGTATTATATTGCACATCATATAATCGGCAGTATACCGGATAAAAACTGTAGCTAATATCAGGAAACAACAGCGGCTGTGGGTGTTTTAATAATGCCTGAAAGGTATGTGCCAATACCTCATCGGAACCATTGCCCACAAACACCTGTTTGGTCGCCACCCGATAATAATTGGCGATAGCATCTTTCAAAAGATCAGCGTTGGGATCAGGATACAAACGCAATGTATCACCCATGGTTTCTGCCTTTAAAGCCGCTAACACGGCTGGTGAAATCCCATAAGGATTTTCATTGGTATTTAGCTTGATCAGATTAGCCAATTTAGGCTGCTCACCCGGCACATAAGGGGTGAGATCATGAACAACAGAACTCCAAAAATGACTCATAATATATTTCCAATGACATCCACCGGTTGACCACTACGCTAAATCTTGCGCTGTTGATGGTTTTGATTTACCCTTTCCTAAGCAACCTATTCAGTCGTATTGCTTGATAGTCAACCTTACGCCGCTCATCTCAAATCCTCCTTCCAGCGACTTTGAAATCATTATAAACGCTGAGGCTGAGCGATATCAGTTTGTAAAGAATTTTTCAGTTTTGATGCGAGCTTTCTCTGTAACATAGGTGGTATAACATCAAGTCCTTCCCACAGCAACACCTGACATCAGCGACAATGGCCACGTTACCGGAGTCTTTGGAGCGAACAAAAAATACCCAGAAAAGCATAAAACTCACACAATAGATCAGTATATATAACACATTGACTGGCACACCTAGAAGTGTAAAATAATTATGATAAAAAACAATAGCGCCCCATAATACACAGAAACACTGAGGCGACTAAACTTTAATAAATATAACAATAATTTTACCACTGTTATTCCGGGAAAACACCACCCTCCAACCAATCTTTTGACAATAATTACCAACTAAAAAAATAAACACCCATTAAAGATTTGAGCAATCGCCATGATTCATCGTGCACACGCTTGACTCATGCAATTTCGCGACAAACGACGAAATAACTTGGACATATGATACTCAATATATTGGTAATTTCCACCCTAGAATAAGACACCAAAAATCTAATACTAGACGACTGCAACCTCAAACAAATTAACATAAGGCGATAACACTCATAGACTAAAAAAATTTACTTTTATAAAAATCACAAAACAACTTGATGTAAAATATACGCGTTGCAAATATTTTTCGACATAAAAATGTGCTTTACCCCATTTATGCTCAGTACGATCATAAAGTGAAATTTTTCACGCCAAAATTTAGATTAGATTTGGCCGTGCTAAGTATAACAACTGCATGGAGGCAGGCGTCAAATAATACAAGAACCGATTGAGTCAAGGAACGATTTAATTACCCATGTGGACGACACAACATCGTTAAATGATTTGTCGCGAATATACCTACATATTACTCGCTGTTTAAACTTGATCACATTAATATATTGGTATTCGATGAGGTGGGGCCAACATGAATCGTATAAAAAATCAAAATATGACTATATCAAACCTGAAGTACAAAGTAATTCAATATTGGCTGAATATTTTCATTTGCATTTTAATTTTATTAAGCCAGCTAATTTTCGGGCAAGCATTCGCCGAGACAATATATGTGGACTCAGAAGCGAACCAGAATATGCGCCCGTTTAACAAACAAACGCTCAATGCTCAGGCCATCTTTGATCACGAGGGTATTGCTGACAACTGCCTAACCTGCCATTTCCCCAACAGCACAACCGCCAAAAAATTTAAAACAGCTACCCATACAGCTACCACCGATATTTGCGAAGATTGCCATTCCGTTTTATCCTGGCAGCCAGTTAAACGCTTCGATCACGATCAAGCATTAGGCCAATGCATCGATTGTCATGAGGGTAAAATTGCCCCCGGGAAAACAGCCAACCATATCGCCAGCAATAATGCATGTGGAACTTGCCATTCCACGTTTACCTTCTTACCCATTAAACAAATCGATCACACCAGTGTCGTTGGCACATGTACTAATTGTCATGATGGAAATATTGCCAAAACCAAATCACCCACTCACATTGAGACCAGTGATGCGTGTCAGTTATGCCATAATAGCCTCTCATGGTTGGCGGGCATTACCTTAGACCACTCTCAAGTTTCAGGCACATGTGCTAGCTGCCATAATAGCAGCTACGCCGCTGGCAAACATCCTTGGCATATCGACTCATCGGATGCCTGCGGCACCTGCCATGACACAACCCAGTGGCGCCCCGTTAGCCGTGTCGATCACAACGAAATAATTGGGACCTGTCGTGAATGCCATAATGGTAGATTCGCCATGGGCAAATCCGTGGGGCACGTATTATCCAGCAATGTGTGCGAAGCTTGCCATAGCACGACAGCTTGGCGGCCTGTCACACGAGTAGAGCACAGTGAAGTCAAAGGTACCTGCAATGTTTGCCACGATGGCAGCAGTGCAATCGGCAAGCCTGTCGACCATTTACCCACCACAGATGAATGTAACATCTGCCACCAAACCACATCTTGGCAGCAAACACTTGGATTTATTCATCCGGGCATTAGCAATAACTGTGTCAGTTGCCATGATGGTAACACCCTTGCCGGTAAAAATAATACTCACATCACCACGACCGCCGCCTGCGAGTCTTGCCATACCCCGGCAGCCTGGACAACCATTACCGCCGTTGATCATAGCCAGGGGACTGGCGATTGTTTTGATTGTCATAATGCAACAACCGCGACCGGTCAATCAGCCACTCACATTAAAACATCAAACCGCTGCGTCTCTTGCCATACCTCTGCCAGCTGGATACCGGCAACGACGATTGACCACAACGAAGTCATCGGTCGCTGCCTGGATTGCCATCATACAACCATCGCTTCTCAGGCGAAAAACCACATACCTATTCAAAACACACCCTGTGATGGATGTCATATCAATACCGCCTGGGTACCAGTGGCTACCATGAACCATGATGTCGTCAGCACACCCTGTATTGATTGCCATGATGCGACCATCGGACCCGGCAAGTCAGCGGCCCATCCTCCCAGCTCAAATCTGTGCGAAGCTTGCCATGGGGTAACCGCTTGGCTGCCGATCCCAATCTTCGATCACACAGAAACCACCGGACTTTGCCAAGATTGTCATGCCACCGGTATCGCTCCCGGCAAACTCAATAACCATCTACCTACCGATGAGCAATGTGACGATTGTCATGATCCCAGTGGATGGACGATAATTGTGTTTAATCATAACAATCTCTCAGCATCTTGCATTTCATGTCATAATGATAACAACCTCCCAGGCAAACCAGCCACACACCTCTTGTCTTCTGATGCATGTAGCGCCTGCCATACCCCAAGTACTTGGGCACTGATTGCCACCCTCGATCACGACGAAGTATTAGGTGAGTGCCAAGACTGCCACAATGGTAGCATTGCTGTTAGCAAGTCAAACATTCATATTCCTACTTCGGACAAATGTAGTGCTTGCCATATCCCACTTGACTGGCAGCGCATTAATTTCATCGATCATACTGAAGTTTTTGCAGCTTGTGTTGAATGCCATAATGGGAAAACAACCCTTGGCAAAGGTAATAGTCATATAACTACCTCCGGTATTTGCGAAGCTTGCCATAACACATCTGCCTGGGTGCCGGTAACAACCATGGATCACAATGAAGTTTTAATTGCCTGTAATGGTTGCCACAATAGAGGCCTTGGGCACATTGGAAGCACCGAGAGCTGTGGTTCTTGTCATACAACAGACCAATGGGTACCAGCCCCTCTTGTCGATCATAATGAGGTAAAGGGTACTTGTGACTCCTGCCATAATGGCATTGCTGCAGACAGCAAACCTGGCGCCCATATCGTCACCCGTGCCCCATGTGATGCTTGCCACACGCCTAATCAATGGGCGCCATTAGCCACAATGGATCATACCGGTATTTCAGCCGCCTGCATGAGTTGTCACGATGGATTCACCGCCACCGGCAAAAGCTTAAACCATATACCCACATCAGATAGTTGCCATAAATGCCATGACACTAAGGTATGGGTGCCAGCAATCAAAGTCGATCACCTAGAAGTCATTGGCGACTGCTCAAGCTGCCACAATAGCTCAGCGACTCACATACGAACCAGTAGCACCTGTCAAGCCTGTCATAATACCATCGCCTGGTCACCCATTCTAATGATTGACCACAATGAGGTGATTGGTCTATGCACCGATTGCCACACTAAATCTTTAGCTCATGCCAATACCTCAATTTTTTGTGAAGCCTGCCATACCAACCAGCGCTGGGTACCCGTGCTTACCATGGATCATAATGAAGCCTTTGGCGCTTGTGCTGATTGCCATACCCCCTCAGCAAGCCACATCAATAGCACCAATATTTGTGAAGCTTGTCATACATCCACGGCCTGGGTCCCGGCAATTACCGTCGATCACAACAACGTATTAGGCACCTGCTCACGCTGCCATCCTTTGCCCGCTGACCATGACCCCACCGATGGTGCCGAATGTAATGCGGCCGGGTGCCATAACATTACTGGCTGGTAGCTCACGTCCATCCCTAGGAGGCTATCCAAGCATGGGAAACCTCCTGGGTATTTACAAATGATAATACTTAGTGAATAATAATTTTCCTATTTCTAATGGTTTGATGCTGACAGAAATAAAGCCAAAAAGATAAGGAATACGTGGATGATCAATTTATCAAAGGCCAAGATCGTTGATCTTAGCAAAAAAGCAGAAACCACTCTTGCAGAGAAAAATTTGACCAATGTAGAAGCCAGTGTCATTGTGGTGTTGGATGTATCAAAATCCATGCACCCGCTATATCACAGCGGTATCATGCAAAATGTCATTGAACGTTTGTTGGCATTAGCAATTCATTTTGACGACGATCAAAAAATAGATGCCTATGTTTTTGGCACCACCGCTTGTGAACTGGCTCCATTAACGATGAATACGGTCGAAGGTTACATTGAACGTGAAGTGATTGCAAAACACAAAATTAACCAAGCCACTAAATACGCCACCGCCATTGAACTAATCCATAAAAAGTATCGTGATTGCCAACAACCGGTTTATGTCATATTTATTACCGATGGTGATAATTCCGATAAAACAGAAACTAAATCGAGGATGATAGACATCTGCAAAGCACCCATCTTTTGGCAATTTGTGGGTATTGGCAAAGAAGAATTTAAATTCCTTAACCGATTAGACGATCTATCAGGTAGGGCCATCGATAATGCCGGATTCATGCATGTCAACGACATTGATACCATCGCAGATGATATACTGTATGCTCAATTACTGGATGAATTTCCCAGTTGGCTTAACATTGTCAAGCAACAAGGTATTATTTAATGAACTCATCGCTTACAAGTCGATCAATTGAATCGCTTCGTTGATACGCTCAACAGGCATCACTTGCAAACCTTCGATGGCTTTTCTTGGTGCATTGGACTTGGCTAAGATAGCACGTTTAAAACCATGCTTTGCGGCTTCACGGACGCGCTCTTCGCCATTCGGTACGGGGCGTATTTCACCGGCCAAACCCACTTCGCCAAACACCACTAAATCATTACCGATCGGTTTATTACGAAAACTGGAAATGGTGGCTAACACCACCGCCAAATCGACCGCTGTTTCTGATATTTTAACCCCCCCCACCACATTAATAAACACATCGTGATCATGCATGGCAATACCCGCATGACGGTGTAACACCGCCAGCAACATGGATAACCGGTTATATTCGAGTCCCAAGGTAATACGCTTTGGCATCGCCCCATGGCTTTCATCCACCAAGGCCTGGATTTCCACTAACAAAGGTCGACTGCCTTCGCGGGTCACCATCACCACACTGCCCGGCACCGACTGCGAATGACGTGATAAGAAAATGGCCGAAGGATTGCTGACTTCTTTGAGCCCCGTATCAGTCATGGCAAAGACACCCAGTTCATTGACTTGCCCAAAACGGTTTTTCACCGCCCGAATCATCCGAAATCGGCTGCCAGCTTCCCCTTCAAAATAAAGCACGGTATCCACCATATGTTCTAACACACGCGGCCCAGCAATGACCCCCTCTTTAGTGACGTGCCCGACTAAAAATAAAGCAATATTCGTTTTTTTGGCAAACTGGACAAACTGTGCGGTACTTTCTCTTAGCTGCGCAACCGCCCCCGGCGCTGACTGCAACGCACTGGTAAAAATGGTTTGGATCGAGTCGATCACCATAATTTGTGGTTGTTCTTGATAGGCGATGCTGATGATTTTCTCGACTTGCGTTTCCGCCAACAACTTTAGTGAAGTCTCCAGTAAATGCAATCGATCCGCACGAATACGCACTTGCTGTAACGATTCTTCCCCGGTCACATACAGCGTTTTAAATTGTTCGCTCATGGCAATCAAGCTTTGCAATAATAACGTCGATTTACCAATACCCGGGTCCCCACCAATAAGGATCACTGAACCGGCCACTAAACCACCGCCCAATGCTCGATCAAGTTCACCGACACCGGTTAAAATCCGGCTCTCTGCGGTATTGGGCACCTCGGATAATAATTGCACGCCACTTTGGTGCTTCGCGCCGCCGGCGTAACCTTCAAACGAATGGGTGCGTCGATTTTCCTTACTGCGGTCGACGCTCTCGATCAACGTATTCCACGCCTTACAATCGGGACATTGGCCAACCCACTTCGCTGATTGCCCACCACATTCGGTGCAATTATAAATTATTTTCGTTTTCATGAATTGAAGTAAATTGTACACGCTGGGTGAGTTTACAGACGAGTTCATAAGCAATGGTATTGGCTCGATTAGCGATTTCTTCAACCGGCAAACCCTCCCCCCATAACGTCACCGGATCACCCACCTGAATCGGTGCCTCACCAATATCAACACAGGTCATATCCATGCTCACCCGTCCAATAATAGGAAAACGTTGCTGCCGAATTAACACCGGAGTACCGTTTGTTACCTGCCGGGGATATCCATCACCATAACCGATAGCAACCACGGCAATATGGGTGGTTCGGCCCGCTCGCCATGTCCCGCCGTATCCTAATAACTCACCCGACTTAATCTGATTGATGGCAATCACCCGACTCACCAATGTCATGACCGGTCTCAAGTCAAGTGAGCAACCATTCCCTCCATGAAAAGGACTAATCCCATACAGCATGATACCGGGCCTCACCCAATCAAAATGACTGCTGGGAAAACCCAAAATACCCGCTGAATTAGCTAAGCTCCTCGCTAAACCAAACGGCTGATATAAAGATGTAAATAATAAGATTTGTTGTTGGGTAGACGGATTAGCGGCCTCATCAGCACTGGCAAAATGCGACATCAGCACCACCTGCTTGGTATTGAGACAATCACTCACTCGGCGTAATGCCGACAAACTTACCGAATGGTCAATGCCAAGTCGATGCATGCCGGTATCAATTTTCAACCACACGACCACCGGCTTGGCTAATTTGGTTTTTTCAAACAGGCGGATTTGATCCAGATGATGAATGACGGTATCTAAGCGGTGCTGCTCAATTAATAACAGTTCCTCCGCTGATATAAAACCTTGCAATACTAAAATCCGGTCTTTGGTATTGACGTTTCGTAATGCAATAGCCTCTTCAATGTTAGCCACCGCTAAGGCGTCCACCCCTTTTAATGCTTGTGCCACACGCACCATACCGTGCCCATACGCATTGGCTTTGATGACCGCGATAATTTTTGCTTGGCGCACATGTTGCCGCACACGCTGCAAATTATACTTCAATGCAGAAACGTCAATGCGCACCTGATTGGCGCTGATCATTCATGCCCTCCACCACCAAAGTCCGTCTGAATAAAATTCTCAAATCGGGTGTATTGCCCAAGAAAGGTTAAACGCGTGGTACCAATCGGTCCATTTCGCTGTTTGCCGATAATAATTTCAGCCGTGCCTTTATCTGGGCTGTCCGGATTATAAACTTCATCACGATAGATAAAAACAATCACATCCGCATCCTGCTCAATCGCCCCTGACTCACGTAAATCTGACATCACTGGACGTTTATTCGGACGTTGTTCTAGGCCTCGATTTAACTGTGACAAAGCAACCACAGGTACTTCTAATTCTTTAGCCAAGGCTTTTAAAGAACGAGAAATCTCGGAAATTTCGGCAGCGCGATTGTCCCGCGCACCATGCACTTGCATTAATTGTAAATAATCGATAACAATCAATCCAAGTTTGCCTTGTTCCCGTGCTAAACGCCGTGCACGCGCACGTAATTCATTAGGCGTTAACGCTGGCGTATCATCAATAAATAGCGGTGCTTCCGCTAAAATACCGACAGCACTCGTCAAACGAGGCCAGTCATCGTCACTTAATTTTCCGGTACGAACTTTGTGCTGATCAATGCGGCCAATGGATGACATCATCCGCATGGCTAACTGATCCCCCGGCATTTCCATGCTAAATACCGCCACCGGCAAACCCGCATAGACCGCCGCATGCTCCGCCATATTCATGGCAAAGGTGGTTTTACCCATGGAAGGACGGCCCGCCACAATCACGAGATCCGAGTGCTGTAAACCCGAGGTTTGTTCATCAAAGTCCGAGAATCCAGTCGGCACCCCGGTGATGGGATTGGCTTGTAGAAATAATGAATCAATCCGATCAACCGCCTTGGTTAATAAATCCTTGATACCAATAAAACCCTTCCGCCCACGAGAGCCTCTTTCTGCAATATTAAATACTTGCTGTTCCGCCTTGTCCAATATTTCGGCACTAGAACGCCCGTCTGGATTAAATGCATCATCGGTAATGGTTGAGCCAACATTAATCAATTGGCGCAGTATGGATCGTTCTTTGACAATGCTCGCATAGGCTTTGATGTTAGCGGCCGTTGGAATATTCTTTGCCAATGCCCCGAGATAGGCTAAGCCACCGGCTTTTTCCAACGCTTTTACACTGTCTAGGCTTTCAGACAATGTAATAATATCGCAAGGTTTTCCTTCAGATACCAAAGCAACAATGGCGCGATATATCAAGCGATGATCGTAACGATAAAAATCGTCTTCGGTAACGAGATCAGCGATCTGGTCCCAAGCATCATTATCTAACAGGAGACCACCGAGAATGGATTGCTCAGCTTCGACGGAATGGGGCGGAATTTTCAACTGATCCGCGTCAATATCATTTCCAGCGGGAAAAGGAAAGGCTAAATCTGGCATATGCCCCTCGCAACATCATGACTTAATCGGGTGGCAGGATCCTGCCAAAAAGAAACTAAGGAATGAACAATCGGTCGATTCCTAAGAATAACAAAATCCTATTTATTGGAACGCTAGACGTCGCAAAGTGTTGCCACGCTCTTAATGCCGTTGGATTTTGAAAAATCAGGCAAAGTGAATGTATTATCCATTCAGTGCATACTCCTTAGAAGCGGCTTTAAAGCCACTTCTAAAGGAGTGATGAGGACGATGTGACACAATAACTCATTTTTCAATCAATCATTCATATGCCCATGGTGTCAACGTTTGATGTTATGCGGCGACCACTAGAATTTTCACCATGGATGTCACGTCGGCATGCAAGTTTAAAGAAATCTCGAACTCACCAAGATTGCGTAACGGTCCATCTGGCAATTGTACTTCATGTTTTTTCACATGAACACCAGCAATAGAAATCGCTTCAGCAACGTCTCTCGCACCGATGGAGCCATACAGCTTGCCTTCATCACCCGCTTTGCCGGTAATTTCAATACTCAATTCACTGAGCTTACTGGCCCGTTCATTCGCTGCCGCTAACACACTGGCCGATTTCTTTTCTAGTTCGGCACGCTGCGCTTCAAATCGCTCAATATTTTTTTTATTCGCCGGAATCGCGATGCCTTTAGGAATCAAAAAATTCCTTCCATAGCCGCCTTTGACATCCACCTTATCACCGATAGAACCTAAGCTCTTTACTTTTTCTGTTAATATGACTTCCATAAAATAACCTCATGCCAAAACTTGAATTTCGTAATTTAATAACCAACACTGGCGCAAAATATAGGGCTTATGAATCCATCTTGTCGGGCTTAGCAAAATATCGACGATAATCCATCCAAGCATCTGAAATCGCAATCAGCGCTAATAAAACCATCATCGGCTTGGCAACAAAAAATAGCATGACATAAATAGCCACTAACCATGCTGCATTAGCATGGGTTTTTTCCACCCAATCATGGACCATAGCCAACCCGAATAAACTGCAAGCCGTGATAACAACAAACGTAAGGTCGGAAAAAAGTTCACCCGGATGGCTAATAATCATGGCAAGCACGATGATGACTAGCGCGACAATAGCTACCCGTCGATCCATTTTCAATGAAACAAATTCTTCACGAAACCCACCGGGATTGTATAATGCCGCTTGCCACCAACGCCCCAGAAACAGACTGCAAATTAAGCTAACAAACACAGCCCCAGCCACCATACCCGTCATGGAGGATGCAATCATCTCTAACATTAACTGAACATCATCAGGATCGGCAGACACCGTCGATTCTCGCAGGGTTTGTTGAAAAATATTAGCGAGCTGCTCCAGCCACCATGCCACAGGATCATTTAGCATCCCATGCACCACGATGGGAACAATGCAAGCCATGCCTGCTGCAATATAAATTGACCACGGTAAGTGCATCATTCGCCGCAGTACCACCGCTAACACCCACACGGGCATCCACACCATCACGACAAACAGCAGTGCGATCGCCCCACTGCCTAATATCACATAGGCCAATACCGCCATCACCAGCGCCGCGATGAAGCTGATATACAGTCCATCATAAGCACCTTTACGCAAAGTAACGAGGGCAATCACAGCGGCACTTAAATAACTTAACGGTGCCAAAATTAAAGACAATACCGCAAAAACCGTGGCCGCCATTGCCGCTTGTGCTCGACCACGCATAATGAAAGTGGCCATTGCTTTCATCGTTACCCCACTTCAGTGAAATGACGCTAAGAGTTTATTTCGCTAGCAAGGTTGCCCGAGAGTAGCGATTATCGCTCGATCCAACTTGATCCGTGTATGCTTTCGATAGAATCAACTTGGGTCGTAGCGATCAGCCGGCTTTCGTACAGCCTCCTAGGGACTCAGCGTTTGTGATTCGGTACCACCTTCACAACAAAACGTAAAGGCGATAAAATCCCTTAATGGGCGTCTGAATAAGGTAATAAGGAAATATATCTTGCACGTTTAATGGCCTCAGACAACTGACGCTGATATTTTGCACTGGTGCCGGTAATACGGCTTGGCACAATTTTCCCGCTTTCTGTAATATAGTTTCTCAATGTTGCCAAATCCAAATAATCAATTTGAACCACTCCATCTGCAGTAAATCGGCAAAACTTTCTACGTCGAAAATAACGTGACATTATTTATACTCCAAACTATCTATTATTTAAGGAATGTTGCACAGAGATGATTTAGCGATCACCCAACGTCCCAGCCGGCGATTTAACGGGAGAGCCTATCACAATGGACTTCGCGTGAATCACTAATTGATAGGTGTGCTTGCGAGACACAGCACGATTCAGAAAACCAATGACGCTTAATGGCGTACCCACTTGTACAGATTTCAAAATGGCAGCCAACTCGTCACCGCATGCAATCGTTAATACTCGGCAATAAACCGCTCGTTTCAGTGTCACTTCTTCCTGCTCGGAACGGTGTTCTAACAAAAACCGACTGATCGGAATGCCCGCTGGACTAAAACGTATCTCTGGTAAACTATAGGCTGTTCCACTCAGCGCAATGCGATTATTATCCAGCACTTCTCTCATGACGGCCACTGGCTTCTGGCGCACTCGGCCGTGGCGTCGCATCGGCTTCTTTTTCTTTCGATAATATTGATGACTCAGTAACCGCCGCCTTACAACGAATCACCATATTCCTCAGCACCGCATCATTAAAACGAAAAGCGCTCGTGAGTTCATCTAACACCGCCTGAGAACATTCAATATTCATGAGAATATAGTGTGCTTTATGAATTTTATTGATCGGATAAGCTAATTGGCGGCGGCCCCAATCTTCTAGACGATGCACTTGGCCACCATCCACGGTAATCGTAGCGCGGTATTTTTCTACCATGGCAGGGACTTGTTCACTCTGGTCAGGGTGAACTAAAAATATAATTTCATAATGTCTCATTTTGGCTCCCTATGGATAATAAAGTCGCCTCCCCTATCAACTGACAGAGTAAAGCAAGGAGAAACATATCTCCTCCTTAACATGGAGGAAAGCGGACTATTGTAGCGCCATCACGCGACGGTTGCAATGCGCATATATTCAAGCCGATTGAACATTATTTTACCGCAAAACTATCCGCAGATCATTGCCGTTGGCGCACCGCTTCGAACAAAAATACGCCAGATGCAACCGACGCATTCAGGCTCGCTAATTGATGCCCCATCGGGATTTTCGCCAAATAATCACAGTGTTTTAAGGTTAGATGACGGGCGCCTTTCCCCTCACTACCAATCACCATCGCGCAAGGGACACGAAAATCGATGTCATACAGGTTTGTCTCGGTATCCAAACTTGCACCCGTGATCCACACCCCTTGTTGTTTTAGCCATTCCATACATCGCACCAGGTTGGTCACTTGAATAAACGGTACATGCTCGGCGGCACCACACGCCACTTTTCTCACCGTACCAGTCATACCGACAGCCCGGTGCTTCGGTGCAATAACAGCATCGACCCCTGCCCCTAACGCGGTACGTAAGCAGGCCCCCAAGTTATGAGGATCTTGGACACCATCTAAAATCAGCAATAATGGAGCGGTTGTCAATGTTGGCAACAATTGTTTTAAATAAATCTCGCTCAACGCCGTGGGTTCATCACAAAAAACTAACACACCTTGATGGGTCGCTTGCTTGGTGTGACGGTCGATATCCTGCTTGTCTTTCCAAATCACTCGGCATTGATTTTTTTCGGCTAACTGCAAGATTTGATTGAGTCGGGTATTTTTGCTTTTTGGCGGTTGGCGTTGCAGCCAAATCTCTTGAATCGAAGCCGGCGCTTGCTCAAGCGTGGCCAATGCTGAATGCAAACCATAGACAAAATGCGTCATTTTCGTCTGGCTTTTTTGCGAGAAGAAGTGACCAATTCAAAATCGATTTTTTTATCTTCCAGGTTCACCCGCACCACTTTAATCTGCACAGGATCTGATAACTGAAATGCCTGACCTGTACGTTCCCCACTGAGCCGATGTTTGGCCGCATCAAAGTGAAAATAATCGCTACCTAATGCAGTGACATGCACCAAACCCTCAACATAGATATCATTTAATTCAACAAAGATACCAAAGCTGGTCACGGTAGAAATACGACCAGCAAAGCTTTCCCCAACTTTGTCTTGCATGTATTCACATTTCAACCAGTCAACCACATCCCGAGTCGCATCATCGGCACGGCGCTCAGTCATGGAACAATGTTCACCCACTTTATCAATATCTTCGGTGGAATAATGATATTTCTTTTCATGGGAAATTAAACGGCGGATCGCCCGATGCACCAACAGATCAGGATAACGCCTAATCGGTGAGGTAAAATGGGTATAAGCATCAAAGGCCAAGCCAAAATGCCCGCTATTATTGGAACAGTAAACCGCCTGACTTAAACTCCTAAGCAACACCAGCTCTATCAGGCGGGCATCGGGGCGCTCCCGTATGCTTTCAAGTAATTTTCGATAATGTTTGGGTTCGGTATTCTTGCGCCCACCAAAGCGCAATCCAAACTCTTTTAAAAAAGCCCTCACGTCGGTGAGTTTTTCTTCGGTCGGCGGGTTATGAATTCGATATAAAGCAGGCACTTCATTAACGGCCAAATAATCCGCCGCCGCCACATTGGCCGCGATCATGCATTCCTCAATGAGCCGGTGTGCGTCATTTCTAACGACGGGTACAATGCGATCTATTTTTTTATTTTCACCGAAGACAATCTGGGTTTCAGTCGTTTCAAATTCGATGGTGCCGCGCCGTTCACGACGCATCAATAACATCTGATACAAATCATAAAGTACCTCTAAATGAGGCACCAACGTCGTATACTGTTTTCGAAGTGGCTTATCATTTTCTTGTAAAATAGCCGCCACCTGATTATAGGTAAATCGTTGGGCAGAACGCATGACCCCATCAAAAAAGCGATACTGCCGTACGGTTCCGACATGCGAAATCATCATCTCGCACACCAAACAAAGGCGATCCACATGCGGTTTAAGAGAGCACAATTCGTTGGATAAAATTTCGGGGAGCATGGGAACCACACGCTCTGGAAAATAGACCGAGTTGCCTCGGGTCAGCGCTTCCTCATCGAGTGCGCTGGCTGGCTTCACATAATGGGAAACATCGGCAATCGCCACTAACAAACGCCAACCTTTTCCCTTACGCTCAGCATACACGGCATCATCGAAATCCCGAGCATCTTCACCATCAATGGTCACCAGTGGCAAATGACGCAGATCTTCGCGCCCAGCCATTTCCTGCTCAGAAACTGAAGTGGTGAAATTTTTAATTTGAGCCTGCACGGCTTCTGGCCACTCGTTGGGAATTTCATACGAGCGAATCGCCATGTCAATCTCCATGCCTGGGGCTAAATGATCCCCAAGCACTTCATCAATGCGTCCAACGGGCTGGGCACGCCAGGTCGGTTGTTCGAGTATCTCAGCCACCACAATCTGACCATCTTTTGCGGCACCGCGATGCTCCGCCGGGATTAACACGTCTTGCGTAATTTTTTTATTGCTAGAAGCCACAAAACCAACCTCATGTTCCGCACGAAAACGCCCGACAATATGGGTATTGGCACGCTCCAATACTTCGACGGGCGCCCCTTCTCGCCGGCCACGTCGGTCAATACCGGCCACCCTGGCAACAATTCGATCGCCATGTAATAAACCACGCATGCGTTGGCCAGAAATGAACAAATCATTACTTCCATCATCTGGCACCAAAAAACCAAAGCCATCCGCATGACCAATCACCCGCCCCTTAATCAAGTCCATTTTCTTGACTAAGCCAAATTCACCACGACGGTTACGAATTAATTGACCGTCCCGCTCCATCGCTCGCAAGCGGCGCTTCAATGCATCTAAATCCACCTCGTCACTGAGCTGTAACGCCACCGCCAGTTTTTTAAAGGTGAATAATCTTCCTGTTTGGCTGAGTTTTTCTGCAATAAACTCCCGGCTGGGAATCGGCCTCTCATAGTTTTCTGATTCGCGACCGGCAAAAGGATCATCCTTAAACCTTTTCTTCTTCATTGACAAATAAACTCTCTCTCGGTAAAGTGCATGCTTTGGATAATATCAAAAGCCGAGGTGGTGAAATTGGTAGACACGCTAGCTTCAGGTGCTAGTGGAGGTAACTCCATGGAGGTTCGAGTCCTCTCCTCGGCACCAATGATATAAAATGTTTTGCTGTTTCTTCTCAACACTTGCATCAGCTTATTTCAAAATACCTCAGTGAACGACAAGGCCCTGTTTAATAGAGGGTTCAACCCCCGATTGGGTGTAGACGATGCCTTGTGTCGGCTCATGCGCTAACCACGTAATGAATAAATATCACTGAGTATCATTGTTTGATTCCGCTCAGGTCCGGTGGAAACCAGCGCAATGCTTGTTTGAGTCACGCTTTCAATTTTCCGCAAATACGCTTGGGCATTCGCCGGCAAGGCATTAAATTCGGTCGCACCGACAGTTGACGATTTCCAGCCAGGCATTTCTTCATAAACAGGTTGGCAATGCTCATAGGCTTCGGCACCCACCGGAGGTCCTGTCACCACCTGATTATCACGCTGATAGCCAACACAAATCTGTATCGAATCCAAGTGATCCAATACATCCAGTTTGGTGATACATAATTCCGAGACACCATTGAGCTGAATGGAACGCCTTAATGCCACCGCATCAAACCAGCCACAGCGACGAGGCCGCCCAGTGGTTGAGCCAAACTCATGCCCCTGGGTGGCTAAATGCTCACCAATTTCATCATGCAGTTCCGTGGGAAAAGGACCCGCTCCGACGCGTGTTGTATACGCCTTGGTAATTCCCAGCACATAATTCACGTAGAGTGGACCGACACCACTACCACAGGTCGCCCCACCGGCTGTCGTATTAGAAGACGTCACGAAGGGATAGGTGCCATGATCAACATCCAATAAAGTCCCTTGTGCCCCTTCAAATAATACGCTTTTATTGTCTTGCTGATATTGATCAAGTATTTCTGGAATATCTCCGATAAGCGGTGCAATCATTTCCTGAAAAGCCAGCGTATCATCCAGCACTTTCTGAAAATCCACCGTCTCGGTTTTATAATAATTTTTCAATACAAAATTATGGTAATCAAGCACCTCACCTAATTTAGCTGAAAACCGTTCCCGGTGAAATATATCCGCTAAACGTAAGGCACGACGTGCCACTTTATCTTCGTAGGCTGGCCCAATGCCTCGACCCGTGGTACCAATGGCCGCCTTACCTCGCGCCTGTTCACGCGCCTGATCTAATTTGACGTGATAATCGAGAATTAATGGGCACGCTGAACTTATTTTTAACCGTTCAGTCACCGGCACGCCATTTTCTTCAAGCATGCGCATTTCATCAAGCAAGTCCTTAAGGGAAAGGACCACCCCATTACCAATGAAACACTGTACATTGTCGCGCAATATGCCTGAGGGGATCAAATGCAGCACGGTCTTTTTATCACCGACAACTAACGTATGCCCCGCGTTATGCCCCCCTTGATAACGCACCACAGCATCCACTTGCTCGGTCAAAAGATCAACAATTTTACCCTTTCCTTCATCTCCCCATTGGGTACCTACAACGACAATATTCTTAGACATATAATGATTTCTCTACTGCTTGCAAAACCCAATCGTTATTGCTATTCACTAATCGATATTGACAGCATAATTCTTCTGCCCTCCCTTTTTGACCAGGCAATTCAACAATCACACGATAACCCTGCTGACGTAATTCTTTGATTGATATTTTTAATTGAGGATCATCATGCAACGGCGCATAAACGGTTTTAGCGACATCGAAAGGGACTTCCACATGCGCCAGCAAAGCACGTAAATCTAGACTAAAACCGGTAGCAGCACGGGCGCGACCAAACTCTAAGCCAATATCATCATAACGCCCCCCTTGCGCCACCGCTTGCCCAAAACCTGGCACATAGGCTGAAAATACCACATCCGTGTGATAACGATAACCGCGTAACTCGGCCAGGTCAAAATGAATGGTCACCTGTGGTTCTTGCTGCGCTAACATTAAGGCAATATTTTGTAAATTTTCGAGGGCAACATGAACTTCATCACAGGCTGGCGATAATATTTTTTGAGCTTCAAGCAAGACATCGCCTTCCCCATTGAGGTCTGCAAGACACTCAAGCATCGACGCAACCCCCCTGGATTTTACCTGGGTCAATAACACGTGTATTTCCGGTTTCGCTTTACGTTGCAAGGCATCAAACAACGATTTTTCAAGCGCCTCCGATAAATCCGCCTGTCGAACCAGGCCCCGAAAAATAGCGACATGGCCTAAATCAATATAAGGCCGTTCAATGCCGGTGATTTTCATCGCCTCGATCATCAGTTGTAGAATTTCAATATCACTTTCTACCCCTCGATGACCAAACAATTCAGCTCCCACCTGCAACGGGCAACGTGAGCCACCCAGTTCTCGCACCTGGGTTAATAACACCGCCCCGTAATAACATAAGCGAACCGGGTGATCCCTTTTTAAACGGTGGTTATCAATACGTGCAACCTGAGGGGTCATATCGGCTCGCAATCCCATCAAGCGGCCCGTCAATTGATCAATTAACTTGAAAGTTTGCAAACCAAGATCATTACCCGCTCCCACGTATAGCGAGTCCAGATACTCCACCAGTGATGGAATAACTAATTCATACCCCCAACCGCTAAAAGTATCTAACAAAGCCCGGCGTAATTTTTCGAGTCGGGTCGCTTGTTCAGGTAATAAGTCCTCAATACCTTCAGGAAGTAACCAACGATCCTTTTGTGCCATGAATAGACCTTAATTCTTAATGATGAAGAAGCGAATGTATTGAACGCGGTTAACCGTCAATTTTAAGGGAATAAAAATTTGAGTACGCCGCTTAAATTCTCATTCCTAAGTCGCATCCAGGCCTTCACCAGCGATATCACGCCGCTTAATTAACCGCATACAGTATCGCCAAACCTAATAACATACTGACCAATCCACCATACCGTAAGGAGGTATTGTCCAGCTGCGCCATTGTGATTAACGCATTGCGCATTAAGTCCGGGTTGATAAAAGGAATCAATCCTTCAAGCACCAGTATTAACGCGGTCGCCACCCATAGTTCGTGCCACATTATTCGTTCTCAGCAATCATACGACTGACCACAAAAAAGATCGGGCCACCGGCCCGATCTTTTTTAAAAGGATGCCGCAACAAAAAGCATGTTACTCGGTATTCTCATCCATGCCTTTCGGTGTTGAAAAATACCTAAAAAATTCGGTATTCGGCTCAATAACGAACACATCACTTTTACTCTTAAATGATGTTCGATAGGCATTCAAACTTCGGTGAAAAGCATAAAACTCGGCATCGGCATTATAAGCATCTGCATAAATTTTCGCCGACCGCGCATCACCAATCCCTTTAATTTGTTCCGCATCACGATACCCTTCGGCAATGAGCACTTCACGCTGTCGGTCGGCATCGGCACGAATACGCTCGGCTTCTTCTGAACCGCGAGAGCGAAAATCTTTTGCCACCCGGCCACGTTCCGCTTCCATACGTAAGTACACCGAATTACTTACATCACGAGGCAAATCGATGCGCTTAATACGAACGTCAACCACATCAATCCCAAATTCAGCCAGTTGTTTGGATACGGTAATGGCTAAATTATTCATAATTTGCGCACGCTCTCCCGATACGGCCTCCTGGATAGTTCGTTTACCAAACTCATTCCGTAAACCATCCTTGGTAATTTGTGATATACGAAGCGAGGCTCTGCGCTCATCCCCTCCCATGGACTTATAATATTCAGCCACATTCACAATACGCCACTTGACGAACGAATCAACAATGACATTTTTCTTTTCACTCGTTAAAAATTCTTCTGGCTCGGCATCCACCGTCAAAATACGACCGTCAAATTTACGTATATTGTGAATGAGAGGGATCTTGAAGTGCAAACCGGGCTCATAGTCAGACTTGACAATTTTTCCCAGACGAAACTTGATCACCTTTTCCCGCTCATCAACGGTAAACAATGAAAAAGAACCGACCACGACAACAACAGCTAAAGCCACCCCGATCAGTCGTAAATTATTTAAAATACGTTCCATGATTATCGCTCCCGACTACGTAGATTATCCCGCACCCGAGGCCTCGCTTCCGAGCTACGGCTTACGGTTTGATCAGACTGAAGAAACGGTGGAACGACAGGCACCACGTTGCTTGAAGCATGAGCAGATGACATAAATTTATCCAGCGGCAAATATAGCAAATTGTTACCACCTTCCACATCTAACATTACCTTGCTCACATTAGCCATGACACTCTCCACCGTTTCAATGTAAAGCCGCTGGCGAGTCACATCTGGCGCTTTTTTGTATTCTGCGTATAACTGAGAAAAACGACTGGCCTCACCTTCAGCCTGAGCAATCACACGCTCTTTATAGCCATTGGCTTCCTCAAGTTGGCGAGCGGCATTACCACGCGCTTTCGGAATAATATCATTGGCATAGGCTTCTGCATCATTAATTAAGCGCTGTTTATCTTCCCGCGCCTTGATCGCATCATCAAATGCCCCCTTCACTTCTTCAGGCGGTTGAGCGCTCTGCAAGTTAACACTGGTAACCAACAAACCGGTTTGATAGAGATCCAAAATTTTCTGCATCAAGGTTTCAATTTGATCAGCGATTTCACTCTGTCCCTGGGTTAACACAAAATCCATCTTACTGCGCCCAATCGCCGATCGAACCGCCGCTTCAGTGGCTTGCCGCAACGTCGCATCAGGATCTCTCACGCTGAATAGATAGTCTCTTGCCTCTTTCACTCGATACTGTACGGCAAACTCAATATCAACAATATTCTCATCCTGAGTTAACATCAAAGCTTCCTGAGGCACGGATGTGGATTCACGCGCATTGCTGGATCGATAACCTATTTCCACATTCCGGCTTTGATCAACATCAACAATCTCAACACGCTCAAATGGGTATGGAATATGCCAATGAGGACCTGAGCTGGTCGTATCCACATATTGACCAAACCGCAACACGACACCCCGCTCTGCCGGCTCGACAATATAAATTCCCGATAACACCCAAACCACAAAACCAATGGCAACGGCACCCGCAACAAGAATAAGACTACCGCGACTGCCGCTAGAAGGGCCACCACCGCTAGCACCACCCCCCTTACCACCGAAGAGGCTGGTCACCTTAGCTTGTATTTTTTTTACCACTTCATCCAGATCTGGGGGACCTTGGTCTTTTCTATCTCGATTACCCCATGGGTCCTTATCGCCAGAACCACCAGGTTCATTCCAGGCCATTCGCTACTCCATCTTAGATTAATGTTTATACCATGTGTTTACCGCAGCTTTCTTGACTGTACTGTACCGATCTATTAACAATCACATACATCTTCAAAAATGCGAGCGAGCTATTTGAATTCTATGCGCCTTAACCGGCACCTGCAAGTAAATGCCCATTACCAAACAGCACATCATCAATGACGATCATACCTTCCTGAGCAAAGTTGTCCAGTGTTTGCTGTTGCAGGTTAATTTCTAACAGATACCCCCCATCATTCAATGATTTTTCTTGAGCAACCGCTCCCAGCCCATACAATTGAGCGCGTAAGCGGCCTTGCTCCGGCAATACCTTAACCCAAGTCTGTACCAATCGACAACCAAAATAACGCCGCAAAACCTGAGGAATTAAATCCACACCTTCGCCCGTCTTTGCTGATAACCAAATGCGCTTCACCTGACCATTTTCATCTTCGTCACAGCGGGGCATACACTCATATAGGCCATCGATTTTATTATAAATTTCGATTTGAGGTATCTCTCCGGCCCCCATTTCTTTTAATACCGAGTTTACCTGTTCAACACGCACACCGCGATCATCTGACGTCGCGTCAATCACGTGAAGCAGTAAGCTACTTTCTACGGTCTCTTCTAATGTTGAACGAAAAGCAGCGATTAAATCATGAGGTAATTGCTTCAAAAAACCCACTGTATCTACCAATATCGCCGGACCCGCATCACCAAAATCGACACGACGCAAAGTTGAATCCAGGGTGGCGAACAACTGATCCGCTGTATAGACATTAGCCCGGCATAACTGATTAAACAACGTGGATTTTCCGACATTAGTGTAACCGACTAAAGCCACGGTAGGTAACGATACTTTTTGACGTGAACGGCGCCCTTGCTGCCGTTGCCGGCGGACTTTTTCTAAGCGCTTAGTGATGTACTTCATGCGTTGTGCGATCAGCCGCTTATCGACTTCAAGCTGCGTTTCACCGGGTCCGCGCAAACCAATGCCACCTTTTTGCCGTTCCAAGTGAGTCCAGCCACGGATCAAGCGCGTCGATAAGTGTTTTAATTGCGCCAATTCAACCTGAAGTTTACCTTCAAATGAGCGGGCACGTTGAGCAAAAATGTCAAGGATAAGGCCCGTCCGATCAAGGACTCGGCATTTTAACCGTTGCTCCAAATTACGCTCCTGGGCTGGCGATAAAATATGATCAAATATCACCAACTCAGCGTGAGTACTCAAAACCAAATCAACCAGTTCCTCGGCTTTCCCCTTACCGATAAAATATTTCGGATCTGGCACAGAGCGCGCACCTAAAACCGTCGCAACGGTTTTCGCACCAGCCGAGGCTACTAGCTCTTCGAATTCACCCATATCCCGATCAGGGTTCGGCCCAATATTGAGGTGAACAACAATCGCAATTTCACCGCCTTCCGGGCGCTCAAACAAACTTCACCACCAAACGACAATTAGCTATCCGATTCAGATGATAATTCATCAGGATTTGTTAATTTCACATTTCTAGAGGGCACAACAGTAGAAATAGCATGCTTATATACCATTTGGCTCACACTATTCTTCAGCAAAACAACAAATTGATCGAATGAATCTATTTGCCCCTGCAATTTAATGCCATTCACCAGATAGATAGAAACAGGTATTTTTTCCTTCCGTAGCATATTCAAGAAAGGGTCTTGTAATGTCTGCCCTTTTGACATGTTTCATCTCCTTTTTTAATTAATTATTTTTCTGCATAACGGCCATAAATCAAACCGCTGATTTCAAAATCGGTTAATTACTCTCGCTACTCAGCCGATTTACCCAGCCTAGCGATGCACTCGCTTATACCTGTTAAATCCAGTCACTGATATAACGAACATTGAATAAAAAACCGCCCACTACATTCTATCGACAAATATTCGCAGGATAAGCCATTAGGTAACTCGGCCTATCCCGAACACGCTGCTTTTCTAAACAGGACATAGAATTTCACTTCACACCGAATCTAATCATCATAGCCATCTAAATTGCCTACAGAACACCAACTGACGGACAATATCACTCATCCATGATTAGCTAAACTACAATGACGACAGCGGATGATTACTGTGTATCATGCGATACAAAGCAATCACGTCGCTGAGTATAGGATAAACAATTGCAAATTTAAACTTAATTATTGTCATACCTACCTGATATCTTTCTAATGAGACATCGTTGAACTCGCACCATTGACAATCTCATTCATTATAATGCATAAAAACAAAAGATCTATCTCGGCGTAGGTAACTTATAGTAGCAACACAAATCACCCATAATAAACCGTAAAAAGGAAAAGGTCATTGATTAGAATCACACCTTACTTGTATACCCCATCCACCACCGCTATCAAAAGCTAAATGCCAACACGGGCCATTATCCGGCACGCTGATATCCACATACCTAGCCAAACATTGAGTTTTGATATCAAACGCTTAACCCTCACTCCCGAAAGCCTAAACCGAGCTAAATTTAATGACAGTGACTCTGATGTATGGAGTGTGGGCTTATATTGGGATTTTTTCAAGGCTTTTCAAGATTTGATCTAAAAGTTTTTTGTCTTGCATTGAAAACCAAGTGACATCCTGCTCAGCACGTAGTCGCGTTAATTGTCTTTTTGCCAACTGACGCGTGGCCGCCATGGCTTTGGCTTTCATTGCCTGAAAGTTTAATTTTTGTTCAAAATATTGCCAAATTTGACGATATCCCACGGCCCGCATGGACGGCATATTTAAATTTAAATCACCTCGCTCATAGAATCCTTTGACTTCGTTGACCAACCCCTCTTCCAGCATTATTTCAAAACGCTGGTTAATAGCTTTATGAAGTAACTGCCGATCTTCTGGATAGAGTGCTATTTTAAACAAATCAAAAGGAAAATTTTCTCGTTTTTGTTTTTTCCAATAATCCGTCATCGCTTGGCCAGTGAGCTCATAAACTTCCAAAGCACGCTGTATGCGCTGTGAATCATTCGGATGAATACGTTCAGCGGCGTCAGGATCAATATGACGCAGGCGTTGATGCATCGCCTGCCAACCCAATTGCTGCGCTTGCTCATCAATACGGTGCCTCAACTCAGGGGCCGCGGATGGTAAATCAGAAAGCCCATATTGCAACGCCCGAAAATAGAGCATCGTCCCCCCAACGAGTAACGGAATTTTTTGCCGATGAATAATTGATTGAATGAGCGATAACGCGTCTACGCTAAACTGCGAAGCGGAGTACGCCTCACTCGGATCACAAATATCAATGAGATGATGAGGAATGCTTTCGATTAACTGACGATGGGGTTTCGAGGTACCAATATCCATACCACGGTATACCAACGCTGAATCAACACTAATAATTTCGAATGGCAACTGCTGGGTAAGCTCAATGGCTAAATCCGTCTTACCTGAGGCGGTTGGCCCCATGAGAAATACAACACGGGGGGTGATTTCAGACATACATTTTACACATTACGTAAAAACATCACTCTGCAAAACTTGCGGCACCATACCGTATAAATCTCAAGTCGATACTGCACACCAGCGCTTTTCTCAAGCCATTGACAATACATTTTGCCACTGATTGCTAAGCAAATTTGATCAATCATGAAAAATAATGCTCGACTGATTGACGCCGATGACAACGTCAACCAATCGAAATTACCTCTATTTTATCATGCCTCTATCAAGCCGTGCCGAATGGCTAACAACGTCAGCGACACGTCACTATCAACATCGAGCTTAGCAAACAGCCGGTATCGATAGGTATTAATCGTTTTAGGACTAATACTCAGTGAATTTGAAATCGCGGCCACTCGCTGCCCGGCAATAATCATCATCATCACCTGTAGCTCCCGCTCGGATAATACCGCTACCGGCGACTCCACAAGCGGACCTGCCACTCGGTTTAGCGCATGTGTTTGTACACAATCACAACCAATATACTGGTTTCCCTGCTGTACTTCAGCGATGGCTTTACTGACTTCATCCACATCTGTCCGATATGTGAGGTAAGCGTCCACACCGGCTTTTAAAAACCGCGTTGGAATCGGCTCTTTATTCTGGGCCGCCAACATAATAATTTTAATGCCTGAATTAATCTCTTTTATACGCCGAACCAGATCAAAATACTCGCCTTTCATGATACACATATCCAATACCAACACATCCGCCGGATTTTTTTGAAAAAAATCTAGCGCTGCCGCTTCTGGATCAGGATCACATGCCCCAACAATGGAAATATCTGGCAGCCCCTCTAAGGCTTTAACTAAACCAATACGAAATAACGGATACGAAGAAAATACAAGAACTGATGCCACAGCCCACCCCCCTACAAATTGTTTTTTTTATAATTAGGTTCTTATTATTAATTGCGGGAGAATTGCTTTGATACTGTGACTGTATTGGCGGAGAGGGAGGGATTCGAACCCCCGGACCGTTTCCGGTCAACGGTTTTCAAGACCGCCGCTTTCGACCACTCAGCCACCTCTCCCGCGCTTATGTTGTGAACACGCCTTTATGCTTAAAAGGTGCTCATTTTTATTTCCTACAGGGCAAGTATGCCTAATATCGAGTACAAAGATCAAGTACAAATTGTAACTCATTAAACGGGTCTTGAATTACAGCCATAAAAACCCCATGTTAAGGAATAGGCATGTGCCCGCTGTAAGGTGGCGCATGCTAACATTTTAAAATCGACTTATCTACTGAATTATCAGAGTGTTGAATTTACTAAGCGAAATGATAGGCTGTGAACTTAGCAAATGGTCATTAGTCTTACTCAATACACTTTGGATATATGAGGATTATTTAGAAAGTTATGAACCAAAATGCAAATACAATTACCAACTCTTCTGCTGCTTCGGTATTAAGTACCAATAAAGTTATTCGTAACACCTATACCTTGCTTTCCATAACGTTATTATGGAGTGCAGCCATCGCTGGGGCCGGTGTCATGTTTAACTGGTCACACCCCGGCTTAATTTTAACCTTACTCGGATTTTTTGGCCTGTTTTTTTTAACGGCTAAAATGCGGAATACCGTCTGGGCTTTACCTTCTGTCTTTGCTCTGACAGGTTTTATGGGCTATACCCTAGGGCCAATTATTTCATCTTACCTGAGTCTGCCCAATGGCGGGCAAGTAGTTATGATGGCCATGGCTGGCACCGGTGCCATCTTTTTAGGCTTGTCAGCCTATGCCTTAACCACACGCAAAGACTTTAGTTTCATGGGTGGTTTCTTGATGGTTGGCATTTTAGTTGCCTTCCTCGCGGGACTTGGTGCGATTCTGTTCTCAATACCCGGCCTATCACTGGCAGTATCGGCCATGTTTATATTGCTGATGTCAGGCCTGATTCTATATGAAACCAGCCAAATCATTCATGGTGGCGAAACCAACTATGTCATGGCTACCGTTACCTTATACATAACCATTTACAATCTATTTGTTTCTTTATTGGCCATTTTAGGTATTATGGGGAACAATGATTAAATAATACTCATCAGCGCATTAGTAATAAAAAAGGCCCTGATCAGGGCCTTTTTTATTACCGCTCAAAAACAGCCATGGACTCCATATGGGCCGTATGCGGGAACATATCGATTACGCCCACCGAGGTTAAACGATAGCCTTGCCTGTGTACAATTTCCGCCGCATCGCGAGCTAAGGTAGCTGGGTTGCAAGACACATAAACCAAACGCTTTGGTTTTAATACACACAGCTGCTGCGCAACATGTAATGCACCACTTCTTGGCGGATCGATCAGCATTTTATCAAACACCTGCTGGCCCCAAGACACCCCAGAAAAATCTGCCGTTAGGTCATGAGTAAAAAATTCGATATTAGTTATCCCATTAGCTTTCGCATTGTGATGCGCTCGCTGTATTAATTGCGCCTCTCCCTCCACCGCGATCACATGGCCAGCTTTTGTCGCGATAGGCAAACTAAAATTCCCCAAACCACAAAACAATTCCAGAATTCGATCGGTATCATTAGGCGCCAACAACTGCATTGCCTGATCAACCATATGGTTATTCATTAACGAGTTGACCTGCGTAAAATCACCGGGTAAAAAATCAAGCTGCACATCAAAATTCGCAATTTTATAACATAATGCAGACGCATTGGATGGCCAAAATTGCTGTATTGTTTTCGGCCCCCCTGACTGTAGATAAATCACAAAATGGTGTTGCTCGCTGTAAGCGCGCAATTGTTGCAAATCCTCATCGGTTAACGGAGCAAGATGGCGAAAAATCAAGGCGACCTGCTGATCACCAATCGCCATTTCCACTTGAGGAATTTGCTGATAAATAGATAACCGGCGAATTAAATCCGCCAAGGCTTGCAGCCCCTGCCCTACCGAAGGATGCAAAACATGGCACTGGCTTATGTCTGCTAAATAACGACCTTGCCTTTCTCTAAAGCCAACTAATAATTTTTCTTTTTTAAAAACATATTTAACGCCTAAGCGCGCTTTCTGCCGATAACCCCACGACTCACCCAGCAACGGTGGCAAGATTTTTTCAGGGGTCACATGACCAATACGTTGCAAGTTATTTAATAAAATATCTTGCTTCAAGGTAATTTGCATTGAACTCGACAAGTGTTGCAAACGGCAACCACCACACACCCCAAAATGCTCGCATCTAGGGGTCACCCGCTGCTTCGATACCGTTACAATTTCTTTCACTTCCCCCTCATCAAATGACTTCTTCCGGCGCGTGTAATGAAAACGTACCTGCTCACCAGGTAACACGCCATCAATAAACACCGCTTTGCCATCTCGATGGGCAACCCCTCTCCCATCGTGCGATAATGAATCAATTTGGACCAAGAAAAGTTCGTCAGATTGACTTTTTTTATGCACGATTAATCACTGCTTTTATCAAACGCTGGCATTCCAATCGGTTAAAAATTCACTCAAATGGGGCTTATTTTCTTTCGCTAGATTGTCTTTTAACCGCTGACATTCTACTTGATATTGTGCCTGATCAAGCTGTCCGCGAATGAGCTGAAACCGCAAAAATACCAAATAGGTATTAATCACGTCGGTCTCACAATATTCTCGAATACTTTGCAGCTCACCGGCCAAATAAGATTCCCACACTTTAGCGCCACTCATGCCCATTTTCCCAGGCAAACCTAGCAAACAAGCAATCTCATCCAATGGTGCATTCGCTCTGGGTTGAAAACCCGCCAAAATGTCCATCATATCCATATGTCGCCAGTGAAATCGACTGAGATAATTATTCCACTTAAAATCACGATTATCCTCCCCCATATCCCAATAGCGTGGCGCGGCAATTCCGTGAATTAAAGATCGATAATGCAATACCGGCAAATCAAAACCGGCTCCATTCCAGGAAACCAAGGTTGGCGTATAACGCTGTAATCCCTCAAAAAAACGCTGTACAAGTTCTGTTTCGTCGGAGTCTAATGTACCCAACGACCAAACTTTGAGTTTGTCGTTTAATCGTAAAACAACAGCAATCGCTATTATTTTATGCAAGTGATGACGCAAAAACTCAGAAGAACCAGTTTCTTGCCGTCGTTGATGAAACATCACTTGTGCCACCTCTTCATCTGACAGGCCATGCAATTGACCAAGTCGACGAGCACCCTCTACATCAGGTATGGTTTCAATATCAAAAACAAAAATAGGATTCATTCAGTTGAAAATACATGAGTGGACAAATAACGATCGCCGCGATCGCAAATAATGACAACAATGTGGGCATTTTCCAGCATTTTCGATAAAGTTAATGCTGCGGCTACCGCTCCTCCCGAAGAAATGCCCGCAAAAATGCCTTCTTGACTGGCCAGCGCACGCGTCGTCTGCTCCGCCTGCGGCTGACTAACCTCAATGGTTTGATCAACCCGCCTGGCTTCAAAAATTTTAGGTAAGTAGGCCGCTGGCCAACGCCGAATACCTGGAATATTCGCCCCCGCTTCAGGCTGCACGCCGACAACTTGGATGGCTGAATTTTGCTCTTTCAAAAAACGAGACGTTCCCATAATCGTCCCGGTTGTTCCCATGGCGCTCACAAAGTGGGTCACCCGCTGCTGAGTGTCTCGCCAAATTTCAGGGCCAGTCCCCTCATAATGTGCCAATGGATTATCCGGGTTAGCGAATTGATCCAGTACTTTCCCTTTGCCTTGCGCCTGCATTTGTAAGGCTAAATCTCGAGCACCCTCCATCCCCGCCTCACGACTGACCAAAATAATGTTGGCGCCATAGGCATACATGGCACTACGGCGCTCCACACTCATGTGCTCGGGCATGATCAGCGTCATTGTATATCCCTTAATGGCCGCCACCAGCGCCAATGCAATGCCGGTATTGCCGCTAGTCGCCTCAATTAAAGTATCGCCAGGGCTAATTTCCCCCCTCGCTTCTGCCTGCTTTATCATGCTTAACGCGGGCCGATCTTTCACCGAACCGGCGGGGTTATTACCCTCTAATTTCACATACACCTGATTATTGGTCTGGCCAGGCAAGCGCTGTAATCTAACCAACGGTGTATTACCGACAAATGCATCGATTGTTGGCACACTCACTGACTGCTACCGAATTGATTACTGGCTTGAAATTTCGCTAAATACTGACCAAATTGCTCACGCAATTCGCTATGTTTTAAACCGTATTCCACGGTGGCTTTTAAATAACCAAGTTTACTGCCACAATCATAGCGGCTACCCTTAAATTCATAAGCAAACACCGTTTCGTAATCAAGCAACTGAGCAATCGCATCGGTCAATTGTATTTCTCCACCAGCACCCACCTCAGCATGCTCGAGTAAATCAAAAATTCTTGGTGTTAATACATAACGCCCAATCACCGCGAGATCCGACGGTGCTTCAGCGGGCTGCGGTTTTTCCACAATTTGCTGAATTTTGCTCACCCTTTCTGAAAAGGGCGTACAACTGACGATGCCATATTTATCGGTTTCTTCACGATTCACGGTTTCCACACCTAAGACACTGCAGCCGGCCTTTTCATAAAACGCATTCATTTGGCTTAAGCATGAAGTGCCATGACCATCGACCAAATCATCGGCCAATATCACCGCAAAAGGTTCCTGCCCCACCACATCCTTGGCACATAATACCGCATGCCCTAAACCCAGCGCTTCAGCTTGACGCACATACACACACGATACCCCTTTGGGTAAAATATCCTGCACGATATCGAGCATCTCTTGCTTACCTTTTTGCGCCAAACGCGTTTCCAACTCATAATTCTTATCGAAATGATCTTCAATCGCCCGTTTGGTATAGCTGGTGACAAAGATCAGTTGATCACAACCTGCTGCCACCGCTTCTTCCGCCGCATATTGAATTAACGGCTTGTCAACCACGGGCATCATTTCTTTGGGAGTCGCCTTGGTCGCCGGTAAAAATCGGGTCCCCATACCCGCCACAGGAAAAACGGCTTTTCTAATCGCTTTGGCCATCACTCAATCACCTCATTTTATAAATTATCGATTCAGGTATTCAATAGCGATTTGAATATCCCTTCTTAAATCATACATTCTTACTAAAAAACCTACCCACTCAATCGAGAAACCCCCGTCTTGATTAACGATTTTTTACACGTGCGCCCACGAGCACATAACATTCCAGAACGGGCAATAATCGTACGATACGCGTTCGCCCCAAGCCAACGGCGCTAGCCACACCAGCGGCATTGGCAAGCATATCGACAAAATCAAACTGGCGGTAGCCCAATTCGCCTTGGATGATTTCCATGACAACCCCTAGCAAAATAAAGCTCACCAACAAAATCCAGTGAAGTCGTTGCTCACATAATTGCACAAACCACAGAGTGACCATCATGTACGCAAGAAAATGATACAATTTATCAACGTGGAGAATACTTGGCATGGATGACGTGCCCGGCGAAAGAGAGAGATAAATAATAATGAAAATTTGAGCAATACCCAGGGCAAACCAAAGCTTATATAATTTTAATTTTTGCATGGCGGTTGAATTAAATTATTCAGACAGCACAGGGCATTTTAATTCACCTGATTCCGTTAATTCTTCGATAAAACCAAATTTATCGGGTTGTTCGATACGCTGAGGATATAAGATTCCCTGCAAATGATCGCATTCATGCTGAACAACTCGTGCGTGAAAACCCTCCACCGTTCGCTCAATCAGATTCCCTTCCAGATCAAACGCCGTGTAATGAATATGTCGATACCGCGATACTAAACCCCGTAAACCAGGCACACTTAAACAACCTTCCCAACCCACTTCACGCGCCTCACCGAACGGTTCAATTTGAGGATTGATGAGTATGGTTAATGGAATAGGCGGCACCTCAGGGTAACGCAAGTTATGCTCAAAACCAAACATAACAACCTGCTGACTGATACCCACTTGTGGGGCGGCAATACCCGCGCCTTCACAAGCCAGCATGGTTTCACGCATATCGGCAATCAATCTTTGTAACTCCGGCGTATCAAACTTGCTTATTTTTTCTGCTTTTTGCTGCAATATAGGATGCCCCATCCGTAACACGCGCTTAACGGGCATAATTTACCTCTCCATCATTTTTACTGGATTCGTACGTTCTATAATATAAGGGAAATTAACCAGTGGGTCACTTCTCTCATTTAAGAAATATCAATTAAATCTAAATTTTTTGCTAATATTTATTCGTACTAGGTGACAATTATGAGAAAATCTACCCTATCCAATTCACCCTCGGCACTTGTTTAAATTTAACAATGATATCAAACGCACACAAACAAATACTCACCTTCGGGTTTATCTTACTCTGTCACGCAATATCCCCGTCATTCACTTACGCCGTAGAAAAAAAATGGTTTCAACTTGAATTGATTGTTTTTAGCAATCACAACCCACAGGACCTCAAGTCAGAGAAATGGCCGCACGATACCAAACAACACCCGATGAATAAATATGCAGAAATCACCAAAGACAGAGCAACCGTAAACCAAGCGCTAACGAACAGATTCGCTCCGATTATTTTTCAGGCATTGCCCGAACAACATCTATCATTGCAAAAAATCGTGGAAAGACTAAATGATTCAAATGAGTATCAAATTTTATTACATATCGGCTGGCAACAATGGGTGAAAAAACGGCGCAAGTCTATCCCTATTTATTTAGATGATGCAAATATCAACCACAGCTATCAACCCATGAATCGAGGATTCTCCACACGTTCCCCAACATCCATTGATAAAAATCGAACGGAGCAAAATCAACCAATCCATCCTTACCGAAGCAGGCCGGCAGGCCCACCCGAAATCAACGTTTATGGCATGGTATCATTGCGGCAAAAACGCTTTCTCCACCTAGCTCTCGATCTATCGCATCGCCGTTACCAGCACATTACCTCAACCACCATCAAAGAAAACATTCAATTTCCCATGGACGCAATACAAACCATACCGCGAACCTCACACCCCGACGAACGAAACAATGAGCGACCACAGCTGCTGGAACCTCAAATAACCCAACCGCCATCCTACCACCTCAAAGAGTCTCGCCGCGTGACAACCAACAAATTACATTATTTCGATCACCCGGCTTTTGGTGTCATTGCCAAAATTACACGCATCAAAGCCCCCTCAGCCCCTGATGAAAACATAAATACACCGGAAGGCGTATCACCATAGAAGGCCAATAACCCGTCAATACACTGGAATCACATCCATCGGAAAGTAGGGTAATACAAGAGCCATGACCAAAGTTATTTAATTTCCATGCCTTTAAATGTTTGGTATCACGTGAGCTAACAATATACGCACATTTTCCATACTGGCCGACAAATTTTGTTCGATCATTTCCATTGTCAAATTTCCAGGGCTACGGCCAGCCGCTAAATTGGCAACGACCGCAATCGTCGCATACTGTATATCCAACTCCCGCGCCAAAGCCGCCTCTGGCATCCCCGTCATGCCAACGATGTCACACCCATCGCGCTCCAATCGATTAATTTCTGCAACCGTCTCCAAACGGGGTCCTTGAGTTGCTGCATAAGTCCCCTCCATTGCCGCCTCAAACTCAAGTGCTTGACAACCCTCAATCAGCACTTGCCTTAGCGAAGCACTATAAGGCTCACTAAAATCAATATGGGTAACGTGTGATAAACCTTCTTCAAAAAACGTATTAATCCGTGACCAGGTGTAATCAATAATCTGATCAGGAATCGCCAACCGTTGAGCCACCATATCCGCACGAATCCCACCCACCGCCGCCACCGCAATAATATTTTTCACCCCCGCATTGTTAAGCGCCCAAATATTCGCTCGGTAATTAATTTTATGGGGAGGAATCGTATGGCTATAGCCATGGCGCGGTAAAAATAACACTTCGATACCGGCTAATTCACCGAAAATCAGGGGTGTTGATGGCTCTCCATAGGGCGTTTGTACAATTTCCCGTTTGGTAATATTTAAATTTTTCAGAGTCGTTAACCCTGTCCCACCTATAATTGCTAATTTACTCATCGTTTTTTTGCGCCGCGTAGATGCCTTTTGCGTTTCTCAGATAACCCTTGTAATCCATACCATAACCAAAAACATATCGGTCCGGTACGCTTAATCCAATAAAATTCGCATTCGCTACTCCTTGCTTTCTTTCATGTGATTTGTTGATAAGCACCGCACTATACACTTCTTTTGCCTGGCTATTCCGGCAATAAGCTAAAATCGAAGCAAGTGTTAAACCTTCATCCAAGATATCATCAATCACTAAAACGACACGATCTTTTAAGCTATGTTTTGGTTTAGCCACCCACTCTAATTCATTCCCTTGCGTTAAATTTCCATACCGTGTCGCATGTACATAATCGAGTTGCAGGGGAAAATTTAAGTGCAATAACAACTGCCCAGTAGGAATTAAACCACCAGTCATGACACACAGCACCAAAGGGTTTTTCTCTGCCATATGTTCCGTAATCTCCGATGCCATGCATTGAATCGCCTCTTCGACTTGCTGCTGACTATATAAACGGTCTGCTCGATCAAACACCTGCATCGCTTGTTTCCCAGTCACCGACATCCCCCCTCCTTATTCTCAATATCAAATGCTTTCATTGTTTATTTTACCGCACTCGGCGTGTCAGGCGAGCCAACTGAAGTCATCAAAATATGCCGTCTACCGTGCATTAATACGTGAAAGTGACCGTATCATCATCCATCGCTTCGCTGATCACATAGGCCCCCCCGACCGTCTCTTCCACTTCAGGGATTAAATCATCCCCCCAAAGATCCAGTGTCGGCGTGCATACTTTAAATTTAACACCGGCTTCGTGCGCATCCTTGATGAAATCATAAACACTCTTAGGACTCCCGGCTTGCACGTATAAATTTTCAGCGACCCCTTTTTTTGCTAACTCACCCGCTCGCCCGGTTAACACCACCTCAACCTCAAATTCCATGGCGGCGGCCACCGTTGCCTGAAAAAAAGGAGCACCTAACTCAGAAGGATTTTTCGGATCCGTGTTTACCATAATAATTAAAAGCTTATCAGCCATATATTTACTCTCCAAATACTTATCAAATTAAATCTATGTTCACAATCAATATGGCAAAAACAATCACTAAAAGATCAACAAAAAACCATAATTTGTAACTTCGCGAAGTATATACCATAAATGAATACACCAACACACAACTTCAAGCCTTTTCTGGGTGATTTTCAATCACCTCAAAAATCACGATAATTCTGCTAATATAGCATAGCTTTCATCCAGCCATTTTTTTGAACAAATTTTATGGAGCAGCACCACATCTGACGAGATAGCCCATTGATAAAAATCACTTTAAAAATTAACACCCTAAAATAAAAAACACCTCAAGACTTGAAATGACTCCCAACCAAGCACGGATGAGTGAGTAACCACCCGCTATTGCCGAAAAATAAATCATTTTCGCCAAAATGTGATTAATTTGTGAAACTCTGTCGATATACTGGTATCGACTCACTGGAAAAGTCACCCAATTTATCGCTCACCAGCTCGCTGTAAGGAATGTCAAAATGACAAAAAACGTCTTAGTCATTGAAGATAATGAAGACATCGCTGATGTTGTCTCACTGCATTTAAAAGATCTGCCATGTGCCGTTAAACATGCCGCCGATGGAATCACCGGCTATCAATTGGCACAAACCAACAAATATGATTTAGTGATACTTGATCTGATGTTACCCGGCATGGAAGGGTTGGAGATTTGTAAACGTTTGAGAGCTCAACCCAATTATACGCCGATATTAATGCTCACCTCCAAGTCATCTGAAATTGATCGCGTTTTAGGTTTAGAAATGGGTGCCGATGACTATCTAACAAAACCATTCAGTGTTCGCGAGTTATTAGCTCGCGTCAAAGCCTTGTTCCGCCGCATGGATGTTTTTAGCGACACCAAGCAAAACAAAAGAACCTCCATTGAACGCGCCAGCATTCGCATTGATTTTGAAAAACGCACCGTATTTATTGCTGAAAAAATGATTGACCTGACCGTCAAAGAATTTGATTTACTGGTGCAATTTATTGAAAATCCAGGCCGGGTCTATACGCGAACTCAGTTATTAGATTTAGTGTGGGGATACGGACATGAAGGATACGAACATACCGTCAATTCTCACATTAATCGTTTACGAAATAAAATAGAAAATAATCCAGCCAAACCTCAATATATTTTAACCGTGTGGGGACTCGGTTATAAATTTAACGATACGCTTTAATAACCATGTTTAAAACTTTATACGCTAAATTAGTTATTTCGCTGTTAGTTTTGCTGTCCTTAGTCGGCACAGGCTATCTAGCCATCGCGTTGTACACGACCCCACTTTACTTACAAGAACTCAATCAAAAACTCCATCGAACATTAGCCAGTAACCTCGTTAAAGAACAACAATTATTAGAAGATCAGCAAATCAACCATGCGGCACTCGAAGCCATTTTTCATAACTTAATGGTCATCAACCCAAGTATCGAAGTCTACCTGAGCGATAACACGGGAAAACTGCTTGCGTACTCTGCACCGCCAGGAAAAATCAAAAGACAATCCATATCCTTAGACCCAATATACCAATTTTTAGCACAAACCAAAGAATTTCCTATACTCGGCGATGACCCACGCGGTATACAACGACAAAAAGTCTTCTCAGTAGCCCCCATTAAAGCAAACAATCAACTTCAGGGTTATCTCTACATTGTGCTTGGCAGCGAAGAATATGACTCCATTACCCAGCTCATTAATGGCAGCTATATCCTGCAACTCACCGCCGCTAGTGCCATCATTGCCATACTCATTGTGGTGTTTGCCGGTATCATTCTTTTTAATTTATTAACCCGCCGTTTAAGGCTGCTCACTGAAGTCATGAGCTTGTTTAAGCAGAGTGATTTTCAACACCCCGTCACCTTACCGGCACGGTATGACGGACGCGCTGGCGATGAAATCGATGTATTAGGCACCACCTTTCAACATATGTCTGAACGCATCATTCAGCAAGTCAAACAATTACAACATACCGATGCATCACGCCGCGAACTGGTCGCCAACGTCTCCCACGATTTACGAACGCCACTGGCCTCTCTGCAAGGTTATTTAGAAACCTTATCGCTAAAAGGTAGCCTGCTCACCCAGATGGACAAGCAACATTACATCGAGCTAGCGTTAAAACATAGTCAACGTTTAGGCAAACTCATCAGCGAATTATTTGAATTGGCCATGTTAGATACCCAAGGCACCCAATCACACTTTGAGACCATTTCTCTCAGTGAACTATTGCAAGATGTGGCGCAAAAATTTCGCTTCAAGGCCGAAGAGAAAAAACTCACCCTCAAAACATTTTTACCCAAAGACGCCCTGTTTGTCTCAGCGGATATTGCCATGTTAGAGCGGGTATTGGAAAATTTACTGGAAAATGCCATCAAATATACCCAGACCGGTGGCACCGTATCACTCACCTTAATCCAAAAAAATAATAAATTGATCACACAGGTTGAAGATACCGGACAAGGCATCCCACCGGAAGACTTGCCACATATCTTTGAACGATTCTATCGCGTCGAAAAGCACCGAAAAAGCTCGCCGGAAGGCACCGGTTTGGGACTCGCCATCTCCAAACGAATTTTACAACTGCATGACTCGCCCATTAATGTCACCAGCACCTTGGGTGAAGGCACCTGTTTTTCATTCGTGTTGCCTAATATTTCCTAACATCGTCTTAGCAATCCACCCGAATAAAAGGAACCAGCAATTCATCCTCAGTTAGGCCACCATGCACACCTATCGGTTGAAAAACACGCTCACCTAACAACGTATCCTTGATAATAAAATGACCTTTCATTAACAGCACATAATCACCCAGGCGCTCATTCAATAATGGGTGAGCACAACCATCGCCTAAATAGCCTGCCTCGATAAAATCGCTGGCCTTATATAACTCACAAACCTCAGTCAATTCGTTGCGCACATAACTTTCAAAAGTCTGTTGATGTCTTACCTGCACATAGCAATACGCCACTCTCGGTTCACCACACAAAGGCAATGACAAACACGCGGCTAATATCGGGTGATCTTTGACATACACGGTTTGGGCAACCGAGGTATCAATTAAACCATGGTCTGCAGTGATAATTATCGTACTATCACTGTGTTGCACCGCACTAAATAACGCATCAAATTTGGCTTCCAAAGCCAGATAGTGATCAAAAACAACCTCACTCGCCACCCCATGCTGATGACATAAGCCGTCAAATTCCGGCCAATACGCATAAACAAACTGAGGCTCACGTACTTGATTCAGCGTTACTTCAATTTGCTCAAAAAACGCTGTCAGATCATGGTATCCTATGTTTTCTGCCCCTTGATAGGCATATTCACTGAACGCAGAGGAGATTAAATGCTGAGGCGAAATCACCACAACCCGACGATCAAGCTGATTAAAGAGCGACGGAACGCCGATGATATCGTAGGGAGTGATGCCGGCCGACGACAGCGATGCGCCATATCTTGAGGCGAACGGCAATAACGCCACCACGGTACCCAGTTCTTTCAAAAACATAAACCAACCCGTCGCACCATGAGTTTTGGGAGATTGACCCGTCACAAAACTGGTGATAGCGGAGGCGGTCGTACTAGGAAAAACACTGGTTAAACTATCTTTTAAATACTTTTTTAAGCCACCTTCATTGGCTTTTTCCAGCAGATAACGATACCCCAACCCATCCACAACAACGAGCACAATATTCGTTTTGAGCTTTAAGTCAGCCGGTGACAATATGGATAATGGCGTTGTATGGATGGGTGAATAGCCACAAGCCTGGGCAATCGATGCCGCCAGGTTAATAATGCTGTGTTGGTAGTTCGGTTTATTAATCACCCTAATTCCTCGCTGTCCCCCACATAACAACGGGTGGGCTTGCTGGTTACAATACTTGAGCAGCTAACGAATTAACGTATTCATATCCAAAATGGGCAACATGATCGCTAACACAATCACGAGTACCGCACCGCCCATTAATAACAACATCATTGGCTCAAACATACCAACTAAGGCAGATAAAAACGATTCCATTTCGCGCTCTTGGTTGGCGGCGGCACGATCCAGCATTTCTTCCAGTTTGCCGCTGGCTTCACCACTGGCAATCAAATGAATTGTCATCGGTGGAAAATAACCACTTTTCTCCAAGGAGGCGGCGATATTCGTTCCTTCCCGTACTCGCTGAGAGGCTTCTGTCACGGCTTCTCGCATGGGAATATTTCCCATCACTTGGGCTGAAATACGCATCGCATCCAAAACGGGCACCCCACTGGCCGATAAAATACTAAAAGTACGGGCAAACCGTGCCGTATTAAGGCCACGAGTCAACTTCGAGAGCATAGGAATCGTTAACAAAATGCGATGGAATTGCCGCTTAAACCCTTCAAAGCGTAAAAAATAACTAAAGCAGAAAACCCCAATAGCTAAAAAAATCACCACCAAATAGCCATAACTGCTAATAAAATCACTCACTGCAATGAGCCCTTGGGTTAGCACGGGTAGCTCTTGCCCTGTGTGCTGAAACATTTGCACGACTTTAGGTACCACAAAGGCCAACAATACCATCACCACCACCACGGCCACAATGGTAATTAAAATCGGGTATAGCAAGGCCAACATGATTTTTTGCTTCATTTGTTGGCGTGCTTCGGTGTAATCTGCCAACCGATCCAACACCACATTCAGGTAGCCTGAATGCTCCCCGGCTTCCACCGTGCTGCGATATAATTCCGAGAATATATGTGGGAAATCCGCTAACGCCGCCGCGAGAGTATGCCCCTCCAACACCCGAGAACGCACTCCCATCATCATGCTCTTCAAGCGAGGTTTTTCGGTTTGCTGCGATACCGCTCGCAGAGCCTCTTCCACGGGTAAACTCGAACCCACCAAGGTCGCTAACTGCCGGGTAATCAATGCCAGATCGGATGCATTAATACCCCGAACAAAGAGGGATTGAGCTTGTTTGCGCCCTTCACGTTGCAGCACTTCCTCCACAGCTAAGGGCATCCAACCCTGGTCACGCAAGGTCTGGCGTACTTGGCGTGCGGTATCCCCCTCTAAAACCCCTTTCTTTTCCTTACCACCACTATCTAAAGCGGTATATTCAAACGCACCCATAAATTGATTGGCCTATTTAATTTTCATAACCTCGCGGGCTAGCCCTCTTGTGTCACTCGCAACACTTCTTCTAAAGAGGTTTCGCCCTTTAATACGCGTCGCATACCATCTTGGCGAATGCTTTTAGAATGTTTTCGAGCTTGCCCTTCCATGATATGTTCGCCCTTGCCGTCATGAATCATGGTTCTTAATACTTCATCGATTTCGATTAATTCATATATCCCAGTACGCCCGCGATAACCTAAATCGTTGCAGGCGGCACAACCGACCGGTTGATAAATAGTCGGTTGACTCTCTGCCTCTTCACCTAAAATGCGGCAGTCATTAGCATTGGCTGTTACCAGCTGTTTACACTCATTACACAACAATCGAACCAAACGTTGTGCTAACACACCGAGTAAACTGGAGGATAATAAGAAAGGTTCAACGCCCATATCGCGCAATCGAGTCACCGCACCCACCGCGGTATTGGTATGTAAGGTAGACAACACAAGATGGCCCGTCAAACTGGCTTGCACAGCAATTTCTGCGGTTTCTAAATCACGAATTTCGCCCACCATCACCACATCAGGATCTTGTCGCAAAATGGCCCGCAGTCCACGTGCAAAGGTCATATCCACCTTGGTATTTACATTGGTTTGACCTACCCCGTCTAAATAATATTCAATGGGATCTTCAACGGTCATAATATTACGTTTACGATTATTCAAGCGAGTCAGTCCCGCATATAATGTCGTCGTTTTTCCTGAACCTGTTGGCCCCGTCACCAACAAAATACCATGGGGTTTATGGATGATACGGTTCATCATATTAAGGTTTTCAAGCGACATACCTAGGTGTCCTAAGTCCATACGACCGGCTTGCTTATCCAACAACCGTAATACCACCCGCTCGCCATGCCCGGATGGTAACGTCGAAACCCGAACATCCACCGCACGTCCGGCAATGCGCAAGGAAATACGCCCATCTTGCGGTAAACGCTTTTCGGCAATGTCCAATTTAGCCATGACCTTAATGCGTGATACGATCAGTGACGTAATGGCGCGTTGTTGCTCTAACACTTCGCGCAATACACCATCGACTCGCAATCGTACCACCAACCGATTCTCAAATGGTTCAATGTGAATATCCGATGCATCCTCTTTGATAGCTTCGGTTAATAGCGCATTAATTAATCGAATAATCGGCGCATCATCTTGGGTTTCCAATAAGTCTTGTGGCTCAGCCAGCTCTTTGGCGACACTGGACAAATCAAACTCATCACCAAATTCGTCGGCCATTTGCATCGCCTGCTGCGAGCCTTTTTCATAAAGCTCCCGTAGCATTTGATCAAATTTGTCTTCATCAACCCCATGGATTGACAAAGACTTTTGCACATACCGACGCAATTCGCTCAAAGCTAACAACGTCACTTTCGGCCCACAATAAATGACCGCGTCTTGCGGCGACTGACTAGCGATCAGCACCTGATGACGTTTAGCAAACGCAAATGATAATGAGCGCTCAACAGGTAAAGACGCTAAAATTTCGTTGGTGCTCGGCGCAGGCACCGATGGCACACTCAGCACAGGTGCATTCATATTGAGTCACATTTAAAAGAAATCATCATCAAAACCGGTATTTTCGGTTTCATCTTCATTATTATCCTGGCTCTCTGGGGTTATCTTGGGCGGCTCAGAAAACCCTTTATCGAGCGTACTCGATGATGGGGTGTTTTTGGGAACATTCTCTAAATCCTTGCTCACGTATTCTTCGATAGAAGGTAACAATGGCGCATCTTTGTTCGTCATAATACCATTATTATCACCGCGCACCATCAATTGCTGGGCACGCAAAAAATTATACTTACTGTTGGTCACGGCAGTCGTCACCGCCGCATCCCGTAAAATCACTGGCCGTAAAAAAACCATTAAATTGGTTTTGTCTTTGGTGGTTCGATTATAACGAAATAAACGACCAATCAAGGGCAAATCACCCAATAAAGGCACTTTTTGCACACTTTCATTCTGGTCGTCGGTAATTAAACCACCTAAAATAACGGCATCTCGGTCATTCACCAAAACGCTGGTTTTTATTCTGCGCTGGCTGGTCACCAAATTCGCCTGCCCCGCCGTCCCTGAAGTAATCGAGTCAACCGTTTGCTCGATATCCAGTTTTATGGCGTCTCCTTCGTTAATCTGTGGTTTGACCTTTAAACTGATACCAACCTGCTTCGATTTGAATGTCGTAAAAGGATTCGTGACACCCGAACCTCCCCCAGGGGATGTAAAACTACCACTGGGCATGGATACTTCTTTACCGACAAATATTTCGGCTTCCTCATTGTCCAGGGTAACAATATTGGGGGTAGACAATAAATTGGCCGCGCCTTCACCGGCGAGCGCATTAATGATGGCCGCAAAACTATAACCTCCTTCGCTAAAACGCCCTAAACCTAAAGTCAGTCCCTGACCAATCGGAGGAATCGTGTTCGCACCACTCGCAATGGTACCAAGCAAATTGACAATATTATTTGAGCCAAAACTTGAAACCCCCACCGGCTTAGAACCCGGATCACTGCCACCGGCCACCCATTGCACCCCTAACTCTGAAGTACGGCTGGATGATACTTCAGCAATCACGGCCTCCACCAACACCTGTGCTCGCCTGATATCGAGTTTTCGAATCACGGTTTCCAAGGAACGAAAAATATCAGGGGCCGCTGTGATCACTAATGCATTAGAACTTTCATCCGCTTGAATATTAAAATTGGTGGACGCTTGCGATGTGGCACGTTTGCGACCTTTAGTTTTACCTTTCGCTTTGGTTTTACCAACACCGGTCAATACCGCAACTAAATCTTTTGCTTTGGCGTAGCGCAAATAAATCACGTGAGTATTACCAATTGTCTCTGAGGGCGTATCGAGATGGGCAATAATGGCTTTTAAAGACAAACGTACCGTTTTGTCCCCGCCAATTAAAATACTATTGGTCCGCTCATCCGCCACTAAGGTGGGTATTCCCACCTTCGGGTCCTTTTTTTTGGTTTGCTGACGTAAAGCGGTCAGTATTCTAACAATCTCACTGGAGGAAGCATGCTCAAGTTGTACGATCTCAATTTCGCTGCCACTGGGTTCGTCAATTTTTTTAATGATTTTCATTAACCGCTCAATATTATTCACCCGATCCGCAATGATTAACGTATTGGTTTGAGCATGCGCCGCTAAATGACCTTGCGGTGGAACCAGTGGTCGTAAAATAGGTACTAACTGGGCCGCCGCAATATGTTCAATACCCACCACTTGCGTTACAATTTCGTCGCCTCGCCCTTTGGATGGCGTACCACTGTGTTTAGCATCAGCATCCGGTACAATTTTTATGACACTGCCCGCAGGTACCGCCGCAAATCCATGCACTTCTAACACCGCCAAAAAAACCTGGTAAACTTGTGCTTTCGTTAATTTTTTAGTGGAAGAAATAACGGTAATCTTACCCTTTACCCGAGGATCAACGATGAAATTTTTACCGGTAATTTCGGCAACCGTACCGATGAACGCGTTAATATCCGCCCCCTTCATGTTCAGCCCGCCTTTAGCAAACACCGGCGGCGATAAACAAATCAATAACACCATCAACAAGACAGTTTTATCACCTAGTCGCCGGAGATTCACATTCATTCGAAACAATTTATTTTCTGTTGTTAACATTGCTAAAAAACCTTAGGTTTCAAACATAAAGGTTAGTCATACCGATATGCAATCGTGTCAATAATAAAATTAGAAGGCCTGTTATATCAATTGAGTGGAACAACCATCGATTGTGATACCCCATCTCTTAGCACATCCACAGTGATTTCTGAGGCATCGGCTAAGTCTTGCATCACCTCCAAGCCTTTTAGCGGACTATCTAAGGTAATTCCATTCACTGAAGTCACCACATCCCCTGAACGAAGACCAACATCAGCCATAATGCGTTTATCCTGACCGGGGAAAATCCGGTATCCTTGTAATTTGCCACCCCG
Source organism: uncultured Chromatiales bacterium (assembly GCA_964442745.1). Lineage (GTDB taxonomy): Bacteria > Pseudomonadota > Gammaproteobacteria > S012-40 > S012-40 > CAYUAI01. Next base: position 73,356 of record CAYUAI010000008.1, read on the forward strand.
CCGAAAAGGCTCCGCGCGTAACACATTCAGCATGGACTGCGGATCATTAATTAATTTATCTCGATAAGTACGTAATGTTTGCCGCGCCCGTGGAGACACCGTGGTAGTTGAAGCTAATGGTTGCCGGCTAGATGGACGACGTGAGGAAACGGCAGAGCGTGAAGAGCGCATATTCGAACCCGAACGCGTTTGGGCTTGTCGCCGATTATTGGTGGGCAACTGATCCTGAGGCAAACGCAGTGTCTCAAATCGGTTATTATGTAATAATATAATTCTATCTTGATGAATTTCTTTAATTATCGCCCCTCCCGGCAATGGTTTCTCATCATCATCAACTCGGTAAAACTCCTCGTTACCCACACGATCCGCAATAATCGCCCAGGAACTTCCAGGATCATTGGAGGCAAAAACACCGCGCAATGTCAAACGAAGCTGGGTATCCGGAGCAATCTTAGGCGTCGGTGGTGGCGGCGGTTTTGGCTTGTGGGTTTCGACCTGGCCAAACAAATGCAAACTCGCCACCGATTGCATCTGAAATGCATCCTCATTAGCAACTTGGGTGGCATTTTTAGTTTTTTGTACTCTCAGAGGCGGGGCCGCCTGAAACTCTGGCGAAGGAATCACCATCCATGTCAAACTCGCTAAGCTATAGGCTACTACAATCAGTAAAACGATATTAGCAAATAGCGGCAAGCGTTCATTAATTTGCCTTAAACTAAAAGGAAACCGAATATCTTTTACGCTCATCAACCGCATCAGGTTTCTATACTATTCCTTGAAATTCTCTTAAATATTGCGCATCATACACAACACAAACTTACAATTCACCCACAATTGAGCAACAACCTTTGGATACGACTCTTTAATCGCTTAGATAGTTTCGATTTGCCCACATTCCTCGCAAATATAGCCAACAACAGACAACGAAGCAGATCAGCTTGTGTTCCCATCCATCAACCCTAATATACTCGTTAACCAATCCCACGACTCATCTAAAAGCTTAAAAATCACACGACAGCAACTTAACAAGCAACGACAAAATCGAGCGAATCATTGCATAAACGATAGTACGAAGTGATTTCGTCTTTGGATTAATAAAGCAAAAATTACTCCATGTGAACATAAAAGGGAAAGATGACAATGACAAGTGACGAGAGAATCTAGTACGGCATCAACGGAGTCTTGGATGCTATTGGCGGGAAATTTTTATGGTATAATCACCATAGCGTCCCGCAGAAAGATAGGGCTCGGGGTCAGGTGTGCTTGATATATGTACGGTATAAGTGCCGGTCGAATTCGCAACAAAAGTGACTTTTGAAGATAACGCAGAGGCATTGTTTTTGACCCGAGATTCACCACACAACGCGTCAAAAGTACGATAAGCATTCTCGAGCTGGTCATCGTTATCCATCACCACCGTGGTACTCATTGTCAAGTTATTGTCGCCTGGCGGTAACACTTTAAGATAGGTATCTGCCCCACTTCTTAAATTAAATGTTTCCACTGTATAGCTAACACCCTGAAATCCATCAAATGCAAGGATATCAACATCAGGCACTCCATCCGCTTGATATAGCGTATGAGTTTCTTCTCGACCTAATCCAATTTTTCGAATATTCGATACCTCATTATCAAACTCATAACGATCTTCGGTATAAAAAACCTGGCGATGTTGAAAAATGTTTTCCATCGCTCGCTGTGCTAACAAATTAGGGTTGTGCTGCGCCAACCAACCGTCCCAAAAGGCTTCTAAATTAATCGGCGTCGATATACTAGGCAACTGATGGTAAAAGACATCCCATACCGCTTGCATACCTTTTTCTTGAACGATATCCCAAAGTATTTTCGCCACCGCAATCTCATTCGACGCATAAATATAAGTGGTATTGCCCACCGCCGCAATATCTATCGCAATCAGCGAGCGATTACCCGCCGTATCAATGTAAGTCGTGCTCGGAATACCTTCTGCGACAGACAATAGCTGGCTTCGTTGCTCATCAGCGGCTAACCAGGATTTGATCGCCATCGGAAAAAAGTCCCCCCAGCCTTCACTCCAGGATAATCGCAAATCTAAATCATTACTGGACAATAAATGACACCCCCCCGGTGAATCATCTTTCGAAAAATGCGCGGCAACAAAATGACCGAACTCATGCCACAATACATCATCGTCAAATTCATCCGTATCGCCAAATATCCCTTCATTGTAAATATAAATACCCGCCCCCTGTTGGCAATAAGCGCGATCTTTATTGGTGCAAAAATAAGTGCCTCGCGAATTATTTGGCTGCCAATACGCCGCCAACGCAGGTATCCTATCACTGATCAACGTATTAACAAATTCTCCACCAATAAGAAAAACATCTAAAATATTAAACGCCGCGACGGCCGTATTCTCATCATCAATGTCCATTAGCACGTCAGCTGCCGAAGTCGTAATATCAATGGCTTGCGTCACCGCATATAAATTACCCGATAAATCATTCACCTCAAATGAATAACCGGACTGATCATCGGTTTTGCTAATCACCCGAACGGTATAGCGATCAGGAACGACGGAGGTAAATACAAAACGCCCTGAATTATCTGTGCTTACCGTCTGTAAAATACGCCCCGCTTTGGACACTAAATCAACTAAAGCAAAACGGACAGATTTGAATATCTGTTTGCTTCTATTGCTGCCCTGATTACTGTATTCTCTATCCTGATAGCGTATGACACCCGTCACATTGACTGCAGAGCTATTCACGATCATTGTCAACGGCGTACTTACCCCATAGGCCGTTGCGACAATACTTGTTGAACCATCAGCAACCGCACTCACCAAACCACTTTCATCAACCGTTAAAATGTCCGTATTCTCGCTTTGCCACTGAATTTTTGGCTGAATGGCCAAAGGTTCGCCATTGGCCATATTCACCTGCGCAGAGACCCGACTCTGACTCCCAATTTGTCTAAGATAATCTATCGCCGTCAATACCGATACATTGATGGCACCCGTGTACACAAACATATCAACCGTTTCAGTAAAACCATTCGCCGACACAGAAATCACCGCCCGCCCATCACCCATGGCCGTCAATAACCCTTCATGGTTCACATCGATCACCGCCTTATTAGACGTCGACCACTGGAACACCGACAAACTCGCCGGTGGTTCACCTTGCTCATCCGTCATCTGTACATTCAGTTGTTGTTGAGCTCCCAATTGTCTAAATAACAAGGGGGCCTCTGAAGGTATAATTTTAATCACTGGTGAGGACAGGCTCGCATCGGTTTGGGCGACCGAATCATTGCTCGAATGTTGACAAGCCATTAATGCCAACAACAAACCAAACATCGCGCCATAGGAGCCTATTTTAGAAAACCTGACTTTCATGACGTTATTTCAGTGAATGCTCGACCACAAAGCGTCCATGACGTTGTACACGTTGATGGGAGGGTTGTGGCTTAAGCTGATGCATCAATGCTGGAAACGAGAACACAGTGCTCGCGCCATACTGTAAACCCTCAAGGGTTTGCATAACGGCATTGACGGTTAACGGTTGACTTAGCGACTTAGCTAATCGCACAGTAAAAGGAAAAGTACTCATTTCACCAGCGCGCAGTTCACCTTGCCAATATACTTGCCCAACAAGTCGATCAACACCGACAGGTAAATTTATTATGTAAGAAAAACGATTGGCATCAACTTTAGACAGGATTTTCAATACAAAAGACACCTTAGCACCCGGCTCAATCTCATCTTGTGTAGTCAGGCTCATCACGATCGGTGCGCGGGGTTTACCCATCGACCACGGCCCTGCCCAACTCATTGGCGCACAGAGCAACATGATTAAAAGCAAGTGTATTTGAGGTATCCCCATAAGCTAAGCAATTACCCTTTATCTTTTCACAAAATCATCCATTACGGACAAATATATCGGTCGCTTAAAGGAACTTTTAATATTATTTTAAGAAAAAAGAGGAAACTAAAGGATAACTAGCGATTACATTGCGAGTACCTTCGTTTGATACCCCAGCCTTTGCTTGGCAAACTGATTAACATGCTCCAGTCATGCGAGTTAAAAAATTAAAACCGCAACCAACCTTCATTGTTTCACCTAACAACCAAAAAAATTGTTAATTTTTGTTAACAAAAACTTTTCCAATCAATTAATTTTAGCCTTTGCCGATTAATAGCTGGGAGGACACCGAAACATTTTTCTCATTCGAATTCATATCAATTAACAATCAAAGGGCTATTTGCATGGCAACAGTTTTAGTGGTCGATGACGATCCAAGTATATTAATGACATACTGTAAATACCTGGATAGAGCAGGTTATCAAACATTACGAGCCACCGATGCTCAAAGCGCCCTAACCATGCTCGAAACACAAAGCCAAGATGTTGATATCATCCTATCAGACGTTCAAATGCCTCACATGGATGGCTATCAATTTTGCGAAAAGCTCAAAGATGACTTTTCCACCGCTGATATTCCACTCGTTTTCACCTCCGCTCATGCTGACTTGCAAGAAAAAATGAGAGGTTATTCAGTAGGCGCTAATGATTATCTAAGCAAACCGGTTGACCCTTCAGAATTAAAAATTAAAATCGACCATCTACTCGAAAATAAACAAGAAAACGATAAACTAAATCAGCAAATCAATGACTCAATGAGCACCGCCATGCAAGCGATGAACTATTCCAGCGGCCTGGGACAAGTGCTGGAATTTTACAATAGCAGCCTCAATGCTAAAACCTTTGAAGAGCTGAGCCTCAATGTCTTTGAAATGACTCAAGCACACGACCTTAAATGCAGTCTTTATATTTTAGCACCTGAAAAAACCTATACGTTTGGTGATCAAAATACGGTTAGCCCACTGGAAAAAAATATTATAGAACTCGCTCGAAAACAAAGTCGTTTTTTTGATTTTAAAAATCGAACCGTGATTAATTACCAACAATTTTCACTCTTGATAAAAAATATGCCATGGCATGAACCTGAGCGTTATGGCATGTTAAAAGATTTATTAGGTACGCTCTGCAATGCCATCGAATCATGCATTAATAGTTTACTTAAGGACAATGCGCTGGCGCAGAAAGATGACCTCATTACAACAGTAATGAATGCCATGGAAAACATAGAAAAAACCTTTAAAAAAATTCAAACAGATAACCGGCAATCGATTGATGACTTAACTGAAGATTTAGAAGAAGCCATGATGACATTAGGCCTAACGGAACCTCAAGAAAACAATATCAGACAAATTGCTGAAAATTGTTTAGAACGTACCAATGAAATATTTTATCAAAGCATCGTTATCAATGAGGAGTTTGAAAAAGTAACAGAACAATTAGCTTCAGAAGTCAATAAGACAGTAAATTAAGGAGGAGCTTCAGCAATAAAAATCGCTCGCTGCGGGGCAGGTAAACCTTCTACCGTTAGCAAAGCATCATCAGAATTAAGAAAATTTGCTAACGATTCGAATGTCATCCATGACGTTGCGCGCTGTTCTTCAATTGAGGTTTTATTCGTGTCAACACAGCGAACATTGACCAATCCACATCGTTTCAGCCAAGCTTCCAGGGTCAAACACGTCGGAATAAACCACACATTACGCATTTTTGCATAGCGTCCCTCAGGCACTAATACATGCCCCTGCTCGCCGTCAATGACCAAGGTCTCTAATACCAGCTGACCACCGGGTCGCAAACAGTGTTTTAATGACAACACATGATCTATCGGTGATCGACGGTGAGACAGCACGCCCATGGAAAATACCGTATCAAACACCGCTAAGGTATTAGGCATGGCTTCCATTGTGAGAGGCAATACCGTCAAAGGAAAAGGAGGAAGATATCGTGACAAAGCAAAAAATTGGCATATAAACAACAAGGAAGGATCAATGCCTACCACCAATTTGGCTTGCTCTCCCAACATACGCCAACAGTGATATCCATTGCCACACCCCGCATCTAATACCAAACGATTTTTCAATGGCTCAATATACGGATAAAGCCGGTCCCATTTCCAATCCGATCGCCATTCACAATCAATGTTGATACCAAATAATGAATACGGCCCTTTCCGCCAAGGCTGCAAAGCCAATAATAAGGTTTTAAGCAATGCTTGAGTTAACTCATCGCCGTCCTGTGATCGTCCGATGGTAATGTTTGATGAGCGAAAATCATAACTCGATGGCGTCAATGCTGGCAACTGCGCTAAGACCTGTCGCCAGCGTACTAAATTGCCATTATTTGTCTGTAACAGCGCCTTATCAACATCAGAACAAAGCGTAGTTAACCAAGGCTGTAAGGCAGAATCCTGCACGGTCTGGTAAAAACAGGTGTAATCAATCATTTTTGTGCAAACAAGGTCACAAAATTAAAACACTGAAAAATTTGCTCAACACGCCGAAAGCCCGCCTGCTTCAAACGCGTTTGATGTTGATTTAAGGTTTCTGTGCTCAATACCTTTTCCAAGGCTTGGCGTTTTTGACTGATTTCAAGATCACTGTAACCGTTAATTTTTTTGAAAGCATGATGTAAATCAACCAATAATGCATTTTTCGATGCATTAGATGAATATATTTTTTCTGACAAAATCAACACACCACCTGGCAACAAGCCATGATAAATATCAGACAAAATGCTAAAACGATTTTCCACCGCAATAAATTGCAAGGTATAGTTTAATACAACAAGCGAAGCATTCTGTATGCTAACTTCATTAATATCCTGGCATTGCACTTCCACTGGAGTACTCAAGTGATCGATAGTCGATACATTCTGCTGCAATTGATCGACCATTGCCGCTGAATTATCGATAGCGATAATACGGCATCCAGGCTGCACAATGCCTTGGCATAATGCCATTGTTACCGCACCAAGCGAACAACCCAGATCATAACATTGACTATTTTGCTGTGCATACTGTGCCGCTAATACTTTGATCAGTTGAATCACCGTGGCATAACCAGGTACTGAGCGCTGCACCATGTCAGTAAACACATCCGCCACCGATTCATCAAACACAAAGTCGCTGATGTTAGTTAATGGCTGAGCGTAAAGACGATCACGCGTTTGCGATGATTTCATATTAATATCTAGTTTGGCAACGTGCTTTGCTGTTTATCCCCCCCCATACATTTTGGCGATGCTGGCGACTCACCGTTATTTTTATCCCATTCCGCAAGCGTATAGGTATGTAGCGCTAAAGCATGGATATGATTCTGCAACTCGTCCGCTAATACTTGATTTACCATACGATGGCGCGCAATCAAACTTTGACCGGCAAAATCATCTGAGACAATAATCACTTTAAAGTGAGACTCAGATCCGGCGGGCACATTATGCCCATGACTCTCATTAATCACATCCAAATGTGTTAGATTGATTGAGTTTTGTAATTTATTCGTAATTTGTGCTTGCCTATTCATGTTATTTTTCTCCTATCTCTCTCTCATCCAATACTTAATAAATGGAATAGTCAATTTTCGTTGTGCAGATAGCGTTGCAATATCCAATTCATCCAACAGTTCAAACAATGAATTCATGTCGCGAGGAAATCGGCGTAATAAAAATTCGCCAACTTTTTCGGACAACTCAAATCCTCTCACGTTTGCCCTTAACCGTAACGCCGCGATTTTATCTACATCCGACAAATCGTGCAAACGAAAAACTAAGCCCCAAGCTAAGCGTGATTTCAAATCGGCTAATGCCATCGATAAACTCGCCAGATTTTCCGAACTAGCGACTAACAACTGACAATCAGCCTCACGCACCCGATTATATAGATGAAAAAGTGCCTGCTCCCACATGGCGTTCCCCGCAATCGCTTGAAAATCATCAATACAAATTAATGATAATTTTTCCAAATGATTAAAAATTTCTATTTTTAGCGACGCACTGTGTGTTAAAGAAAGGTAACTAGCGGTTTCACCTTGAGCAATCGCATGACGACAACTCGCATGTAATAAATGGGTCTTTCCTGAACTTGAATTTCCCCAAAAAAAAATAATCTGCTCACTTTGGTAAGCCCCGCAACGCACAGACTTCAAGCACTCCACTAATTCCGTGTTATCACCAGTAAAAAAATTATCAAACGAAGCCGCATCATTAATTTGTAAGGCAAGAGGTAATTGGGTTGCATTCATTATTGATCAGGCGGATAAAGTAAACGACCGAAATAGCCATCATTGTCATGCCGTAATACCGACATGACAATGGCCGCAACAGCGAACACCAGCGACAATAAATAAACAACGAGGACGCTGACTGATTTAATCATGAGCTTTTAAATTACCAACCTCACTCAGTGCTTTACGCCCCCAAACGGTGACATAATCCAATCCACTCAGGATAGTGGCAAATAATGTCACATAGATCCAAAGGGTTAAAATCATGTCAGGCAGTGGATAAACCGCATGAGAAATAATAATGATCAATACCAGTGAAATCTGCAACGCCGTATTGAGTTTACTGACAATACTGGGCGATAACAAATAATGGCCAATCACCAAATAATAGGCAACGGCACCGATGATTATCACCACATCTCGGGCAATCACCACCATTAATAACCAAAAAGGAACCAGTCCTAATACGACCAACACAATGAAGGTAGAAACCAATAATACTTTATCGGCAATAGGATCAAGGATGGATCCAAGACGTGTTCCCCAATCATACCGCTTTGCCAAAAAACCATCGAGTGCATCTGAAAAACCCGCAATAAAAAATAAAATTAACGCTTCCTGGAAAAGCTCGGCATGCAACAACATGACGATGGGTATCACCAGTAGTACCCGAAAAAGGCTGATAATATTCGGTATGTCTCTTCTAGTCACGGCAACAATCGATACCTAAACGCCACCGGTTCGCTAGGCAATAAAGTTTGATCTCCAAGTATATGGCTTTCATTCTCTTTCACATCCTCCTCCATCACGGCTAGCAAAGTCCCCAACGCAATCGCTTGTTTTAGCCCATGTCGTTGTCCGCGCAATAAAATGCGGTAAACAATGTGGGTGGCGTTAATACCGCGCACCTGCAGCTGCGCAACCGGTGCTAAAGACACTAAATAATCGGAGATTTTTACATAGTCTTGCAAGGATTTCACATCATCAATCAATAAATCAACAAATTGTTGATTTCCCTCACTCGAAGCCATCTGAGCATAACGATTCCCCAATCCATCGCTACTTCGATCAATACCATCCCGAACCACATCCTTAATATCCTGTCCCCAAACCTCCCAAGTATCCAGTTGTTCCCCTTGATATAACGCCCAACGCGCTTGCCAACCTCCAAATGGGTCCCGAAAAACACGACCAACGAACACCGCGTCCGGCTGGTAACGTTGTGAAGCCACTAAGATCGGATCGCTAAAATTACCCCAGACATCGCTGACACTGATGTTATTCTGATCAGTTAAATCCGCCAACGGGAAAATCAGCGGCATTCCTCTTTTGTCCGCATAATAAGTTAGTGCATCTAAAATATCAGAGGGTTCGTTTGCATTTAATAAAAAACGTTGTCCTAAATCTTGAACGGCGACCCAAACTAAGGTCGAGGGGCGCGTTTTCCCCCATACAGGTAAATTATTTTTCCACAACGCCTCATTCACCATATTTTCTTCAAATACAATGACTAACATTAACTGTGGCGAGTCTGGCGGTAACGCGGCAGCGGCCGGTTTAGCCTCAGCAACACGATCCAACGCGGGTTTATTTTCCATCCCATCAGCGATTTTTGGTGGACTAGGCGGTATTCTCTCATAGCGAAATTGATGGACAAAATCCGCTGACTTTCTGCGTATATTTTGTGCTTTTTTCATACTCACCAATTGGCTATCACCGGTCACACGTATCAGTAGCTCATCAAATCCGGCTTTCGTGGCGGCTTTACGATGAGCTTGGCTCTGTGATTCAACGGGAACTTCCACTTCATAGAGTTTTTCCAACACCGCGCCAAAAACCTGCCCAGAAAAAATACAACACACCCAAAAAGCATAAGAATTTTTAGCAATAAAACAAAGCACCTTACCAGATCCCAGGATAGTAAAATTTCCGCATGTTTTAACATGTTTATTCTCGTGTTGCATTGATTAATTTATTTCCCTTGCCAATATTTCCATTGCTTAATCCAATAAACCTAAGAGATTTAGGTATCTCTCTAAACATCTAAGTTCCTTATCACTGCTGCCACTCATGATTAAAATTGTTCGCTAAACTGGGTTTAATAAGTATAGTGCGATAAAATATTTCTTTTTTTCATTTATACTTCGCCGCCAGGCGACTGACGACAGATATTTTTGTGGCGAAAAAACAGACAAATCACCACACAGATCTACCTGGCTTTGGTGAGTATACTAAAACGAGACATAAAAATCGGTGCAGAAAAAACCTCTTAATTATCGTGACGCAGGCGTAGACATTAACGCTGGCAATCAACTTATTGAAAAGATTAAACCTTTTTCAGCAAGTACATTACGACCTGAAGTATTAACCGGCATTGGCGGCTTTGGCGCATTATTTGAGCTACCGCTGAACCGTTACCGCCACCCGGTACTGGTTTCTGGCACCGACGGGGTGGGCACCAAGCTAAAAATTGCTCATCAATTAAATCGACATGATACGATCGGCATTGATTTGGTGGCCATGTGTGTTAACGATATTATTGTGCAAGGTGCCGAACCCTTGTTTTTTTTAGATTATTTTGCAACCGGTCAACTCAATACCGATATCGCCGCCGATGTCATTAAAGGCATCAGCCAAGGCTGCAAAATGGCAGGCGCCGCGTTAACCGGTGGTGAAACAGCTGAAATGCCGGGTATGTATGGACCTGATGAATACGACCTGGCAGGGTTTTGTGTGGGTATCGTCGAGAAAGATCAAATTATTGATGGCAGTTCGACCACTGCGGGTGATATCATTTTAGGCTTAGCCTCATCAGGCCCTCATGCTAACGGATATTCACTGATTCGAAAAATTATCGAAGTCAATCAGATTGACCTAACTTATCCCTTTGAAAGCTCCGATCTAGCCAGCTACTTATTAGAACCCACTCGAATTTATGTTAAATCCATACTCCAGTTAATTCAAACCCTCCCGGTTCGGGCAATTGCCCACATTACTGGCGGCGGCCTGTATGAAAATATTCCACGAGTGATGCCTAATCACACCAAAGCGATCATTGATACCAGCGCTTGGCCTCAACCCGCTATTTTTCCTTGGTTACAACAACAAGGCCAGGTGGATGAGTCAGAAATGTTTCGCACATTCAACTGTGGCATCGGCCTGGTTATTATTGTCAAGAATTCGCTGGCAGATCAAGCTATCGCCGTCTTATCAGAACAAGGAGAAACCGTTTGGCAAATTGGTCGTATTGACAAAGCAGAGCAAACCTCACCCTTTGTTGAAATAACTTAGCCATGAAAAACAAATCACCAGACCATACTGAGGACGGGATGAATTATCATGGCTAAACTCTCCTTAGTCATACTGATTTCTGGGCAAGGCAGCACCCTGCAAGCCATTATTGAACAAATAACAACTCACCAGCTCGATGCTGAAATTCGGGGAGTGATTAGCAATAATCCAACCGCGTATGGCTTACAACGAGCCAATGATGCCAATATCAAAACACACATCGTTAACCATCGTGAATACCATGATCGATATCAATACGATAAGGCGCTCAAAGATATCATTGATCTTTGCCACCCCGATATCATCGTGCTGGCAGGTTTTATGAGAATACTCAGTGGCGAATTCATCAACGCCTTTCAGTATCGAATCATGAATGTGCATCCATCATTATTGCCCGCTTACAAAGGACTCAAAACGCATCAACGCGCACTCGCAGATCAAGCCAAAGAACACGGCTGCAGTATCCACTTTGTCACCGAAGCATTAGATGGCGGTCCCGTGGTTTTGCAAGCTCGGGTGGCTATCCTCGATACAGATGATGCCAAATCACTGGCACAACGCGTACAAGCCAAAGAACATATTATCTACCCCATGGTATTACAATGGTTAGCTGACAACACCTTAATCCATAAAGGCGATAAAATATTTTTTCAGGGAACACCGCTCAATGCGCCATTAATGCTCGACGAAATTCTATCTAAAACAGCCAAATGAAACATATCAAATCCCGATCAACATCGACTCAATGGTCAACCTGGCTTTGGCAATGGGGAGTACCTTGCGTTGCGTTATTTTTGCTAAGCTTATTATGGCTATTTAATCAGAATCAAAATTTATTTTTCAGCATCAATGGTTTTGGCCAATTATTCGATGCCAAATATTGGTCTTACATTACCATATTCGGCGATGTATCCGTTATCGCCGCCCTCGTATTAATATTCATTTATATCAAACCCGAACTGATCTGGACAAGCCTCATTGCCGGCCTTATTTCCAGCCTACTAACACAAGGCATTAAATGGAGTCTACAGTGGCCGCGCCCTAGCTTAGTGATCGATCCAGAAAATTTCCAGTTAATTGGCTCGACACTGAGTTCTTCGCCCGCGTTTCCTTCAGGCCACACCGCCGCCGCCATTTTGCTCGCGAGTATTGTTTGTCTTTATTGGCGCCGTGCCTGGATATTTTGCATCATTTTTGGTTTTGCATTGCTGGTGGGAATTTCTCGCATCGCTGTTGGTGTTCACTGGCCCGCCGATGTACTGGGTGGCATTGTGGTCGGTTGGACGAGTGCGGTGCTCGGTTTTTATTTTACGGCACGTTATGCAAATCCAAAGCACTTGGTGATACAAATCATTGTAGTTCTGTTATTCGCCAATGTGCTCTATCTCATTATTTTTTACGATACCACCGATAACCACGTGGGATTTTTGCCAAGTCTCATTGGCCTCACCTGCGTAATTATCGCCGCTTTGCGGGTGCGTTCGCTGTTGTTACCGACACAGCAAATAACAAAATAAATAGCCGGGTATAATATGTCTGATATACAAAGTGCATACACGGACTCAAAGTGACGAGGTGTTTTATTAGCCTAATGTAGTGGTGGCTTGTGACAAAAACCCCAACAGTCAATCTCAAGCGCTACGAGTATAAATACCGATATCTGCTTTTTTTGCGGCCTTTAGCAAGTTTTTATCTAACGTAGCTAACGACAACCCTTCTCGGATTGATAATTCAAGATAGGCTGCATCGTAACTACTCAGTTTATAAATACGCGCTAATGCTAATAGTTCGGCTAAATGATTGGTGGGCTGTGAGTGGATCGATATGAATTGGCAGGTTCTCCAATTGCGAAATAAAAGCTTCGATTTCACCCGCGTTGACCTCAAGTCGTTTTTCTGCGCCTAAGAGTACATTGGTCGCCTCAAGATACCATAAGTTATGGTACGAGCATCTGTATCAACAAAGCTTTTCGATAGCCGATTCGGTTTTTTGACGGCAGCGGACTTGGCTAGGAATAAGATCAGCAATGGGTTTGCCGCGATTGGTGATGGTAAATGCTTCTCCAGCTTCAACTCGACGAAGTATTCTGCATAAACGCGAAAAGTAAATAGACCATATTTATGGTCTATTTAAACCATTTCCAACACAGCCAGACGGTTTTTAACCTATTTTTTGAAAGGTTAGGGTTTATCTTGTGCCCACATTCCTGCGGTGCCTGCAGACGCAGACGAAAACAGCAGCAAACCCTGGAAAGGCATACGGTAGGAGGATGAATAGATTTTCATGTCTAAAACTCATTTAAGCTTGCCTAAGAACAAGTTGGGCTCCCGTTCTTAGTATCCCGTGCGGTTTTAATCCATCGAATAAAGGCATTGTAGCCATCACTCCCCACCGGCAACCACGGCTTACCGCCTGAATTGCGTGGATGTTCGGCTTGCAAGGATGAGGGTCGATCGACCAAATAGCTTTTTTCGGGATTAACAATATCGGTAACCATACTCGCCGTCGCGTAAAAATCGCTATCCACATCACCGGTCAATAAAAAGTTATTGCGAATAAATTGCGGATTTAGAGTCCCATCTCGCTTGAAGACACGATGGCATCGACTACAGAGCGATGATAGCACAATCGCCACATCAGTAAATAACGCGCCTCGCTGCAGCGAAGGTGCCACCGTTTGTACGATACCACACTCATCAAAAGGTGTATTTTGATACTGCGCTCCCACATCAAGCCACTCAACAACCAACCGCCGTTCCGCTGCAGTCAAGAAATTTCTGTGATCCAGGCCATTCAACGGCAACCCTTCTTCGGCATACAATTCTTCATTAAATAATTTTTCGATTAAATAACTGCCACGGGCATATCCCGGCTCAATATCTGGAATTTTGCGTCTCAAAAAAGGAATGCCATCCACGATATCCAAAACCGGCTTGCCTGTTTCATCAAAAAAAGGCTTCCCTAAAATCAATTGACTATAAGAAATCAATCGACCATCTTTACCACTGATGCCTCGCGTTAAATTCAATCCTGTTGGGTTTTCACCTGAACTAAAATTGCCATTATGACAATCGACACATTGTTTACCAAAAATACCTCTGCGACCTCTTAAATTCCTCGAATCCCATAAAGGTTGAATATGCTCAGCATAGTTAATTAATCCCTCTTCCGGTATCGACCCTGTAGAAATATCGGTATATACAATTTTGAAACTCGGTGTCGGCGTTTGTATTGTTTCATCTGTCCAGACATCAAAATAAATCAAGTCTTGAGTCAATTCCAACGCTTGTTTATCGACTCGGATCCGAGTCTCTGCCATGGTTTCTTCCGGTTGTGCGAAGACCTTAAATGTGCCGGCATTATTGTCCTGAATAATTTGCATTGACTGATTATTGATAATTTTTTTCAAGCGAGTGTTAGGGTGATTGCCCGCAATCGGCGCAATATTTAATGCACCACTTCGCTGTGGCGAGTGACACCCATGGCACACGAGTTCTTCACCCGGCCTGACTTGTAGCCAACTAGTATGATATTCATAGGCGCGTCCCTCCCGATCCAATACCGAAAGTGACAACGGGATATCAGCAGGTACTTTAATTCTTACGGATCCATCGGGTTCGATAGGCGCATAACCAATAATTTTTTGCATTTCAAATACCGTTTCACCAATGGCTTGCCGAGATAAACCCGGTGGCGTAGGAATGCCAGTCGTTACCCGAAGAAAACGGGCAGGCCGTTGATCCGCCCTGGTAATTAAAGGATCTTTGAGCCGAGCAATATCCGCCACTAAATTTCGGGTATCAAGCGTAATATCTGCCGGTGGAATCACCGGAATTGACATCGCCGCTTGTTCAATGCGGGTTAAAACACCATTGCCCATACGTCCATGTCGATCGGTATCATAAACGCTTTTGATATTTAAAATACCTTCTTCTTTTTCAGGATCAAACGCTCCAGGTTCGAACACAATCTGCCGGGCAATCTCAGGCGGCAAGGGGCGAGACTCTAAAACAATGGGATCAATAAAGGCAAAACCAACTTCTGGCAAAACAATGGGCTTTAAACTTTTGGTATTAATATCTAGCAAATAAATTCCATAGGCCGGCGGTCCCTCCTGGTCACGTAAAATAATCACTTCTTTGGTAATTTGGTCTACTTTTTCTACCGGTTGAAATGGACTGTAACTCACCAATACCTCACCCGAACCATCCGCTAATGCATAAGGTGTTGAAAAACGGCCATCCGGCGATTTTTGCCGACCAATCGGAATATTACTCGATGTCGCCGGTTTCTGACCACTCATGTCAACTCGATTATAACCCGGTGCAGGATCATCATTATCCGAAAAATTTTTCACATCCAGTTCCATCAGCGCGCCCCCTTCCCAAGTACCCTGCAGAGGAATCACCGTTGAAACAATTCGCCCTTCGCTGACTTCTCGTGCATGTAAAAAACTATCCCCTGGACTATGTGCGCCATATAATACATTCAGATCCGTGCCATCTGGGTTAAGCGTATATAACGAGAATTTACTTTGATGCCCCACGTTATCCCAGCGACTAAATAAAATTTTTCCGCTGCGTAACACAATCGGATTACGGTCATGACTTTGGTTAAAAGAAATTTGCTCAATCTCCGTGCCGTCCTCATTCATCACATGCAAGGTTGTCACGACACTGCCCGCATCTTTATCAAGATAAGAATAACCAATTTGTGATTTAGTTTTTTTCTGACGTGTTGACGTAAAAACAATACGTCCATCGGGTAAAAAAACAGGATCCACATCATCCCCTAAATCCGCCGTATATGAATCTCTAATCACCCGATCGATATTGCCGGTCTGATGATGGTATATCCAAATATTCCACGTCGCATCTAATAAGCATTGCTTAGATGATTCGCTAGTGCAACGCATGGAAAAGACAATTTTTTCTCCATCAAAGGAAGGTTCTGGATCAGACACATCGCCCTTGCCTAAAGTTAAATAACCGGTGAGATTTCTTTCTTCCGCACTGGGTGTCGACAGAAAACGTAAATATAAGTCGCCCCCTTCGTTAAACGTGACACTATCAATGGGATTACCGATAGCGCCCAAACTTCGTTTGACATAGAGGAATGGCTGACCCGCGACCACGGGTGATTCACCATCACGAAAACTGCACCCACTCATCAGCATGATCAGTATAAAAATAATAGATAGCCGTTTAATGACAATCACCCGCCCACACCCCCTTATGTACACGATGTACAGTGCTAGCAAGCTAAAACATTATATAAAAACGGGTTTCAGACAAGCTTCCCACGCGACTGACATCGCTTATATTTATTTTTAATCTGTGTAATAATTATATACAACCAAATTGGCCCCAGTTCACTTTTGTCACTGCTGGAGAATAGCGACAACGCTTTTCGAGGCCGACATTTCACACCGGGCACACGAAATGTAGGCCTTAAGCCCATACCCTCGCAACAACTTCCATTCTCGGACAGCCCCCTAGGCGCTGAGCACCAATATTTAGCCGTATCAAACAACCACTTAGCTTAAACAAAAACGTATTTTATCCTTTAAAATCAGACTGTTATCAATTAGATGATTGTTTGGCAGGTTAGTTTCGTCGCGCAATCAACCATTTAAAAGCACATGAACAAGAATATCAATTCCACAAGGGCAAATCATCATGACATGACCTAACGACACAGTACCATGCCACCCTGACAAAATTTTTTTTTGATTTTTAGTTATGGAGAATACCAAGATAACACAAGGAAATATAATTTGGCTCAATACATACCCGTAGCGTTTGAGATTTAAGCTTTATTACGGCCCTATTTTTGCCCTGAGGATACATTGCAAACAATGAATGATTGAGAAAGAAATCACGCACTCGGAAAGGATGAGGAATGTCTTTTAGCTCGAATGATCGACACGAACCATATAATCCAAAATAAATTCGAGAGTTTCCAGTCGATTATAGGCTTGTTGTAAGGTTTCTCCCCACACAGTTACACCATGCGAACGAATCAATAATGCGCTAATATCAGGCGGTGTTGAAGAAAAATGGTGAAAAATTTCATCCGCGATTTTAGTCACGTCTA
>CAYUAI010000009.1:0-24623 GCA_964442745.1 uncultured Chromatiales bacterium
TTCGATAGTCTTCGAATACACTTTTATCCGAAAGATCGACAGATTCAATCATATCATTGATCGGCATATCGGTACTAAAATTTTCGGGCATGGAAAATGAAACAATTTCTCCTGACAAATTAATTTGATAAGGTGTAAATTTAATGGGTTCACTGGAAGGACGACTAAAAGCAAATGCTTTTGATAAAAAGGCGAACATAATGATTTCCTGACAATTGTATTTAATGAGAGGAATTCTTATACTTTCAAAAAATTATTAATGTATTTAATTCCACTTCGACCCGCCTGATCTAGGGTGTTAAATCCCTTTTGCAAGGTATTTCTTCCTTTGCCGGGGCCATGGCGCATTTTTTTATCCCAGGCGTCAAAATTATCATGCATTAAGGAATGTGGGCTTTGTTGAACCGTGCCACCCATCGCGTGCCCCGCATAAACGACAGAGCCAATAATACGCCAAGGATTGATGGTATTGCATCCAATAATCGTGTTTACCATATCATAATCGTTGGCTTCGGTCGCAATTACACCAATGCCGGCGCGCTTAAATAAAATACTGGATCGTAAATTATTATTGGCGTTGCCATGAAAGGCGACGCTATGCATGTTGAGTGATTCGCCTTTATCTTTACGAAAAATACCGTTAAATCCACCGGTAATAGCCCAACTACGGTTGCCATTTAAATGATAACGAACGGCTTCGGCAAATATTAGTCCACCTTGGCTATGTACCATCCATTGAGTTTGATGTTTATTCTCTTGGGTTTTTACCAAGATGTCACTTAATTTTTTAGATACATCGGTTGTTATGCCAAATTTATCTTGAATCGATTCCCAAGTATCACCCGGTCCACCAACACTTGGATTGTGGAAAAGTGTATATTCATTGATGGTATTTTTACCAAATTCCCACTCTAAATGGGCAGCCATCAGCCAAGTGGCTTTAGCTCGATCGTTTGATTGTCCGTTGACTGCGGCGTATGGTGTCGTCACAAGATTGGTTTTTTCGGCTTCCCATATACCCTCGTTATTTTTTTTGACTTTGTAGACTTCAATTTTTTCAAGCTTGTCGCGCTGCAATTTAATATGTTTTTTTGGATAAATGTTAAAAACAAGCACTTGTCCATTAGCAATATTATATGAAATATAGTGAGAATCTGATTCAGTCGTACGCGTATCAACCGTACCTTTTTTTAAATAACCTCCAAAGGTTGGTCGTGGATTTCCTCTCAATGACGCAATTGTTTTTTGCAGGTTGCGGTTAAAATGCAGTGCTCGTTCTTTTTGAAAAATTTTAGCCGCATAGCCAGATAGCAATACGCGGTAGCCCTTATTTATGATTTTATGCTCGAAATCTGCCTTAAATAGGGAAGGTGGCTGCGAGTTTAAACGCATCACTTCCTGTGGTGATACTTGTATGTTGCCTTCTGCAAATATTTGTTTGTTGATTAAATCCGGTCGGTATTTCATGGTGAGTTCTCTTTAATTTTTTGAATGGGTTTGGTGGCATACGCTTTGGTGGATTCGCTGCGCTTAATCCACCCTACAAGCAATTATGACGCTTTGCGCATGGGCGTGATATCGGTGATTTTGGCCGTTTCGGATTTCAATTTAAAAATGTTGTGCTGGATATTCGGCGACAGCGTTTGGTATTCGTCATAGGCTTGCATGACAAATTTGGGGTAGTCTGGGTTGTGTTTTAATAATGTGGGGAATTGGCTGGTCACTAGCCATTGGAGGTTGTCTCGATTGAGTACTGGATTGTTAATGCCATAATGCAACCAGACTAAGGCGTCGATTCTTGCCCTATTTTGCATTGTCTTTTGGCCGTTTTCCATATCCTTGATGAGAATCATACCTTGGATCATGAATTCGGTCGCGTAGTTGGTGAGCGGGAGGCACTTTGCAATATCTAATGTCACATGTGATGAACAAACATTTCTGGTACAAAAATCGATAGGTAGACCCGATAATAAAAATTTCAACCGCCATAAATTATCAGATTGATTAAACTGTATAGCCCAAGTAGTATTAACACACCAATATCCTTTAGGGATAGAGCTTACAATCAAGGTTCTTTGATCCGAATTTCGTGCAATATCCCTCCAAACCAACGTCCCTTTACCAAAATCCACCTGACCCGCTAGTTTTTCCCGCAGCCCATATTGATTAAACTGAAAATTTTGTTCACTAAACCCACCGACCATGGGTTCAAACAAGTTAAATTGTCGTCCGCGATATAGTGGCACCCATTTCGTCGCGACGCCTGCTTTAATCTCTTGGAGGCTGGGAAGCTCATGGGATGGGATATTTTCCGAAAATTCAGACAGTCCTTTTTGGGGGCCTGTTGTTTGATTAATACCTTGCTGTACAGAACTATCAATCTGACCTAAATAAATCACCGGACCACTGGCTTGATGCAAGGCTTGGGCGATATCCAATTGCCGTTGATCTCTAAGCCCTGGAATGGCGAGTGACTCTCGACTAAAGCTCTGTTGAATCACTTCCCGATTGAGTTCTACGGGTTGATGACCTTTGCTGATGTGGTTGAGGTTCGGTGTGTCGATATTTTTTTCGATACTATCTAAATCATTGGGATCAGTGACACCATGGACAAAACGAACGGGAACTCTGGCGCCGCCGTGATTAGCGACTAAGCATAAAAATTCAATACCGGTTGATATTTCAAAAATCTTTGAGGTATTGACAAACGAAACCGATTCTTCGAGTCCCCCTTGTTGAAAAAAATATTTGCGTAAATTGGTAGTGGCTTTATTGGCAAACAAGGATGAGCGGCTGGCGATGAGTCCTACCCGACCTTTACCCAGGGTGTATTTTTCACAGGCGAGGGTAAACAAGACGCATAAATCAATTTTCCCTTCGGGTTTGATGGGGCTTTGTTGGCCGGAGCGCCAGAAATTAGATAGGCTGCTGTTCTCATGAAATCGATCCAACCACAAGCGGGTTACCCAAGGGGCGACTTGAGACAGGGTTTGTAATCGTTGTTTCTTTTTGGCGGGAGTGGTGCTCATAAACTGTGGATCAATTTCTGGATAGACTTCCTTGTCCTTGACCCCGACCACTTTCCACGGTGGATTCGATATCACCGCGTTAAAACCAAAGCGTTTGACATCGGCAAAGATATGCGAAAACTCGACTTGCCAATGAAAAAATTGATGAGTTTTGGCGGTTTTCAAGGCTATTTTTAATGACTTTATCGCGGCGGTTGTTAGGGGTTTGCCGCGTTGTCCTCGGGTTAAGGTTTTTTGATTTAACAACCAATCGCATAGCTCTCGATATATCGCGAAACTGGGGTAGTGTTGGTATTGATCCAGTGGCCAGTACCATAACGCGGTATTGAGATCCCCTAGGGCTTTGAGGCGCAGATAGGCGCGTTGATGGGAGACTCTATCGGCGTAGATTTTTTTACCTAATTCGGTGATAAGTGCTTTTTTTCTTTTGCGTTCCAGACTTTCATCCATTGGCATGTCATAGGCTTCGATCAATACCGGGTCCATGTCGGGCAATAACGCCAGGCGATCTTTGTTGCGATCATCGAGTCGATCAATCACTTCAGCATCTTTTTGGATTTCTTCGAATGCTTCATGGGCGGTTTTGACGTGTTGTAAGAATCGATTGACGGTCTGTTGTTTGTTAATCGCCCAAGTTTGCCATTGTTCGACTAACAAGCCTCTTTTTTCCAGCGCCAGTTTGGCTTTTTGTTGTGAAAAAAGGTGTTGTAAATGATCGGCATTGGGGTTTTTGCCATAAGCGATTTGGCTATCATCCCAGGCTTGCCACAGTGACTTATCAATATCGATCTGCTCAAAGGGAATATCAAATAAGGTGCTAAACTCAAATCCGGGTTGCCAGGCCACTTCATGGCGTGACTGAAATTCCGCGCCGATCAGTGAATTGCCTGATTTGAGGTGATGATGTAAAAATGGTAACGGTTCGCCTTCCATCAAACATTCTAAATATAAGGCGGTGCGACACAATTGAATGCTGAGCGGATTGATGTCTACCCCATATAGACATTGCTCGACGATTTCGCGTTTGCATTGTTGTAAATCGCGGGCGCTGACTTGTTTTTTTCCTCGCACATCCAGATGGCGTTCCTTGACCTTGGCATCGAGCAAGTGTTTGGCCAGGTAACGGGTGGCGGCGATGAGAAATCCCCCGGAGCCCACCGCGGGTTCTATCAGGCGAATATTCAGAATATCTTTGACGGATTGGCCTTCGGCTAAAGGTTTTAGGGTGCGTCTGACTAAAAACTCGGCCAATTTGGGTGGTGTATAAAACGACGCAGTTTGGCGTTTAGTTCCGCCCAGGCTGGCCAAGACAAACTTGCCTTGACTGGGTGTTTTTCCCGGTCGTCGTGGATGAATGGTCAGATCAAATTTCTTTTGCTCTTTGTGCTCAATCCGGTGTAGCTGCATTTGATTGGCAAAATCCACACTGACCAAACCAAACCCCCCGCCGTGAGCGGGCACCCATTCATGGGGCTCGGTGAGTATCATCGGTTTTTGTGCCAACATGGCTTCATAGACGGCGCCTAATTGCTCAATGCCTAAGCTGGCAAAATTAAGCCGCCGACCGGTATCCGCGCCACCTACTTTGCTTAACGCCAATAACATACGGCTCATGGCTTGATCACGCAAAGGCGGCTCAGCCGTGAACAGTTGGCTGTGTTCCGGGGAGAATAATTGACCATTGTAAGGGGATACGATAGCGCCATCGTGCAACTCAACCCCTCGACGTAATAACACAAACAGGGATTGCAAGGCCCCCCACAGATAGTTGCCCTCGGGGTCGGCGGTGCCTCTTTTTTCTCGGATCAGATAATCGTCGGCCCAGGACAGTAAATGCTCCATGGAATAAAACGAATGATATTGAGCATTGTTAACCGGTAAAAAGGTTTTGCCTTTGTCCAGTTCACGCGATTCGGCATACAGGATAAAAAGAATGCGATACAAGATGAACAAGCCGTCTTTAAATAGCGCTTCACTGGCTTTGGCATTGTGCTTTTTTTTCAATGACTGTTGGCGAAAATCGCGATCCACGTCTAACCGTTCATTGCATAAAATCTCTAACGCCAAGGTCACTTGTTGGTGTAATTGTTCGGTGATTTGGCGGGCTAATTCCAGGTCTGCTTTGAATAATTGGCTGGAGGCGGTGAGTTTGATTTCGTCTTGGGTGTCGGAGTCGGCTTCATCATCATTGACCTGAGTAAAGGTAAAAAATCGTTCATGAAACAAATGGCTTAACAGTAACAGCGGATCATCTGAACCGGCGGACATGATCTCGGTGATATTGGCCTCTAGGCATTGGCCGGCCATTTGACTTTCTGCCCGAAAATAATAAAAATTAAACGGCATGATGAGCAAGGCTTCGGCCTGGCCGGTTTCTTTGAGTGCTCGCTCGACTTGTTCACAGAGGGTCTCTTTACGTGATGACTTAAACAAGACTTCGCCATCCAGGTCTGTGAGACAGGCACCGGTTTCAAACGCACTGATCGGAGCCTTGATATCGTTACACAGGAAAATGGCTAACGAATGGGTCTCTTGCGGCGATTGCAGGTAAGCAATGTGACCTTCTTCGGGATGTTTGAGGCTGGCCATCTCGAAATCCGCATAACCCAAATATTGCAGCGATTTGGCCAGCCATTCGGTATACAACGCTTTGACTTTTATCTGATCTTTGTGTTTGAGAAGTAACTTTTCGGTGATCCGTTCAAACGACAAATAATGATCTCGATAAGCACGAAATCGCTCATTACATAACAATGATCGTCGCTCTATAAACGCTTTGTCTTGAACCAGTTGGATCAGGGTTTCATCCCCCATAAAACCATCGTGGACAGTGAAGCCTTTTAAGGCGGCGTTGGCTCGGTTAAATTTATTGGTTGCATTCATCAGGGTTATCCTTTATCGCGTGCCAATCAACAGCGCGGTGACTCGGTATTGAATATTTTTATTATCAACACACCAAAAGTCATCTAACCAAGCTTGACGTTGTTCCAGCTTGGGCGGGTCGATGCCTTTTAAGGCTTGCATTTCGGTGGTGTATATCGCTAATTTTTTGTCATACTTGGTTTTTAAATTATCCACAAAATCCACGCCTTGTTGGTTGAGGTAG
The DNA here is from genome assembly GCA_964442745.1 of uncultured Chromatiales bacterium. Lineage (GTDB taxonomy): Bacteria > Pseudomonadota > Gammaproteobacteria > S012-40 > S012-40 > CAYUAI01. The sequence goes on from CAYUAI010000009.1 coordinate 6,136, forward strand.
GCTTCCAGTGACTTCCATTCCGTTGGGGTCGGTAAGGCCATGGGTTGATTGGCCGGGATGAACGCTTTGATCAAGCTCAGATCGATGGTTTGTCGTGCTAGCAAATCAACCGCGATAATTTTCTGGGCGAGAATTTTAGCGCTGGTGGAGCGGGCGGTTAATTCGGCGATCACGATGTATTTTGCCATCGCCTGCTTGACCGTAAATACCGGATAGCCGCCGCGTTCGGTTTGTAGACGAAAGCGGGTTTGGATTTGTAACAGAATAGGATGGATGGGGCTGAGAAAATGTAACGGAATTCGGTCTTCCCCTTTTTGACGGCGCTGTTTTTCATAGGCCAAATAACGTTGTGGTGAGAACGTGACTCGCCAGAAATTCGGTGCGATCGGCAGCGTATCAACCAGCTCATCGAGTCCTCGCACTTCCCAATCGTTGGGAATGGTGAGTTTATATTCGGCGGTCGCTTTGCCATATGGGGTGAGCGTGGCACCGACGGCGTTGCTAATGAGTTTGAGTTCATTGACTCGGGTTTCGGTATCTTCTACATCATCGATGGGGGATGGCGATAGGGCGGTAAAATCCGCGAATGAAAACCCACTTTGCTCGCTGTCGGTTTTGATGGCATTGATGGAGTCGGTTACTTTCTTGTCGATTTCTTCGGCGGTTTTTTCTGAAAAATCGATGTCGCCGATGATTTCATTGAGGGTTTCGATGACTTGCGAGACACTGCCCAGTGCCTCGCCAGCCTGTTGTATTTTGTCCACCAGGCGATCGAGAACGCGCTGATCAGGGGTGAGTTCGGTATCAAAAATGAGATTATGAATATAGGGGGTTTCGGTTTGTCCCAGGCGATCAATGCGGCCATTTCTTTGTTCAATTTTGACAAAACTCCAGGGCAATTCAAAATGAATTAAATGGTGGCAGGTATGTTGTAAATCCTTGCCTTCGGAGATGGTATCGGTGGCCACCAGGACTTTTAGTTTGGAGGCGAAATTAGCAAAATCGGTTTCGATGGTTAAGCGCTGTTCGGTGGGAGTAGCGCTTTCGATAATAGCAATTTCATTGGTTTTGAATTGTTGATTAGCGGTCAGGTAATCTTGAATGCCATGCAAGGTCGGAATGGCTTCGGTGAACACCACGATTTTTGCCTTGGGTTCTTTGGCATGAATCTGTTGGATAATATGGGCCAAGGTGGCCAGCTTGGATGAAATGCGTTGCTCAATCAGTTTTTTTAATTGCTGGCGAGTGGTATCTGAGAACCAGTTCGCCAGTCTTTTTTCACCCGAAATGGTTTCCAGAAACGCATGCCAGCTAGAGGACAGACGCTTTCTAGCCACTTCTTCGACTAAACGATCCCAGTGTTTTCGGTCTTTGCGGCCTTGCGCCAGTTGCAATTCCTGATCGATCCTTTGCAAGACGACTTTTTCTTCCGCGTATAATTCATTGAAGCCCACGGCGTGGTGTATTATTTCTCGATCTTTAAACGATTCTTGTTCTGCCAGGTGTTTTTTGGTGCGTCTCACCATCAGTGGATTGTCGGATTGCCATTTTTTTAATTGCGATTTATCTTGGAACTTAGGGTCGATCAGCTCTAACAGGGAATGGAATTGTTCTTTTTTACCGGTGAACGGGGTGGCGGACAATAGCAATAGGCCAGGACTGCGATACACCACTTCTTCGGCTAATTGTCGAAGTCGCTTACTCGCGGCATTTTTATCTTTTACAAAGTGGTGACACTCATCAATGACTACCATGTCCCAAGAGACGTTGCGGATGGGTTTTAAATTTTCCCAGCGTTTAATAAAGTCGCGTGAGACAATCACGTTTTCTACGACTTGCCAGGGATTTTTCACCCCGGCTTCGATTAATTTTTCCCGAGTGCGTCGCCCATAAATCTCAAACACCAGACCGAATCGTTCATAGAGTTCGGTTTGCCATTTTTCACAAAGATGTTGTGGAGTGATGATCAACACGCGCTCTGCTCTTTTACGTCGTTTGAGTTCTGTGAGGATAATCGCCGCTTCGGTGGTTTTTCCCAGCCCCACATCATCGGCAATCAGTAATCGGGGAAAGGGCAGGATATCGACAATGCGTGACCAGGGTTCGTATTGCCAGGGTTTGGTTTCAATGGCGCAGAGTTTAGCGGTGCTGGGTAATTTTGAATGTTCACTGTCTTCTAAACTATTGTTTTTTAGCACTCGCATGAACGGTGCTAGCCGTTCTTTTTTGGCTTTGTTGCTCGCTTGAGGGGAGGGGGTATAGGCTTCTTCCGGCTTGAGTACCCGGATACTGTCGGCTTCGAGTTGCGGCAGCGCCCAAACATTGACCGGCACTTCTGAAAAATGCGCGCCGCGTCGGACTAACTGCAATTGCCAAAAACCGTTTTGTTCACCGAGATAACGCCAAATACTGCCACGGCATTCGATGAGTTGGTTTAATGTTAATTTGGGCGTAGAAGACCTTAGCGCACGGCGTACTTGTTGATGATTCATTTAACCCCCGACATTTATCTTTCTCGTTATACCCAAATGCATTGAGTATTTTTAAATTGAATAAATAAAATTATCGGTAGCAATGATGTGGACTTAATTCAAATTCCCAGGCCTGGGAGTGCCTTATTATTGAATAGTGGGATGTGCTTCACAAAAGGAGAAGAAATATTATGCAGCGACGGCGGCTCCCTGCTAAATTCAGTATTTAATTCAGTCGTAGAGAGGAGAGGGCAGGGTGGATTAAGCAAAGCGAATCCACCGAAAAAGAGCACAAAGAGGTGGATTCGTTTCGCTTAATCCACGTTGCATGGAGCAAAGAAGAGGAAGCAGTATTTTTTAATGATTTTGCCTGAAATCAGTTTAAACTTACCCTTTCGCTTTATAAAAACCCAAACATGATCCCTAAGCTTACCGTCCCACCACTGACATCCTCATCCCTCAGCGTGTCAAAATTAGTTTTTTGAAGATAGCGATAGGAAGCCCCCAAACTTAATCGCATATATTCCGTGACGTTTAGCAAAACATTGATGCTGGGCTCATATACTGAGAATAGATCTTCTTCACGATTGCGTTCATCGTTATCGTGATGACGATTTCGGTTTCGATCTCGACTAAAATAACGATCATCGTCATCCTTATCTATGTCGTCGTTATCCTCAACAAATGCACCAGCGCCAATGAGTAAATCGACGGAAATATTCACTAAGCGGTTCGGGTTAAAAATATAACCCATGAGTACTCCGCCATAAGCCATGTATTTGTCAGTGTTTTTCATTTTATGCCCTGACCCATAACCCGCAATACCGAGGTAAAACGAATGGTCAACTAACCAGGCGCCTTTTAAACCAAATAAGGTTTCACTCTGGTTATTGATTTCGGTGATTTTCAGTTCCGGTAGCAAAAAACCGCCATGTGTCACGTCATCGCTTGTCAGTACCCGTCGCTCACTGGCGATGGTTAGCTGCATTGCACTCACTAAGATCATTAATAAGCTGATTGAACAAACCGCTTTTAACATATTCATTTTCCTCATCCATTAATGGAGATTGGTTCTATGTGTGTTTGACTCTGTTGTCGGCAAAAAATCATTTTAAATGTCTCTGCCACTTTTACTTGTTTTCGTGTCACGCAAAGCTTACAATTTGTGCTAGGCGCTTATGGATATAAAACAACAATCAACATAAATAAGCAAACGTGGTGGGAGGCAAGTATTTAAGCCAGCTATTTAATCCTCTGCAGTAGAACAATAATAACCCCAGAATTTCCTGTCTTCTCATTGCATACGATCGTTTAATTTTTATTCTTTTAACGTAATATCTACATCTATCATATTTACCAGAGTGGGGTATTGAATATGATCAATTTTTCATCAGTGCGATTTATGCGTCTATGGTGGCCAATAAAAATATTTAGTGTCTTGTTATTGGCTTTGTTGGTTTTATCTGCTTGTTCAGAAACATCGCTGGTGAACACGAAAAGCCAGTTTGAAGCGGAAAATAAGCCCGTATCCTATAGTGTACTTGTCAAGTTTAAAGATGCCTCATCGCTGCAAGATGGGCGAGCTGAGCAGCGCTTGCGAGCTTCAGGTTTGGTGCGCTCAAAAGGCCTTGGGCTGGTGCCGGGTTTAACCCAATCATCATTAGAAGCGGATCGGGATTTACAACAAACACTCCGTGATCTCCGGCAACAACCCAATATTGAATACGCCGAACCTGATTATTTAGTATCAGCGTTAGCGATACCCAATGATCCACGTTTCAACGAGCAATATGGGTTAGAGAATACCGGACAACAAGGTGGCACCGGCAACGCGGATATTAATGCCCCCGAAGCCTGGGATTTGCAAACGGGCAATGATGTTGTCATCGCGGTGATAGACAGTGGGGTGGATTACAATCATCCGGATTTGCGTGACAACATCTGGGTGAATGTGAACGAAATACCGGACAATGGTATTGATGACGATGCGAATGGTTATATTGACGATGTCAACGGTTGGGATTTTAACAGTAATACCAACAATCCGATGGATGATATGGATCATGGAACTCATGTCGCTGGTACCATTGCTGCGGTGGGCGATAATCGCATCGGTATCACGGGGGTGAACTGGAAAGCGAAAATAATGCCGCTAAAATTCATGAATGAAAATGGGGTGGGCAGTGTATCTAAAGCCATTGAAGCCTTGGAATACGCGGTGGCCAATGGGGCACGAATTTCCAATAACAGTTGGGGGGGGGGTGCATTTAGCCAAGCCATGTATGACGCTTTATTAGCGGCTAATTCGGCGGGACATATTTTCATCACCGGGGCCGGTAATGACAAAGCTAATATCGATTTAACGCCTCATTACCCGAGTTCTTATGACTTAAATAATGTCATTTCTGTGGTGGCAACTGACCCGCTGGATCAGCTCGCGACATTTTCAAATTACGGGCTGCGTACCACCGACTTAGCGGCACCAGGCGTCGCTATACTAAGTACCATAAGAAACCGTGGTTATCAAACTTATAGTGGCTCGTCCATTGCGGCACCGCTGGTTTCTGGGGTGGCGGGTTTAGTCTTATCACAAAATGAAAATTTAACGGTAAGTGATCTTCGTGCGAGACTGCTGGGCTCGATTGATAAGCTCGCCAGTTTATCGGGTAAAGTAGCCACCGGCGGACGCATTAATGCATTTAAAGCCGTGTCGAGCTTCTCTCTCGCATCGACAGTGACTCCTGAGGTATCGCTTGCGTTGAGTCCCCCAAATCTTAAAATTCCCATCAATACGGCGCAAACGTTTACCGGCAGTGGCGGTTTACCGCCCTATCGTTGGTCTGTCAGTAACGCAAATGTTGGTGTGATTGATGCGACAACCGGTGTATTTATCGCAATGGCCATAGGGACGGCACAAGTCACGATGACAGATAGCAATGGTGGCAGCGCGGCGACCCAGGTGACCGTAAAAACGTTAGTGATTTCACCCTATAGTGATCAGTCTTTGAATATTAACGAACAATTCCAAGGGCGTGTCACAGGCGGGCAAGCCCCGTATCAATGGCGTTTAACGGACTCCTCAATTGCAACGCTCGCAACTAACGGGGCAAGGACGACTAGTGTAACGATCAATACAGACAGGGTAGGTCGCACACGCTTGGAAGTGACTGACGCCAATCAGGCTGTTGATTTTATTGATATCCAAGTGACTGATCAGCCGATTGGTTTATTGGCGGTGACTCCCACTCAAGCAACGTTAATTGTCAACGAAACGATTCAGTTAACCGCTACCGGCGGCGGACCTAGCTATACTTGGATGTCGTCCAGTGCCAGTATTGCGATGGTTGATCCCGTCTCCGGGATAGTGACGGCCATGAGCGTTGGTACGGCCATGATATCCGTCAGCTCCAATGGGGTGACGGATCCAAGCACGGCCACTATTACGGTTGTTGCTGCTCAAACGCCGACGCCGATACCGACGCCGACGCCAACCCCCGGTCAAATTAGCGTGACATCACCGGCTTCCTCGATGGTGGCTGGTGAGACATTGCAATTTACTGCCACCGGTGGAACGGCCCCCTATGGTTGGACTGTCAGCAACAATTTGATTGCCACTATTAATGAGAATGGATTGCTTTCTGTACCGGCCGACGTGACTTTTATCAGTCAATTTACGGTCAGTGCCACCGATGCTAATGGCGCAACGGGTACCAGTGGTACTATCTCCGTTAATCCACCGGCGGGTACGCCGCCAACACCACCGACAGCACCGGTACCACCGATTCCAACGCCGGCGCCAGTACCGGCGCCAGGTACACCCGCACCAACACCCGCCCCGGCTCCCGGAGGTATGGGTATGGGGGGCGGTGGCATGGGTGGTGGTGGTATGGGAGGCGGCGGTATGGGCGGTGGCGGCATGGGTATGTAAGTTCACCGAGTGAAAATCAAAAAGCCTTTAATTCGAAGGCTTTTTGATTCCACCAGCACCATCTTCAGTGCCGATCCACGCTCGCTGCGCAAACGTTATCCATTTTTCTTGAGTTGATATTGGGCGATTTTTTTAGGGGTCCTGCACTTCAGGCATGACCCGCTGGGTGGCCAGTTCAAGAGAAAAATACTCAGCCGTGTAGAAATTAAAATACCGTGCAATAAAGTTACTCGGAAAAGATTGGATGAGCGTGTTGTTTCTTCGAACGGCCGTATTAAATCGATTTCTTGCGATTTGGATTTCTTTTTCGACCTCATTGAGACCCTGCTGTAGCGCCAAAAAATTTTGGCTGGCTTTAAGGTCGGGGTAGGCTTCCGCCACGGCTAATACGTTCTGTAAGTTTTGTGAGATTTCGCTTTCTTCAACCGCTCGGTCTGCAATGATTTCCGATCCGACCCGTTGCGTCGTGACTTGTTCCAGGGTATTGGTTTCGTGTTGGCTATAGAGCTTCACGGTTTTAATTAAGTTCGGGATTAGGTTAAATCGACGCTTCAGGGCAATATCAATACCACTCCAGGCTTCTTCGATCATGTTTTTATATTTAACAAAGCGATTATAGGTAGCGACACTCCAAAAAATGGGCACAATCACCGCGAAAATAATCAGTGGTATAAAATCAGAATCCACAGTCGTTAACTCCTAAATTATTAATAGATTATTCGTGTATTATATTCAGTACGGCCATCAATGTTAATGCCTGCTTGCCTAAATTTATGAGAAGATGCTTCAGGTGACGCTGTAACTATGGTAGAACTGTTTGGCCGTGCGCCCACTGCGCGATCCTTTTTCTAAGGCAAATTGTTTAGCTTTTTCATGAAGCAAGATCTTATCGATACTTTGTGATTGAAAATAATGATCGACAATGGCTAAGTATTCAGCTTGGCTAATTGGATAAAAAGAAAGCCATACCCCGAATCGGTCCGACAAAGAAATTCTTTCTTCCACGGCATCGCTATGATGGATTTCATTGTTCACCCGTTTGCTGTCTCGATTGTCTGCCATATATTCAGGCAATAAATGACGGCGATTGGAGGTGGCATAAATTAATAGGTTATTGGGTGGTAATTCGATCGATCCTTCCAGCGCACTTTTCAGCGCCTTATAGTGACTCTCATGTGCTTCAAACGATAGGTCATCGCAATAAATAATAAATCGGTAATTGAGTTCGCGAATGTCATCAACGATTTCGGGCAGATGGATGAGATCCTGTTTATCGACCTGAATAACGCGCAAATTTTCTCCAGCATATTCATTCAGCAACGCTTTAATTAATGACGATTTACCGGTTCCCCGTGATCCCCACAATAATACATTATTGGCCGGCTGGTGATTAATGAAGCGCTCGGTATTTTCCACAAGTCGGCGCTTTTGGTGATCGATGCCAAGGAGATCTGTTAAGCGGATCGGATCTAAGTGTTTGACGGCTCGCAATGCTTGCTTACGTTGTCGCCAAATCGCCGCATAGGTTTGATTCCAGTCGATGTTCGTCATGATTTAAATTCCTAGCCCAATTGAATAATTCGCTTGTTTTAGCATTTTTTTCCTTTTGTGGCCAATGATTTGTCAGTGTGTTTTCCCTCATTAGAATGGCTTGATCGTGTACTAGTGTCAGTAATTTTTGGTCGAAATTCACGCTAACATAAAATAAGCCCCGATTATCGCATGATTTAAATTGACAGATTCCGAGGGTCGATTTACATTAACTAGTACGTATATACATGGTACGTAATACAGTATTAAATAATAGGAGATAAAGGATGGCACGAGGTGGGATAAACAAATCTGCAGTCAAAAAAGCCCGAGAAAACTTGCTGACCCAAGGGCAAAACCCATCTATTGATGCGGTGCGTGTGGCATTAGGTCACACCGGTTCAAAAACAACCATTCATCGCTACCTGAAAGAAATTGAAGAAGAAGAGGGCACTCGCTTAGACGATCAGAGATTACTGAGTGAGACACTCAAAGATATGATCGCTAAGTTAGCCGGCAAACTTCATGAGGAAGCCCAGGATATTGTGGATGAGGCCAACACCAAACATGCCTCGGAAGTCGAACAATGTCAGCAAGACATTCAGCAGCAGCAACAGCAATTGGCACAAGCCATTCAGCAGTCACAGGCATTAGAGCAGGCCTTAAACGAGTCAAACACGGCACTTGAGCTCACCCACAATCAATGGCAGGCAGAGCAAACGCAAACTCAGGAATTAACTCAACAAATGAACATGCTTCATGTGGAAGTCAAGGAAAAACAAACCCAGATTCAATCGTTAGAAGAAAAACATCGGCATGCACGTGATGCGCTAACGCATTACCGTGAGTCGATCAAAGAGCAACGTGACCAGGAACATCGGCGGTTTGAACAACAAATTCAAGAACATCAAGCTGAACGGCGGCAACTCAGCCAAACATTAATGATCAAGCAAGAAGCACTGACGCAATTAAACAAAACCAATGTACAATTACTCACCGAACAACAAGAAACTAAAAAACAATTGTCAATACAGCAGGATAATAATCAACAATCCGAAATATTGGTGACGACCCTGCGCGAAGAACGTGTTAAACTTATTTTACAAAGCGAAGCCATGGCGCAACGTTGCGCAGAAATTGAACAAAAAATAGACCACTTGCAAGTGCAAAGAGAATCCGATATCGCCCGCCATCAAGATTTACAAATCGCGTTAGCCAAAGCGCAAACTGAAGCGGCAACAAAAGAACAAATTATCGCCAATTTGCATATCACATTCCAGTCAGAGGAGAATGAGCAGCGACCTGAAAATGAAGGGGCTTAATAGTAAAACCTTACATTGAGTGAGCAGGCTATCGCCCACAGATTGGATTGATACGCACTTGTCTAACCATTATAATAATGAGAGAAAGGAGAGTTAACCGATGAATTGAGCGCTCGCAAACCCATCGATCCATTCGCAAAAAGCCAAGAATAGCCAGAAAAATAGTACACTTAGTACAGTTCCCTCAAAAAGTTAAAAGAATACGCCTTTGTTGTGATGTTTTTCTGCCGTTTATTTATTCATCCTTGAATATTTTGGCATATGACCTTATTATTGTAGGCGCGTTAGCGTAAGATTACGCACCCGCGAGAAATTTAAAGGGTGGCGAGCATTCATTGCATGGTATTCAGCACTTTTCAGAAGTTCCTTCCTTAAAGTTGTCTCCTGTAAATTGCGAAGTCTGTTTTGCAAATAAGTGCAATTTATCTTTGAAAAGCGAGAGGTAATTTACAGAAAGACTGGCACGATGAAATAGGTTAGCGAATCCAGGGCGTTTGGTTGTATTTTCCTATTGGTGATTACGCAGGGACGTCTTGTATTTCATCTGAGACGGCACCTTGCTATGCTATCGGAATTTTTAACCTGCCTATCTCACCTGGTGTGGCTTCTCACACCTTTAACCAAGGATATCTACATTGAAAAAGCTATTTGTTGGGAGTTTACCAGCCGATGCGACCGAAGAGAGTGTTAAAACATTATTTTCAGAATTTGGCACGGTACGTTCTATTCATCTTGTCACCGATGTTTTTTCCGGCAAATGTCGAGGGTTCGGTTTTATTGAAATGGAAGGCCATGAAGCGAGAGCGGCAATTGCCGCTCTGGAAGGCAAAATGTATCATGATAAATTTTTAAAAGTTCGATTTGAAGAAGTGCGACCCTCGGGCAAAGGAGGAAGAAGGGGACGTCGATAATTTAAGCTGCCGCAGAGCCAGCGTTATCATTGCGATAGCCTGGCTTTGCCAGAATTTTTTCCATTGGCAATGCCAAAAAAATTGTTATTTTCTTTCATATGACACGACGCTTAAGAATAAGCGACGCACTCACTTCCCTGTTTCTTAATAATTTCGGCCAATATTTCATTGGGATCTTCCCATTAGACCAACACGTCCAGGCGATGATGCAAACATAATAGACATCGTTGAAAAACTTTTTTGCTCAGTTTCTTGTGCTGCTTTTGCCGTTTTTTACCATTAAAAATGATACGCCGGAGTTTCATGTAAAATCGATCAAGACTGACCGATGGAAGAAACGCCTCCCTTTGATTTTTTTCTAAAAACAGACGCGATGCATGTCTGCAGCTCACAGACCAAAGATAAACGCTTCATCCACCGAGTGACGAGGTTGTCATTAATAAGAGACTGAACTTAGCGGATGCAGCACTACTTTATATCGGAGTCAGGATTTTCTCAAATATTGACTGTTTCACTTATTGTATCAACCATTCCTAAATAAACTTTGTGTTAATTAAAAAAAAATTTCTCAATTTTTCGAACGATGAATGCTTGTTGCTTTCTATTCCATTGATAAAAAATAGTTGCGGGTCGGCGAGCTCTTTTGTTTTAACAAGTAACGTTTTCACAAGAAAAGGCCATATACACATCATACCGTGAATGACTTGGCTGGCATCAATCCCAATTTTTGTTGCTATCATATTCACATCAAATCGGTTCAATAAAAGCTCCATTTCTACACCACTAAATAATGTCTGAAAATCGATATGGCCTGTCGAAAGCACATGATCGATGGCTTTGCCGGCTTCTGGTAAAAAGTTGTTCGCTTGATCAACGCTAAATCCTATACATTCGAGTTTATCAATTAACAAAGGTCCATGCTCATTGATCAGATCTTTTAGTGTCTCCACTCCATAAGCTCCCCATTTTTTGGTTCATGTGAGAAAAAGCATTATTATTTTTGTTAAGCGGTCAACGTTGCTAAATTTTACCGTAATTGAGCTTGCATCTACATCAGAAAATGTCAAATTTTGTCAAATAGATACCTGCCTGACTAGCCTTCTGCATGAATCAATTGTTTAATAGGCACAATAGTAATGAGAATAGTGAGCTGTATATTTTTAAACGATTTGTGCGGTGCATGCTTTATTGTGGACTCGCCTTAAAAAAGGCTAACCATAATTTTAACACCAGCACAAAAATGTATGTAGTATGGGTGCGTCTGGCGATCAATATGTATGATACGCTAGCGTTGACTGGCGACTGTCAATCTAACAACCGACAGATAGCCTGATTGGGTGAGGAATACAAATAAGATGGCAAATGTGAAAGAAAGGCTTAAATTGATTGCAACAGAGGCTGCTCAACGCGCCGGGGTCAGTGCCGTCACATTTCGTGAACTCGGTAAAGCGGTTGGAATTAAGTCATCTTCAGTGATTTACCATTTTAAAAATAAAGACGGGTTATTATTGGAGATCACTAAAGATTATACGAATCATACTTTTTCGTTACTAAAAGATATTGATAGAGACTATGATCAAGCGAATGATAAATTAGTTGAATTTGTCAAGATATTTGAAAGAGCATTAGTTGAAGGGAAAATTTGTTTATGCGCCATGCTAGCCTCTGACATAGATTCCCTGGATGACAAAACTAACGATGCCGTGCAACAATATTTTGAGGCATTGGAAGAATGGATCACAGATGTGATTAAAGGCAGTGATAAATTTGACACAGAAAAGGCGAGCAATTATGCGAAAATAATTATCTCGGCCATTGGCGGAGCCATGTTGTTAGACAAAGTGGTTGGTCAGCCAAAATGTTTGGTGGCATTGCGCTATTGGACATCGAGTTTGTTGCAGCCTAAAGAAATTCCATTAGTGGTAGAAACCTTTTAAAACCTACCTCTTTGAGCAAGTCGGGAAAGGTTAATTTTACGGTAAATTACGAGTGAAAATTAAGCTTGCAATGCATTGTATTTTGCACAAAAATAGTATTGATTGAATGATAATAACTCCTGACATCAATATAAGCGCAACGCACGATGAGCTTTTTTTCAACCAATAATCCTTGCCCCTGTGAAAGCGGCCTACAGCATCTTTATTGCTGCGGTGCACCGGACCGAACCGAGTTGAATACCATCGCCAGTTTTATTGATGAGGGTGAGGCGACGATTAACCAACTTACCCCCGAATTGCAAATCGCCTTGCGTGAAATTAAGCACGTTCCAGACTGGTTTCCGGTCACGCTCAATTTGTTTAAAAATTACGTGCAATTCGTAAAAATGTCACCTTTTTGGTATCAACAGAGTATTTTTCTTGATGCAGACAGGATTTTGGGTACCTGTGCCATGGAAGCTGATCTCAAATGGTTAACTGATGAAACGAAAGGGATTGCCTGGCAAGCCACCCCTTTTATTTTTCACACTGCTTTTTGTGGTTCGACGTTGATGTCGAAGGCCTTGGCCAATATTTATGATAGTTTGCCGTTGCGTGAACCGGAAGCGTTAGGTAGCTTGCAAAGCTATTGGCAGTCAAATATCGCCATCAAGGAGAAAAAAGCTTGGTTTGATCGAGTGATGGGATTATTGGCGAGACGTTATGAGCCGGAGCAAATAGTGGTTGTTAAGGCCAATGATTATGTTAATGCGCTGATAAAACCCTTATTGGAATGGCATCCTGATATTTCTATTTTATTCATGTACACGCCGCTTAGCGAATTTCTAGCAGGTTGTCTGAAAGACGAGACTCGGCGTCAATGGATTCGCGAGCGTTACCATTTTATTTATGACACCGCCGCACAACAATTAAATCTCCCCGACGATTTAGTGATTGAGCATGAGGCGTATGGCAAGATGGCGGCGATCTACTGGTGTTGTAATATTGTGCTGTATTTACAAGCTCGACAACGTCTGCCCCAGCAGCTACGAAGTTTGGATTTTAATCGGATGCTCGCCCACCCTATAGATAGTGTGCAGGCTTGCGCTCAGTGGTTTGGTCTTAAGGAATTACCGGATATGACACCGGCCTATGAAATTAGCACGCTATTTTCTTTCTATTCTAAGGGCGAGAATTACGCCTATAGTTCAGAAAAACGCCGTGAAGACATCAATATTTTATTAAGTGCGCATCCAGCACAACTTGAAGCCGCCGAGACATTGGCTAGGAAAATATTAGGCAATGACTATCCCTCTGAGCATTTGCCTGGCGGCTTGATTGATTGCTAAGGAATGGGCACGCAATAACTTCCTTATTTTGCATCTCATCTTCCGCCCGTCTTGACGCGTTCCTCAATCACAAAAGCTCGAAATAGAACCACTATTCCTGCACTTTTGTTCAATCAGAACGCGACAATACAGACTAAATCTGAGCGCCAAATATACAATTTATTGCGTGCCCATTCCTAACTACCATTTCAAATCGGTATTGTCGCTGGCGGCGGTGTTTCGCTGAGTTTACTGGTTCCTTTGATGGCTCCCCAACTAACAATAGCATACCGTTCTCCTTTGGTAATGGTTTGTACTTCGTGCATATAACGGTTATCTGAAGGGAATAATACAGCCATCCCGGTTTTTGGGCGAATTTGGTAATTAAATTTTGTGAAACACAGTTCACCGCCTTTAAAATTATCATTGAGATAGATTAACAAGCTAAAATCCCGATCGATGGTTTTTGTCCAGGTGCCTATGTCAGGGTCCTGGTTTTCGCTGTCGGCATGTCTGACGTAAAAGCTACCCGGCTTGTAACGCAGTAATTGAGGCCTTTCGAACCAAGCTAACGACTCACCAATATATGTATTGACTAATTCTGTGAAGGCCGTTCTTACCAAATGGTTTATTTTAATTTGGTGTTCGTCTAAATCGACTTGATCAGTAACGCGGCGCTCGTCCTCGACAAGTTTTATCTTGTTCGCTGTGGAGGAAGCATGAATCACCATTAAACGTTCACCTTGGCATTGGTCAGCCGTTTCACATAAGGCTTTGGCTTCAGCCGCTTCCAGGTAATTCTCCACAATAAATATACCATAGGGGGGAGCGCGCTTGCTTTCTCTCGAACCGCAACACGATTTAAAAAATTTATCACTACCACAAAAGCAGGGATCGATGGGATCAGGGATGAAATCGGGGGTGCCTTTATTAGGTTCTAAAATCAGCGGTGGTCGTTTTTCTGGTGAAATGCTGATGTTTTTACCAAATACTTTATTTAGGATGGATGCAAGCATAGTAGTGGTATTCTCCCCTGAGATTTAAAGCACAACTATTTTAATGGTGACGGCATGGTGAAGTCGAACGCTGTTATTTGGAAATACTGTGATGTTGATTAATGTGTTGTTATATACTTCTGAATTTAATATGTCTTTTAGCTGGTGTCAATGATATTTATCGGTTTATCATGCCCGATATCGACATAAAGTGGTGGTGTTATCAGATAATATAGGCATTCCGGGTGATGGCAACCAATAGGATATAAACAAAAACAATCATGGCACCGTACCAAGCCCATATTTGCTGAGTTTTTGTTTTACCAAAGCGTAGCGCGACCATACCTAACCCAATATATAACAGCAGTGCAACCAGTTTAGCGCTAAGCCAAAGATCAATCAAAGGGTATTGCTGAATCCGTATCACTAATAAGATACCACTGACTAACAGCAAGGTGTCGATAACGTGTGGAGTCATTTTTACCGATTTACGGTGTAAAATGTCCATATCGCGTCTCTTCCAAATACCTCGTATGACAAAACCTGATATTGATAAAATAGCTGTAGTGACGTGTATTGTTTTAAGTAAGTCCATGGTTAGCATTCCAAGGCGAGTAGGATTTTGAAAATTCTACTCGCCATCACTTGCTCAACATCGGATTAAAACCCCAGCTTAGGCAATTTATCCATGAGCTTTTCTTGTAATTTATCTTGCGCTTTATCTTTAACCGCCTCTAATTTTTCTTGTAACTTAGCTTTTAATATTTTTTCCTGTTTTTTGATTTCCTCATCTACGCTGCTTGCATCACCTGATAATGCTTCCAGCGCTTTGCCTAGGCGCTCATCTTTACCACTCAATTGGCTTTTTACCGATTGCAGGTTTTTCTTGATATGATCATCAATTTGTTGGCGTATTTTTTGTTCAGTTTGTTTGACTTTTTCACCGAACATATTTTTTAATTCCTCAGCCACTTTTTTGTCAACACTCGATGACACGGTTAAGCTAGGGCGACTCAGTGATCCGCCAAGTTTTGCGCTGAGATCCAGCTCGTTAATTTTGCTAAATACTTGCTTGAGACTATTGTGCAAGGTTTGGGTTTTGCCTGTTGCACGGGTTTCAGGGAAGACAAAGGAGACCTCTTTGGCATCGAAATTAATATTGCCATCCAGTACGTCGTCAATAATTTGAATGCTGGCACTGATATCGGTGGTTTTCGGTAATAATTGACTCGGCAATCCGCTACCTTCCGGGGCTTTAAGCGGGAGACTGCCCAAGCTGAGTTGGTTGCCCTCAAAGCGAATCTCATCAGCACGTTGTTGGTTAACCCGGTGATCAAAAATACCATTGATGAACCAATTACCCGTATCGGCATTCATTTTGACAGTTAATTTAGCCGGTTCGACATAGCGGCGTGCATTTGAGGTGACGCCGCTCAGAGTACCATCAAAGGCCATACCATCTTGTTGTTTACCGCTAAATTTGGCATTCTTCAAGACAAAACTTGGCAATATGGGGCGGGTCACTGCATAGTGGATGTCCCGGCCTTGGCGGCGCTCGATCGTTTGTTCGCTGGCTTCGCTCGCCGCTTCATCGGAAGCTAAAAAGTCACGTGCGATTTGATAATATTCCAATATTTGATAAAACCGATCAATGACGCTGGGTCCAAATAACATCTTGGCCATATCTTCGACATTGAGATCTGCTAGTTTGGCCAGTTGTTTCACCGAGTCAATGTCTGCTTGGGTGAGTTTTTTTATATGGCTAGCTGACAATTGCGTGTCTTTGAAATCTTGTTTCGCTTCAGTCTGAAAAGCCTTGATTTGTTTTTTAATTGCTTGTGCACGCTGTTTAAGATCTTTGAGGTTTTTCAAAGTCTCTTTAATTTTATTAATATTTTTCGTGTCTTTAATTTTATTCAAATCAAGTTTGTTGATATCACTTTGCAACTGCTTGATATCTTCAGCGAGGGTTTGCTCATTCAGACGTTTTTCCCATTTGGCATATTTTTTTAGCGCGTCTTCCTTGCCTTGTTGAATGGCTTTCACCGATGCCAATTCTTGTGGACTAATGAATTTGTCTACCTTGAGTTCTTTCGCTAAACTCTCAAGATTGATTTTAGGTAAATTATCTTTTAGGGTTTCTAAGCCACTATCTATTGCGGACGGACCGCTTTGTTGCGAGTCTTCGCTGGTGGTTTGGCTAACGGTTAGCTGGCTATCGTTGCGGGTATCTCGCGGACTGCCGGTAGTCATATCGGCGACGGTTAATTGGGTAATAACCACTTTTTTGGCTAATAACGGGACAAAAGCCACATCAATTGAGCCACGGCCCATTTCGAGCATGTATTGCGACAAATCATCTTTATCCGCAATGGCCAGTCGGCTAAAGGTGGCGGTTAAGGTGAACAAGTCAACACTGACGCCATCAATATCAACGGGTGCCGAAAAAACTTTTTCAAGATTTTGCTCAGTTAAAGTTTCTAGCACGCCATTGCGTAAAAACCAGGCGCTTATAAAGACCAAGGCCACCACAACTAACAGGATAATCACACCGGATTTGCGAATCATATGGCCCCCGTCATGCGTAGTTTTTCATAAATCTGAAATACCCGAGTGCTGCGTATATATTTTGCGATACGCCATGTTTGAATGCGGGTTAATAACGTGTCTCGATAACGTTTGATTAACCATACCGTGAGTAAAAACATCGGGAGTGCCAATATGAGACTTAATGCAAGACTGCCCATGACCACCGTATTATTAAATCGGGTGAGCAGCGCGACAGTATCGTTATACATGGTTGTCCAATAAACTTGTAATGTCGGCACATCAACTAGCAAGTAATACCCAAGTTGCTCAATCCATGGATCAAGCAACCAGGCTAAACCAACGGCCGTGGCAGCACCCAAAATACTCATGCTCAGATTCACATTAAATAATATAATAATTAGCAGCAATACCAAGGTATGCAATGGCCAACCTGGTGTAAGACCGAGCATAAATCCTAAGGTAAAGCCACCGGCCAGTTGGGCTGGAGAGGCGGCGCTGTTAAGCAAGCGGAAAATACGGGCGATAAAGTCTAAAAAAAACATATCCGTACCAATGTCGTTGAAATCTGTGAGGTAAAAACCTAGCGGGCAAGCGCATTTCTAATGGTGGTGTATTGCCCTGAGGTTCGTCAAAGGAAAAAGCAAACCAGTCCCCTGGTTTTTCATGTCGTAACACATAAGCAAAAATTATAGTCGCATCGTATTATGAATGCGATCTTTGTTTAACAGTCTGTTTAATTGTTGTTCGCATGATGGCAAAGGATGATTGAGCAGCTAAATCGATGGTAAATTTTTTTCACGACGCCTATACTTACATTTATATCAAAATAGATACTGGCTGGTTATTTTTTG
Organism: uncultured Chromatiales bacterium; assembly: GCA_964442745.1. GTDB lineage: Bacteria > Pseudomonadota > Gammaproteobacteria > S012-40 > S012-40 > CAYUAI01. The sequence goes on from CAYUAI010000009.1 coordinate 23,938, forward strand.
TTCTCTCATTCAATAATCCATGCTAAAAAATAATAACAACCGTAATAAATCCTATATTTCGTCCCCCAACATGCGATCGGGTTTGACCTGAGGCGGGTTGTGCTTCGTTCAGCAATACAAGCAAGTTTGTGACTGAATCGAGCAATGTCCAGGTGACATTAGTTCTCATTGCGATTGCCACCGAGGTAAGCGAAAAATATAGGATGAATCAAATAATTAGCTTACAAGTCATCGTTGGGTTAACAGGTTAATATCCTAAAAGTGGGAGAGGGGAGTTATGCATTTACATCGAATGTGGTTTTTCGCACTATCTTTGTTAATTATTTTTATTTTGATGGCTTGTTCAGATCCGGTCAGTGATAGCACACCATCACTTAATGGACGGGATCAAGTGGCAGGCGTTGATATCAACCAGAACCGAGAAACCATCACCGAGCTTAGTGCATTTGGTGGTGAATTTGGTGTGAATTTTGACGATTTTTTGCCGGTTCCACCGGGTGTGGCTTTTTCGGGATCACCCGGTAGCGGTATCGGGGCAGGCACCGGCTTTCCCGGTGGTGGTATCGGGGCAGGCGCCGGCTTTCCCGGTGGTGGTGCGGGGGCAGGCGCCGGTTTTCCCGGTGGTGATATCGGAGCGGGTGCCGGTTTTCCCGATGGTGGTATTGGGGGGGGCACAGGCTTTCCCG
>CAYUAI010000009.1:24723-31284 GCA_964442745.1 uncultured Chromatiales bacterium
GCAGGCTTTCCCGGTGGTGGTACGGGGGCAGATGCTGGGTTACCTGCTATACCCGGACTTGGAATCAATCTCGCTGATGTCTTGCAATTGGCGTCAACCGATGTTGCACCGCTTGATGCCCCCTGGCAAGCACTGGATCTGGATTTGATTGCAACCATCGTGGAGCAGCTCACCAACCGTGGTAGCGTCACCACAAATGCTATTGCTATCACAATGCGCAGTTGCAATGGCGGTGGTTCGGTGACGCGAACAGAGGATGATGTGGAGCCTTTAGGATTATCTCAAGGTGATAGTCATACGACGGTCTTTGATAATTGTGCACGTGGAGCCAGTGGCAATACAGTGATTAATGGCGATCGGTCTTTTAATGTCGATGGCATGTCAGGTGAGCCTTTTGTGGACCTGAATTGGGGTTTAAATACTTCGACTAATCACAATATTAGCCGAATAAATAATGCCGCAAATCGAACGGTGAGTACCCAAGGTACGTCGCTCACTGAGCTTGATGTCATTAATAATGATCAATTTACTCAGACAGTCAGCGGCAATAATACACAAGAGGTACAGAAGAGAACCGGTGCGGGTAGCAAAACGAATGATCGTCAAGTGACATTTCAATGGACCAGATCTGATAACAGTTATACCTGGGATTTTAATGTAACGAGTGAGCATATTGATGAAAAAGGAAGCGAGACAATGCAAGCCAATACCACCACACAAATGGCTGGCATTGCCGGCCAGCCACCAATCAGCGGGGCATTGTCTGTTTCCGCATCGACTAACAATGCGATAGATCAAGTGATAACAGCCATCGCACAAGCCGATGGCCAATTGCTTGTTGATATTGATCTTGGAGGTGATGGTTCTATTGATAGCAGTTCCACTATGTCATGGCCGCAATTTTTATCGAGTATGAGACATGCACCATAAAATTAAAAATTCCTAAGGCATACGGTATACCCAGCACGGCTATAAAATAAGATTTTCGCGCTCAGAGATAGTTTATGGCCGTGCTGAGTATACGTGCCTTAGGAATGGACGATATGTCATGTCTAATCTTTTTAATCTATCATCGGTGTCACTTCAACACGCACCTTGATGCGTCGGCCAGGTTCATAGCGCGTGCGTGTTGTATAGTGCTCTCCCCGATAGCGGTAGGTGAGCAGATACCCTTTTATATGCTCTTCCATTTGGACACGCTGGCTAGGCCGACAATGTTTTCGGTGTTTAACCTGCTGACGGTTGGATATTTGATGTCCCAGACTCGCGCCGATAACAGCCCCGGCAATACTGGGTATATGGCTATAACGCTTGCGGCTCATTTGTGCGCCTAACACACCGCCAAGAACCCCGCCAACGATAATATTACCCGTACTATTATCTGTATGAGGTCGATATTCATCGTGATCCATTCGTTCAAATCCACACTCATGTTGAGGGGGACGAACCCGGTGCCTTTTAATAATGGGCTCGACATGTATTACTTTGGCATAGTCATAATAAGACGTATTTTGGTTTTGTTGTCCGTGCGGATGTTTCGCATGGATGATCGGTGGTAGTGCCAAAAATAAAATGATCCATGCAATCTCTGTATGTATTGTCATCATTGCCCCCTCGCGTCAAACCACATTTAAAACTCAGTGTTAACTTAAAGCATAGCGATATAGGCATGAACACGGGCTGAACCGCCGGCATTGAGATGGTTACCTCTGATATTGATGTAACAACTCAACTCGATGTTCGCAAAAAGGTACCCATATATCATGTGACACAACAATTAACTGATGTGCAAATATTCCCATTGCTAGAAAATAAAGATTTATTTGTCTCTGCGCCTTTATTAAGTATTGAAGGAAACGGCACCGCCGATCTTACCCAGGACAAGTTGAAATATTTAATTAAAACCAAAGTTGTCGGTACGCTTAAAGGCCAGGATGGTAAAGATCTAAGTGAGTTAATGAAAAAGCGAAACAAAAACCCAAAGAAAAAGGAGATGAAATCAAGAATCAGCTCAAGGATAAAGCAAAAGATTTATTGAAATTTTAAAGACTCAATATGAATTCCTGGGGCGTAGAAAAATGGCAGGCTGAAACGACTAATTCGGTTAAAAAACGCAGCAAATAATCCTATTGTGCGCTAGGACCGTAACATAAATCCGAGATGCGAAACAGGGAAGTTATCGCGTCGCCCATTCCTATGTGAAACTCGCGAAGCGAGTTTCACATAGGCATTACAGATTTTTTTTCTTAGTACGCCAGCCCATAAGCCCAAGACAGGACCCCACGAGAAATAAAGTTGTTGGCGTCGGTAATGCCTGAATGCTTTGATAGACAATGGCAATATTGATTTGCTCTAAATTAGTACAGTTAATACAGTAATTTATCTGAAAAACATTCGCCGTATTGAGAATGATGCTCTCTGCGGATAACAGCAGTGGGTCAGTAAATGCGAAATATTGATCCACTCGAGTGGCATTTACTTGCGTATTATCAATGCAACTGACACAGTAATTTACCTCAAAATTAAGTACCTCATTGAGGATAAATTCGATGGGCATACTGCCTGGGTCCAGCACTTCCTCTGATATAATTTGGTTAGGCAAGCGGATTTCTTGCTGGACGATCACTTGGTTGTCTTGCGTTACCTCTACACAAGATTCACACAAATTATCTTGAACAATGTCTGCATTATTTAATGTGTCTGCAAGTAATTGGACACTATTCGTCATAAACCAACTCGGGGGAAGCATAATGGTTTGAAAGATTACGCTAATGTTAATCTGCTCAACAGCAGTGCAGATTTCACAATCGTTGATTTGCGTAATATCCGCCGTATTTATAATGTTTGTAATGGCTAAAGTGGTGGCATTTGATGAATTTGGCGTAAAGAAAACCAGTACGGAAAATATTGATGTCAATGCGATTAAGTTTTTCATTAGTGTTAATTGCTTTTCGTTATTTTAAATGCTTAAATGCGTAGAAATTATGGATACTAAATATCATCGCCTGATAATCTATGTCAAATCGGCTGGTATGTCAAAAAACAATAGAATCTTCTACTGAGTTGCTTAGATATAATTCATTGTGCATTTTTATTGGGCGAAAACCAAAAGTGATGGGGTGAGTATATGCCAGTATTTCTTACATTTCACTTTAGTTATTTTGACGTGATGCAACGTCAAGTAAGCGGGTAACACCTAACAGCTCTGGGTGTGCAACAACGTTGGGCACGGCTAATGGGTAGTCCGTTATGTTTTTTTCATTGGGATGTCCTAACACAAATATAACACCATCCCACTCGGCTAAAAAGCGGTGTATGCTCATGCGCAGATTCCCCCGCGAAGGATCGGCGATAAATACTCGGTCATCTCTGATCCCGCGTAATACCGCAAAATGTCGATAGCCTAAGGGTTTTAGAAATACAATCACCGGGGCGGCAAGATGTTTTAATTGTTCTATTGTTAATTTAAAACCTGCCGCTTGATAACCTCTGGCTTCCGCAATATATTTAAGATCTAATAAGGAGAATCCAGACTTTTGTTTGAGTCGCTGCTGATCTTTGTTTAATCGCTCCTCAAGCATTTCGAGCAATATCTGTTCGGAGGTATCATCGCCGAAATAATAGGTTAACAGCGTTGATAAAGCGGCCGCACCACAAGAATAATCTAGATGTTGTTTCACGATATTTTTATCACGAAGCTCTTTGAGTGTGTGACGTTTTTTCGTGGTTGTCAGTGAAAATTCCGCTGAGTTGGCATCGCTGCTTGATGCGAGTTGAAAACCAAACAGCATGGAGCATAAAGCTAAGTATATGCCGCATTTTTTTATCATTGTCATTATCCTAAATTAGAAACGATAAGGTATGTTTATCCCCACATAGCTATCGTTTGCATTATCAGTTAGGCCAAAACCGACGACCGGCTCCAGTGATAATTGTTTGTTGATGATCGCCGTGACGCTGATTTGCAAGCTCAAAATTTCCGAAATTGTACTTTGAATTTGTTCGCCGTTGATTTTGCGCTTTTCGCGCATGAGCAAACTACCTAGACTTTGTAAATTGACACTGACTCGGTCATTTAATGACAGACCCAAACCGCCTTGGAAAGCAATTTCGTCGCTAGGATCATAACCGTTCCTTTTTTCGGTCCATTTATACCCGAGGCGTCCAAAAAAGACGACAGGGTCGACCGTTTTTACAAACGTAACACCGATATCGATACTATTGTGACCCAAGCCTAATAACGGCGTGTCTCCGGTAGGGGATTGATAGGCAATATCGGCAATCAAATCAGGTTTACCATTGTCTTCATGCAAGAATTGATATTTTAGTCCTGCTCGAATATCTCTAAGCCCATCATCATCCGTTTTGTTAACCCGTGTCAAGCCACTCAAGGATTCAACTCTCTGTTCAGCGTAGCCATAGGGCAGATTAATGTTTAGCTCAAGACCAGCCATGAGTCCATAACGAACGGTAAAAGAGGTATTCAATGCACGATAAATATTGTTGACTAACGTAGTTTGCCATACGGTGTCTTGTATATTAGTACTGTAGAATGCACTGAACTCAAATGACATTTCACCTTTTTTGTACAATAGCTTTTGGTTGCGTAAAAATAAATCTAACGCTCTTTGAGCCTCTTCCGCCTCTTGCTGCACGTCTTCTTCGGTACCTGGGTCATTATTTTCCGGATTTTCCGGTTGCGCAAAAAGCAACGCAGGGGTTAAAAATATTGCAATCAACATTGCTGTTGGTTTGGCATTTAGCCATTTTTTAGAATGTCTCATTTTTGTTAATCAACTTGATTCGAGGCGTAAGGGAGTTAAACATAAAATTTACAGAAGGCTGCACTATACCCGTAGCGCTTGAGATTTAGGCTTTATTGCGGCTCTATTTTTGCCCTGACTGCGTCGCCTAATGCGCCTACTGTTGGTGGCGCTCCTCGCAATAATCCCGATATTACTTGTCATTTCGCCTTGTCAAGACAAAAATATATCTCGCATTCAATACCTAAATCTCAAGCGCTACAGATATATAATACGTTACTGCCGATGGCACAACTAGCTAGCCGAGCGCGATGTTATAGCAAACGTATATGAGATAATGAGTTCGAATGTCAGGGGAAAGGTATCAGGAGGTCATCAATGGTTTATTTTTTACCTCTTTATACGGGTATTGGGTAATTTAGTTTCAAAGCGTAAAAAGCCGGTATTTACACACCGGCCAATCGGAGTAATTACATTAAAGCCTGATGGCCTAAGTTTGCCAGTAGGGTTACAGATTACCTTATTTTACTTGCTTTGTGCCTCCCGTCCTATGGCCATCAATTTTGAGATATATTTGCTGTGTTGGTCGCATTGTTGCTTGATCTGATTTGCGTTATTTGAGCGTAGTTGACCCCGCTACGCTCTACCGTATTCGTGTTTTTTGCTGCCTGAGGTTTAGAAGGGTTTGCTTTACCTTGGCTTGGTGATATTTTAGGCGTCCAGCTCAGAACGGTTCGGTTATTAACGCCTTTTGGAAACGTTGCTGAATTTCTCCATAGACTCGATAAATCAGTGAACACATTTGTCGTTCCTTCAACAGTGGTAAGTTGAGTATCTATCATGGCGACAAGCGCTTGATTTTCTGTGGTGGATAATTTGCTTAACGCGTAAAACATGTCGTTTACCGGTACCGGTTCGGCTTGAGATAGGGTGGGTAAAAGTGCTAACACGAGTATACAACCTGTAATTTTTTTCATCTATAATCTCCTTCCGTATAGCCGCCTAATCTTATGCTCTTTCCAAGAGCCATTCATTTCTGTATCCATCTTTAGAATTCACTTGCTTATCCAGCAGATGCTTATTAGAAAGAAGATGAAGATAAGCCGTGCAACTATTCAAAATTTTTAATTATGTGTTTAATAGCTCCCGATACGACTCAGTCAAACAGCAAAGCTCGCACTTATTTTATTGAAGAAGCTGTCTAAAACTCGAGCAATACGGTCAAATTATTTAAGGCAACACGTAAATCATAGCGCGAGTGGCAACAAGCCACCCGCACTACAAAAAAACTAATTAATTGATTGCGAAATACCACCCGTGTTGATCTGGGTGGTGAGTAAACCTATACCACTGATGTTTCCTTGAGCAAGACTCGCTAAATTGAGACAACCATTGCAAAAATCCAAGGAAATATTAGTACCTTCAACAGCCGCTAATTGCTTGTCCGTCATGGTTGAAACCGATACCGCTGACAAATTGCCTAATGCTTGGAAATTATTGTTTTCAGCCATGGCAGTGGTAGAAAAAAAAGCTAAAGAAAGTCCAATTGTCGCAATTAATTTTTTCATCATTGTCTCCTAAAATAAATTATTAGTTTGATTGTATGGAAGGAATTAGTTAATGCTTTGTACTATACCCCCGGTGTTTACCTGAGTAACACCGAGACCAAGCAAAGAAACGTTGCCTTGAGTGAGACTCGCTAAATTGACACAACCACCGCAAAAATCTAAGGAAAAGTTAGTGCCTTCAACAGCCGCTAATTGCTTGTCCGTCATGGTTGAAACCGATACCGCTGACA
>CAYUAI010000009.1:31384-88171 GCA_964442745.1 uncultured Chromatiales bacterium
CCTTCAACAGCCGCTAATTGCTTGTCCGTCATGGTTGAAACCGATACCGCTGACAAATTGCCTAATGCTTGGAAATTATTGTTTTCAGCCATGGCAGTGGTAGAAAAAAAAGCTAAAGAAAGTCCAATTGTCGCAATTAATTTTTTCATCATTGTCTCCTAAAATAAATTATTAGTTTGATTGTATGGAAGGAATTAGTTAATGCTTTGTACTATACCCCCGGTGTTTACCTGAGTAACACCGAGACCAAGCAAAGAAACGTTGCCTTGAGTGAGACTCGCTAAATTGACACAACCACCGCAAAAATCTAAGGAAAAGTTAGTGCCTTCAACAGCCGCTAATTGCTTGTCCGTCATGGTTGAAAATGACATGGCTTCTGTATTAGGTATCTCATTTAAGGCTTGAAAGTTACTACTATCGGCCATTGACGCTGCACTGGAAAGTGCAAATGCTAAAGAGATACCGAGTAAGCTTAATTTTTTCATATTTATAACCTCCAGTCTGTGGTCTAGAAACAAGGGGGGTTGCTCTCCTTGTCATTATTATGGCCAGCATTGGCCAAAATTCTTCAATCAACTTCAACTTAGAAAAAAATGCATTTCAAAAGCATTTTTATAACCTCAATAATTTATACCTTGTCCGATGCCAACTATGTTTGTGAGATTACTGAAGCCACTGCCGATACTAATATTGTTTTGTATAACAACGGCGATATTATTACAGCCAAAACAATTTCCGGTAAACCCGGTCAAAAGGTTGCCCATAACTTGAGTGCCTTCAATTTCAGCGAGTTGCTTGCTCGTCATGATAACAAGACTTTCCTGTTCTGTGGTTGGCATACTACTCAGCGCTTGGAACGATGGACTAACTCCGTTAGTCATGTTTGATGCTGGGTTATCAGCGAGTAACGTAGTACTGGTTAATATTGCCGATAGCAACAGCCCTAATTTTAAACGATTCATTTAAACCTCCATAAAGTTTGTAATGTAGAGCAAATGCTCCTAGGGTAGCAGCGCAACTTGCGCCTCGAACGGATATGTGGTCCGCAAATACATAGAATAATTGAGTCACGTAATGTGAATACTACCAGCGCTATCAAGCGCTGTTTAAATAAAAAGCCTAAATAAAGGTGGCCTCGATGAAAACATGATACCAATAAACTCATTCCCACAGACAATAGCAAGTACACAGAGAAGAGAAATCGGAATCGATTTGTTTTGATTAAAACCAGAACAGAATACAATTTCGACTCTATATTGAATTCATTAACACGGCTTTTGCTTGATGGAATTGCCCGTGTGACATGCCCAAGACATACCGTTTGAAGTATCGCCAATGTCGCGATAAAAACTTGAACGGACAGATGGAATCTATTGGAAATTTTTTTGACTATTGATAACCCGGAGTGATAATGATACAAGTCCATTGTTTTTAGTCTCTCTGTTTGTTGATACCTAAAGATACCTACAAGCTAATAACGACTTCACATTAACTCTATCCTTTATATGCCGCTCATTATAATTCTATAAATTTTAGTTTGTCAATAATTGTTAAACTTTAAATTAGATTTATTTTTTATATGCTCGCCTGTTCGTCATTTACAAACAATATTTTTTGCAGATTGTTTCACACTATTTACCTAAGTTTATTATCGATTTTTAGAATTGATATATGTTCCAAAAATACATTGGATCACGATACTAAGCGTTAATCTCAACAAATGCCTTTGCCGGCGCTTGAACGAGCGATATGATGCTAGCAGCAAACACTATCGATAAATAAGCAACATATATAATTTATCTTGGAGAGGACAGACATAAAAGTTTTTCCATAGCGACATCAATTACATGCCGCTGGGTAAAAAGGCAGGTAGCTATGAATGATTAAAATTAGTCCGCTATCACCATGTTACAACAGGAATGGATTTAAAACATTGAAAAAATCTGAGTAATTCATTTTGCTTTTAAGTATTTTTTGCCTGTTTTCACACCGAAAAAATATTATTTCGGTAGCGACGGATTATTTTTGATGAAAGTTAAATAGGGTAGGTTCAAAAAAGCCCGAGCACTGACAAAAAAAGCAACGAAGAAGGTGAATAGGCAAGCTAGAAAATAGCCATATCCATAAAATGCAAAGCCAAGTTTGACCGAAACGAATGTTAAGCCGCCATTGAGTAATAAAAATAGTACTTGGATCATAATGGCCAACCGGCGCAAATCAAAATAAGCCAGTAATGTGGATAAGAAAATAATTAAACCATGAAAGAATACGCCTAACACCCCTAATCGAAATATACTTAACTGGATGTATTTTCCACCTAATAACGCGATGAATTGGGGTGCCCATATCAAGAGGATAGTCACCACAGTGAGCTGTAAAGCCAGTGTACGGCGAAAACTGATAATAATATAATGCAAAATGGCTTGATGATTTTTTTCGATGCGTTGGTAATTAGCATGATGTTTTATATCATGAAAATAGCGATGATATTTTTCTAATAGGCCGGTTTCGGTTGATAACAAAAAATACGCCATGCTGGGTATCAGCGCCAAATAAGCCAGAAACATGGCGCCATCATAATCTGGGTGATACATCATCAATCCGGAAACAACATCGTGATCAGGTGCTAGCCACATGATCCATTTATCAATCCACACCGCACAATTGAATGCTAAACCGCTGATCAGTAATTCCCAATATTTACCGAAATAAGAAAAATAATGGGGCGGCCAAACGAGTTTGGCGGGGTATTCAGTGAAAACGCGAGCAATAATGGAAAACATGATAAACATGAGCCCAAAATTAAAACCAATGAGCATGCCTATCGCACCGTACTTAGGGCCTAATAAAAAACTACTAATAAAAGCAACAAGCATACCTACCCCAAACATCAGCGTATATGTATTATAGTCTTTAACTGCAGTGATAAAAATAGCGGCGACCCAGATACCGCTTATCATTAAGTAGTTAATAATCGCGATGATCTTTAAGCTCATGGGAAAGTCAGTAAAAATCAGATAAAAGGGAACGGCGGTTAGCAATCCAATGGCGTAAACTAGCGTAAGGCTTATGATCAAGACGCTGGGTACACTGGCGATTGATCGCTGGAAAAGCAAATCTGCAACAAATCGAGTGGTTACCAAAATAAGTGAACTCGATAAAACTAAAGAAAAGGCAAAATTATAGATAAGTACAATGCGGAATATGGTGATAACGTTAGCATCTACCCAGTCGGACAAGAAAAAATTAATACCTGCCAAACACAAAATGGTAAATAGCCAAGGTCCTGATGAAATTAATGTGGAAAACGAATAAGCACCGATGACGCCAATTAAGTCATTGCGTTGAGTCAGATTGCGCAGGGCAAAACCAATACCCGCCATTAGGCGTGAAACTCTGATGTCATATTATACGCTTGCTCAATGAGCTGGGTATAAAGTTGCTGATAAGTTAAATCGACTTGGTCTTTATCATAATATCGCCTGACTCTTTCTTTAATCGCGGTTGAACAGCGTGAATGCCGATTCCGGTCAGTTAACAAGAGTTTCATTTTTTCAGCGGTGGCTTTAGGCGAGGCGAGCGGTACAATTGCCCCTCCTGCTCCCAAGGGTGGGATTTCATCATTGTGGCCTAAAATCATTTCTCGACAAGCACCAACATCGGTAGCAATGGAAGGCACGCCCGCCGCACCAGCCTCCAACAATACCAGTGGTTGCGCTTCACTTAAGCTAGTTAATACAATGACATCAACGTGACCCAAGTACTCAGTCAGCTTGACTTGCCCTTTAAACTGGATGGTTTGTTCGCATTGCAAATGACTCACCAAGCCTTTGCATTCTTCATAGTATTCCAAGTCTTCGTCATAGGGTCCGAGAATTAATGCATTCAAGTTAGGTATCTCTTCTAATAATAAATAACAGGCACGAATATATGTTTTTACATCCTTAATGGGCACCACCCTGCCGATTAAAGCGACAGTTGGGGGGTGGCCTATCGATCTTGGCAAATTAGCAAAGGTTAAATAATCAATGCCATTGGGAATAATTTTCAATTTTTTAGGATCGGCTCCATCACGGGTTTGTAAAATTTGATTGCCAGCGTACAAGGTAATAATTTGATCACATGCGTCGTAACAGGCATGCGTGTAACTTTCGAAAATATTTGTCCAAATATTGCGTAAATCTCGCTTGATTTGATTAAAGACAAAACTTTGTTCTTTACTTTCTGCCAGCCAGTCTGCCATCAATATTTCAATACGCCTTTCATTGGTATAAATGCCATGCTCGGTCAGTATGACGGGTTTACCTGTTTCAAGTTTTGCTTTAGCGGCAAAAATACCCGCATAGCCGGTAGAGATCGTGTGATAGACATGGGCTTTTGGCAGTGGGGCAATCAGTGTAGCAAAGAGTCCCCCAAGTAAAGACCGCCAACTCCAAAAATAATTAATAAACGAACTGTGCGGGAGGATTTGCTGATAAATATCAATAATTAAATTCCAGGCCTCTGGAGAGTTTAAGAGTATTTTACGGCCGACTTGATTTTGATAGGGTAGCAATATTTCGAGAATTTGTTGGATCTCGGTAAGATCAGCATATTGCTGTAACTTTAGTAATGGTTGTTTTAATTCCGCTAACAACTGAGAGGTGTGGCGTGAAGGCGCCATACCTAACGGCATATCTTGCAAACAAATATGTTGTAATGAAAGCACATTATCGGGTAGTTGGTACTTGTTAACCAACTTATTCGTGTTGACAACCAGGGTGACCAGATGGAAAGAGAATTGCTTTTGCGTGCTAATTAAACCTTGCAACCAAGAGGAGACACCACCCGTTACATAAGGATACGAACCTTCAACAATGAGACAAATATCGGCCGTTTGTGGGGCGGCATCGGTATTAAAATTTGCATTATGATTATACATGAATTACGTCATTAAATGAGCTGTGAGGGAGTGAGAAATATCCATTTTGCCTGTTTTTTTACGCGGCTGACAAGGCGACGGTAACCACATAAGTAGGAGGCGAATCACTGTATTTTTACAACGGCGGTAGCCATGGTCTATCTTCCGCTGGATTCGTCCATAAATGTACCGCATCTTCAAGCGGAGGCATCAATTTATTGCCATAAAAACGCCAATATTTCCACTCGGTTAACTCATGCCGTAATTCATCAAAACGTTGCAACTGATACAAGCAATCACAATAGGTATGTATCTCCCATGAGGATTGTATTTTCCCTCTAATTTCATACAATAACTCGATTGCCTGGTCGGGCTTACCTTGTTGCATGAAAATATGACTGATTGCGAGCTTTATGTTGATGGCGGCTGGCTTGATGGCCTGACATTCTTGGTAATTGGACAGTGCGTTTTTCAAAATATCGTGTTTTTGTTCAAGTTCGAGCAGCCCTGAGTTAGCATAGTTGTATAGGTGTTCTGCAATCGCATGGAAGCTGTCAAAACAATCCGGATTTTGTTCTGAAGTTTGTTTTAATGTGAGCCATTTTTGAGTAAAAATTTTTTCTATTTGTGCCACCGCCGTTGCGGCTTGTACTCGAACAGAAGCATCGTCACTGGTTAAGGCCGTTTTAATGGTGGGTGCAAATTCTGGAGAGTAACCTCGGGTCAGTCTCGAAATGACTTCTTGTTTTTCCGGAAAGGAGCCAAATCGTAAAATATCAGAAAAAGAAGAAACCGTATTGGACAAATCCATAGGGTTCATTTTCTGTGCTGCTTCAGGGAGATCGCTTAGCCATGTTTTTTCATTGATCTGCTCAGGAAATAATGCTAAATACCAGGTATCGAAGTTCTCTGCATTTGATCGTGATCCCGCAATAAATAATAACATCAAGCCACTACCAATGACACCAAAGGGGCCGAGTACACTGGTGCAAAGTACTAATATCAATGCCGTTCGAATATCAAGTTGCCGGCGTTGCCGCGTATAAAGCCAAATCATTAATAAACTACTTAGCAAACCATGATACATAAAACGCTGAGCCAAAGACACCTTGTCATCTTGGACAACAAAAATCGCAATTTCTACGATGCCGCTGATGATAGTCACCACCGCACATTCGATCATACCGTGTTTGATCGGTTTTTCTGGAGATTCATTCATTGACATGTTATATACGCAATTTTATTGACCTGCACTTACCTGACCCATCGCTGCATGTCCACCCATATGATCAGCAAGTCTTTTGGTCGTTGCGCTAAATGGTACATTCTTCAGAGGATCGGGTAATAATCGTCGAAATTTCGGCTCGAATTTTTGGGCAACCAGACCGGCATGTTTTAAGGGGGTTTGCGGCAATAATAAAATGTAGTGATCTTGATCATTTCCATAACTAAACGCATGGTCAGTACCACGTAATTCAATCAGTGCCCGTGACATCGCTAAGGTGATTTCTGAAATTTTTTCTGGGCTTAAATTGTTATGCTGTAATTTTATGATAACAACAGATACTTCAAAATCGATCCGTTGGCTGAGTTGAAACAAAAATTGAGATTGAAAATTAAGTTCATCTAATGTGCGTAAACCTGGATTAGAGGCAATTTTTTTCGGCAGGTTTAATTGGTAATCCATATCCGCTAATAGCGTACCAATCCATTCACACAAGGTTCGAAAGCTTTCCACCGTATTGACATTAAAGTTTGCAAAAGCAATTTTTTCTATTTTAAGCATACCAACAATTTGATGAGTGTCACTACTAAAAAGCGGACCGGCGAGGACACCTTGGTCAGTGAGCAATGTTTCATCTCGCGGATGGCTAACACACAGTACCTTGCGCCGCGCCACCACCTGCTGGAATAAATTTTCAGAGGCGGCATAATACTCACTATATTGATCGTTATCAGTCCAACCGTGATCGATAACTTTACTGAGCATTGAATCATTTAGCAAAAAAATAGAAAACTTATCAGGTGAAAGGATGTCGCTTACTAATTCACTCACGCCATGTAGCACCGTTTCTTCATCCATTTTTTGGATTTTTCTCGCTGCATGAAATGCCATCGAGCTGGTATTTAATTGGCTGGCAATGCGAAAATCGAGCACCTTTTTATTATTTTCTAATTGCGCATAGGCCGTATGGATTTTTTGGTTTTGTAACTTTAACTCTTCTATTTCTAATAAAGCAGCGTTACGTCCATGGGTTTGCCTCGTCTGAATGGCGCCGAGTGATAACGCCGCAAGTAGCCACAGAATAGGCAGCAAACTCATAGAAAAAACATAAGAATAACTATCTTCCATTAACGACTGAGGGGGAACGTTGCCAACTAGGAACAAAGCTGTAGCCATGGCGGCGGATATTACACCTTCACGGATACCATACTGACTAGCAATGAGCAATACCGGAACCCAAAAGGGGTGTGGATTGATCTCACTGAATCGTGAACTTTGGAAAAATAGATAATCAATAAGCATTAACACGGTATAAATAACAAATAATTCGATAAGGACGATTTTACGGATGTTCATAATATTGTGTCTTTTATAAGGAGCTCAAATAAAATAACCTACCATATAAATAGTTATTTCCCGTACTTCGCTATTTGTTGTTTTTTGTTCAAATGATAATGTATTAGTCAATACAAAACCAACTTGGAATAACTTATTGATCGCGTAACGAAGGCCAATATTAATAAAAGGTGCTTTTCCTTGATATCGATCTAGGATGTATCCTCCGGCGGTTGATAAATACAACGAATGGTTAAAAGTGTGGGCTAATTCTAATCGCAATGTATGCACTTCATGGTTACGGATACGTAGACCTGAAGCACTTTGGTTCTTTCTATTAGGGGTTTTGACCGGGGCATGTTGTTTGATGGTATACTCGCCATCAATGGCATAAGCCACGGCAAGTGTGGGCCGATATGTTCTTAGGGTATAACGTAACCACCCACGAAAACCGGCGGTATCTGCAATTTTTTCACGACGATGATAATAATGTCGAGTCAGAATATCGAGCGACGATGATACTTTTTTATTATACTGGCGTTTGAAATTAAGTTGAAATCGATGACGTTTCCAGGGTTGCGCAATGCCTTCTATATATTCGGGCACTGGCTCATTGATCGCAATAAGTAGCCCATTTTGATGGGCTAAAAAACCATTCGCTAGCTGGAATCGAACGCCAATGCTGGACTCATTGGATAACAATGTCAGCTGCTGCTCTTGCATTTGATGGTAATAGGATAAAGATAGCTCAACGTCATCACGTAGGGTTAACGAAGCAATAGACGGATGATGAGTGGTCTTATCAAAGTGTATTTCTCGACGTGATAGCGTGCCAGACAGGCGCCAATCCATGGATAATAGGGTATTGGCGTGAATGCGAATTAATTTTTGTTGATTTTTGTTGTTATCCGCCATACGCATCATTGAGTCAAACTTGAGTTGACCGCCATGCTCTCGAATGAGCTGGTATTTGACTTGTTTAATGTCTTTTTGCTCGGGATCGAGCGACAATACACGGTCATAATGCCGATAAGCGGCACGCCAATCACCAAGACGGTATTCCGATAGCGCAAGGCTTTTCAAGTAAGCCATGTTCGATGGCGTTTTATCAGAGAGTTGCACCAAAATAGCGCGTGCCTTATGTGAATCGCCGGCATGCAATGAGGATACGGCACGCAAGTAGTTTAATTGATCGTCACTATCCTCCGGTGGCGGCGACGGCGTATTCGAAAAAATACGAATCAAGTGAACCGTTACCTCTGTTTCAGTGCGGGTAACATTAGCACCGGCCTCTGGAGTTAATACCAATAGCAAACTATCATAACCATATTGCACATTGAGCAACCATGCTGAGCAGCACACAGATAAGCGCGTTAAATCTGCTTGGCCAAGTGCCTTTGAAAACTGCATATGAAGCTGGTTTTTATCCTTATAATAAGAGGTCCGCACTGGAGCGTTCCACGCTAATTTGATATTTATCCCATCACCTGAGGCTTGAGTCGTTAATGTGGCACCTTGGTTTTGTTGTGCAGGTAATGTGCTTACCCAGAACGTGCAACACAAGGCCAGGGTAGTGCTCAATATCATTAGCCTCAGGGTGTTATTGAAGTATTTTTTGTGCCTCTTCATAATAACCTTGTTCCATGAGAATCGATGCATAATTTGAGATTAAATTTTTGTCATGTCGATTTTTTTTCCAAAGCTTTTCAAAGCTTGACAGAGAAAGCTCAATACGGCCGACTCTTGCTAGCATGATGGCCTCTAACAAGCGAATGCGTGCGGGTTGATCAGCGTATTCCACCGTGTTTAATAGTTTTTCATAATAGGATCGTGATTGAACCGTATTGCCGGTTAATCGAAAAGATTCCGCCAGGAAATAACCGGCTTCAATATCAATCTTTATCGCTGTGTTGTGCGATACATATCGATCCAGGTACACAATCGCTTTTTGCCAGTGAGCTTGCCGATATTCATACAAGCCAAGATAGCGTAATGCGGCTAAATGCTTCGGATACAATTTATGTATTTTTTGCCAGAGTTGCAGTACTAGCGGAGGTTGATTTTTTTTCTCCATAAATAAGGCAAGGTTTTTTAGGGCCATTGCATCGGAAATATTATCAATGGCGTTGCGCGTGGTCACTAATGATATATCAATATCACCTTTTAACGTTGTCGCCTCAACCCACAGTTGTTGAAAATCAAGCTTAGCGGTCAGCCCAGTACTTTGTATAATATTTAAGGTATGTTGATATTCACCGATTTGTATTAATTTTTTCAGCCATTTGATTTGTTCCTGATCACTGGCTGCACCAGCCCGTTTAATAGTCCACTGTATTTGTTGATGCGTGGGGCGGGGTCCCCAAAGAAAAAATAATTGTTGTACATCGGGTGCATCAAAAGATGCTTGCTCAGCTAAGCTCATAAATAATGTTTCTGCCTGCCGCTTTTTACCAAATTCAAGCAGTTTATGGGCGATTTGACGACGCTGCTGGGCAATTAGCGAAGCGGATTGAGCGGTCTTCCAGAGATAATTAAGCGCTTCATCCATTTTTCCTTGCTTTTCTGCAAGGCTAAGATAATCATGTAGCGCATATTGATTATCGCTGAATACCCGCTGGCGCAAGCGGGGAAGTGCGAGCTTATATTTTTTCAATTTGATGAGGTAATGTACTAGCTTGTCTTCTTGGGTTTGGCTCAGTGGTTTGCTTTTTTCTTTCGTTAAAAAATAATCAATTAGCGTATTAATATCAGCGTTATCTTCAAGGGCATAAATGTATTCTTTTTCCATGGCTGGCTGGCCGGCAATCAGTTTTATGATGTAAGGTGCCATCCGTTTTTTATTGGCTTTATTGGTAGTTGAGGCGGCGAGCCTAACATAGATCGGGTAAAGGCTGGCGGGGAGTTGCTCTGTTAAATGCCAATGGTGCAAGCGTGTTAACGCCGATTCATGTTCACCCATGGAAATTTCCGCATCGATCATTAAGCGAGTTAGTTGTTGATTGTGGTGGGTGAGCGAGTGATTGCCAGCAAAAATTTGTTTAATTAAATCCGCCTGCTTAACCATGATCAACCAATGCCCTATTTCAATCAGATCTGAGCTAGGATCTTGTTGGTCAGAAAACCAGTATTGAAGTATGGATACCACCTTGTCTTTTTGATTTTGATCTAATAACAAGCCAATAATGAGTTTGCGCGTTTTTCCCGTCATCGGCTGATCGTCCATAGCCATTTGATAAAGTGGTATATTGGCGATATCTGCGTGTCGATGATACAAGGCATACAATTGCGCTAATAATAGCTTTTCATCATAGGACGCCTGGTTACCTCTGACGAGTTTCTCAAGGACGATGATTTGTTTATCCCTTTGATTCGTGTATGCATATTCTTTGGATAATTTTCGTAGTATTGCGGCTTGTTCTGTGATATTACTGATTTTTTCAAGCGTTAGCATATAGTGGCTATACAGAAATTCATTTTGATAAAACTCGCTTAACAAGCTAAGTATTTCCAGGTTATTTGGTTGGCGTACGTTTAATTGTTCAACAAGCTCGATGGCTTGTCGTGTATTGCCGGATTTTTGATAGGCGTTAATTAACGGGCGAACCGTGGTCAGTGACCAATCTCCTTGCTTGAGTTGGCGTGCAAATATCTGTTGGGTGGAATAATAATCCCCATCCATTAACAGCATGTAATTAATGTCTTGCTCGCTAGGAAATATAATGAAGCTGATGGATAGTGCGAGCACAACCATAAAAATGACAAGGGCTGCATTAATTCGCATCGTTCAACTTGTCGCGTTGATAATTTTTTTCACATTCACATATACGGCCGAACGACTGTTTGATTGAATATCAAATACTAATATGTGAGAGGAGGTCGTTTCTGCGATAATGGTTTGTAATACCTTTTGGTTTGCCAAAATCGTTATTTGAAATTGTCCCTGAGTCGGTACGTGCCAATGCATATTGCCTGTGCCAAACCCTTGGGCAATGAATGAAAATTGATACTTATCCTTAACGGCCACATTGTTAATTTGCCAGTTGCTATGCAATAAATAACTTTGCAGCGCAAACGGGTAATAGGCGTGACGCATGGTTTTCAGTGCAATGATGGGTTGGGTGATTTTCGAATCAAGTAAAGTATATAAACTTCCCTGGTAATGACGTTGCCCGATGACACCATAGGATTCAGTAAAATCGACGGCTAGGAAGCTCGCTTTATCAAAACGTATGGTTTGTAAATGTCCACGGTTTTCAATACGCCATTGCTTAGGAGCCAGTGCGATGAGGCGCGTACTCTCAAATCCATTGACAATCGCGGCATAGTGACTGGTGGCAATAGGAGTAAGCTGTAACCCATTGATATACCGGTAAGTTGTCATTAAGGTATTCAGCTTGGCGAGTGTTTCTCCCATGGCCATTGAGTAGTGTAAATTTAATGGGGTTAGGCGTCGTGGTGTTTCTGTATATTGAGCATGCTGTCTCCAGTTGAAAAAACTAGGCGAAGCGGTCTGTGCGGTAAAGGTGGCCGATGCGGCGGAAGAATAGACTTGATAGCTATTGCCTAAACGCAGGCCATAAGGCGCTAAGGTGGTATAAGAAAATAAGGCTAATGGACCTTGGCGATGGGAGGTGTCTTGGTTGATGTTGTAAACTTTGGCCTGAGCGCTTGCTATGATAGCGGCCTCAGACGGTTGGCTGTTGCCACTCCATTGCATAATGGTGACTTTTTTGCCAGTGGGTAAGAGGGTATTGATGTAATCAATCGATTCATTAATTTCTAAATCGACAGAAAAGGGCTGGATGTTATACAGCCGTGTTTCTTGATCATCGTGACTGGCGGCATTTTGCGATAGTAAATGTTCCATTTTTGTGCGGGCTAACAGTTCATTTACCCAGCGAGAGGTGAATGATTGGTTTTCAGCGTCTACGGTTTGGCTCGATGATGGCTTTGGCCAAATATTAGGGTGGCCATAGGTATGAGAGCCCACTTCGATATAGGGCAGTTGAAATATTTTTTTTGCCGTTTCTTGGTGAACACTTGATCCGTACCAGGCGGGATCGAGATCCCCGGCAATCGGGGCCACCGTCAGCGGGTAATGGGGAAAAGCCGTGATCAGTTCTTTAACAATCACCTCGGCGGCACTGATATTGTCTTTATGGTATTTGTGTATTTTGGTTCGACTACGCCACCCGTCCCCATCAATATGTGCAAAAAAAATACGACGGTTTGATAATGTGCTTGGATCAGGCTTCGGTAGGATGTCCGTCGCGTAAGCAGCACTGAAGAATAAAAACGGATTGAGGCGCCAGCGAAATCGCTGACCGTCCTTGTCAGAAAATACTATATAATCACGATCAACGAAACCACCATGAGGACCCGTGGTAATGAGATGTGAATCTTCTGATGAAATACTTTCATCCCTCACAACAAGGTAAGTCTTAAGATTTTTGCTGATAGTTTGATAGTGGCCGAAAGCCGGCAATAACCCCCTTAATGAATACTCAAACTCTGCCATGGCGGTATTTTTTTTTATCGTTTGACTGGCGTAAGTGAGCTCCGAATAGCGAGGCTGATATTGTAAACCGAGACGCTTAAATAATGAGTTAATCGTGGCCGCGGGTAAGGGACGATGATCGACGTCAGTTAACAATATAGGGCTGCCCATTAGCACCAAACGTATGCCCGTATCGATGGCATCCGTCGCCCAGGAGAAAAAAATTTCGGGTTGGATTAACGCGAGATGATTGAACCACCATAAAATACCACGCACATCGTGCATAGTGGTTAACGCTGGCAAGCGGCCATGAATATCGTTATACACCACCTTGAGACCCAGGTGATTGAGAATGGCGTGTGCCATTTTGTGGGTAAGGGTTTGGCGCGCATCCGACACTGTATTACCATCATATAGCACGATGATTGTCCGTTTTACCGGGGACTCACTAGCGTAAGCATTCGCTGATGATGTCAGTGAATCACTGACAATAAAAACGAAAACAATGGACCAGAAAAATAGTAAATTTTTCATAAATCAGGTTCAGGTACAATTATATCTAATTTAATTGTTCCCACATAAGGCACAAATCCATTCGCACGTTGTTGGGCGTAAATGCTTGCAATCCCTTGAACGTCGCTTGGTTGCCAGTAATCCAATGTCATTACAACCAGATGAGGTGCTACTTTTTTGGCTGATTGTAGTATATTTACTTGCTGGGAGTAAAGCGAGTTGTTCACGGGTTCATAGGACTGAGTGGTAAAATTGTAAGTCGCATAAACCGATTCCCCTAATGCATAATCAATAATCGGGGCAACTTGGGGTAATATTGCATAGCCGCGATTGAGCATAATTTTTATACTTGGGTAGTGATATCGTATCGTTTCGAGCAATTGTATGGCCGCTTTTGTCATGCCTTGAAATCGCTTTGGTGCGGTTTTTTCTTGATGGGGAGGGATATCTAGTGTGTCGATAAATATACCGTGAAAACCTTGCTGTAAGATACGAGGAAGCAATTCCTCAATCACTAACGAAGTCCAGCGTTTGTCACGTATGTCTATGGCATAACTACCTGGCCAATTTTCACTCTCCTGCAATAATAAGCCATCACGTTTGAGTTGATGATAATACGCTCTATGCTGACCTACCTCGCCAAGACTTAAATACCCCAGCACCGTTTTGTTACTCTCTAGCAAAGGCGTGAGGGGTGGGTGAGTTTCGTTATCAAAGACTAATAGTTGATACTTCATTAATGTATTTAATGGTGTCTTGTTTGCATAGTATACCGCCCACCGCGATGTTTCCCCTTGCAGAACTTGTGTCATAGCTAATAGACTGAGGCAACCAATTGTCATCAATATTTTTCTCCAAAACGATCGCTTTGGATTTTGGTTTTTCCGATCGAAGCGATCAGAAGACGAAAGAATATGTGGCGAAAGCGGTAACATTTCGCTAATTGGTTGAGCAAGCATGGTATTCATTATGTCGCTGTATGTTTATCGTTTAGGAGATTCAATCGTTATGATGGTAGTTCATTCAATAGATGTGTTGATTTCGATTAGGCCATCTCATCCTATCAATTGACTTAACTTATCAGTCAGTATCATTGCGTGATCACCCAGTATTTATATTTTCACTGTCATGTTAGCCAAAAAAAACGTCGATGGCGCCTAGTCTTTGTGGTAGACTAAATAATGAGCTGCTGGTTTTTTTTATAATGATCGTAGCATGAGAATTTTAATGCAACTAGGCGAGAATGCACTCTTCATTGAAGCGTCTATTTTCTTCAAAGGCTGCACTCGGTAAGTTACAAAATATTTGATGTTTTTTTTATGAAATGATTTTGCGCAAAAAAAATAATTGAATGCTTTGCTAATTGTTATTTACATTTTATAATGCGGCGCTTACTATGTGTAATAGGCGGTGATTATACGCCATAAAAAATAGGAAAGCAGTACGTGTTGTCATTATTCGGCGCTGTTCGCTTCTATTCTAATCGATATAATTATTGATTGGGGATTTAAAACCTAGCGGCGAAAGATTTGGCTTACACACATGAATAAAAAATACATATCCCAAATGTAGGACCCTGCGTATATTCAAATAGAATAGTGGGGCTACATCTCCTGAGTTATTTTTGATTTTATCAGCCTTAGCATAAGACCAGTAGTCTATGCCGTATGTTAGATTGACAAATTTAATATTGTTTTTGTGCATTAGGTCGTTATCTCGTCATTTATTTTGTCGAGAAAACAGCCTGTTTGTGCTCTGCAAACGAGAATACCCTTGTCAGAATAAACATCACAGCGTTAATTTCATTTTTTCACACCGATCATAATGATCAAGAGGATATGCGAATGGTTATTTTCTCCTCCTATCAATACCAGCAACGGCAACGTATTTGGCCAGCAGTCTTGCCAATTTTGATTGTGATTTTCTGTGTATTGGGGGCTGCTGATGGAAAAGCAGCACTTAATGATGTGAGCTTAGATTTAAAGATTCTCGTGATTTCATCAGGTAATGCTGATGAAGATATCGGGCTAGATTTAATTGATGATGTACTTAACGAAATGGGGGTACCTTATGCCATATTAGACGCCAGCCGTGAAACATTAACAGCGGCGCGTTTATCAACCCAGCAACGCGGGCACTATAACGGTATTATATTAACGAATAGTGAGTTATATGTCAGTGGGAGTGGTTCCGGCTTTACCCTCCAGGAATGGCAGATATTACACGCCTATGAACGGGATTTTTCGGTTCGGGAATCCGTGCTTTCTGGTTTTCCTGCGACCAATGACGCGCAAGATTTAGATTATGGTATGACCAATATCAAATCCGATATTAATTTCTCTGCTTCTTGGTTATCGCCCGCTGGTGGCCCTGAATATTTCGAATACGTGAATACTAAAAAGTCATTAGACTTCGAGGGCTTTGCCTTTTTTGCACAACCACGTGCCGATGGAACGGGTCCCACCGTACAGCCTTTATTGGTGGATCAAATGGATACCAATCGTACCTTGATTTCACTATTGAGTTATCCCGATGGTCGTGAAGTTTTATTATCGACCATTACCAATGCTTGGTATTTTATACACTCAAATGTGTTAGCTTATGAATTCGTGAATTTTGCGACCAAAGGATTATTTATTGGCGCGAGGCAAGTCTTTCTTAGTACCCATATGGACGACATTTTTTTAGCCAATGATTTATGGAATACGGGAACGAATGCCACGGATGCGTCATTGAGCTATCGGCTAACCGCGGCTGATATTCTTAACGCGAGAAATCAAGTCAAACAATTCCGAAATCGACATTCAACGGTTAAACGATTTGATTTAGATTTAGCCTTTAATGGGCAAGGTGTTGGCTCTAGAGGTAACAGCCCATCGCTAGTAGAAAGGATTACGCCCGTTTTTCCGTTGTCTAACTTGGCTGAATTGGATAGGGCTCAACAACGTTTATGGATGATGCCACCACCGATACCGTTACCACCAATACCAATATTGTCACCGTTACCAACACCGGCGCCATTAGTATTGCCTCCTAGGAATAACACGGTATTCGATGGCCTGACGACGAGTATTGTTAACTTTAAAAAAGATTTCCGCTTTATCAGCCATACCTTTACTCATCGCACCATGAATGTGAGCAATGGTGTCGGCTATCCAGAATCGGTCTTTGAAATTTCTGAAAATCGTAAAACCTGGAATACGCTAAAACTGCCAAAAAAATCCGAAAATAATTCGATACTGGTCACGGGAAATCACTCCGGGTTACTGGAAGATAATAATACCGAGTTTGATACGTCTGACGATACACCTTATCCTGATGGTATAAATACTGCGTTTATGCAAGCCGCTCAAGATCTCGGGGTACGTTTTTTAGCCTCGGATGCATCGCAAGTGAATCAGGCCGCAGAACAGCGTGTGCCTGGATTCGACATCATCTTGTTGCCGCGGTGGCCGTCTAATGTGTATTTTAATACCACCACGGCAAATGAACTAACCGATGAGTACAACTATGTTTTCTATGAACGTCATATCAATGCCGGACAAGATCCTTGTATGATTCCAGGAGCGATTTGCGCGCCTCGTAGTTTTCAAGAAATTATGCGAGCTGAAGCAGATATCGCGGTGCGGCATATGATATCTTATCGGATGTGGCCACACTTTTTTCATCAGACGAATATGAGGAACTACGATGGCCGGGGGAATACGCTCATCTTTCATTGGTTATCTGCCGTTGTCGGTGAATATGAAAAATACATGACATTGCCCATAGAAAATCTAGAATATTTTGATATTGCCAAAAAAAGCGAAAGCCGTGTCGGTTATCGTGATGTGACGATTGAAGGGGTTTGGGATGTCACCAGAAATATTGTCACATTGTCTGCGGCTCAACCCGTTAATGACGTTTTCGTGACTGGCATTAAAGGTGGAAAATTGTACGGCGGACAGCGATTGATCGAAGTCGATCTTTCCACGCAATCCAAAGAAATGGTTGTCGATCGCGCATTGTCGCGGTAAAATAGCCGCGTCAGGTTGCCTTGCATTGGTCCTGCATCTGCGTAGAAAGCAGGTGCAGGACATGGAGTGTGTCATTTTTTTGCCGAGCTTTTTAATGGCAGCCAGTGTTCAGTTTTTCTCTTCACTGTGATTCGGAGGGAAAAATGGGTCTTATTCACCGTTTCAGTTAATTTGATCGCAATATGATGAACAAGTCCAGGCCATGCAGCCCGAATAGGTTAGAGGGAGTATCATTTCTGAAGAAAACGTAGTGGCCAAAACGACGGGATAGGTACATTAAGCATCGTCCATTCCTTTGAGGTCAACTATCCCGCGCTGAAGAACGGAATCTTTTGCGCAAAAATATAATGAGCAAAGTTAAGGCAAGGATATGCGAGTTGATTTTGTTAGATTGAATTACTGGATAATTACCTTAGGTCTGTTTTTTGGCGTGGGCTGTGATCAGCAATCACCTCGTGCAATACCTGCCGAGATTTCATTTGAAGTCAAGGCGGGAAGCAATCAAGAAGTGATGGGAGGTAGTCGCGCACAGTTAGTGTCATTCATCATGAACCCTCTCAAGAAAACCCTTGCTTATCAGTGGATTCAGACAAGCGGCTTCACGGTTAAGATTAATGATGATCAAGCGCCGCAAGCTACATTTATGGCGCCCGAAACTGGATTGCCATTAGCGCTTAATTTCAGAATATCCGTCACGGATGAGACAGGTCTTACAAAACGTGACAGCATGTCGATTACCGTTTTATCGCGCGATAACAATTCAGTGTCAGATGCTGATGTGGATATTGACCTTCCCCCGGCTAATTCACCGCCTCGCATCGTCAGTGTGCAGACTCCACCGCAACGATTTGGTGAAATGACATTATTAGTCGCTCACCAGGATGAAGAGCAAGACGTCGTTCGATTTCAAATCGATTTTTCAAATGATTCTGGGAATACCTGGCAAGGGGCAACCATCACTCAGGCGGTCGATGGTTTTGTGGTGGCAGCGCCCAACGGTGACACTGAGATTCAATGGCAAAGTTTGTCTGACATCGGATTTCATAACGTGCAAACGGTATTATTGAGAATTACGCCACTCGATGACCAGGCCGGTGAGTCTGTCATTGAGGAGCTAGCGGGGATGGATAATTTACAGGAGGCACTGCAGCGCGTAGATTATTATACGATCTACTACCAAAAGTTGAGCGAGCAAGTCATCACCTATTTAGAAAATTACCAGCTCGCTATTTTACATCCAGAGTTTGCTTTAACTGCGGCTCAGGTGGCGGATGTCAAAGATGGCAAAGACCCGATTAATCCAGGGGATGATGTGATTGTCTTATGTTATATTTCAGCGGGTGAGGATGCACGCACCGTCCTGTTATCTGATGAGCAAATGCTTGATGATCCTCGATTTACTGCCAGCGCTAGCCAGTTGAGTGGCCCTCGCGTCGATCCACGGGGGGAAACGGCGTATGTTGAACGTGTATCGCTCTCAGGGATTGATCCTCTGGGTTTGCCATCACCGGGAGGGGCGCAATATGCTTCCTGGTACTTAGATGATGTATCTTTAGCTAGTGGCAACCCGGATGGCTTGCCTGATCGTAATCGCAGCTTTGGCGGCGCGTATGTTAATGTTGGAGATCCGGCTTGGTATGATGTTTTAAATGAAATGAACAGCCAAAATGGTGAACCGACAGGTATCCAGCAAGTGCTCGCTCCTGCCAGTGCACAGGGTTTAGGATGTGACGGGGTATTCTTAGATACGATTGATGTTGCTCAGCCTAACTTGTTTGGAGACACGAGCAAATATGAATGGGTGGCGCCAGGTGTCAAAGCATTTCTGAGCAAACTCCGCAATGATTACCCTCGCGCCTTGATTGCACAAAACCGTGGTTTATTTTTTTTTAGTCCAGATTATCCGCATTATCAATTTAGCACCCGAGATAAAATCGATATTTTATTGTTTGAGAGTTTTCGTTTAGATTCATTACCAGCCAATAACTATATTGAGTCAAATTACTGCATTAATAAGCGTTATTTTGCACCTAAAATAATGGCGGAAGCAATTCGACCGAATGGATTTAAAGTGTTTTCTTTAGGTTATGCAGAAGGTCCTGAAAATTTGGCAACGCAGGAAACATTATTAGATACCTTGCAGGGTGAGAGTCAATTTGGTTTTGAGGAATTATTAAAAGATACGAATGAAACCCAGGACTTATTTGGTTTTCGACATTTTATTAGTAATGCAAAGATCGGCATCTTAAATGACTTTGTCAAGCAACGGTCATCGCTAAATGATAATCAAGCACCGATATGGAGCAGTACTTATAATAATATTCCGTGCGGACAAGATGAGAATAGTGATTTGATGCCGACTCCCCGAGTGGGTGTACAGCAAGTGGTGCGATCGGAGAATAGTGCTCTGCTACGCTGGGATGTGGCATTAGATATGAATTTGGTGACTTATGTCGCCTATTATCAAGATAGGCCTTTTGACTTTACCGATAGCACACCGCTTGGCAATGCCACAAGAGTGAAACTTGTACCCGAGTTGGGGCAAAAATATCAGCAAAAATCGGGGGAAAATACTTACCCTTTCGAGGCAACGATAGACGGCTTAGATGACCAGCTACCTTATTATTTTCTGATACGTGCGGTTGATAATAGTATGGCTGCCTACGAGGATGATAATCAAGCTGTGTTAATAGCAATGCCTTTGTTATGATCGATTTAAATATGCGCAGGGACGCCCTAAATGATGGGAATTTAAGCACTGTATGCACCCGTTATCCATCTTGATCGTATGTTGTATGTTGATGACGGCCTGCTCTAACCATATTAGAGCTATCCAGCATTACCAGCCAATCACTCAACATTATAATATTCCTAGTTTGGATATCACTCAACCCGTTAAAATTGCTAATAATCAATATATTAAAGCGCCATTGCAATTGGCAACCTCGTGGAATGGTTACCGTCTGTATGCGAATCTAAATCAGTGGACAGCCACCGCAGTGAATTACACCAAAGCAGAATTGGCAAAACGTTCTGTTCATGCTGATCAAAATGCGTCCAATCACGGCGAAATCAAGAAAGTTGGGAAGGAAATAAAAATGGCCATTACCCATGCTTATTACGTGTATGGGCAATGGCTTGGCATTCGCTGTTACCTGAGTTTGCGAGTTGAGACCCGTGATGGTTATATTGCTGTGTATCAGGTCAATAATTACTCATCATCAGGTGAGCAAGAAGCCTCCGATGGCGCCATCATTGAGGCGGTGGTAATGATGTTGAGCGATGAAACAATCATCGGATATCTATTGGTTTGACGGAATAGACCTAAATCTCAAACGCTTTAGGGTATATTGCTTAAATTTTATTGACATATTTTTGTCGCTTGCTTTAATCTAGTAAAGAGCGCCGATTTGATATCAGCTTGCGGGCGCAGTAAAAATGCGGCTAAAGAGGACAACCTGCTTTAGTAGAACGTACTGAGTGGGTTTTTTTTAGCCCGCGTTTTTTGATGACACTTCCTGCGATGGGTAGTTATTGGAGATTTATGATGAAGCATCGTTTTGATGAGCAAAAATACGGGTTAAATACTTTAGCGGTACGCGCTGGGCAGGTACGCACTCAGGAAGCTGAGCATGCCGAACCGATATTTATGACCTCAAGTTATGTATTCGATACGGCGGCTCAAGCGGCGGCGATTTTTTCCGGCGAACAATTGGGTAATGTTTATTCACGCTTTACTAATCCTACAGTGAGAACCTTTGAGCAACGTTTGGCTGCACTCGAAGGAGCTGAATGCTGTGTGGCAACTTCATCAGGCATGGCGGCCATCATGTCAACGTGCTTGGCATTATTAAAAACCGGTGACCATATTGTATCGTCGAGCAGTATTTTTGGTTCGACAGTGATGCTCTTTAATAATTATCTGGCAAAATTAGGTATTACGACCAGTTATGTCGCGTTGACTGACCTTGATGCTTGGCAACAGGCCATTCAATCCAATACCCGATTATTATTTTTAGAAACACCAGCCAATCCCACCACTGAAATCGCCGATCTGAAAAAAATTGCCGAGCTGGCTCATGCGCATGATTGCTTACTGGCAGTTGATAATTGTTTTTGCACGCCAGCCTTACAAAAGCCCTTGCTGCTAGGGGCAGATATTATCATTCATTCGGCGACCAAATATCTTGATGGACAAGGTCGTTGTCTCGGTGGAGCGGTGTTAGGCAATGAAGAGTATGTTGGCAAAGAAGTCTATGGTTTTTTACGAACCGCCGGCACCAGCATGAGCCCGTTTAATGCCTGGGTCTTTCTGAAAGGATTAGAAACCTTGGGACTACGCATGCAAGCACATAGTGAAAATGCAACCAAGTTAGCGAATTGGCTTACTGAGCAGGCGGCTATTGCACAAGTCAACTATCCGGGATTACCTAGCCATCCGCAATATGAATTGGCTAAGCAGCAACAAAAACATTTTGGCGGCGTATTATCCTTTGAAGTATCGGGGGGACAGCCAGCCGCTTGGCAAGTGATCGATGCGACCCGCTTACTGTCAATTACCGCTAATTTAGGAGATACTAAAACAACCATAACCCATCCTGCGACCACAACCCATGGACGAATGACACCCGAAGCCCGTCAATTGGCGGGCATTTCGGATGGCCTGATCCGGATTGCGGTAGGACTGGAAGACATCGAAGATTTGCAAGCCGATTTGCAAGCAGGATTAGATCAATGTTCAAAATTCTAAGTTTTTTTTGTACTTAACTCTGGAACATGTAATGGCAATGATAAAACTTGCTCGATTGGAAAATTTTTTACTCACCCTTTGGGTCGGTGGCATGTGGGCCATTGGATATATGGCTGTTCCACTATTGTTTAAGTTACTCGAAGATCGAAAGCTAGCAGGTAGCGTTGCGGGTGAGATGTTTATGGTCATAGGCATCATTGGATTGGTGTGCAGTGCCATATTATTGGCGATACAAATGGGTCGCGTTGGCTGGCGGCAATGGCGAGCAGGGTGTTTATTGGGTATGTTTATTGTGATTGCGGTGAGCTTATTTGCATTGCAGCCCAGCATGGCGGACTTGAAAGCACAGGGATTGATTGAGGGCAGTGAGGCAGCCAAACAATTTGGCATACTACACGGGATATCTTCCGTTTTATACTTGATAAATAGTTTGTGCGGATTGCTCTTAGTGGTCGTCGGGTTACATCGTTTGACTCCGCTGAGCCCGCGACCATTAAGTTAGAAGTCAGGTCAAGTACTTCTGTTTAACTCAATAGTCGTCGCTCGCATTAGCCGCGCAAAGATCAAATAATGACCAGTTATTAAATAATGAAATTAAGGAACTTGGATTTTATGTTTTTCACTCGGGCGAAAGAAAATAGCGGTTTTCCCGAGACATTGGATGATTTCGCTCGATGTTTGGTCAGCGATTTGTTGGGCCATTTGGGTCCGTTCATCACGATCAGCGCTGTTGAGCTTGACCTTGATTAATTCATGATATTCAATGGCATGACTGAATTCCGCTAATACATTTTCACTGATACCGTTATTTCCTACGAATATAATTGGCTTTAAATTATGCGCCAAACCTCGTAAATATTGTTTTTGTTTGCTGGTTAAAGCCATGTTGTCTCACCAGGAGTTAAATGAATTGAAGGGGTTAAAACGCGATAGTGTATCGCAAAATAAGTTGGGAATCACGGTGACAGCGAGTCCATTCAACTCGGTGAAGTTTGATTTAGGCTTGTTTGTCATTATTGGTTTTGTTTTTTGGTTAATTCATGACAAATTGATCGAAGGTAGCGGCTGGCAATGGTTGAGTTTATGCCTTTATGGGCTGGGGGCAATGGTTTGGCTGATGGTAAAAACCAATAAAATTCGTGCCCAATATGAAAAAGAGAATAATGCCTAAAAAAAATAAAAACAGACGTTGGATGAATGAACACCTCTCTGATGAGTATGTCAAAAAGGCGCGGCAATTGGGTTACCGTTCCCGAGCAACGTTTAAACTTTTAGAAATTGATCAAAAAGATAAGTTGTTAAAACCCGGCGCGGTGGTGGTGGATTTAGGGGCGGCGCCAGGCGGTTGGTCGCAAGTGGCGGTAAAGCATGTGGGAAATCAAGGAAAAGTCATTGCCCTTGATTTATTGCCAATGGCACCACTGACCGGAGTGACTTTTATTCAAAGTGATTTTTGTGAACAAAAGGCGCTGGATCAGTTGTTTGATTGCCTAAATAACAAGCAAGTTGATCTTGTGATTTCAGATATGGCACCCAATATAAGTGGTAGCAAGGTGGTGGATCAACCAAAATCGATATATCTTGCTGAACTGGCATTAGATTTTGCCGGGCAAGTATTACGTCCAGATGGCCAATTATTGGTCAAAATTTTCCAAGGAGAGGGAATTGATAGTTTCCGGCGGAATATGCAACATATGTTTAGCCGCGTGTTAACTCGAAAACCTAAAGCATCTCGCCCGGCTAGTCGAGAAGTTTATTTATTGGGGAAAAATCGAATTGTTTAACAATCAATTTTGCAATAAGCTTGGTCGCTTAGCAAGTGCCACCGAATTTTATTTTAACTCACTGATGACATTTTTTAATTTAAATAATAATTGGTATGGATTTGACACTGCAATACGTTGCAATGATCAAATGAATGTTTGGTATTTAACGTCTCAACCATTGAGGGGACCGTTTTGAACGATATGGCAAAAAATATCATCCTTTGGGTGGTGATCGCGATTGTCTTGATGTCGGTCTTTAATAATTTTGCACCGAAACAAACCTCTTCAAGACAAATGGAATATTCCCAGTTTATTCAGGAAATTAAATCCGGCGAAATACAACGCGTTTTAATTGAAGGGCGGAATATTCGTGGCATTAAGCAGTCTGGAGAAAGATTCGTCACTTATAGCCCAGGGGATCCTGGCCTCATCGGTGATTTACTAAACAGTGGTGTGGCGATTGATGTGCAGCCGCCCGAACAACAAAGCGTCTTAATGCAGATTTTTATTTCCTGGTTTCCTATGTTGCTGTTAATTGCAGTTTGGGTGTTTTTTATGCGCCAAATGCAAGGTGGCGGCGGGGGCCGTGGCGCCATGTCGTTTGGCAAAAGCCGAGCCAGAATGCTGGGTGAAGACCAAGTAAAAATCAATTTCAATGATGTGGCTGGCGTGGAAGAGGCCAAAGAAGAAGTCGGTGAGTTGGTCGAGTTTTTACGTGATCCGAGCAAATTTCAAAAATTGGGTGGCAAAATACCAAGTGGTGTCTTAATGGTCGGGGCACCAGGAACGGGTAAGACTCTATTAGCTAAAGCTATTGCTGGGGAAGCGAAAGTCCCGTTTTTTACCATCTCAGGCTCTGATTTCGTTGAAATGTTTGTCGGTGTCGGGGCTTCCCGAGTGCGCGATATGTTCGAGCAAGCCAAAAAGCATGCTCCATGCATTATTTTTATTGATGAAATTGATGCGGTCGGTCGGCATCGCGGCGCTGGATTAGGTGGTGGCCATGATGAGCGAGAGCAAACACTCAATCAGTTATTGGTTGAAATGGATGGTTTTGAGGGCAACGAGGGTGTCATTGTCATTGCGGCAACCAACCGACCCGATGTGCTCGATCCTGCCCTATTGCGCCCCGGCCGTTTTGATCGCCAAGTCACCGTGCCGCTACCCGATGTCAGAGGTCGCGAACAAATATTGCGCGTTCATATGCGCAAAGTACCACTCAACGATGATGTCAAACCGAGAGTCATTGCCCGAGGCACGCCCGGATTTTCAGGCGCGGACTTGGCTAATCTGATCAATGAAGCCGCTTTGTTTGCCGCCCGTAATAACAAAAAAACGGTCAGTATGGCTGAGTTTGAGCAAGCCAAAGACAAGATCATGATGGGTGCTGAACGTAAATCCATGGTAATGAACGATGCTGAAAAACGCTTGACCGCTTATCACGAGGCGGGTCATGCCATTGTGGGTTTAAAAGTACCCATGCATGATCCTGTCTATAAAGTTAGCATCATTCCGCGTGGACGTGCGTTAGGTATCACCATGTTTCTCCCCGAAGAAGATCGTTATAGCTACAGTAAACAACGCCTGGAGAGCCAAATTTGCAGTTTATTTGGTGGCCGTATCGCTGAAGAACTGGTCTTTGGTCTGGAGTGTGTGACCACGGGTGCTTCCAATGATATTCAACGAACCACGGAAATCGCTCGTAATATGGTCACCAAGTGGGGCTTATCAGAAAAACTGGGTCCCGTGGTTTACAGCGAAGATGAAGGTGAAGTGTTTCTAGGACGGTCTGTCACGCAGCACAAGAGCGTCTCTGATGAAACCAACTATGTCATTGACGGTGAAGTACGTTTAATTATTGATAAAAACTATAAGGTCGCGAAAAACATATTAACTGAACATCGCGATAAACTGGAAGCCATGGCGGAAGCTTTGCTCAAGTATGAAACCATTGATCGCGGCCAAATTGATAAAATTATGCAAGGCAAACCGCCTGGCCCACCGAGTGATTGGGACGAATCTGATCTTGATGTCGATCCAACCACGAAAAACAAATCGACAGGTGAGGATAAAAAAAGCGATGATGACAGTGAAATAGGAGATCCTGTCAACCAAACCTGATGAGCGGTAAATTACAATGTGGTGACCGGGTGCTTGATTTAGCCGCCCCCAAGGTCATGGGCATACTCAACGTTACCCCTGATTCTTTTTCGGACGGGGGTAACTTTTTTTCAAACACGAATGCCATCGACCATGCAGCAACCATGATCGCTGAGGGCGCGGCAATCATTGATGTGGGCGGCGAATCCACCCGCCCAGATGCTCAGCCTGTCTCTCTCGAAGAAGAACTCAACCGGGTTATACCAGCTATTGAAGCCATTAGCCGTCGTTTTGATGTGCTGATATCTATTGACACGCACAAACCTAAAGTGATGCAAGCGGCGGTGCAGGCGGGGGCTAAAATGATTAATGATGTTCGAGCATTACAAGCACCGGGGGCGTTAACAGTGGTTCAACAGACGGGCTCCGCGGTTTGCCTGATGCACATGCAAGGTGAGCCAACCAATATGCAGCAACACGCGACCTATAAGGATGTCGTAAAATGTGTGTTTGAATTTCTGCAACAACGTGTAAATGATTGCTTGGCTCATGGTGTTTCTCGTCATCAACTTCTTATTGATCCAGGTTTTGGCTTTGGTAAAACATTGAGACACAATTGCACTTTATTAGGTCAATTGTCCACATTGAATGATATTGGACGCCCGGTCCTAGTGGGTTTATCACGAAAATCCATGATTGGGGCAATTATTGGAGAGGCAGAATCAAGTCATCGTATTTATGGAAGTGTCGCTGCAGCAGTCATCGCATTATGCCAGGGAGCATCGATCCTCAGAGTTCACGATGTTAAGGCGACCGTGGATGCGGTAAACGTTTTTTCTGCGATAAAACAAGGGTAAAAATACATGTCACAACGTTTTTTCGGAACGGATGGAATTCGAGGGAAAGTTGGTGAAGGACCAATCAATGCCGAATTTATTATGAAGTTGGGCTGGGCTGTTGGTAAGGTATTAGCCCCGAATGGCCAAGGTAAAGTCCTTATTGGTAAGGATACCCGTGTTTCTGGTTATCTGTTTGAATCCGCGTTACAAGCCGGATTATCATCAGCGGGCGTTGATATCCAATTACTGGGACCCATGCCAACGCCTGCGATTGCTTACCTGACCCGCACCCTACATGCCCAAGCGGGTATTGTGATCAGTGCCTCACATAATCCTTACGACGATAATGGCATCAAGTTTTTTTCAGATAAAGGCACCAAGCTGCCGGATGCGGTTGAATTAGAAATCGAAGCCCAAATTGGCAAGCCCATGACGACCGTGGAATCAGCTAAGCTGGGTCGAGCTATGCGAATTGTCGATGCGGCGGGGCGATATATCGAGTTTTGTAAGAGCACCATCCCCATGGTCATGGATTTTCGGGGCTTAAAAATTGTTCTGGATTGCGCACATGGTGCGACCTACCATGTGGC
The DNA here is from genome assembly GCA_964442745.1 of uncultured Chromatiales bacterium. Taxonomy (GTDB): domain Bacteria; phylum Pseudomonadota; class Gammaproteobacteria; order S012-40; family S012-40; genus CAYUAI01. Next base: position 58,916 of record CAYUAI010000009.1, read on the forward strand.
CCCCAGTGTTTTTACCGAATTAGGTGCCGAGGTGATTGCCATCGGGGTTGATCCGAACGGCCTGAATATTAACAAAGCGTGCGGTTCAACGTCGCCTGATGCATTGTGTAAAAAAGTCAAAAAACACCAAGCGGATCTGGGTATTGCTTTTGATGGTGATGGCGATCGGTTACTTATGATCGATCATGAAGGCAATTCTGTTGATGGCGATGAGTTGCTTTATATCATCGCTCAATCACGTCGCCGAGAAGGTACCTTACACGGTGGTGTGGTGGGGACGGTCATGAGTAACCTGGGCTTAGAGCAAGCATTAAGTCGGGCAGGTATATTTCTTAAGCGCTCTAAAGTGGGTGATCGTTATGTCCTTGAGATGTTAAAGCAAGACGGTTGGCTCTTAGGTGGCGAATCTTCCGGCCATATTATTTGTCTCGATCGAACCTCAACCGGGGATGGTATTGTATCGGCCTTACAGGTATTGGCGGAAATGGTGATTACCCAGCGCAGCTTAAAAGAGTTGCGAAGTGGTATTGTCAAATATCCTCAATGCATGGTGAATGTTCGTTTAGCCAACAAAACGGATGTGCTCAGCATTAAGCGTGTCACCGACGCAATAAAAGAAGCGGAAAGCCAACTGGCAGGCAATGGCCGAGTCTTGTTACGGCCGTCAGGCACCGAGCCTTTAGTGCGCGTCATGGTCGAAGGGCAAGATAAAAAAGTGGTTGAGAATATCGCACACAGCTTAGCAAGTGTGGTTGAGCAATCCATCAACGCAACGCCCAATGTTGCCTGATATTTATTCGTTTTGATTTTAAGGTTGTCGTTTTAAAGGGTAAAATACGTGAGCTGGAATTGATTGTCGAGTTTAATCATCTTCTGGATTGATTTTTAACGTCATTCTGGTTAAGCTTGCGTATTTTTAACCTTTGGGGGAGAGTATGCGTAAACCACTGGTCGCTGGAAACTGGAAAATGAACGGTTCCAGAACCAGTATTCAGGCACTTATTGAGGGTATAATTTCCGGCGCGACTGATTTGGAGGGAGCAGATATTGTTGTCTGTCCACCTTTTGTATTTTTGTCTGAGGTTGTCCAAGCTTTAGCGCACAGTCGAATTGCCGTGGGCGCACAAAATGTCGCCATACCTGAACAAGGGGCTTTTACTGGAGAAGTTTCTGCATCCATGTTAAAAGATGTTGGGTGCGAATATGTCATTATCGGGCACTCCGAACGGCGTGCGTTGTATGGTGAGAGCGATGAAATTATCGCTGAAAAATTTGCGTCTGCACTGGCATTAGGTCTGACCCCGATTCTTTGCGTGGGTGAATCATTGGAAGAGCGGGAAGCGGGTACCACGGAGAATGTGGTTGAACGACAACTGGCTTCAATAATACAGTATAATGGTATTGCTGCTTTCTCCAACGCTGTCATTGCGTATGAACCCGTTTGGGCCATTGGCACGGGTAAGACAGCCACACCTCATCAAGCGCAAGAGGTACATGCTTTTATTCGTCAATTACTAAATATCCAAAATGCATCCATTGCGGCTAAAATACGAATTCTTTATGGTGGCAGTATGAAAAGTGCGAATGCAACTGAGTTATTGGCTCAGGGTGATATTGATGGTGGGTTAATCGGTGGAGCATCATTAAGTCGTGATGATTTCATAGCAATTTGCTCTGCCGCAACAAAGGTTTGATTAGGTCATGGAAAGCATTATTCTGGTTGTACATGTAGCGATAGCCATTTCGATTATTGGATTAGTGTTGTTACAACAAGGGAAAGGGGCTGACATGGGCGCGGCATTTGGTAGCGGGGCTTCACAGACGGTGTTTGGCTCACAGGGTTCTAGCTCTTTCTTGTCTCGAGCCACGGCCGTTTTGGCCACCGTTTTTTTCATTACCAGCTTGATGCTAGCCTATAATTCCGGCCAGTCTTCGAAAGGAGAAAGTAGCATTATTGACATGATTGAGAAATCAGAACAAGCCAATGATGTTCCGGCACCCGTGCCATTCGATGTGCCGATTGAAACCGCGCCAACCACGGCCGATGATGTGCCACAAATTCCCGTGGAAGAAGTGACAACCCAGCCCGAACCAGCGACAACCGTGCCAGCGCCGCCAATAGAACCGCCATCAAGCGAATAAGGGACGGCTTGTTGAGTTTGCCAGTGTTTACCGAGATCGCTTAGGCAATGGACAAACCACCGAGATATGCAATTTTTTTAACCAAATATGCTCAGCTACCTAGGCAGCACTATACATTCGTGGGTAATAAGAGTATATTCCGCACAATAGCCGATGTGGTGGAATTGGTAGACACGCCGTCTTGAGGGGGCGGTGGCGAAAGCTGTGCCGGTTCGACTCCGGCCATCGGCACCATTCTGAATTTAGAACTGCTGTATTTTTTAAATTAAGCATCTATAGTCCAACGGATTATACGCAGATGATAATGGGGTAGGGTGGATTAAGCGAAGCGAATCCACTATTTGTGCTCTGCTCCGGTGGATTCGTTTCGTTCAATCCATCCGATTACTCATATAAATTTAAAATCGATAGAGGCTGTCATGACAGAGCTTCAGTCTCATCCGATCGCATGAGACTGAAGACGCGTTAGCCATATTACATCGATTTTTTTTTGCGTTTACTACCTTTCTCGCTGCTTGAGTCTAGCTCTTTGTCTTTAATCGTTGAGTTTCTCTTTTTGGGTTTGCTGCTTTTAGTTGGTGTTGTACCCTCAAGACAGAGATCAAGTTTGCATTGCCGAACACGCACATTTTTTAAATGATTTAAAAGGGCTTTGGGCATTTGACTTGGCAAATCAACCGTACTGTAATCGTCATACAATTTAATATGGCCAATTTGTTGGCTGTTTAATTCAGTTTCGTTGGCGATCGCACCAACAATATCTCGCGGTGTCGCATGTTGGTTACGACCAACCGCAATCCGGTAACGTACCATGTCCTCTGGTGGGGCTTTTTTGGATCGATAGCTATTTTTTTCTGAAAAATCCTTATCTTTTTTCTGACGAGGGGGACGACTTTTTTCTGGTGGCAACTTTTTTACTTTGATTTGTAATGGTCGTTCACGCTGCGCTAAATACGCGAGTGCGGCGGCAATTTCGTGCGAACTAATGTTATGTTCTTGTTCGACTTGGCTGACCACCTGGTGCATAAAGTTTAAATCTTCCGATTCGATAATACCAATGATTTGTTGCTTAAACTGGGTAATGCGGCGATCCGAAACAGCTTCCACGGAGGGCAATTGCATGCGTTCTATTTTTTGTTTGGTCGATCTTTCGATCGCGTGCAGCATACGCATTTCTCGGGGTGAAACAAATAAGATTGCACTGCCTTTGCGTCCTGCACGTCCGGTGCGCCCAATGCGATGCACATAAGCTTCGGTATCATAGGGAATGTCGTAATTGATGACATGAGTAATGCGTTTCACATCTAAACCACGCGCCGCGACATCGGTGGCAACAACAATATCTAAGGTATTATTTTTTAATTGTTCGATGGTGCGTTCGCGATGGGCTTGATTCATATCACCATTAAGTGCAGAGGCCGCATAACCGCGCGCTTCCAGTTTGTTGGCTAACTCGGCGGTTTCTGTTTTGGTACGCACGAAAATGAGGGATGCATCAAAATCTTCGACTTCTAAAATACGTGTTAATGCGTCTAGCTTATGTAAGCCACTGACTTGCCAATAGCGCTGCTCAATGGCCGAAACCGTGGTGGTGGTGCTTTTTATTTTCACCTCTTGAGGGTCGTGCAAATGGCGGCGGGCGACTTTACGAATGGTTTCTGGCATGGTCGCAGAAAAAAGTGCTATTTGCCGATTGCTTGGCGTTTGTTCTAAAATCCATTCGACGTCTTCAATAAATCCCATTTTCAGCATTTCATCGGCTTCATCCAGCACTAATGATTTAATTGATTGAAGAACAAGACTTTTTCTTCGTAGATGGTCCATGATTCGGCCCGGTGTGCCGATCACGACATGGGCGCCTCGTTTTAAATGACGTAACTGAATGCTCATACTTTGCCCGCCATAAATGGGCAAGACATGAAAGCCCCTTAGATGTCGGGCATAAGCTTGAAAAGCTTCGGCGACCTGGATCGCGAGTTCACGGGTTGGGGTTAATACCAGCACTTGTGGTTGGCGTATTGATAAGTCAATTTTACTGAGTAACGGTAAGGCAAAAGCGGCCGTTTTACCGGTGCCGGTTTGTGCTTGCCCAACAAGATCATTATCGTTAAGCAAATGCGGAATGCTGATGGCTTGAATCGGTGAAGGACTTTCATAGCCAATTTCTTCAAGTGCCTGCAAAATGGGTGGTGCCAGTGCTAATTGGCTAAAACTAGTTACAGCGGGTGTCATGAATTATGCCTTATATTGTAAGATTGTGAATGATTTTTTAATTTTGGCAAAAAGTTAATTTGGTTATTGACTGTTCACCTATATTCGGTCTGCCCAAGCGCAATGCGATTGCAATTTCACAGTGTTTTTTTCCGGTTGAGTGTAATACTGCTGTCTTGCCGAGCGAAGAAAAATCATTGTGGAACCAAGGAACAAATCGGATCCTTTGGTCTAGTGCGAAATGTAGGCGGTTGAATCGGTGAATTCTCTCATCTTTTGTTCAAAAAAGCAACTAGCGGTTAACGGGTGATAAATCGGCAGATTTTTTGGGTTTCGTTTAGAAATATAGGGAATTTGACTGCTTTGTTTTTAATCTTCCGCTTTGCTTCAAAGGCGCTGGCTTTGAATTTTCCGTGACTAAATACCCATCAAAACTTGCTACAAAGTTTTCGAGATAATCAGTTTGTCGCCAGCCTTGAATGGGAATCAGTGTAAGTACCCACTGGGATTTTAATCAGAAACGGGCGTCACTCGCTTACTCATATATTCAATACTCAGCACGGCCATAAATTATCATTAAATCTGGGCGCGAAAATCCCATTTTTATGGTCGTGCTGAGTATTGGCGTTTATTTTTCAAATTGGTTTCCTATTGAACGATAAGCTGTCAATGCGATTACTTTATATTCACCGTACCCCTCGATAATTTGATTCACCTCTTTACGGCTGGCTGAAAATAGAGCGACTGCCTACTTATCGGCCTGATTAAATAGCCACCATCAACTTATATATACGAATTCAACCGCTTGTTGTTTGCATCATTTCATTTTGATCCACATCAATTAATCCAGACAAATCTTTAACGAGCTGAGCTTCATTTGACCACAAAAAAAATAAAAAAGTTTTTGTTGCGTTGTAAGCTATTGATAGTATAAGTTAACCGCATAAAAGACCGGCTTGACATGATCCTGCAGTCTAGCCTAGACTGCATCCATCATTAATTTAGAAGCCGTACAGCTCAATAAAATTAACAGCCGTTTTGTGAGTCGCATAGGCGATAAACTGGCTAAATCAATGTTGCTAGCTAAGTGTCATGCATGAAAATAGTGAGACAGGATTGGCTGGGTGTCGCGTGCCTGCAGGATTTGACTGAATGAATAAAATATCAAAAGTGGTAAAAGTGAAAAACAGTTTTTCAAGTGTTATCAAGTATACAAGGGGGCTGTCGTGCTAGAGAGTTACCTACCCATCTTGGTGTTTATTGTGCTCGGCATTGCTTTTGGCGGGGTGCCAATTATGATGAGCATGATGGTTGGACCTAGTCGCCCCGATCGCCGGAAATTATCGACTTACGAATGCGGTTTTGCTGCCTTTGAAGACTCTCGAATGAAGTTCGATGTGCGGTTTTATTTGGTCGCCATTCTATTCATTATCTTCGATCTTGAAATTGCTTTTCTGTTCCCTTGGGCAGTGGTACTTGAAGAGATTGGTATTTTTGGCTACATGGCGATGGTTGTTTTTCTTTTAATCTTGGTCATTGGGTTTTGGTATGAGTGGAAAAAAGGGGCCTTAGAATGGGAATAGAGGGCATATTAGAAAAAGGGTTTGTGACAACCTCAGCGGATGCATTAATCAACTGGGCACGTACCGGCTCACTATGGCCCATGACGTTTGGTTTGGCTTGTTGTGCGGTTGAGATGATGCACGCCGGTGCCTCTCGCTACGATTTGGATCGCTTTGGAGTGATTTTTCGCCCGAGCCCACGCCAATCGGATGTGATGGTAGTAGCGGGGACCTTGGTAAATAAGATGGCACCGGCGTTACGTAAAGTCTATGATCAAATGTCCGAGCCGCGCTGGGTCATTTCCATGGGATCTTGTGCCAATGGTGGCGGTTATTATCACTATTCTTATGCGGTAGTCCGGGGTTGTGATCGTATTGTTCCAGTCGATATTTATATCCCTGGATGCCCGCCAACCGCTGAAGCACTGTTATACGGCATCATTCAACTACAAAATAAAATCAAACGCACTAACACAATAGCCCGTTAACGAGCGAAATTCATGGCCAATCGAAACGAGATTCTGGTAGAAAATTTAAAAAATTTTTTTGCGGAAAAAATAATATCCTGTGTAATTTCCGATCACCGAGAAATTACCATTGAAGTGGACAAAAAAAATATTAGCGAGGTGTGTCTCGCCTTACGCGATGGGGCTGATTTTGCTTTTGAGCAACTCATTGATTTGTGCGGTGTCGATTATATCGCATTTGGTGATACGGAATGGAGCACCGAATCCGCGACCGAAACGGGTTTTAGTCGAGGTTGGGTGGCTTCTAAAAACGAACATCATCGCTGGACGAAACCCCGCTTTGCGGTGGTTTACCATTTATTGTCATGCACTAAAAATCATCGTTTGCGAGTGCGGAGTTTTGTCGAAGAAGACATGCCTTTGATTGCTTCGGTGATGCCAATCTGGAGTTGTGCCAATTGGTTTGAACGCGAAGCCTTCGATTTATTCGGAATTATTTTCGAGGGACATCCTGATTTACGGCGACTATTAACTGACTATGGTTTTATCGGACATCCTTTCCGTAAAGATTTCCCGCTGATTGGGCAAGTTGAGATGCGCTATGATGAAGAGAAAGAACGGGTAGTATATGAGCCCGTCAGCATTGAACCTCGAGTGCTGGTGCCGCGTGTAATACGAGACGACCATCGTTATCATGGCCGGGCCGAAGAGGAGAAATAACGTGGCAGAAATTAAAAATCTCACCATGAATTTTGGGCCACAACATCCATCGGCCCATGGGGTATTGCGGCTAGTTTTAGAGATGGATGGTGAAGTCATCGAGCGTGCCGATCCGCATATTGGTTTGTTGCACCGTGGTACCGAAAAATTAATTGAGTCCAAACCCTATAATCAAAGCATTGGTTATATGGATCGCCTAGATTATGTATCGATGATGTGTAATGAACACGGGTATGTAATGGCCATCGAAAAATTACTGAATGTTACTGTGCCACTGCGTGCGCAATATATTCGAGTGATGTTTGATGAGATTACGCGTGTTTTAAATCATTTAATGTGGCTCGGTGCCCATGCACTGGACATTGGTGCGATGACGGTGTTTCTTTATGCGTTTCGCGAGCGGGAGGACTTGTTTGATTGTTACGAAGCCGTGTCGGGCGCACGCATGCATGCAACGTATTATCGGCCAGGCGGGGTGTATCGTGATTTGCCGGATCAAATGCCGATCTATTCTCCCTCAAAATGGCATAATGAAAAAGAAGTTAACAAGCTGAATGAAAATCGGCAAGGCACTTTGTTAGACTTTATTGAAGACTTCACTGATCGATTTCCAACCTATATCGATGAATACGAGACCTTATTAACCGATAATCGCATCTGGAAACAAAGAACGGTGGGGATCGGCGTGGTATCGCCTGAACGGGCGTATCAGCTCGGTTTCACCGGCCCGATGTTACGTGGTTCGGGTATTGCCTGGGATTTGCGTAAAAAACAGCCTTACGAAGTTTACGATCAATTGGACTTTGATATTCCCATTGGTGTCAACGGTGATACTTATGACCGTTATTTGGTTCGAATTGAAGAAATGCGTCAATCCAATCGTATTATTAAACAGTGTGTTGACTGGTTGAAAAATAATTCAGGTCCGGTCATGGTTGATGACCAAAAAATTCGCCCTCCTTCACGTCATCACATGAAAGGTGACATGGAGGCCATGATTCATCACTTTAAATTATTTACCGAAGGATATTGTTTACCAGAAGGTGAAGCTTATGCTTGTGTTGAGCATCCTAAGGGGGAATTTGGTGTGTATTTGATTTCAGATGGTGCGAACAAGCCGTATCGCTTGAAAATTCGAGCACCGGGGTTCATGCACTTAGCCTCCTTAGATGAAATGACGAGAGGGCATATGTTGGCGGATGTGGTGGCCATTATTGGTAGCCAGGATATTGTGTTTGGGGAGGTTGATCGCTAATGGCTAGAACTTTAGATCAACTGGTATCCGCTGAATCAAAAGCCGAGATCGATCGTTGGATTGCACAATATCCTGCCGATCAAAAGCAATCGGCTGTGATGACGGCGCTGCGTATCGCGCAAGATAATAATGGCGGCTCACTCACGACAGAATACATGGATGCCGTGGCCGATTATTTAGCGATGCCTCGGGTGTCTGTGTATGAAGTCGCCACATTTTATTCCATGTATGAACTCAAGCCTGTCGGCAAACATAAAATAAGTGTTTGTACCAACGTTTCTTGTATGTTGCTTGGCAGCGATGATATCGTCAGTCATTTGCAGCAACGGCTGGGTATTAAGCTGGGAGAAACCACGGAGGATGGTAAATTTAGCTTGAAGGAAGTCGAATGTTTAGGCGCCTGCGGTGGCGCACCCATGTTTCAAATTAGTAATCAGTATTATGAAAACCTAACGCCTCAGCGCATCGATGACATTTTAAATTCACTTGAAAAAATTGACAAATGATCGGTTCAGCAGATTTATCAGAAATGACATATTCACAAAGGGGAGCGCATGGCTAACGAAGTTTGTTTTAACACGCTCCATCTAGACAAGCCCTGGACATTAAACGCCTATCAGTCGGTGGGTGGCTATGAAGCCTGGACGCAGATATTAAAGAAAAAAACCCCACCTGAACAAATCATTAGTCAGGTGAAAACTTCGGTGTTACGAGGACGCGGTGGGGCTGGGTTTCCCACCGGGTTAAAATGGAGTTTTATGCCGCGCAGCGCGCCTGGCCAAAAATTTATTGTCTGTAACTCAGATGAAGGTGAGCCGGGCACTTTTAAAGACCGCGATATTATACGATTCAACCCTCATGCACTGATTGAAGGGATGGCGATTGCCGCCTATACCATTGGGGCAACCCTGGGTTATAACTATATTCGTGGTGAATTCTGGGAACCTTATGAACGCTTTAATGCCGCGCTAAAAGAAGCCAGAGAGGCGGGTTTTCTTGGCAAAAACATTAAACGATCGGGGGTCGATTTTGAGTTATATTCTCACCTGGGTGCCGGTGCTTATATCTGCGGTGAAGAAACGGCCCTGCTAGAGTCTTTGGAAGGGAAGAAAGGTCAGCCGCGTTTTAAACCGCCATTTCCTGCGAGTTACGGCTTGTATGGACGCCCAACGACTGTCAATAATACCGAAACCTTAGCATCGATCCCTGCCATTATGCGGCAAGGTGGTCAATGGTTTTTAGAGCTAGGAAAACCCAACAATGGCGGTACCAAGATTTTTTCTATCTCTGGACATGTGAATAAACCCGGCAATTATGAAATTGCCATGGGGACACCCTTTGCCGAGCTTTTGAAAATGGCCGGTGGTATGCGAGATGGCAAAAAATTAAAAGCGGTGATTCCTGGCGGCTCTTCGGTACCGGTGGTGCCGGGCGACGTGATGATGGATGTCACTATGGATTATGACTCGATTGCCAGGGCGGGTTCCATGTTAGGTGCTGGGTCAGTTATCATTATGGATGAAGATACCTGCATGGCTAAAGTGTTGGCTCGCATTTCTCATTTCTACTATGAGGAATCCTGTGGTCAGTGCACACCTTGTCGGGAAGGAACCGGCTGGTTATCCCGAGTGGTACATCGTATCGAACATGGTCAAGGTAAAAATGCAGACCTAGATCTGTTAACCGATGTTGCCAAGAAAATTGAAGGTCACACCATTTGTGCCTTAGGCGATGCGGCCGCTTTACCGGTGGCGAGTTTTATCGAGCATTATCGAGACGAATTTCAATATCACATTGATCATAAAAAATGTATGGTCGGTGTCTCTTAAGTATGTATATTGTGATACCTGTCGGTTTGTTAGCGATCAGCCGTACTGAACGAGATTCAATAAAACATGGTTAATATAGAAATAAACGGTAAACTCGTACGGGCTAAAGGTGGCTCGATGGTGATAGAGGCAGCGGATGCTGCCGGGGTTTTTATCCCACGTTTTTGTTACCACAAAAAATTATCCGTCGCCGCCAATTGCCGCATGTGCCTCATTGAAGTTGACAAAGCACGCAAGCCATTACCGGCTTGTGCAACACCGGTCACTGAGGGAATGAAAATATTCACTCGTTCGGCAAGCGCGGTGTCCGCACAAACAGGCGTCATGGAGTTTTTGTTAATTAATCATCCGCTCGATTGCCCCATCTGCGATCAAGGCGGCGAGTGCGAGCTGCAGGATGTGGCCATGGGTTATGGTCGCGATATCACACGTTACACCGAGAAAAAACGTGTCGTTGCCGATAAAGATTTAGGCCCATTGATTTCTACCGAGATGACCCGCTGTATTCATTGTACCCGTTGTGTTCGTTTTGGTGATGAAATTGCGGGCATTAAAGAATTAGGGGCGACTGGGCGGGGCGAACACATGGAGATTGGTACCTATGTGGAAGCCACCATTGATTCTGAGTTATCAGGCAACATGATTGATTTATGCCCAGTTGGTGCGTTAACTTCAAAACCTTTTCGTTTTTCTGCCCGTGCCTGGGAAATGCGCCAACAGCGCACCATTGCCCCGCATGATAATGTGGGTTCAAATATCTGTTTGCACGTGCATAACCAGCGAGTATTGCGGGTCGTCCCTCATGATAACGAAACCGTCAATGAAACCTGGATATCGGATCGTGATCGCTTTAGTTATGAAGGCCTATACAGTGATGATCGATTAAGCCAGCCTATGTTGAAAGACGCGAATGGTTGGCGGGAAACCGATTGGGAGACGGCGCTGGCGGCGGCTTGTGACGGCCTGAGAAAAATCGCGGGTGAGTATGGCGCCGCGCAAATGGGCTTTTTAGCCTCGCCAAATGCAACACTGGAAGAATATTATTTAATGCAAAAATTGGCACGCGGTTTAGATTGCCAAAATATTGATCACCGATTACGCCAAGCCGATGTGGCTTATCAAGCGGCGATTCATGGTTTTCCTGGATTAGCCATCCCGATTGAAAGCATCGACCAACTCGGAGCGGCGTTACTGATTGGTTCCAATATCAGAAAAGACCAGCCTATTTTAGCGCATCGCTTGCGCAAAGCCGCTCTCGAAGGTGCCAAGCTATCGCTGATTAATGCAGTAGATTATGATTTTCATTTTGAGGTAGCACAAAAACAAATTGTCCCACCGACGGAAATGCTGGCTAATTTAGCCGGTGTTGTCAAAGCACTAGCGGGCACCACCAAACAAGCATTGTCTGATGAGATCAGCTCGCTTGTTAAATCGGCCACTTGCCAGGCAGAACAGCAAGCCATGGCGCAAGATTTATTGGACGCTGAAGATAGCCTGATAATCATCGGTATCCAAGCCAGCATGCACCCGCAATATAGCAACTTGCTAGCCCTTTCCCAGGCGGTGGCTCAATTGTCCCAAAGTCGGTTGGCTATTTTACACGATGGTGCCAACACCTCCGGCGCTTGGCTGGCTGGCATGGTACCGCATCGTATGGCGAGTGGCGCCGCCGTTAAGGATCCTGGGTTAAGTGCTCATGCGATGTTGGCTGAGTCGCTAAAGGCCTATGTGTTGCTTGGCGTTGAACCTGAGTTTGATAGTTTACACGCCAGCAATGCGCGACAGGCGCTCGATAAAGCCTCGTTTGTCGTGTCACTGTCATCTTATGTCACGGATGAGATGAAGCAGTATGCCGATGTGTTATTGCCCATCGCCGCGTTTACTGAAACTGCCGGTACCTTGGTAAATTGTGAAGGACGTTGGCAATCATTTGAAGGGGCGCTCAAACCCGTTGGGGAAGCGCGGCCCGCTTGGAAGGTGTTGCGAGTGATGGGCAATCTTTGCGAGCTAGATGGCTTTGAATATATGTCTTGTCAAGAGGTATATACTGAGCTGAAAAATCAAATGGGGGATTCGACGTCAGGCGATCATGGCGCATTTCCGGTATCCAATGCCTTAGCTACTCATCAAGGCTATCAACGCATTGGTGATTTGCCGATTTATGCCACCGATAGTTTGGTTCGGCGATCACAGCCATTGCAACAAACCGCTGATGTTACGCAGCTAGGCAAAATACGCCTCAGTGCATCTACTGCCAAGCAAGCCGGTTTGTCAGAAGCGAGTCAAGCCAAGCTTCGTCAAGCGGGTGGAGAGGTGACATTACCGCTAGAAATCGATGGGCGGGTGCCGGATATGTGTGTATATTTGTCAACAGCCATCACGGCAAATTTAAGTTTAGGCTCACCTTTTGATGAGGTTGAATTATTAAAGGCTTGATGGACAATGAAAAACCGAATCGTGAGAGCACTGCATGCTTGAAATAATACAAAACATCCTTTCGATTTTTCCGGAAGGAGTGCAAACCCTGCTACTGATCATTATTAAAATACTGGCCATCGTCATACCGATTATGCTGGCGGTCGCCTATATTACCCTCGCGGAAAGAAAAGTGATCGGCTATATCCAAGTACGGATTGGGCCGAACCGGGTTGGGCCGCGTGGTTTGTTACAGCCAATTGCTGATGGCATTAAACTGATGTTGAAAGAAACTATTATCCCCACGAATGCCAATCGGTTTCTATTTATTATTGCGCCGGTATTGACCTTTGTCCCGGCCATCGCTGCCTGGGCCGTCGTGCCGTTTGATGAGGGGATGGTGCTGTCCGATATGGATGCCGGCTTATTATATATTCTGGCAGTGACATCCATGGGGGTTTATGGCGTCATTATTGCCGGTTGGGCATCAAACTCCAAATATGCCTTTCTCGGTGCCTTACGTTCGGCCGCACAAATCGTGTCCTATGAAATTGCCATGGGGTTTGCCCTGGTTGGGGTGTTGCTCGCCGGCGGTAGTTTGAATCTCACCGAGATTGTGCTGAAACAAGATGGCAGCTTGTTACACTGGTTCTGGTTACCGTTGTTGCCGCTGTTTCTAATTTATTTTATTTCCGGCCTGGCAGAGACCAATCGCGCCCCCTTCGATGTCGCGGAAGGTGAATCAGAGATTGTGGCTGGCTTCCATGTTGAATATTCAGCCATGACGTTCTCGGTGTTTTTCCTGGCAGAATATGCCAACATGATTCTCATTTCATTATTAACAGCCTTAATGTTTTTAGGGGGCTGGTTATCACCTTTTCAGGGCATTCCTGTGTTGGAAGGACTTTTTTCCTGGGTGCCGGGCCTGTTATGGTTGCTGGCTAAAACAACAGTTTTACTATTTTTGTTTTTATGGTTCAGGGCAACATTTCCACGTTATCGATACGATCAAATTATGCGTTTAGGATGGAAAATATTTATTCCAATTACCATTGTTTGGTTGTTGGTCGTGGGAGCGGCTATCTTACAAAACGTTGGACCCTGGTTTGATTAAATAAGAGGATCGGCTAATGAGCACGATATTGAGTTATATAAAAAGCCTGTTCCTTTGGGAGTTATTGAAAGGGATGAAACTGACGGGAAAATATTTGTTCGCTAAAAAAATAACCGTACAATATCCCGAAGAAAAAACCCCGCAATCTTATCGTTTTCGGGGATTGCATGCCTTACGTCGCTATCCTAATGGAGAAGAGCGCTGTATTGCCTGCAAGTTATGCGAAGCCGTTTGTCCGGCCTTAGCCATTACCATCGAATCCGAAAAACGGGAAGATGGCACCCGACGAACCACAAAATATGATATTGATCTGTTTAAGTGCATCTATTGTGGATTTTGTGAAGAATCGTGCCCCGTTGACTCAATAGTGGAAACGCGTGAGTTTGAATATATATTTGAGACGCGAGAAGAAGGCATCATGGACAAGGCGAAATTACTCGCGATCGGAGATAAATATGAAGCAGAAATTGCGGCAGATCGTCAGCTTGATGCGCCATATCGCTAACATAACGATGGAAATGATTTCATGACTGTAGAACTTTTAATTTTTTATGGTTTTGCTGTAATACTGGTTTTAGCCAGCTTGATGGTGATCACCATACGCAACCCGGTAAAAGCGGCCTTGTTTTTAGTGTTAGCGTTTGTGGTGTGCGCGGGTTTATGGCTATTGCTGGAAGCTGAATTTTTAGCGGTGACGTTGATATTGGTTTATGTCGGTGCAGTGATGGTGCTGTTTTTGTTCGTGATCATGATGCTTGATGTCGATCTTGCCCAGTTAAAAGAGGGCTTTGCTAAATATTTGCCCGTTGGGGGACTCATTGCACTGGTGTTAATGGTTGAAATGGCCATCATCGTTGGGCCGGAACGGTTTGGGCTGGATGTGATCGCGGATCCGGCGGGGCAAGCGGAGGGCTATAGCAATACCAAGGAACTTGGCCGCCTTTTATATACCACCTATGTCTATCCGTTTGAGATTGCAGCGGTGATTTTGTTGGTCGCGATTATTGCCGCCATTGCGTTGACCTTGCGTACCAAGCGTCAACCCAAATATATCTCACCGGAGCAACAAGTGAAAGTGAAGCGTCGCGATCGTGTCAAACTTGTTAAAATGAACGCGGATGAAAAACCATAAATGGAATCATCTTTGATCCAAACAAGCAAGGCCCTGCAACATTCAGGCTTTGCCCATTCATTGCCGGAGGAATAATGGTTCCACTATCACATTATTTGATTTTAGCTGCGATTTTATTTTGCATCAGTATCGCGGGGATTTTTCTAAATAGGAAAAATGTCATTATCCTATTGATGTCCATCGAATTGATGTTATTAGCGGTTAATATAAATTTCGTCGCTTTTTCTCATTATCTCGGCGATGCCCAAGGCCAAATTTTTGTCTTCTTTATCCTCACAGTGGCGGCGGCAGAAGCGGCCATTGGCTTGGCAATCCTGGTCGTGTTATTTAGAAATAGAGGCACAATTAACGTGGATGATTTAGATTTGCTAAAAGGGTAATAACGGATAAGCCGCATGGAAAACATATATATAACAATCATACTCGCGCCACTGTTCGGTGCTATTATCGCTGGATTATTTGGCCGAAAAATTGGACGTGCTGGCGCCCATTGGGTGACCAATATTGGCGTGGGTATCTCATTTATCCTTTCACTCTTTGTCTTCATCCAAATCCAATGGGGAGAGGCGGAACCATTTAACGGAGCAGTATATACCTGGTTGGTCAGTGATGGCATTACCTTCGAGGTCGGTTTTTTAATTGATAAACTATCAGCCCTGATGATGATGGTGGTGACTTTTGTTTCCTTGATGGTACATATCTATACTATCGGTTATATGAAAGATGATCCGGGATACCAGCGTTTTTTCTGTTATATTTCGTTGTTCACCTTTTCCATGTTGATGTTGGTCATGTCCAATAACTTCATGCAATTGTTTTTTGGATGGGAAGCCGTTGGTTTAGTTTCTTATTTATTAATTGGTTTTTGGTATAAAAAAGAAACCGCGATTTATGCCAATTTAAAAGCATTTATTGTCAACCGAGTCGGCGATTTTGGCTTCATCTTGGGGATCGCCTTGATCTTGGTGTATTTCAATAGCATGGATTATGCGGATGTATTCCAGTCAGCGGCGGTGATGTCAGAGGTGACCATCGAGATCTACCCAGGAGTTGAGTGGTCGGTGCTGACCTTGCTGTGTATTTTGTTATTCATCGGGGCGATGGGCAAATCCGCACAAGTGCCCCTGCACGTATGGTTACCCGATTCCATGGAAGGTCCAACACCGATATCTGCATTGATTCACGCGGCGACCATGGTCACGGCTGGGGTGTTTATGGTAGCGCGGATGTCACCATTATTTGAATATTCTGAAATGGCCTTAAGTGTTGTGTTAGTCATTGGGGCATTGACCGCTTTCTTTATGGGTTGTTTAGGGCTCGTGCAAAATGATATTAAACGCGTGGTCGCCTATTCTACACTCTCTCAATTAGGTTATATGGTGGTGGCATTAGGCGCGTCGGCCTATGCGGCGGGTATGTTTCATCTGATGACCCATGCGTTTTTCAAAGCCTTGTTATTTTTAGCGGCCGGCTCAGTCATTATCGCGATGCACCATGAACAGGATATTCGCAAAATGGGCGGTTTAAAGAAATATATGCCCATTACTTATTGGACTTTTTTGATTGGTTCGTTAGCCTTGATTGGTTTTCCGGGGATGGCGGGTTTCTTCTCAAAAGATGGCATTATCGAAGCGGTGGGGTACTCGACGATTCCGGGCGCCACGTTTGCGTATTATGCCGTTTTGCTCGGTGTATTTATTACGGCGCTGTATAGCTTCCGCCTGTTTTTCCTCGTATTTCATGGTAAGGAGCGGATGGATGAACACACTCGCGCCCACTTGCATGAAAGCCCCAAAGTGGTGACGATTCCGTTAATCTTACTGGCCATTCCGTCGGTGCTAGTGGGTTTTGCCATTGGTCCCATGCTATTTGGTGAGTATTTTGGCGATACTATTTTTGTACTGCCAGCGCACGATGTGTTGCAGCAACTCGGCGAAACTTACAGTGGTCCTTTTAGTTTTATTTTGCACGCATTTTTGACACCGGCCCTGTGGTTAGCCGTCGCAGGCGTTGGCGTCGCTTATTACATTTATATGGTTAAACCGGAAATTGCCAGCTTAGCGAAACAAAAACTATCCATGGTTTACCGTATCTTGGATAAAAAGTATGGCTTCGATGATTTTAACGATACCGTTTTTGCCGGCGGCAGCCGTGGCATTGGCAACGGTTTCTGGAAGATTGGGGATGTTAAATTAATCGACGGTTTATGTGTGAATGGCACCGCCAACTTGGTGGGCTGGACAGCGACCATTGCAAGGCGTTTGCAAACGGGTTATTTATATCATTATGCGTTTGCTATGATCATAGGTTTGTCAGGTTTATTGACCTGGATATTTTTCGTCTAAAAATACCTATATTCTGCGTATGACCGTGCAGGCAGGGTACAAGATATTGATGCGTAGAGCGAATAAAAATTCGAGTAGAATCCTTATTGTGATTTCCGAAAATTTTAATATCGCAATACGAGGCAAGCGTCTGTACCCGAAGGGCGTCAATGCCACGTGCGTATCATCGACCGCAAGATCTAGGTAAAACCGGACCAAGGAATTTGTTGAATGTTTGCTGATTTTCCGTTACTAAGTTTCGCAATTTGGCTGCCTATTTTAGGTGGCACTTTTGTGTTGTTATCTGGCAATGCCAATCGTCCTACGCTAACACGGTGGTTTTCCCTGATGATTGCGGGATTGACTTTTTTGATTACCCTGCCGTTATTTACGCTGTTTGATACCCAGACCTTTCAAATGCAGTTCGTGGAAAAAGCCAGCTGGATTCCATTGCTTAATATTCATTATCATTTGGGTGTCGATGGTATTTCCATGCCGCTCATTTTGTTAACGTCATTCACCAGCGTATTGGTTGTCATTGCCGGATGGGAATCGATCAAAACCAAAGTTGCTCAGTACATGGGTTGCTTCCTGATCATGGAAGGTCTCATGATTGGTGTGTTTTCAGCCTTGGACTCCATCTTGTTCTATGTGTGGTGGGAAGCCATGCTGGTCCCGATGTTTTTGATTATCGGCATCTGGGGCGGTGAGCGCCGAGTCTATGCCAGCATCAAGTTTTTCCTCTATACCTTTTTAGGTTCGGTCTTTATGCTGGTGGCACTGATATACATGTACACCCAAACGGAAAGTGGCAGTTTTTCGATTCTAGATTTTCATGCCATGCCGCTAAGTATGAATGAACAGATATGGATCTTTTTAGCCTTTTTGATCGCTTTTGCGGTGAAAGTACCGATGTGGCCAGTACACACTTGGTTGCCTGATGCTCACGTGGAAGCACCCACGGGCGGATCCGTCATCCTGGCCGCGATTATGCTGAAAATGGGGGCTTATGGCTTTCTACGATTTAGTTTGCCAATCACGCCAGCGGCCAGTAACGAGCTGGATTGGTTGATCATTGTGCTGTCACTCATTGCCATTGTTTATATTGGGTTTGTCGCATTGGCGCAAAAAGACATGAAAAAACTGATTGCGTATTCTTCAATTTCTCACATGGGATTTGTGACCTTAGGCTTTTTTCTGATTTTTACCATTGTTGATAACACCGGCAGTGCCCAAGGTGGTGCGATGGGAATAGAAGGGGCGATTGTGCAAATGATCTCTCATGGTTTTGTTTCGGGTGCCTTATTCCTCTGTATCGGTGTTTTATACGATCGCATGCATAGTCGCCAAATTAGTGATTATGGTGGTGTGGCGAATACCATGCCGATTTTTGCGGCTTTTGTTGTGTTTTTTGCCATGGCAAATGCCGGTTTACCCGGCACTTCGGCCTTTGTCGGTGAGTTTCTGGTGATACTTGCCGCCATGAAAGCGAATTTTTGGTTAGCTTTTACCGCGGCATTAACACTGATTATCGGGGCCGCCTATACTTTATGGATGGTCAAGCGTGTGGTGTTCGGTGAGGTGGCCAATGAGCGAGTGGCGGCATTAAAAGATGTCAATCATCGAGAGATTTTCGTGCTTGGTAGTTTGGCTGCTTTGGTGTTATTGGTGGGGATATGGCCAAATCCGTTAATGGACGTCATACATGCCTCGGTAGAAAATTTGGTGGCACATATCGCGAACCCAAAACTATAATCCTATCAAGAGAACGTTAAGATGACCGTTGAACTATCTGAATTTGCACCGCTGATACCCGAGATTTTTTTGTTAAGTATGGTGTGTATCATTTTAGTGATTGATCTTTATTTGACAGAGACCGCTCGCATTATCACCTATGTGTTATCACTGATGACCTTAGTCGTGACCGCCATGCTGACCTATGCAGGTAGCCCAAGCTCACCAGAGGTGGTGTTATCGGGCACCTTTGTGAACGATAGCATGAGTGTCGTATTAAAAATGTTTATTTATTTAATCGTGGCAGTGACATTGATTTATTCGCGTGAATATTTAATACAGCGATCATTATTTCGTGGTGAATTTTTTGTTTTAGCCTTATTTGGCACGCTGGGCATGATGGTCATGGTCTCTGCCCATAACCTGATTAGTTTGTACCTCGGTTTAGAGCTGTTGTCATTAAGCCTCTATGCTTTAGTGGCTTTGCAACGAGACTCCAAAGTGGCCACTGAAGCCGCGATGAAATATTTTGTTTTAGGCGCCCTAGCTTCAGGCATGCTGTTATACGGCATGTCATTGATTTATGGTGCCACAGGCAGTCTCGACCTACACACCGTGGGCGAGTTTATTGCGACAACCACCAATAGCAAAGACATGGTGTTGCTCATGGGTACCGTATTTGTGATTGTCGGCTTAGCGTTTAAGCTAGGCGCGGTCCCGTTTCATATGTGGGTCCCGGATGTTTATCATGGCGCACCCACCGCCGTTACTTTATATATTAGCACGGCACCTAAATTAGCCGGTTTTGCCATGGTGATGCGTTTATTAGTCGAAGGATTAGGTGACTTGCATTTTTATTGGCAAGATATGATCGTTATCCTGGCAGTATTATCCATGGTGGTTGGCAATGTGGTGGCGATTGCGCAAACGAATATCAAACGTATGTTGGCGTATTCAACGATTGCTCACATGGGTTTTTTGTTTTTAGGTATTTTGGCAGCCACAGCGAATGGTTATTCCAGCGCCATGTTTTATACCATCGTCTATGCACTCATGAGCTTAGGTGGTTTTGGTATCATTATTTTACTCAGTCGAAAAGATGATGAAGCTGATCAGCTTAATGATTTTAAGGGCCTCAGTGATCGTAGCCCATGGTTTGCGGCGGTCATGCTAATTTTAATGCTTTCCATGGCAGGCATTCCTCCACTGCTTGGGTTTTATGCCAAGCTTGCGGTGCTGCAAGCGGTGGTTGAAGCGGGTTATACTTGGTTGGCGGTGGTGGCCGTGATATTCTCGATTGTCGGGGCATTTTATTATCTACGTATCATTAAGCTGATGTATTTTGATAAACCTGACGAGCAGGCACCAGCCATCCGTGCGAATTTTGATTTGCAAGCGATCCTTAGTGTCAATGGTTTTGCGATCTTGTTATTGGGTATTTTTCCAGGGGCTTTAATGGCATTGTGTGCTCGTGCAATCATGTAAACCCTGGCTAAATTTGGTTTATTGACGACGGGTTTCTCGTCACCCGTTTTGCACCCAAAAGAAATATATTCATTTTAATCCGCGAGTACACAAAAGGATTTGACCCAAGTGGTATCTCATAATCAAGTATTTAACGATATTAAGTGGTTGTTGGATGAAGGTAAACTGCAGTTACCTGCGTTGCCGGATATCGCGTTGCGTGTCAAAAAAGCCATTGACGAACAAGATCTCGAAATCGATGACATTGCTAAAATTATCCAGTCTGATATTCCGCTCGCGGGACGCATCATCCAAATTGCCAATAGTCCCATGTATCGCGGTGGGCGATCCGTTCAACATTGCAGCGATGCCATTAGCCGAATAGGGCTTAATGTGACGCGCAATTTGGTGACCAGTTTTGCATTAAAGCGGTTGTTTACTGCCAAAAATTCAAAAATTAGACGACAAACAGAAAGTGTTTGGAACCATAGTGTCAAAGTGGCTGCCATCAGTTTTGTATTAGCTCGTATTAGCTTGGGTTTCGATCCTGACCGGGCGATGTTAGCCGGTATTGTGCATGATATCGGTGTATTACCCTTTCTTGCTTACATGGAAAATCATGCAGATCAACTTGGTGTGGATGAAAACACACAGACTGAATTATTGGCGCAATTACGTGGTCCCTTAGGGGAACTGATTTTACTGGACTGGGGTATTGATGACGCGTTTTTAATGGTCGCGAGGGAAGCGGAACAATGGCAGAGAAACCCAAGTCCGGAACCTGATTTATGTGATATTGTGTTAATTGCTCAAATTCATGCCTCATTCAGCGATAAAAATATAAAAGATCGACCTGTGCTAGATCAAGTCCCCGCGTTTAAAAAATTTCCGGTGTTCAGTCTAGGGCCTAGCTCAAGTATTGAATTGCTTGAGGAAGCCTCCGATGAAATTGCACAAATTAAACGTATTTTATCCTGAAACCGTTTTAATATTTTTTCACTTGATAACCTTGCGCTAGCCACTGCAAGTGGTTTAATCGCGTTTGGCTAGCTTGACCGTCTTTAACGGCGGCTTGAAAAGCACATTGAGGCTCTTGCTCGTGGCGGCAATTACTGAATTTACATCGTCCCATTAAAGCACGGAATTCGCGAAATCCCCAGGCTATTTTATTGTCAGGAATATGCCAAAGTCCAAAATCTCTCACACCGGGCGAATCGATGATTGCCCCCCCATGAGATAAATGGTAGTACTGGGAAGCGCTGGTGGTATGTTGGCCTAGCCCGGTTCTCATTGATACTTGGTTTATTTTGATATTTTGCTCGGGTAACAAACTTTTAATCGTTGAGGATTTACCCACCCCGGATTGCCCAACCAAAATACTGACTTTGTTATCGAGCTGGGCTTGTAGTTGTTCGATGCCCTGTTTGAGGTTAGGTGAGTAATAAAACAATGGATAGCCTAATGCGGAATAAAGCGATAAGCTTTTTTCTAATGCGCGTTTTTTGTCGGCTGACAATAAATCCAGTTTGGTGACCATTATTATCGGCGTGATATCAGCCAATTCGATGGTGACGAGGTATCGATCAATTAATAGCAGATCCAGTTTCGGATGAGCGGCACTGACAATAATAATTTGATCCACATTGGCCGCGACAGGTTTGGGTGACCCTTGGGCAATGGGGCGGGCAAGCAATGATTTTTTCGGTAAAATCGCAGTGACTACACCACTATCATCGCTCTGCGCTTGCACAATCACATGGTCTCCACAGATAATGTCGCCAATATTTTGGCGACAAAAGCATTTTAATGTTTGCTTGGCCTGGGTTTCCACCAGGATATGCACGCCATAATTGGCAATGACCAGTGCTTGCTCGGGCGGAGATAGAGTATCTTCGTCGATGGCTGTTAATTTCTTTTGGGCGCGTTGGATTCGCTCATCTTGTACTTTTTTTGCTCGCCAGCTTTGTCGGCGAGTCAGTGAACGTTTAGCCATAAGTGATATTAAAAAGCGCCAGTTATTTGCATTACACTATTATATATATAAGATAGACAGCCGTTGCCATCAGCAGGATTAACGTTTCCATCGTTCAACATCATCAATCATGGACCAAGTACATGAACCAACAACAAACCAGCCATTTAATTTGGATCGATCTAGAAATGACAGGTCTGAACCCAGATGTTGATCAAATTATCGAAATTGCGACCATCATTACCGATAAAAATTTGAACCTGCTCGCAGAAGGGCCGATGTTGGCAATCCACCAACATGATGACACCATCAATGCGATGGATGCTTGGAATACCAAGCACCATGGAGAATCGGGTTTAATTGACCGAGTGCGTAGCAGTACCATAACAGAAGTCATGGCCTGTCAGCAAACGCTAGATTTTTGTGCAGCTTATCTTGCCCCTGGTATTTCTCCCATGTGTGGCAACAGTATTTGTCAGGATCGACGTTTTTTATATCGGCATATGCCCGAATTAGAGCGTTTTTTCCATTATCGCAATATTGATGTGAGTACCATTAAAGAACTGGCTCGCCGTTGGGCACCCGAAGTATTCGCCGGGGTGCAAAAAAAATCAATCCATTTAGCCTTAGATGATATCAAAGAATCGATTGAGGAACTGCGCCATTATCGACGCCATTTTTTAAAGGGGTGAGAATTGAGTCGCTGGCTGAAGGCTCAGAGTTTGGGCATATCCTAAACTCGACTGGATATCAACGGCCAGATCTATACTTGTTGTTCAATGGCCCACTGGATGTGTTCCTGCACTAAAGCACTCACGGTTGGCAAGCGCTGGGTCAGTACTTGCAGAATTTTCGAATGTGGTGGCGCATTACCCATGGCAATGGCAATATTACGCAACCAGCATTCATAACCCACCCGCCGCATGGCAGAGCCTTCGGTGTTGCGTAAAAATACCGTTTCAGACCATTGAAATAAGTCAATTAAAGACACGTGATCCAAACGATGCCGGGTTTGAAAATCGGCTTCGGCAGTGACTGAAGCAAAGCGATTCCAAGGACAAACTAACTGGCAATCATCACATCCATAAATCCGATTCCCCATCATCGCTCTAAGTGTTTGGGGAATGACGCCTTTATATTCGATGGTTAAATAGGAAATACATAATCGGGCATCGAGTTGGAACGGGGCGATAATTGCCTTGGTCGGGCAGATATCGATACAAGCCTGGCAAGTGCCACAATGTTTTTCCATCGCTTGATCCGCAGGCAAGGCAAGATCGGTATAAATTTCCCCTAAAAAAAACCAAGAGCCACTGTCACGGCTGAGTAAATTAGTATGTTTGCCAATCCAGCCCAAGCCCGCTTGTTCAGCAATAGGTTTTTCTAATACCGGGGCGCTATCAACAAAAACACGATAGCCAAAATCGCCAATAATGTCACCGAGGCGATGCGCCAATTGTTGCAAACGCTTTTTGAGTACTTTGTGATAATCACGTCCCAGCGCATAACGCGAAATATAGGCAAGCTCGGGATTAGCTAACACTTGCCAAGGATCGAGACTGGGTTCGGGCCAATAATCCATACGCACGCTGATAATGCTGAGCGTGCCTGGCAACAATTCATTGGGTCGCGAACGTTTGCTACCGTGTTTTTCCATATACTGCATGGTGCCGTGATATTTCGACTGTAACCACTGGTTGAGTCGATTTTCAGCAAGCGGCAGATCGATATGACTAATGCCTATTTTGTTAAATCCTAATTCATCGCTCCAAGACTGAATTTTTTTTTTGAGTTCAGTCAAGTTGATATTCTTATCGTGTGTTGTCATAAAAACAGCGGCGTTGCCTAACGTTTAAAAATCAAGATAACCTGGTCACAATGAAACGATTTTACTCGGTGACAGGTCGCTATGGGCCAGCTCGTTGACTGTCTCGATGATCCGTTCGCACTCGGATTAGTTCATGGGTAGTCTTCAGTCGGCTAACCTGTTAGTTTTAGTCAATTAACTAGCTATGTTGTTCATTTAAATAATGGAAAATGAGAGAGCATAGGTTTATAAAAAGTAAATAATTATAATATCGTATGCATTAAATTGAGAAGGTAAATATGCGAACGACTCTCAATCTACCCGAGGATTTACTGAACGAAGCAATGAAGGCAACCCATACTGACACAAAAACCGGAGTCATTGTATTGGCCTTGGAAGAATTGATAAGGAAATCAAAAATTTCTAGTCTAAAGGATTTTAAAGGAAAAATTGATTTAGATATTGACCTCGATGATATCCGAACTCGCCATTAATGGCGAGTTTGGTAGATACGTCGATATGGATTGATTATTCAGGGGCATTACAGGGAAGTGATTGCGTCGCCCATTCCTTAGGCTGGTCAGTTCAAGCTTATTCAAGCGTCGTTCTTTCAGGGCCGGGTCGTTGACTTATTTTACGATAGCGCAAGTATTGCTTATAATGTAAAAGGACTCTTAGTTAATTTAATCAATTTGTGGTTTATTATGTCATTACCAACGACTCTTTATACAGCCCAGCAAGTACGTGAACTCGATCGTATTGCCATCCAAAAATTTTCGATCCCGGGTTATACTTTAATGACCCGTGCCGCGCAAAGCGCATTTGACTGCACATTAGTCCATTGGCCAGCGGTGAGACGAATTGCTGTTTTTTGCGGTTTAGGTAATAACGCAGGTGATGGTTATGTGTATGCTCGTCTGGCTCAACAAGCCGGATTGCAAGTGACGGTAT
Organism: uncultured Chromatiales bacterium; assembly: GCA_964442745.1. Classification (GTDB taxonomy): domain Bacteria; phylum Pseudomonadota; class Gammaproteobacteria; order S012-40; family S012-40; genus CAYUAI01. Next base: position 84,015 of record CAYUAI010000009.1, read on the forward strand.
ATCAGTTAGGACAGACACATCGGCAACAAGGTGATGCACTGCGTGCTAGACAAGAAATGGAGCAAACCAGCATCGTTGCTCAAACTTATGGCAATCAGACTTTGCATGAGTTTGACTTAATTGTTGATGGAATATTCGGGACTGGCCTGGATCGAGATGTCAGCGGGCCTTGGGCGGCGGCGATTTCTGACATTAATGACAGTAATAAGCCGGTATTGGCCCTTGATATTCCGTCCGGTTTACAGGCGGATACCGGAGAGGTCATGGCGATTGCCATACGGGCCACCGTTACCATCAGTTTTATTGGTCTTAAACAAGGCTTGTTCACAGCTTGGGGGCCGGATTATCGTGGTCAAATTGTTTTTAATGATTTATCGGTGCCGCCTGAAGTCTATGCTGAAGTACCTAGCACATGCACCCGTTTAGCCGCCGAGACACTGATCAATCCTTTAGCTACCCGGCAAAAAAATTCACATAAAGGGCGTTTTGGTCACGTCTTATTATTGGGCGGTAATCAAGGCATGGTCGGCGCGATTATGATGGCGGCGATGGCCGCCGCTCGGATTGGGGCAGGGCGGGTTTCTGTGGTGACCCATGCCAACCATGCGAATTTTGCCAATGCGGCGCAGCCTGAAATCATGACCCACGGTTTTCATTCATCTCAGTCGTTAGAGGCTTTGTTGGAACGCGCCGATGTGATTGTGCTGGGTCCCGGTTTAGGGCAAGATCAATGGGCCAAGGCACTTTTTAATCAAGCCATTCACAGCCGTTTACCGCTAATTATTGATGCCGATGCACTCTTGTTGTTAGCACAACAAAAGGCGATAAAGCGCTCATCTTGGATACTGACACCACATCCAGGAGAGGCGGCGGCTTTGCTGGCATGCACAAGCTCACAGATACAACAACATCGATTTGCGGCGGTGACACAATTACAAGCTCGTTATGGTGGCGTGGTTGTATTAAAAGGGGCGGGGAGTATAGTCGGCGATGGGCAAGCCAGCAATGTCTGTGATGCCGGTAATCCGGGCATGGCCAGTGGCGGCATGGGAGATATTTTAAGCGGTATGTTAGGTGGATTGCTTGGCCAGTCACTGCATCAGTCGCTGGGGTTAATTAATGTGGCTAGTTTTGCGGTGATGCTACATGCAAAAGCAGGCGATCGGGTTGCCGAAACATGCGGTCAGCGAGGAATGTTAGCCACGGATTTACTGCCGGTGGTGCGAAGTTTGGTGAATGGTGAACAGTGGCTGTGACCAGTAAAATCAATTTTTTTATCGAAAGTGAAACGGATATGCTGGCCTTAGCCGGACAACTCGCTAAATATTGCCCTCGGCATCTGGTCATTTTTTTAAACGGTGAGTTAGGTACCGGTAAAACAACGTTAGTCAAAGGATTCTTGAGCGCATTAGGATATACCGCCAATGTGAAAAGTCCCACCTATACTTTGGTGGAACCCTATCATCTGATCGATCGAGATATTTATCATTTTGATTTATACCGCTTGGGCTCGCCAGAGGAATTGGAATATATCGGCATCAGAGATTATTTTCACGACAATGCTGTATTTTTAGTCGAATGGCCAGTACGTGGCTTTGGATTTTTACCTGAAAGCGATATTATTATCACCCTTGCTTACGATGATGGTGGTGAACGCCGGCATATTGACATTGAATCAAAAAGCCGCCATGGTGATGAATTTATTTCCCTGATGATTGCAGACCAAGCCTGGTCGTTTTGTTAACAATCTGGGATCATCACCGATATATTTCTCAACAAGCCATCGTTAAGACTCAGTTTGCCAAGAGAAAATGAACTATCCTGATGGATTTAAAATTATCCTGAATATTTGCCGGGCTAAATTTTAGCCACATAGTATTTAATACTCGGAAAAATTGAAAATAGTGGTCTTATGATAAAACAAAAATTTCATGTATTGTTGTTTGTTGTTCTATCTTTGCTGATTGACAGTATGGCGTGGGCAAAATCATTTTCAGATATTAATAATATTCGTTTGCGAACGTCGCCTGAATATTCCCGCCTGATTTTTGAAGTCTCTAAACAAATGAAGTATGAGTTGTTTACTTTAAAGAATCCAAAACGCATTGTGGTAGATTTCAAAAATACCCAATTGTCAACGCGTATACCCAAAATAAATCAGCCGCATGCGTTTATTAAAAACATTAGAACCGCAATCCGCCAAAAAAATAACCTGCGCGTTGTTTTAGATATGGACAAATTGGTGGACCACAAAATGCGTGTTTGGCAACCGAATAAAAAATATGGCTATCGAGTGGTGCTGGAAATGAAAAATCCATCGATCAAGCATCTGCCAGCTATACCTCAAACGCTCGCCAAAAAACCATCATCCGGATTGCGAGATATTGTCATCGCCGTGGATGCGGGACATGGCGGTGAAGACCCTGGAGCGGAGGGACGGCGTGGAACAAAAGAAAAACATGTTGTGCTAAAAATAGCTAAAAAATTGGCGCGTTTGATTGATGCGCAAAAAGGCATGAAGGCAGTGATGGTACGTAATAGTGATTATTATGTCACACTCAATGAACGCAGAAAATTCGCCCGCGAAAAGAGGGCGGATTTATTTGTTTCGATCCATGCGGATGCCTTTAAAGATCGCTCGGTGAAAGGCTCGTCTGTGTATGTTTTATCATTAAACAATGACAGTGATGATGCCTCACGTTGGTTAGCGCAACAAGAAAATGCCTCGGATTTAGTCGGCGGCGTCAGCCTGGAAAACAAAGAAGATGTGCTAGTGGATGTGTTGCTGGATTTATCACTGACCGGTACCATTGATGTCAGCACTCGCATCGCCCAACAAGTGCTGTCTGAAATTCGCAAGGTGGGTCCAGTCCATAAACATAACGTACAGCATGCGGGCTTTATGGTGTTAAAATCTCCAGATATTCCCTCAATGTTAGTCGAAACAGCATTCATCAGTAACCCACAAGAAGAAAAGCGCTTAAACAATCAGGCTTACCAAACACGTTTGGCCCGCTCAATCATGATCGGAATTCGCCAGTATTTCCAAAACAATGCGCCACCAGGTACTCACCTAGCCGCGATCGATCGTACTCACACCATTCTCAAAGGGGATACCCTATCAACCATTGCTCAACGGTATTCCGTGAGCTTGACATTGATTCGTGATCTCAATCATTTGTCTTCGAAAGATTATATTCGAGTCGGACAAAAATTGATTATACCGATGGAAACGTCGAGCATGTAAATTGGGGACCATTGGGGTAAGCTTAAACTGATTTCAGGGAAAATCATTAAAAAATAACGCGTCATCTCCCTGGGTAGCGTGGATTAAGCGTAGCGAATCCACATCCGCCATGGTGATGTAATAACGTGCCAGTATCGCATTGAAATAACGGCAAGGCCAGGGTGGATTCATGGGTTTTCAACGCTTGTTCCGGTGGATTCGCTGCGCTTAATCCACGCTACCTTTCTATTCTATTTTTCTCTGAAATCAATTTAAACTTACCATTGGGGATTTTGACAATTTAGGTGGGTGTTTCTGGTCGTTTCTACCTTGCAATTTCGGAACTAGTATACGAAAATGCAAGGTATGATAAAAAGATGGATGACAGACAAACTTGAGCAAACTTTGCGGTATACACCTGCCGTTGCCCTGTTGGGGCCACGGCAGGTAGGCAAAACAACGCTCGCACAAACAATCGTTCAACGTCGGTCAACGCTTTATCTCGACCTTGAAGCCCCTGAAGATTTATTGAAATTAAGCGACCCCTCGGCCTTTTTGTCTTTGCATCGAGACAAACTTGTTATTGTGGATGAAATACAGCGTGCTCCCGATTTGTTCATGGTGTTGCGTGGCCTGATTGATAAAAATAGGCGGGCCGGACGTAAAGGCGAGCAATACCTGCTTTTGGGGTCGGCTTCTATGGATTTACTCAGGCAATCCTCGGAGAGTCTTGCAGGACGTATCAGCTATATCGAGCTGGCTGGCCTGAACGTACTAGAAGTGCCCGCCACTAGGCGGGAAGAAATTCAAACGTTGTGGCTGCGTGGGGGGTTCCCCGAAAGCTACCTGTCCGAAACTGATTCACTGGCCATGGAGTGGCTTGAAAACCTGATTCGCACCTATCTGGAGCGGGATGTGCCACAAATGGGTT
>CAYUAI010000010.1:0-81030 GCA_964442745.1 uncultured Chromatiales bacterium
TCGAAATTTACTGAAGATGTAATGTAGTGTATAAAATTAAGGACGAATTAGGGCAAATAGATAGCTCACGACCCTCAGGAAGATTGAAATGGTTGTTTTCTTTTAGATTTTCCAATACTTTATCCAGACTTCTGGCCTGAGTCCACGGGTGAATATAACATCTATCACCGACTCACCGAGTGGGGGTACGAGCATAAACCGGTTAACCATCGTCTCGGTGAATATGCACGGGATGAAGATGGCGATGGTTTTCATGAAGTGCCTGTCAATACCATGGAAGGCTTTTGGTCATTACTACGTTCTTGGCTCAGGCCGTATTGAGGGATTTCACAAGAAAAACGGCCCCTGTCTCTTGGCTTTTTCGAATATGTGCATAATGTCCGTCAACGCGGTAAATCGTTGTTCAATTCGCTTGTTCAGCGATTGGTCAGTTAAGACCCTGGAATCCATATTGAGCCTATTTTTTAATGATCTTTATTGTGAAAAAAATAGCATAAAATTATTTTTGAACGTTCTTCTTTCTTCATGTGGTAAATTTACCAGATCCTTTATGGAATGCTTGGATTAAACTGTGGATCGAGTGGCTCGTGTTCAGAATATAGTTGGCTGCTCTTCGAGGAATTGGCTGGATTGGAGGAGAATGATGGCAGATGTTTTGCCATCATTGGGGTCGCAAAAAAATACCCTTGGCCGAGCTGGCAACCAAGTGCTTTTAAGTGGTTTAGCTGGCTGGTGCTCTCAATGCCTTCGGCGATGATATTTAACTTTAAATTTTGTGCTAAGGCAATAATAGTGGCAACAATTTCTGCATTTTCCCCCTGTTCGCCAATCTTTTGGATAAAGGAACGATCGATTTTTAGGGTATCAATGGGGAATTGGTGCAGGCAGCTGAGTGAGGAGTAGCCGGTGCCAAAATCATCAATAGAAAATTGTATATTATAGCGTCGGAGCTGATTCAGTACTGAATTCATGATGCCTAGGTTGTCCATCATCATGCTTTCTGTGATCTCAAGCTTTAAATAGCTGGCATCAATGCCTGTGGTATGCACGGTTTTGCTAATAATATGGACAAGATCGGATTGAGTAATTTGTTTGCTCGATACATTGACGCTGATTTTTAATTGAGAAAAAGTGGAATTGGAATTTTGCCATTGTTGTAATAGCTGGCAAGCTTCTTTTAAGACCCAATTACCTATCGGTATGATCATGCCCGTTTCTTCTGCTAATGGTACAAATTCGTGAGGAGGTATAATGCCGCGTTGTGGGTGATGCCAACGAATTAACGCTTCAAATCCGTACAAACAATTGGTCGCCAAGTTAATGATGGGTTGGTAGTATAATTGAAATTCTTCATTATCAATGGCTTTACGTAAATCCATTTCGAGTGTTAAAAGCTTTGAGGCGCGTACGTGCATGCTGGTGCTAAATATTTCGTAGCGGGCTTTACCGTTACTTTTTGCTCGATACATGGCAATATCGGCATCGCGTAATACTTGGTCGGGTTGCTGGTAATGCGGTTGACTAAATGCAATGCCGATGCTCACGGTGGTAAACACTTCATGCCCTCGGACAATCAGCGGTTGACCAATGATTTTTTGTATTGTTTGGGCAATCTGTGTTGCGGCTTGGATATCCGTAATATCCTCTAATAAAACAGTAAATTCATCACCGCCGAGCCGAGCAATGGTGTCTTGAGGAGGTAGTGCATTGCGAAGGCGTTGGGCGATTTCAATGAGTAATTGGTCTCCGATGAGATGGCCTAGGCTATCGTTTAATACTTTAAATCGGTCAAGGTCTAGAAATAATACGGCGAAAAAACTGTTACTATGCGCTTTGTAACGTGTGATCACATGTTCTAGCCGATCAATAAAGAGTGCTCGATTGGGCAAGCCGGTGAGTTTGTCGTGAAAGGCTTGGTAGCGTAATTGTTCCTCCATGGCTTTACGCTCGGTGATGTCGAAGGCGGTGGCTAGACCGGCGGGCTGAGCCTCGAAGCTGATGGTTCCTGATGAAATAAATAGCCACCGTTCTTCGCCTTCGGCGGTGATGATTTTAATTTCGTTACGTACCGTTTCCTGTATGTTGTTGAGCCGGAGACGAATAAGTTCAGCAAATTGCGCTTTAAAATCCGGATGAATAATATCGGTTATTTTTTTTTGCAATAAGATATTTTCTGGATATCGGGTGAGTTGTATCATGGCGGGATTGACATACAGGAAGTATTCCCTAAAAACAAAAATCGCACTATCGGTGGTTTCAGCCAAGGTACGAAATTTATTTTCACTTTCCGATAACGCTTTTCGAGCCCGTTGTCGTTCACGATTTTCAAACACCAAAGAAACCAAGTCGGCAATGGAACCGGCGAAGCTTTGTTCTTCCAGGCTCCATGTTCGGGGAAAACCTAAATGTTCATGGCATACTGCACCGATAGTGCGACCATCGCCACGTACCGGCGCGATTAACAGTGAGGTGATTTTTTGTGGGGCAAAGTATTGCCAAATATCTTGCGTGCTAGGGTCGTTTTTAAGGTCGCTAATGGCGAGCGTGCGTTTTTTTTCGAGCGATTGGAAAAAACACGGATGTTGATTCGCGGTAAGCGTAGCACCCATGATATGAGTTTTAGATTTTATATCGTATAAATCAACGCAGGTCATCATGCTGCAATTTTCATTAAACAGCCAGATGCTGACACGTTCTACGTTGAGTGCTTGGACCGATGATTCAGTGATTTTTTCGAAGTCAGACTTCAGGGTGCCTTTGATTAAGGCGGTGTTTTTTGTGATATCAACGAGTATTTTGTTCTGTTTTCGCAAACGATTATCACGTTGCTGAAGTTTTTTCTGGGCCAGTTTGCGTGTGGTGATATCGCGAACAATAATGATGAACTGGTTTTTCAGTAAGGGCAATAAGCGAGCTTCGTGAAATTTTTTTTCAGTATTGAGTGTCAATGAGTACTCGATATCAATTTTCCGAAGATGCTTTTTAGCGAGCGCTAATGCTTCTGAAAAACGCTGTCCAACAATCTTGATGGGAATATCTTCGATGGATTTACCCAGTAGATCCGCTGGCGATAAAAACAGATTGGTTTCGCTTCCGGATTTATAATCGAGAATAATTCCGTCAAAGGAAATTCTAAAAAACAAATCAGGCAATGCTTCAAAAATGGCACGCATGTCAGAATTGGCTTGTAGCAGCTCACAAGAACTCAGTTCGAGTGATCGTTCCAACATGGCGCGGTCGGCATCAAATTCGTGATAGGCGGTGTTGATAGTCTCGATAAATTTTTGCCAGGATTCTGGCTGGGTTCCCAGTCGTTTTAGCTGGCGTCTTAATAAACTGTGTAATTCATTCATATTTTTTATTTTTCTGCAATTACCGTGATGGTCATGGTTTGGTTATGTAATTCGCACTTTGCTTTGGGAGTTAAAGGAGATATTTCACCATAGGAATAAAATCCGGTGAGAATAACGCGTTGGCCAAGAATATCTCGGACTCCTTCGACTTCTTCTTCAACACGCTGCTTGAGTACCATGCGGCGTCCGACACAGCTAATTAATATCGCGAGTGTGTTGTTGTTATCATCAAAGTTTTTTAAGCTCGTTTTGGCGGCGCCAACGGCACCGTCAATGAGCCGGTTGATATTCGCCTTCATGAGACGAGCGTAACTGCCTTCGGGAACGTCGCCGGCAAAGGTTAATGTTTGTTGGGTTTCGTCTACGGATAATATGGTGCGTACCACGCCATTAATGCAATTGGGCGTTCTTAGGCTTAAAGGAAATAACAAGCCGGCAGCGGGTAAATCGTTGGCGTGTTCTCCGAGATAAAGTTTATAGAGCTCAAGGGCGGATTTACCATCCATTTCATAAAGGATATTACCGCTTGATTTGGTGATTAAGCGTTCGGGACCGAAAGGATCCCAGCCACCTAAGGAGCCATAGCCCACTTGTAACGACGTACCATAAAACCCGATGATAATAATGGTATCTGATGTCGCTTGATTGTTCCAGATGACTAATGTTTTGGTAAAATGTTCACTATCACCCGATAGACCGCCGGTGACGGTTACCTGACAAGGTAGATGTTCAGTGACACCTTTGACAAGTTCGCTGCCATTGACGCTTAAGCCATCGGATAAAACAAAAACATAGTTAAGCTGTTCATGAGGGATCGATTCGGCGAGATGTTTTCCGGCGGCATAGCTATTCTCCATTGCATCGATTTTGACCATGTGGCCGCGTAGCTGAGTCCTCTTGAAGGCCAGCGCTGTTAATACGATGGAGTGGTCGGTGACCAAGGTTCCACAGATTTCACCGGCGGTTGAACAACCCGTGATAATGGCATTTGGATAACGTTTCGCAATATCATTGAGCAATGTAGGGTCCTGCAATATCTCACGCGATCCAAATAGCAAAACGAGATCAGCGATCTGACCAATCGTGCTAGGTTGGTCATCTTGCCAACCGTTAGGTAAACGCCATATTTTCTGTTCAATATCCATGGGAAAGTCCATTCATTGCTTTGGTCGAATGTATCATGACGACAGAATGTTGACATGTCGGCGACAGCGCTTCATTTTAACTGTTGAATATAACCTTATAAAGTAATGTAAATAATATTGATAAAATTATCAAAGATATTTTGCATAAAACGGCCCGAAAATTTTTTAGGAGCGAATTAACATGTATAATAAGTAAGCACAACGACGACTAAGTTGGAGAGGCAACGGATGGTTATTTTGTAAGCTAATTGCTTGAGAGATTATTCTGCAAATCCTTTTAAAGCTCATTGATGAAAAGCTATATTTTCCTTAGCCACGTGCTGTCAAACAAAAATTATTATCTTAAAAACATGTATTCTTGATAGCGATAGCTTTTCTAGCGTTATTGTGAAGGATTGTTATTTTTTGCTTTTCTTTGCTTATTTGATTCGTCATAATATATTCAAAATTGACCAAAAATAACAATGTGCTTAATTTGACTGAGTGGGTGACATCAATCAATCCTTAAAAATAAAACTATTTGCCGACATTTAAGGTCGAATAATAGACTTTAACCATACGTAATAATAAAGTAAGGCTCAATGATAGATTCTAGGGTTGTGGAAAAATGGCAGGCTGAAACGGCTAATTCGGTTAAAAAACGCAATAAATAAGCCTAATTGTGTGCTAGAGCCGTAAAATATTGTTCAAATGAGCTCGTTGACTCAAGTCGTCAAATAAGACCCCGGAATCCATATTGAGCCAAAAAAAATAACCACGTATTCGTGATATCTCCTGCATTTTTATTTTTGAATCATGTGCTGACTCCCTGGGATTCACTGTCATTTATGTGTTGTTCCAATGTTTTATTTGGAGGGTTGAATGAGTAAGCGAGCGGTGGGTCCACGGGTTAATGGAACGCAGTGATCAATTGGAGTAGACCGTCAACTGGTAGGTTTGCCCCATGCCGATTTTAACCTATATTCCGTATCAGGGTATGTCAAAATGGCGAAAAGGTTTGATTTCATGTGGATTATTCTATAAGCGTGTCACACTTGTGCATTGCTGAGCGAAGATGAATCCATATAAAATAAATGGCTAGTTGGGGTTAGATGCCTTGGGTATAAAATGTCGCTCAGAAAGATTGACGCGTGTGTTATATATGTTAGAACAGTTCGTTTGTTAAAGTCTGCAGCATACATGATGGTTGCGGTCAAAAATGAATATCGCGTATGGCAAACTAAATTGACCGATTCAGTTTGCCATTTTCCATGATCTGCGTGCGGCTTAGCGAGTTATTTGAATTAAGTCACGATCTTGATGGGGACGAGGGTGTGGCATGAGGCAGACAACGATATTTATAGTGAGTACTTTCGTATTGAGCCTAATTTTGCTCGGAGGCTGTGATCGACTCAAATCGACTAATCAGGTTCCCGTGGCAGATGCGGGCGTTGATCAAGCGGTTGCCGTGGGTGATGATGTCTATTTAAATGGCATGGGATCTGTTGACGAAGATGGGCGTATTATTCGTTTTGAATGGGAATTAATCGAAAAGCCATCGAATAGCCTAACGATCTTATCTGATCCAACGAATGTCGCACCCATGTTTATTGCCGACACTCCTGGCACCTACATTATTCGTTTGCAGGTTTTCGATGGTGATGCACTGAGTAGCCCGGATGAAGTTCATGTGGTGACGTTAAATAGTCCACCGATGGCATTGGCTGAGCTGGTTTCAGGCGGTGGTGCACCGGGTGTGATCGCGCAACTCGATGGCAGTTTATCCTTTGATGAGGATCAGGATCCGTTAGAATATGACTGGTCTCTTATTTCCACACCACCCAATAGCCTGAGTGAAATTGATGATCCGACAGCATCATCGGTTACTGTGACGCCTGACAAAGAAGGGGATTATGTGGTCCACTTAGTGGTGAATGACGGATTGCATTATAGTGATCCCGCCATCATCGCCTTTTCAGCAGGAAATACTAAACCACCCATTGCTGAAGCCGGCAAAGATCAAGCCTTGTTTACTGTGGGTGTTACTCAGCTTGATGGCACGCAATCTTACGACCCGGATGGCTCGCCGTTGAGTTATCGCTGGGATTTACTCTTTAAACCGCTCAGCAGTGAAATTTTTTTAGATGATGACGTGATTGACAAGCCTACTTTTGTATTAGACGTCAAAGCGGCTTATGTCGCCCGTTTAGTGGTGAATGATGGCAGTAGTGATAGCCATCCCGATACCGTGATTGTTGCTTATCATCCTACGGGGCCTTTATGTCAAGATTGTCATGATAGTGAAAATGCCTCAGGAAAATCGCTAACGCATGTGACGACCTATGATGATTGTGATTTCTGTCATAATGCAGATCGTTGGAATCCAGTGGATGGTTTTGTGCATATGGCGTCGCCAGGCGTATGTAAAAATTGTCACGATGGCAGCTCCGCCGCTGGTAAACAGGACAATCATGTGGTGACTGAGCTTGATTGTGATTGGTGTCATCGTTTAGAGGCTTGGTTACCGATAATAGAGCCCCCAACGCGTCCAGTATTTAGTCATGAGTTTATTTTAGGCGGATGTTTTTCATGTCACAGTGGTCTCATCGAGAGAGGTAAATCAGAGATTCATAGCCCTTCATCAAATCGTTGTTCGGCGTGTCATCGGACATCGTCTTGGTTGCCCGCCGTTCATTTAGAGCATACCATTATTTTTGATGAATGCATCTTGTGCCACAATGTGGAAAATAATAATGGCAAACTCGACACTCACTTGCCAACCAGTGACGATTGTGTGCAATGTCATCATCCGTCCGGTTGGAAACCGGTGCTTCGTGTCAATCATGATTTTGTGATAGGTGAATGCGTTGATTGCCATGATGGTGAAAAAGCTCAGGGAAAATCACTGAATCATCCAGAGACTTCTAATAAGTGTGATGCTTGTCATACAACGATTAGCTGGAGTGATCGGCTTAACCTGGTCGATCACAGTAAATTGATCAATAGTAACTGCGTGCGTTGTCATAACGGTACGCGGGCCATTGCAAAAAAACAAGGCCATTTACCGACCACCAATAACTGTTCTGCCTGTCATGCAACCAATAGCTGGTTGCCATTGATTAAAGTTGATCATTTAAGCGTGCGCGGAAATTGCGAAAGTTGTCATAATGGGGACGCAGCCGAAGGTAAGCCTAGCGATCATATTCGCGCCAATGATCGATGTGCGGCCTGTCATACCTCACAACAATGGTTTCCGGTGAACAATGTCGATCATTTGGAAGTGTTAGGGGCATGCGCAGATTGCCATATACAACCGACGTCGCATATCAATACCAGCAAACAGTGTCAAACTTGTCATGATACCTCCCGTTTTTTATCGCCTGAGACGGTTGATCATAACGAGGTTTTAGGCACCTGTGTGTCGTGTCATCAACCGCATATCCCCGCCAATCATAGCGCGATAAATGTGATTGATAAATGCAGTGATTGTCACAGCGTGATCTCTTGGCAAGACGCATTAAACCCGTTACCTAAAAATTAAAGTTAATGATTTTCCCAGAAGGGAAAGGAAATGGTTGGGTTGATGGCGTTAAATACAATTTATGGTGATGAGCTATATTCCTGAGGCATAGGAAGCTAGGGTGAGAGTAATTTTCCGGAAATTTTTTGTTGATTTCTGATCTCAGGGGTATCAAAGTGCTTTGTGAATTTCAAGTGCTAGTTTGCCTGATTCCGGCCATAACTAAAAAAATGATTGAATAATTTTAGGTGGGAGTTTAAGTATGGGCCAACGTCGTTTTAAGTCCTTGCTGCGTGTTGGCTTTATTTGGCTCATCATGGCTAGTTTTTTGATGAGTTTGGGTTGCCAGCACGAGTCGGCAGAAAACCAGTTACCGATTGCTGAAGCCGGAGAAGATCAAACGGTCGCGCCGGGGAGTCAAGTGAATCTAGATGGGACAGCCTCTTCTGATATAGAAACGCCGATTCTTCGCTTTAATTGGACCATCGTGGATAAACCTAAAGGCAGTAATACCTTATTATCTGAACCCGTCGGTGCGGTTCCTTTTTTTATCGCTGACAAGGTTGGGCGTTATATTATGCAATTGGTGGTTTTTGATGGGCTCTCTTATAGCGAGGCGGATCATGTGACGATTATCGTGCAAAATGCGTTGCCAATGGCGGTGGCTAATTTTACGAGTTCTGATGTGGGTGAGGTGGTGCAGCTTGATGCGAGTCTATCCAGCGATCTCGATGGTGAGCCACTGACGTACGAATGGTTGTTATCTTCAAAGCCACCCACCAGTCAAGCGGTCATTGTGAATAACACCTTGATACAGGCTCAGTTCATTGCGGATACGCCGGGTCAATATATTGTGCATTTGTTGGTTAATGATGGGTTTCAAAATAGTGAGCCTGCAAAGTTGATGATTGATATTGGTACGATTGGCTTGCCGCCCGTGGCAGAAGCCGGGAACGATATTGCCCTTTTTAAAGGTCGGCAGGTACGTTTAGATGGCAGCCAGTCCTTTGATCCTGATGGTGAGAGTCTCACGTACCAATGGAAATTTTTAAAGGTACCCGTTGGCGCTTTTGTCAAGCTCGATGATGATCGCTCAGCCACGCCAACAATTGACATTAATGTGTTGGGTGGTTATGTACTTCAGTTGGTGGTGCGGGATAGCTTAGGGGTGAGCCATCCCGATACGGTATTAATCACCTATCATAAAAACCCGGATCGACCCTGTGTAGATTGCCATGATGGGCGGTCTGCCCCCGGTATGAATGAAGGACATTTGACGCTGCGTGATGACTGTGGTGTATGCCATAGGCCTGAAAACTGGAAACCGGTTAAAGGGGTACCAGTCCATTTAACCGTGCCAGAAATATGTGATAACTGTCATGTCGCAAAGGGAATTGCCACGGCTAAGTCAGCCAATCATCGGCCAACTGAAAATGATTGCAAGGATTGCCATTTCGTTGATGCATGGATACCGGCGAACATTGAACCGCGGCCCCCCTTATTTGATCATCAAGGGTTGATCAGTGGATGTAATCAGTGCCATGTTGATGCGAGCAATGGCAAACCATTAAGTCATGTGCCTTCCTCCGATTTATGCAGTGCTTGTCATTCCTCCGATCAATGGATACCTGCATTGCATTTAGAGCATACGGATGCATTTCGAGGATGTTCCATTTGTCATGACAATAATTTGGCTAAAGGAAAACCGTTACTTCACATACGAAGTTCAGCGAAATGTAACCAATGTCATATGAAGTATCGTTTTAAGCCGGTGGCAACGGTGAACCATAGTGAAACGCAAGGGGATTGCATCAGTTGTCATGATGGAAAGCTGGCTCAAGGCAAAAGCGCACAACATCCTGAGTCTAGTAATATTTGTGATGAGTGTCATTCAGTGGTGAACTGGATGACAATTATTCGAATCCAAGCGCATGCGGGTGTCACAGGTCAATGTGATGCGTGTCATGATGGTGCTCAAGCGCTGGGTAAGTTGGATGGACCCAAACGCTTTCACTTAGAGACTACGGCCATGTGTGAAGCTTGTCATCGCATTGTGAGCTGGTTGCCGTTGTTATCTATGGAACACCGGGAAGTGACTGGCGAGTGTCAGTCTTGTCACGTAACACCACCCGAGTTATTGCCTTCGCTTACCACGCCCGGTGAAAATCATATTGCGACCAGCGATCAATGTGGTGCGTGCCATGTGACTAATGTCTGGTTACCCACGTTTAAAGTGGCCCATACCGAAGTGCTTGGTGATTGCATTTTATGTCATGATGGGGAAACGGCAACCGGTCGGTCAGATAATCACGTGGCGAGTAGTGAGTTATGTGGTGCGTGTCATGCCACCAAAGAGTGGGTACCGGTGGTGGTGATGGATCATGATGAAATCACCAATCAAAGCGCTTGTGTTGAGTGTCATAATGGTACATTAGCAACAGGCCAGCCGGAGACTCATCTGCCAACCTCAACGAGTTGTAAGGCATGCCATGCAACACGAGTTTGGCAGCCCAATGTGATTGTCGATCATAATGAGGTGAGAGGGAAATGTGTTGATTGTCACAATGGGAATTTAGCGTCAGGAAAAATACGAGGGCATCAACCAACATCTGACAATTGTACTCAATGTCACATGACGTCACGTTGGACACCGGTGTTTACCGTCGATCACCAGCAAGTGCTAGGCGTATGTGTGGTCTGTCATAAGGCGCCGTTAAATCATGGGCAAGTGGGGATTCGTGACCAATGTGAAGATTGTCATATTACTCAATGGTGGGCGGAGGTTAAGCAACCATTGCCGAAAAATCAGCAATGAGTAAGTTATTGCGCGCTCAAGCAATGACAATTTTACTTTATCGTTGACTCTATGATGGTTTTGCTTCACTTAGTAAGACGTAAGTTTAAATTGATTTCAGAGAAAAATAGATGGGTAGCGTGGATTAAGCGTAGCGAATCCACGAGGAACAAGCGTCGAAAACCAATGAATTTACCCTTGGCCTTGTCATCATTCAATACCACACTGGCACATGATGACACCGCTCATTGCTGACGTGGATTCGCTACGCTTAATCTACGCTACCTGGAGAAAAGAAGAGAAAGGGGTATTTTTTAATGATTTTTCCTGAAATCAGTTTAAACTTACGGTAAGACAATAAATTAAAAATACAATATACAATATCAATGAATAGTTTTTTTGCGGGGTTGTTGCCTGTATAATATTTTCGGCATCCTTATCGAGGATGGAAAAAAGAATGTTTAAATATATGGGGAACAAATATAATGTCAAATAAAGTATCCAAAATTGTTGTCGCAGTCGTTGTAAGCTTGGTGGGGGGGGCGAGTTTTTCAGCCTCTGCGGCTCCCATTGTAACGGACTGGGATTTTACCTGGGAGTCCGGTTTTACATCATGGGAACCCGCCGGGGTCACCGGTATCGGGGATAACACCTATTTAACGACACCTAACGATGAGTTACCGCTTTTTGCCGGAGGCATACAAGGCTTACCTTTTGCAAGTGCGGCGAGTCGCCTATCTTGGGGCGTCCCAGCACCAGCAGGATCGGGGCAAAGTTCATTATCGGTGGGGGCCGCCACTAATGGCAGTTTATCGGGGTCGGTAGCAACCGACGGTGCCGCGCAAAGTACTGTGCAGGTCATTCATAGTAATCGACCTATTACCGGCACTTTTTTATCATCCGCTTCCCTATTTGGTGTGTTGTTTTTAGATCCAGTGTTACCTGATCCACCGTATAGTACCGACCCGGGGACTGGGGCGTCACCGGTGCCAGCCTTGGTATTTAATTTTAATTTTGTAGAAACGCGGAATACAATACCCTGTGATGTGAGCGAAAGTTCGATGCCTTGTGATGACATCTTGATTGTCGATGTGGCCACCTCAGGTTTTGACGTGAGCGATAATAGTTTGAATCAGAATTTTAGCTATTTCGGCAATGATTACAATGCCAAATTCTTTTTAGAAGGTTTGAGTGTTCTTGAGACCAGCGCTTGTGTTGCTGGTGGGCGTGCTGCAGGTTGTATTGGCTTAACGACAATAGAGAATCAAGAGAACGCTTTTCAGGCTAAATTACAGATCACGACACAGCAATTTGTCTCTGAGCCTGGTGTATTGGCCTTGTTTGGTATGGGTTTAGGTGGCTTGGGTTTGATGCGTCGTCGACGTCAGACGACTTGAAATTTTAATCTTTTCTAAAAAATGATGACCTAATAAGGTCGTCATTTTTTTAGTAGAGATTTATTGTTGATTAATATATTCTTTCAAGAAAGTCAGTTCTTCCTCCAGTATTGCGATCCGCTGTTCAAGTTGTGTTAATCGATCGTTTTCAATGGTGGCGGTGATTTGATTTGGCGTGTCATGTTGTTGGTTTGGCTGTTGGTCATGGGATTGTTCAAAAAATAAATGTGCAAAACGTCCCTCTCGGCGTCCAGCTTGTCGGGCGAGCGCTATTACATAAGGTCCATCTTCTCTTTCAGCTAATTTAGTTAAGGTTGATTCTACTTGAGATAGGTTGTCAAATTCACATAAACGTGTTGTCCGGGTGCGAATTTCCCTTATCGTTTGTGGACCTCGTAATAATAAAATACATAAAATAGCCAGTTCCTGTTTGGAAAAGGTGTATTTTTCGATGGCGTCGTCTGATAAGCGATGCGAGTATTTATTGACGCGACTGCCAGAAAGCTGTCGTTCAGTGATTAAAAACTTGTCGCTTAATGATTGTATATTGTCGAGGACTTCCGTGTCTGATAGATGCATGACTGGATCACGGTTGCTTTTTTGGTTGCATGCATTGGTCAGTGCATTTAAAGTTAATGGGTAATAATCGGGCGTTGTCATTTGTTTTTCAATGAGTGCGCCTAATATTCGAGCTTCTATCGGTGTGAGAATATCCATGCAAGTGCCCTGATGGTTGATGGTAAAGCAATATAGTTGATATTGGCTGATTATGCTATGGACAGTGGGGGCTATTTCCCAGGTCGAAGTAAGCCGCCTAAACCGACTTTTTCAAGCTCATTGTTTAGCATGGCCCGAATGGATTTGGCGTCTTCCATACGGTGTGCTTGTTCGAGTAAATCACGAGCGCGTACATAGCTAATACTCCGAATAACCCATTTAATACGCGGCAGAGCGACCACATTCATACTTAAACTTCCCATGCTAATTCCCATGCCTAACAGCAAAATGACGGCGGCAGGATCCCCCGCCATTTCACCACAAATACTGACTGGAATGTGATTAATCGAGCCACTGTCAATGACATGTTGCACGGCCATGATAACGGCCGGATGCAGGCAATCGTATAAGCTGGCGACGTTTGGGTTATTGCGATCCACGGCTAAGAGGTATTGGACTAAGTCGTTGGTACCCACTGACATAAAATCAACCCGCTTGGCAATAAGCGGTGCTTGATAAACGGCAGAAGGCACTTCAATCATGGCGCCGATTCGAGGCATGCATATATCTTTATGCCCTTCATTAATGAGTTCATTTCTAGCGCGACGGATTAGTACGAGTGATTCATTAATCTCTGTGACACTGGATATCATGGGTAGTAGCACATTCAGATTGATTAACCCTTCGCTGGCCTTTAACATAGCGCGCAGTTGAACAAGGAAAATATCCGGATGATCTAAACTGATTCGAATACCGCGCCAACCGAGAAAGGGATTGTCTTCTTTGATAGGAAAATAGGATAAGTTTTTGTCACCTCCAATGTCTAAGGTACGTAAGGTGACCAGGCGAGGTGAGAAGGATTGTAGCACCTGTCGATACAGTTGTGTTTGTTCTTGTTCGCTAGGGAATTGGTCTCGGATCATGAAGGGAAATTCAGTACGGTATAAGCCTATCCCTTCGGCTCCACTATTGATTGACGAGGTCGTGTCTGAAAGCAGGCCGGTGTTGACATACAAAGGAATTCTAACTTTATCCGGTGTTTCAGCGGGCTGGTCTTTCAACGCTTCGAGTCCTGCGGAAAGTTCTTGCTCTTCTTTCATCAGGCGGGTGTATTCTTTTTTAACTGTGTGAGATGGGGAGATGTATAGGCATCCCTGATAGCCATCGACCACGACGGTCAACCCGTCTAGACTGCTGGTGGGTAAATCAACGGCGCCCATGATAGTTGGTACACCTAATGCGCGGGCCAATATGGCGACATGTGAAGAGCCGGAGCCGTGGGTGCATACCACGGCGGTGAGTTGTTCAATGGGGACTTCCATTAGATTCGAGGCGGTGAGTTCATCACCGATGAGTATGGTTTTTTTAGGGTAGGTCCGAGGGCCTCGGGTTTTAGACTGCAAGTGCATTAAAATGCGGCGTCCCAGGTCTCGAATATCTTGAGCACGTTCACGCAAGTAGTTGTCTTCCATTTGGGAGAAGACTTTTACCTGGTCTTGAACGGTGTCACGCAGGGCGGCTGATGCCCACAAGCCTTGCTGGATGCGACTGATGGTTTTTTGAATGAGGCTATCGCTTTTTAGCATTAATAAATAGGCATCAAAAATGGCCGAATCTTCAGCGGGCAAGTGAGCGACACGTTTTTTAATGGCTAAAATTTCTTGTTCAGTCGCTGAAATTGCATTGCGAAACGCTTGAGTTTCTCCTTCTAAATCGTCAGTGTGGCGATTGGGAACGGCTTCTAAGTCGGCGGGCGGGTAAATAACAACCGCTTGCCCAATCGCCACGCCTGGTGCGCCGGGTAGACCCCTAAATGGCCGGTCATGACTGATGTTTTTTCCGTTGAGTTCTGCAATGCCGCCACTGGCTTCTGCATGGGCAATGGCGCCTGCTAGTTGCGCTGCCATGGTGACTAACAGGGTCACTTCATCCTCTTCAAAGCGCCGGTGTTCTTGTTGCTGTACGACTAAAACACCAAATACATTGCGGTGATGGATGATAGGTACGCCTAAAAATCCATGGTAACAATCCTCGCCAGTTTCTGGGATATATTTGTAATTTGGGTGTCGGTGTGCGTTGCGGATATTAAAGGGTTCAGTACGTTGGCTAACAAGCCCGATTAAGCCTTCAGAAGCCGCTAATCGGACATTGCCGATTGCGCTGGGGTTTAATCCATCGGTAGCGACTAAAATATTTTCTTTGGTCACCGGTGCAGTTAAATAAACAGAGCAGACATCGGCATGCATCACCTGCTTGACACGACGTACCATCAGCGATAGTACTTGCTCGAAATTTTCTGCAGTGTTGACTTCTTGTATGATACGGCGCAGTGTTTCTAGCACAAGTTTTCCTGAAAGATGTAGTATTGCTTAAATAATATCATTGATTGAGAGGTGCAGCTGCACTTAGGAATGAGGGATTGATTAAAATACCCATCGAGCCGGTCTTTTTGCCCGTCGGTTACCTCGCTCACTAGGTGCCCCACGGGACCGTGAAAACGACAAACAAAAATCCGGCGCAATATAGGTACTTTAATTTCAGCCTCATTCCTTCACATAAATAAGCGGATTTTTCGCTTACTTAGAAGAGTCGGGTAGTATCTATACCTTCTTCAGAAAAAACCTGTGAAATCAATTTTCTTCGCGATTTTCAAGCGTCAAACTGCCCAATGTCGGAACTTAGAACGCAAAGTCTATTGCGCAAATATCATCCGTGAAACCCAGGGGTGTCGGTTATATTTTGTATGTATTTCGGCTCATGATATAGTTTTGGCCTAAAATAATCGGTGCCAATTCAGAAAGTGCACGTTGGTATACATTTCTTTTGAATGAGACGACTTCACCTAATGGGTGCCAATAATCCACCCAACGCCAGAAATCGAATTCAGGCGCATTCGATAAGTTGAGCTGAATATATTCATCTGATTTATTTAATCGTAGCATAAACCAACGCTGTTTTTGCCCAATACAAAGAGGTTTGCAGTTGTATCGGATGAGGCGCTTGGGCAATTGATAATGTAGCCAATGTTGTGTTGAGCCAATGATACTCACATGATGTGGGCTTAAGCCGACTTCTTCTTTAAGTTCACGAAATAATGCCTGTTTTGGCGTTTCATTTTCTTTAATGCCGCCTTGCGGGAATTGCCAGGCCTCTTGGCCGACCCGACGCGCCCATAATAGTTTATCATCTTGATTACACAGAATGATGCCTACGTTTAATCTGTATCCGTTTGAGTCGATCACGAAAAAAACCAATCATTGATAATTGAACTTAAAAACACCCTTAGCCGCTCATTTTTCGTGTCCGCGTTTGCTTATCTCAGCCTGAGTGGCGGTATTGAAACCATGAATTCATCTTTCTCAGAATATGGCTAACCCAACATTTCTTTCGTTTATTGTTCCACAAGTACACGGTCTGTCGCAAATTTTCCGTAAATACTTATGTATATAATGAGTTTTAATGGGGTTGAAACGTAATGATTTACGATCGCCCTTGCTATAAGATTAGTCGATAAAGGGGTTTGGCGAGCGGAGGTGAGAACAATGCTTAACCTTTTTTCCTCATGGATACGGGGGGGGGCGGGGCGGGTTGAAGGGTATGTTAGGCTAACAAATATCCAGCCCAAGCATGGGGTAGTACGATTGCATTGGATCATGGCTAAATGTAATGACGTACCAAGTATTTACTGAGCTGTCATCTGCCATCAATTTAAAGGGGAATATAGCGAGTGAGTGTTGCAATTTTTGATTTAGATAATACGTTGCTAAATGGTGATAGTGATTATTTATGGGGTCAATATCTGGTTGAGCAAAATGCGGTGGATGTGGTTTGGTATGAGCAGCAAAATCAGCGATTTTATGACGAATATAAAAATGGTAGCTTGGATATCCATGAATTTTTACAGTTTAGTTTAAGTCCGCTTGCAAGGTACTCCGTTGTCCAATTAGAGGTGTGGCGTTTGCAATTTATCGAGTCAAAAATATGTCAGATATTGTTGCCTAAAGCCAGTGAGCTCGTTGAAAAACATCGATCGGAGGGGCATGTTTTATTGATCATTACCGCGACGAATCGTTTCATTGCCGAACCCATTGCGGCAAAATATAATATTCCTCATTTGTTAGCCACGGAACCTGAGCTGACGACTGAAGGGTATACGGGACGAGTGGTGGGTATTCCTTGCTTTCAGGAGGGGAAGGTTCAACGTTTAGATGAGTGGTTAGCATTCACTGGGCATTCTCTCGATGGCAGCTATTTTTATAGCGATTCTCATAATGATTTGCCTTTGCTTGAAAAAGTGACCTATCCGGTGGTGGTGGATCCTGATGAAATATTGGCAGAGCAGGCGGCTAATCGAGGATGGTCTGTGATAAGCTTGCGGTAATTTTCTATGGCTGTTCTTAGATCCGACATTGGGTCGCCTAGTGTTTGAATATCGCGATGAGAATTGATCTCACCGGGGTTTTTCTGAAGGAGGCCATACTTAATTGTATGGCCGGCTGCCGAAAAATTTCTGTGAAATCAAGGATCAAGTGAGATTAAATGATAGGCTGCTCAATGTTGGTTAGATGGATTCCTCTCCAAATATCCTACGATTTGCTATTGGCTTGCTGACGTTAAAAAGAGTGCCGGATCGACGCGTGTGTTATTTAAGCTAACGCTCCAGTGTAAGTGTGGGCCAGTGACACGTCCTGTCATACCGACAGTACCTAGCGTATCGCGAAGTTTGATGGTTTGTCCCGGTGTCACAGAAATACGCGCCATATGACAATACATTGTCACTAGGCCTTGGCCGTGATCAAGGAATACCGTCTTGCCATTAAAAAAGAAATCGCCGGTGTCAATTACCGTGCCGGGGGCGGGGGCATGGATAATGGTGCCTTGGGGGGCAGCAATATCCATGCCGCTGTGTGGTTTGCGTGGCTGCTTATTGAAAAATCGTTTTAAGCCAAAACTGCTGCTCATCTTTCCATCTACCGGCGGTACAAATTGAGTGACAATCGTTTGTGATTGATTCCAAGCATTAAAAGCGCGCCTGATTTGTTTTTTTTCTTTAACGATGCGTTTAAGGTCGTCTGAATTTGGGTTGACTTGGCGTTTATTTTTAATCGTTAGATGTTGGGTGGCGTAGGCTTTTTCTTGTACGCTAAAGCTCAATTTTGTACGATTATTACCATATTCGACAGTAATATAATGAACGCTAGTCGAGGCTGAGAGCGGTATGCCAACAATAGCGACCCACTGTGCGTTGCGTTCGATGACCATTATTTTTCGGTTTTTATACGTGGCGGACGGTGCTTTGTTGTGCGTGCTGTCACCTAATTGGATAATGGCAATACCGCCGGGAACGCGGGCTTCACTCGGTAATGAGGTGGTGGCGAGTAAGCTCAGTGGGGACCACAGTAAAATCGTCGCAATGATGTACAGGCGGTTGGTTAACCAAGGTTGACATATGGCAGGATGTCGGTATTGGTTTGTTGATACCACAACAGTTTCTCCTTTACGTACTCCATGTATAGAGCAGTTTATGGTTAGTTTTAATTCGTTGGTTGTTGATCCATAGGGTTTATCACCCAAAGTCGGCGCTGAGTCTATATTGTTGGTGCTTTTAAAGCACCAACAATGATCAAGTGATAGGTTGCCCAATGTCGGCTAGAACAACCAGGGTTTTGCATTTTGTTGAGAAATCGATTGCTGGTAACCTAGCTGGGCTTGTTTGAGGGCTTTTCGAGCAAGTTTCATGGCTTGTTCCGTTTGGCCTTTTTCTGCCTCGGCTTTGGCTTGCTTGATTATTTTTTGCGTATCACGCCATTCTCCACCGACGGAATCGGCTTTGGTGATCGCTTCTTGTGCTTGTGTGAGCAGTGTTGGCAGATCGGTGACTTTCGACATTTCAGAGGTGGGGGCGCTTGCACAACCAAAGAACGCCGTGACAATGAAAGTAAATGTTGCTGTTTTTTTCATATAGGATGCTCCTTCAAAACACTGCAATTGGTGAGGCAGATTAGTTTGGGATGTGTTTGTCCCGCTGAATAACTTTTTTTCAATAGATTACTGATTTTACTTTGTGTTTCGTCAGTGTTTTTATCATCCGACGCCGTTTGCTATTCAGTATACACCTTTTTGGGAGATGTCTACCTTGGCTCGTCTTCATCCGCTCAAAGCGTGTGCTTACTTGTCCTGTGAGCGTTGGCGAAGACGGGGAGTGATGGCGATATGGACAGCCTCCTAGCAATAATAATGTTGTCTCCTTGGTGGACGTCATTGAGGATGATTATCTGGATATTGAATAACCTCCATTTCATTGCCAGAAAAAGTCTATACCAAATATATAAACTATTCAGTTTACCGCGTCCAGGTCAATCGTTATAATTGAGGCTTTTTAACGACGGAACTGTTCATGCTGCGAATCGTTCAAGAAGCGCTGACCTTCGATGATATCCTTTTATTACCTGCTCATTCTGAGGTTTTACCGAAAGAAGTGTCGCTAAAAACGCGCTTAACCAAACAGATCGAGCTAAATATTCCTTTGGTCGCTGCGGCCATGGATACGGTGACTGAGTCGCGTTTAGCGATAAGTTTGGCTCAGGAAGGCGGTATTGGCATCATTCATAAAAACATGAGTGTTGCACAGCAAGCCGATGAGGTTAGGCGGGTTAAGAAGTTTGAAAGTGGTGTGATAAAAGAGCCCATTACCGTCTCCCCCAAAACCAGTGTACGGCATGTATTAGAGATTACACGAGCCAATAACATCTCTGGGGTTCCCGTTGTTGAGGGGGGGTTGCTGCAGGGCATTGTGACCCGTCGCGACTTTCGATTTGAAACCCGACTTGATAACCCCGTGTCCACGATTATGACGCCACGTAAACGGTTAGTGACGGTGCAGGAAGGGGCGGCGAAAGATGAAGTCTTGGCGCTGTTGCATAAACATCGGATTGAAAAAGTACTTGTTGTTAACGAGGGTTTTCAGCTGCGAGGTTTGATTACCGTCAAGGATATTCAAAAGTCAACGGACTATCCGCTGGCCTGTAAAGATGAGCAAGGTCGTCTCAGAGTGGGGGCGGCAGTTGGGACTGGCGAAGGCACGGATGATCGGGTTGATAGTTTAGTGGCTGCCGGCATTGATGTGATTATCATTGATACCGCCCATGGTCACTCACAGCGAGTAATTGATCGTGTGCGGTGGGTGAAAGACAATTATCCTGATCTGCAAGTTATCGGCGGTAATATCGCCACGGCGGCGGCGGCGGAAGCTCTCGCTGATGCTGGCGCCGATGCCGTCAAGGTGGGTATTGGTCCAGGCTCCATTTGTACAACACGTATTGTGACGGGGGTTGGCGTGCCGCAAATTACCGGGATTGCTAATGTAGCCAAAGCGCTGAGCGAAAAAAATATACCGCTGATTGCGGATGGTGGTATTCGTTTTTCAGGTGATTTAGCCAAAGCCATTGTGGCCGGTGCTTATACGGTGATGGTGGGGGGTATGTTTGCCGGAACGGAAGAAGCGCCGGGCGAAGTCGAGTTATATCAAGGTCGTTCCTATAAAGCTTATCGTGGTATGGGATCACTCGGTGCTATGGCTCAACAACAAGGCTCATCTGACCGTTATTTTCAAGAAAATACCTCGAATGTAGATAAGCTCGTTCCCGAGGGGATTGAGGGGCGTGTGCCGTACAAAGGCAGTATGATTGCCATTGTCCATCAATTGATGGGTGGGTTGCGTGCAAGTATGGGATATACCGGTTCGAGCACCATTGATGAAATGCGTACCCGGCCTGAGTTTATTCGGGTGACAGGGGCCGGTATGAAAGAAAGTCATGTTCATGATGTGACGATTACCAAAGAAGCCCCGAATTATCGGATTGACTGAAGTCCCTTAGGTGATGGCTAAATTATCGGTGATGATTCGTCCATTGGTTTGCCCTTCCATTATTTCTAACAATAAATGACAGTCGCCATGTCGCAAGATATCCATGTTTACCGAATTTTAATTATTGATTTTGGTTCGCAATATACCCAGCTGATTGCACGGCGTGTCCGTGAAATTGGCGTTTATTGTGAAATTGTCCCGTTTGATGTGGCAGAGAGTAAAATTGTTGCATTTAAAGCGAGCGGGATTATTTTATCGGGGGGACCCGAATCATTAACCGAGCAATCCCCACCGAAGGCACCGTCCGTGGTGTTTGAGTTATCGGTACCAGTATTGGGAATTTGCTACGGCATGCAGACCATGGCGGCACAATTAGGGGGGACTGTTGAGGCCTCTTTAGAGCGTGAATTTGGTTATGCGCAGGTTCGAGCTCATCACCATACTCAGTTATTAAATTGTATTGAAGATCATACCACAGCCGAAGGATTTGGCTTGTTAGATGTGTGGATGAGTCATGGTGATAAGGTGGTGTCGTTGCCGCCTGGTTTTTGTGTGATGGCAAGTACGGACAGTGCACCGATTGCGGGTATGGCGGATGAACAGCGGCGATTCTATGCGCTACAGTTTCACCCCGAAGTAACTCACACTCGACAAGGCAACAGAATTCTCGAACGATTTGTCAAAACGATCTGTGGCTGTGAATCTCACTGGATACCTGGCAATATCATCACCGATGCGATCCAGAAAATTCGTCAACAAATTAGCGATGAACCCGTGTTGCTTGGCTTGTCTGGCGGTGTGGATTCCTCGGTCGTTGCGGCGTTATTACATCGGGCAATTGGTGATAAATTGACGTGCGTGTTTGTTGATAATGGTTTGCTTCGCTTAAACGAAGGAGATCAAGTGATGGCCACCTTTGCTGAGCACATGGGGGTTCAGGTGGTGCGTGTGAGCGCTGAGGATGCATTTTTGTCAGCGCTCCAGGGGGTGACTGATCCGGAGCAAAAGCGCAAGATTATTGGTAATTTATTTATCAAACTGTTTGAGCAAGAAGCCACTAAACTAAACCAGATACAGTGGTTAGCTCAGGGAACCATTTACTCGGATGTGATTGAGTCCGCGGGGTCAAAAACTGGAAAAGCCCATCTGATTAAGTCTCATCATAATGTGGGTGGATTACCTGAAGATATGAATTTAAAATTGCTGGAGCCATTGCGCGAGTTATTTAAAGACGAAGTGCGTGCTTTAGGTATCGAACTCGGTTTGCCTTACGATATGGTCTATCGGCATCCTTTCCCAGGGCCTGGTTTAGGGGTCAGAATTTTGGGTGAGGTGAAAAAAGAATATGCGGATTATCTGCGATACGCGGATGATATTTTTATTAGTGAATTACGTCAATATCAGTTATATGACAAAGTTAGTCAGGCGTTTGCCGTGTTTTTGCCCATTAAATCCGTTGGGGTGATGGGGGATGGGCGACGGTATGATTATGTCATCAGTTTACGTGCGGTGGAAACGGTGGATTTTATGACGGCTGTCTGGGCTCGATTGCCGTATGATTTTCTTGATCATGTCTCAAGGCGAATTATCAATGAAGTGCCCGGAATTTCTCGGGTCGTCTATGACATTTCGGGTAAGCCACCCGCCACCATTGAATGGGAATGACATCCGACGATATTTGGATGCAGCATGCACTGATATTGGCAAAACACGCGGAAAAGCATAATGAAGTTCCGGTAGGGGCGGTCGTTGTCCAAAATGCTGAGCTCATTGGTGAAGGTTGGAATCAACCTATTGTTAGCCATGACCCGACCGCCCATGCCGAAGTCGTTGCTATTCGTCAGGCAGGCCAATTTTTAGGGAATTATCGACTGGTTAATGCTAGCTTATATGTGACTTTGGAGCCATGCCCGATGTGTGCGGGAGCTATCATTCAAGCAAGAATTAAACGGGTTGTGTTTGGTGCATGGGATCCCAGAACAGGATCGGCTGGCAGTGTGTTCAATCTATTGAATTCTGATCAATTAAATCATAAAGCCACCGTTTGCTCCGGTGTAATGAACCAAGATTGTAGTCAACTGCTCAAAGATTTTTTTCACAAGCGGCGTGTTCAGCGCGGTTGAGTCGCTTCATTTGATTCCTCATTAATTTCTCTTGCCAATGTTGTTCTTGATGTGGCTATTTTATCTCGCTCCATTTTCTAGTGAATTTGCCGATACAAAGCTAAGTTGATTTTGAGTGTCGATAAACTAAAGGCTTATTTTTGTGAAAATACAAACAAAATTGTTTTTACCCTTATTTTTACTGTTTGTATTATTTGCGGGTATCTTGCATTTCTATTGGGTGCCAGTGTTGGCAACACAAGACAAACAGAATTTTGCTGAGCAACAATATCAAATATTGCAGGCAATCGAACCTCAATTAGCCCAGGCGATTTTGGCCGACGATTCAACAATGCTGCAAAATACCTTGGAGCCGCACCTGGCGATGAGGAAAAAGACATGGAGTCAGCTGACAATCGCCGATGTCAACGGCAATTTGCTTTATTCGACGAGCAAACAAAATATTTCACCTAATAAGCCTATTATTCATATCGAATGGCCTATTCAATGGGGGGCGCGCCAAATCGCGCTTATTAAATTGGTTGTCGATATGAGTCAGCGAGTTCAACAGCAAAGCCAACAAATTAGACAGATCGAGTTAACTATGTTGTTAGTGATGGTGTTGTTGCTGGTCGCTGGTGCGCTGTGGTTACATTATAAAGTGGGTCGTCCATTGCTAAAATTAATTCAACGGGTGAGCGATTTATCTGTAGGTGACTTGGAAACAGCATTGCCAAATATTTCAAAAGACGAATGGGGTGATTGTGTCCGTGCTTTAGAGAGGATACGCATTCAGCGAGTTGATGCTCAAAGTTCTCTCCAGGACGCGTTAGTTTTAGTGCGTGCTAGTGATATCCGGTACCGCACCGTATTAGATAATGTTGCTGATGGTATTATTACAACGAATGAACATGGTTATATTGAAAGCTTTAATTCTGCGGCAGAAAAAATATTTGGATATACGCTAGAAGAAGTGTTGAACAAAAACGTAAAAATGCTAATGACGAGCTTTCACCAAAAAAAGCACGATGATTATATTGAA
Organism: uncultured Chromatiales bacterium; assembly: GCA_964442745.1. GTDB lineage: Bacteria > Pseudomonadota > Gammaproteobacteria > S012-40 > S012-40 > CAYUAI01. Next base: position 23,917 of record CAYUAI010000010.1, read on the forward strand.
CGTTACAATTCGACCCGACAACGTCGTGTGCTTGGTTCATTGAGAGAATTCGAGGGGCAACATAAGACGGGAAATATTTTTCCGATGGAGTTGGCCGCAAACGAAATGCAGATGGGAGGACAGCAGTATTTTTGTGGTATTGTTAGGGATATTAGTGAACGAAAAGAAATGAATCGTTTAAAAGAAGAATTTATTTCAACAATGAGCCACGAGTTAAAAACGCCATTAACTTCTATTAAAGCTTCTTTAGGGTTGATTGACGGCGGTATTGCTGGCACGCTTTCAGGCTCGATGAAGAATTTAATTGATATTTCATTGCGAAATACAGAGCGACTATTACTACTGATTAATGATATTTTGGATATGGAGAAAATTGGCAGTGATAGCATACATTTTTTTCTTAAAAAACAATCGATACTCTCGTTGCTTGAACAATCGCTCGCACTGAATAGAAAATGCGCAGAGGAGCATCAGGTGAGTTATCATTTGTTGAATGAATTAGCGGCTGATGTGATGGTAGAGGTTGATAGCGATCGGTTTATGCAGGTGATGTATAATTTATTATCTAATGCGGCAAAATTCTCGTATGCCAACAGTCAGGTTGAAATCATCGTGAGTGATAATGGATCGTGTGTTCGGGTCGCAGTAAAAAACCAAGGGGAAGGCATTCCTGGTAAATTTCATGACCGAATTTTTGAAAAATTTTCTCAAGCCGATGGTTCAAGTACGCGCCAAAAAGGGGGAACCGGGTTAGGGCTAAGCATCGTGAAATCTTTGATAAGAAAAATGGGTGGAACGATTGCATTTAAAAGTATGATGGGTGCTGCTACCACGTTTTATTTTGATCTACCTAAATATGAACAACGCGATGAGGTTGTCGATGCGCGGCAAGTCGGTTGAAAAATAACATCGGTGCTTGTAGGTTTGATGCGACAAGCCCCTTCCTGCTAGGAAGGGGAAGGATAACGTCTGCTCGCTAGCCTATTCCTTAGTCACCGTTGGACTATTTTTTTTTATCTGTGTTTTCGATGGTTTCCAATAATTCTTCATCCAGTTCCGGTAAAGGTTTTTCGTTAGTGTCTGTACCGAATTGTTCATGCAATTCACGGTGCTGTGTCACCAGCTTTTTGCTGTTTTCCTGAATTTCGCTTAGGCGTTGTTCGAGTTGACGTTTTTCCTTGCGCAGCGAGGTTACGTTGAGCTCTACCTGTTTGCGGGCGGTGGATTCGTCATCTTTCTGCTTTTTCAGCACTTTGAGTTTTTTTATGACATTCTCTGGGGTGTCGGCTAGAGCCTTATTGATGGTTTTGAGGGCACTTTCTTTGGCCGCTAGCAGGTGCTTGAGCTTCTTTATTTCTTTGGCATGCGCGATACGCTCGTCAGCCATATCTTGTTCAGATTTTTCTTTAATCGTCAGCATGTCGGACTTGGCGTCCTCGGCCATCGCCAATGTCTTCTCATTTGTCGCGATTTTCTTTTCCATGACGGTCACCGCGAGATCGGCCTGCTCTCGGGCTTTGCTTACGTTGATATCCGCTTCTATGCCTTGCTTGATGGTGGTATCCAATGCAAATTTTAGATCTTCCGATTTACAATCAGGGTCTAGGCCGAGCGCATCGGTTGCGGCCTGTATCAAAATCTGCTTGCTAATCGCAAGGTCTTTCCAAACTTTTAACTGAAGCTCTAATTCTGCTTGATCCACATATTTCTCCTAGATTTCTGGGGTTTTAACTTTTTTGGGGGGGTATTGTAGCTCAAAATGAGGTTAAATACCGCTATAACCAATATTGGCGTTAATAAGGGCAGGTATCGAAATGCGAGAATCTCGGATCGATGGCCTAACCTCAATGGCTGTTAATACACGAAACCTCATCTAAGTATTGAATAGATAGGCTATCAGGCACCCATTCCTTGGGTGTTACTATCGCTGAGTAAGCTGTTACGCTGGTTTTTTGGTTGTTTTTTGTATAGTGGTTTGGCGATGATGCGCCAATCTTTTCCCACGGCTCGAATATCTATCATTTCTAATGATACTTTTTCAGGTATTGTTTGTATGTGGGGTAAATGAAATGCCCCTCGGGCCGTATCTCCCAGTAGGCTAGGTGCCATATATATCACCAATTCATCAATGAGCTTTGCTGTCAAAAAAGCACCATTTAGGGTGGCACCACACTCTAGCATTACGTTATTCATTTGGCGAGATGCGAGTTCTTGTAAAACCTGATCCACGGGTATTCGCTGGGAGTCATGGGGCGGTAGTAACATAATTTCAGCACCGGCGGTTTGTAATTCTGAGATTTTTTGTGGATCGTTTTTTTTGGTAAAGACTAAAACATTGGCATTGACCTGAAAGAGTTTAGCGGTGGCGCTTAGTCGGAGTTGGGTATCGAGTATGACTCGGTAAGGTTGAGTATCGCGTATTTTGAGTAGGCTCGGCTCACGAATGGTTAATAATGGATCATCGTGTAATACGGTTTCGATTCCTGTGATGATGGCACAGCTTTGCGCTCGCAGATCCTGCACATCTTGCCGAGCGCAGGCCTGAGTGATCCATTGGCTTACCCCTGATGCGAGCGCCGTGCGGCCATCTAAGCTCATGGCGATTTTACTGCGAAGCCAAGGTTTGTGCTCAGTCATTCTTTTGATATAACCTAGGTTAAGGCGTTGTGCTTGTTCCTCAAATAAGCCAATCTGTACTTCGATACCATGATTTTGCAGTATTTTGACACCTTTGCCGGCCATGAGTGGATTGGGGTCCAACATGGCGACAACGACCCGGCTGATTTTCGCGTCAATTAACGCTTGAGTACAAGGTGGGGTTCGTCCGTGATGACAGCACGGTTCCAAGGTAATGTAGGCAGTTGCTCCCGCTGTGGTTTGTGTGGCATTGCGTAATGCGACGACTTCGGCATGAGGCCCGCCGGCTTTGGCATGCCATCCTTGTCCAATCATTTGACCATATTGTGTGAGTACACAGCCGACGTTTGGGTTAGGTGCCGTGGTATAATGGCCGCGTTGTGCAAGCTGCAATGCCAGCGCCATAAAATGTGGGTCATCAGCTATTTTTCTAATGGGGTGAGTCATTGTCATCTTCCGTTTAACAGCGCTTGCTTAGGGCATCCATCATGGATGCTGATAGTTTATTGATGTTGGTTTATCTTTGGCTATTGGTATCAGTTATTACCTAATATTTTAACCAAAATCCCACGCTTTTTCTACGACTCTGCCAACAGATATTTACCAAATGTTGTTTTATTACCAACAAAATTTGTGAATTAGTTCATCTGAGTTTTTATCGGGGAAGTGGTTTAATGCCATGACACCAACACTTCTCATTGGGGTCGCCGGTTTCGTTTGGTTTCGTAATGGGATTAAAAATGAAAAATCGTTTCATTGGACAGAGTGATAAGGAATGTGCGCCAGCAATGTTTATCACGTGCCCATTCCTTATCAGCGCCCGGAGCTAATGCTTAGGTCAGACTGGAGATCGCAGAAAAATCGGCACCAACAAATTTATCGGTGTTGATTGATGGTGAGAGTGGTATGGGCAAAGAGTTAATGGCGAAAGTGCGCATGGCGGTACTATATTTCTGGATGAAATTGGCGAGTTTCCATTATCCGGGCCAGTAAAATTTTTTCGGGTTTTACAGTCCAATGAAGTTCAGCGGGTCGGTTCCGATGAATGTGTGCATATTGATACTCGGGTGGTGGCGGCGACCAATAGAGATTTATTTACCATGTGTCAAGAGAGAAGCTTTCGTGAAGATCTTTATTATCGATTGAGTGTGATACAGGTGAGTTTACCTGCCTTGCGTGAGCGGCGTGATGAAAATTGGTTTACTTTGTGAGTATTTTTGTGATGAAGCGGCGGAAGAATTGAATCGATCACCGGTTCGCATGTCACCCAGACTCAAGGTTTTTTTAAAGGAATACGCTTATCCTGGCAATATTCGGGAGTTGCGAAATATTATTTATCGTTTATCTTGTTTAGCGCCGTCGATGGCGGATATCGAGCATTTGCCTGACAATATCCGACCGACGGGGACTGGATTTGAATTTCTAAAAAAAGCGAATTTATGGGAGATTCCGCTGTGCGATATTAAAAAAATGGCCAGTGACGAGGCTGAGAAGCCGTTTTTAGAAGAAGGCTTGTCAATCGGCGGCAAGCCCGAGTCGTTGTCGTTGATATTCCCCGGATAATATAGTTTGCCACCAGGCGGTATTATCTAAATACCATTGCACCGTTTTTTTGAGGCCAGTGTCAAATGTTTCTTGCGGTGTCCAACCGAGTTGTTTTTGAATTTTCTGGGCGTCAATGGCATAACGCTGGTCATGGCCTGGACGGTCTTGCACGTATTCGATGAATTGTGCATGAGGTTTGGCGATGGGCGTTTCTATTAAGTCATCTAAGTGTTGGCAAATGAGTTTGACCACTTCAATATTGGTTTTTTCATTGTGGCCACCAATATTATAGGTTTCGCCAACCTGTCCTTTTTCTAGCACTAGCCGCAAGGCGCGGGCGTGATCTTCCACATATAGCCAGTCGCGTATATTATTACCTTGTCCATAGACGGGCAATTTTTTTCCTTCCATGCCATTGAGTATCATCAGCGGGATGAGTTTTTCGGGAAATTGGTAGGGACCGTAGTTATTGGAGCAGTTGGTTATCAGCGTGGGAATGCCAAAGGTATGGTACCAGGCACGGACTAAATGGTCCGATGAGGCTTTGCTGGCTGAGTAGGGTGAATTCGGCGAGTACGGTGTGGTTTCTGTGAAATAGCCATGGGCTGGCAAGGAGCCAAAAACTTCATCGGTGGAGATGTGGTGAAAGCGAAAAGCTTGCTGTCGTGTGTGATCCAGGGTGGACCAATATTGGCGGGTGGCTTCTAACAAGCTAAAGGTACCCATGATATTGGTTTGCATAAAATCCGCCGGACCTTCGATAGATCTGTCAACATGGGATTCGGCGGCAAGATGCATGATGGCACTGGGTTGATATTGCTTGAAGATGCCATGCATGTCTTGTTGGTGGCAGATATTTTTTTGCTGAAAAATATGGCGCTCATGATTTCTGGCGGCGCCGAGCGATGACACATTGCCAGCATAAGTTAAACAATCGATATTTACGATAATATGGTTTGTTTCTTCGATGAGCTGCCGGACAACGGCTGAGCCAATAAAACCGGCACCACCAGTGATTAATATTGTTTTTTGTTTCATTGCATTAAGCATCAGATTGAAGAAGTCGGATGTACTAGGTTATTTACGGCAGTTTATGTAGGTCGTAGTGATCGAAAATTAAGCTAACTATTGATTTGATGTGCTGATGGCGACCTACATACCTGGGGTTATTTTTGGTTTTGCCTATGTTGCTGCAGTAAGTTAGCTACTTGATTATCAATATCAGGGTGTGTTATTTCTGGTTCCTTCAAGTGTTTGACTGCATTGATGGTTGCCTGTAATTGTTTCATAAAACGGTGGCAATGGACACACATCATTAGATGTATTTTTATGCGCATCCGCGTCATCAACGGTAGATCTTGGTCGAGGTATTGGCTCGATAATTTAGCAATGTCACGACAACTTATCATGATGTTTGACTCTCGTGTTGGTCAATCGCATTCCAGAGTTGTGTTCGGGCGCGATGTAATAGTACTCTACTATTAGATGCAGAAACCTCAAGAATCTTACATATTTCTTCCATTTCCATGTCTTCAATTTCGCGTAAAATTAGCACAGATTGTTGCAGAGGCGGTAACTTATTGATTTCTTTTATTATTACTTCTTTCAATTGTTCGCTGCCTAAAATTTGATCGGGTGTTTCTCCGTGCCAGACGCTCGGGTGCATCTGCCACATGCCATTTTCAGTAAAGCGATCGGCAGGAATCGATAGTTGAGCGAGGTCTTCGGCACTGCCGACGGCAATATTACGAGATTCCTTGCGCAAGCGTGTTTTGGCACAGTTGCTAACAATGCGTAGTATCCAGGTTTTTAAACTCGATCGTTGTTGGAAGTTTGGCAATGCTTTAATCACAGATAACCAGGTTTCTTGCACCACTTCTTCAGCAATGGATGGGCCGACGATTGCTCGGGCAACTTTTAGCATAATACTTTGATAGGATTTAACCAGGTGCCGAAACGCGGCTTCATCACCGGCGAGTAATTTGGTTACTAATATGTCATCTTTCATGTTGGATTTTTCATCCGGTTGAGTAGTCTCTTGTGTTTCTCATTTTATCCCCCGAGTTGTCGTTAATTACGGTGGTAAAAGCAGCACTGTAACATTTTTTTTTTCATGATGTCTAGAAAGCAAAGGAAGCGGCCTTGTTGTTTGCTTGTACTGCGCATGACCTGGATAATGTACATGATTTGTGGCTTGTCGCAAGTAAAAATCTTTGCCCGTTCAAGGGTGACGTGAGAATTTTGTGATCGCTGTACTCATTGGGTAATTTTTTTCTATACCGATAGCCAATTATTTTTAGATAAGTTGACGGGGGGCCGGTTAAAATAGTGTCGGCGATGGGTATATTTACTGCAATGAGTCACTCGATCGTTTGGGTCAATGATGAGCGGGTTTTGGTAGTAGGCCGTGAGTGTCACATACGGTGCTGATAAGGTGAAAGGCTAAATGAACACCTTTAAAATTGGCGATTGCCATCGCTTGGTATCTGACAATATAGAAGTCGGTTTAGGAGATAGAATATGCGTGCCACTTTACCTTTATTAGAGGTTTCGGATTTTCCGGAGCTGCGTCGAGATACTTTGACAACGTTGCAAGTTAACTTGGGGTATCGATGTAATCAGCAATGTGTGCACTGTCATGTCAGTGCGGGTCCTAAGCGCAAAGAGAATATGACCTTAGAAACGGTGCAGCAAATTATCGAATTTATGCGCCAATCAAGTGTGACAAGCATCGACTTAACCGGTGGGGCACCGGAGCTTAATCCCCACTTCCGTGATTTGGTTGATGCCGCCGTCGCAAGCGATATCAATGTGATGGACCGCTGTAATATTACCGTGCTGGAAGAGCCGGGCCAGGAAAGCTTGGCAAATTACTTAGCGGATCGCAAAGTAGAAATTACCGCCTCACTACCTTGTTATATGGAAGACAATGTTGATCAGCAGCGAGGAAAGGGGGTTTTTCAAAGTAGTATTCGTGGTTTACAAGCATTAAATGCGTTGGGTTATGGTCAGCCAAATAGTGGTTTACGACTCAATTTGGTTTATAATCCGCAAGGTTGGGTTTTGCCTCCGGCTCAAGCTGAGCTTGAAGCTGACTATAAAAAACATTTACAACAACACTTTGGTATTGTGTTTAACCAGTTGTATACCATCACCAATATGCCCATCCAGCGCTTTGGAAGCATGTTGGTCTCCAAGGGGAAATTCCATCATTACATGTCATTACTCAAAACATCGTATGCAAAGGTTAATTTGCCGACGGTTATGTGTCGTCGCTTAATCAGTGTAGATTGGCAGGGTTATGTCTATGATTGCGATTTTAATCAAATGCTAGATTTGCCACTGAGAATGGAAAATCGGCCTAAAGCACATATCAATGACTTGCTAAAATATGATTTAAATGGCAATCCCATTGTGGTGGCAGATCATTGTTACGGATGTACGGCGGGCAGTGGCAGTAGTTGTGGTGGCGCATTATCATAAAAATTCTGATGGTATATCGGTAGCGAATGATTTGGATCAATAAAATAATAGAGTAATTACGAGGAGTCAAGCGTGGATTTAAATGCGAGTGTATTAGATCGCTATTCTGGCGGTGCCAAAGAGCGTCAAGAATTATTATGTTGCCCTGTTGGCTATGATAGCGAGGCGTTAGCCCTGCTTCCCCAAGAAATTATCGATAAAGACTATGGCTGTGGTGATCCATCACGTTATGTGCGTCCAGGCGATACGGTGCTTGATCTTGGTAGTGGCGGTGGTAAAATTTGTTATATGGCCGCGAGTATTGTGGGTCAAGAAGGTAAGGTGATTGGCGTTGATATGAATGATGACATGTTAATGCTTGCAAGAAAATATCAACAAGAAATGGCGGATAAGTTAGGGAGCGATCGTGTCGCGTTTGTAAAAGGGTATATTCAGGATTTGGCGCTGGATGTGACGGCCATGGAACAAAGGCTTGCCGATCATCCCGTTAAAAATGCAAAAGATTATTCGGCATTAGGTGACTATCAAGCGCGTCAACGACAAAACAATCCTCTCATTAAAGACAATTCGATTGATTTAGTGATTTCCAACTGTGTACTTAATCTGGTGAGCGATTCGGAAAAAACTCAGCTTGTCCACGAAATATTTCGTGTCTTAAAGCCCGGTGGTCGAGTGGCAATTTCTGATATCGTGAGCGATGAGTTTGTCCCCGATACACTTAAAAATGATCCAGAACTATGGAGTGGCTGTATTTCTGGCGCGTTTCAAGAGCATGAGTTGATGGAGGCCTTTGTTGACGCGGGATTTGTTGCCGTGTGTTTTGATAAATGGGAGGAAACGCCTTGGCAAGTGGTTGAGGGGCTCGAATTTCGTTCGGTGACTTTGACGGCGGTGAAGGGTGAAGGTAATGATTGTATTGATCGAGGTCATGCGGTTATTTACAAAGGTCCTTACGCTAATGTCCATGACGAAGAAGGCCACATTTTTCCGCGAGGCGAACGAATTGCGGTATGTGAAAGAACCTTTGGTATGTTAACGCAAGGCCCTTATAAAGATGATTTTATTGGTATTGCGCCCGCCACTTTGTGGGAACCCAGACACTGGTGTGCGCCAGCGGGCACGTTGCGACCGGCCTCTCAAACAAAGGGGGCTAGCTATCAAATATCCGATGAATCATCTGTCGGCACTTGTTGCTAAGGAATGGGCATGTAATAACTTTCTTGTTTAGCGCTTGGCTTTGTCTCGATAATTGCTCCATGCGTTATTCTACCTCCTAACTCCCTTTAGTCATCCTGAATGGCCTAAAGCACCTACGGGTCGTCAATCCGGTCGATCCAATCTTACCTAAATCTGGGCGCGAAAATGGTAGTTGATGGTCGTGCTGAATATACACGAATTTGATTGGACATTGAATGAGAATCTTTATTTGGTTTAGAAGCTGTTTGGTTAAAAAATATTGAGCGAAAAGTCATCAAAATGAGACAATTTTTTCGATCGTTTGAGAAGAATAGCCGTGCTATTTGCCGAAAAGGATCAGGATAAGCGGTCATTTTGATGGTTTTTCAGCCGCTTCATTTTTTAACCAAGCCGCTTCTTAGGAAGATAATGACGAGCAATGAATAGCCAGTTAGGCAGAAGTGAAAATTTACTGATGATATTTACCAAGGCCCCCGCGCTTGGGAAAGTGAAAACCCGGTTGATTTCTGAGTTGGGTGCTGAAAAAGCGAGGGCGGTTCATGTTGATTTAGTCATGCATACCTTAGCGCGTATGGTCAGTAACGAATGGACGACGCAATTATGGTGTAGTCCAGATTGTCATAGTGATTTTTTTAAGCAAATGCAACAACATTTCAATGTTGTCTTGAAGCCACAGATGGGAGAAGACCTGGGACAACGGATGTATCAGGCATTTAGTGATGCACTTCGCCAATATAAGTGTGTCATTGTGATTGGCACGGATTGCCCGGTATTGGAGGCCAGTCATATCCGGCAATCTTTTGCAAAAATACGGACAAATACTGCCGTTGTTATCCCAGCCACGGATGGAGGTTATGTATTACTAGGTTTAAACAGGGTTGAGAGGGGGTTATTTTCCGATATTCAGTGGGGGACTGACCAGGTGATGGAAGTGACTCGTGCTCATTTTATCCGATTGGGCTGGCCATGCTTTGAATACCCGTCATTATGGGATGTGGATTGGCCAGAAGATTATCGACGGGCTCGGCAGTATTTATTGCTGGAATAACATTTAGTTATACGGTCGCGATGGAATGGCCGCCGTAGTTGTTTGATAACTTTTGACCTTTCGGCCCATAGGTATTGCTATGTGATTTGCCTTGCAGGATATCTAAGGCTTGTCGTGTGGCGTGTTGGCGTAACACGATGACGGTGCCATTAACGGTATTAAGTCGTTGACATGCTTTGGTATGTTTGCATAGTGCATTCCAGTTCATCAGCAGACCGAATGTCTCACTCGGGTCGAGCTTTGCGAGGAAAAGGCGAATATTTTGTTCCGAAATGTCAACCTGAGAAGCGGCTAATAATTGTTGCCAATTCTTATTCAACTTGTCTAGGTCGTCGATCACTTTTTGCTTTTTTTGGATGATCTCATCCAGCCCAAGTGATTTGGCGGTATTTAATGTGGCATATTCACGTTCCATCAAGTTTTTTAATGCAACGGTCATTGTCAGCTGTTTATCAAGCAGTGGTTTTAGCGTTTTTACAAATTTGTCATTCATGTGGAAAGTTTAGCACGAATCATGCCTTCTATTTCAATAAGTTTGTCTGCGACTTTTTCTGGATCGACGGTGAAGGTGCCTTGAGCGATTTGTGCTTTTATTGCATTGACTTTTTCCATATTCACCACCGGTTCTGCCGCGAGTTTAGCTTCAATTTGCTGTAATTGTGTTGCCGTATTTGTGATGTTGATCGTATCACTGGTAGGAAGCTTCGCTCGCGATACTTCATCGGTCTTTTTGATGGGGGTAGTATGACTTATTTTTACATTTTCCGTGGCTATCGCACGATTGGCGTGAGATGAGCCTGAAATTTCGTTGGCCATAAATAAAATCCTCTTTAAAGATATTCGACCTAGAACCATTGTCGACACGCAATTTAAAATCTTTAGATTTTTTTTTGTGACAAGGTGCTCACTATTGGATGTTGGTGCTAAGAAGAATTTATAGCCTAAAATAGGGGGAGGATGCAACTGAAATATAAATATTACAGCGATTCAGGTTTAGGGGAGGAGGTGGGTAACGTTATGGTTTGTTGTTATAACATATTGTATTTTAATCAAATACGAACGGCGACTTGGCCGATTTGTATAATAACAGCTTGAATTGTTTTTTTTGACGATAAATTTTTGACGCGAATGACTTGTCCCTTAATACCGTTAGCTAAAGCCTTACCGACCATCCGAACTTCCAGGCCGCCTAATAGTGCGATGATGTGTACGGTTTCTCCTTTTTTAACTAAATAAGCCGGCTTCAACATGCTGGGTGTTAATACACTGTTAGCCCGTATCGGGCGCAGCGTGATGAGCCCTTCGATTTCTTCGATGCTTTGATAGTAGCCGCGACGGTAACGACTGAGCTCTTTTTTCACGAGATGTATATGGTTTGGTGTTAGCTGAGTGTGACGAGTTAAGGGTCGACTTGTGACAACCACATTCCCATATTTTTTAACGATAACTGGGATGTAAAGGTTCCATGGTTTGGGTTTATGGCATTTTACACCGACGGATGTGCGTCGTTGGATGGATTGATTGGTTGGCAGATAGAGTGTCAATGGAGTTTCGCAGGCGGCGAGCTTAAGTCGATGGTCTAATTTGTTAACGGTGATTTCTATATGATTTTTTTTAGGGTTATCCAGTTGTTTTAAAACAAAGGAATGGACAGCGCTTTCAATTTCTTCGAGTGATTGAATTGTCTGTTGAGCCATACTTACATAAGGCAAGATCATCATGAAGCAGAGCATTGGTATTTGTAAAACCAATAAGCCCTTTTTTATGAATGGGTAAGGGGTGGGCAAGCTATTGTCCTTTTTTAAAAGCGATGGCTATTATGAACAGCAAACATTGGACCGGTTTTTTTAAGCTGTTCGCTAAGCATGAATATTTTGTTAGGATTACTCAGCAAGGTGTCGATAGTAAAGCATTCGTTAAGTGACATTGGATTTTCTATCATGGTAGGTTTATTGATCGGTGTTGACCAGCGAACTCAATTTGTTGGGCGCAATCGCTTGGAATTATTATTGTTTTGGCTTAATGGGCAGCGCTGCGATGGTATTCCTGTGTTTAAAGTACAGGAAGTATTGCGGTGTCTGGTATTAAACAATGTGCCGAATGCATATCCCGCTGTTTGTCGGGAGGTGACGTTGCGTGATAAAACCATCACAATGATTGATTTGCAAAGGGTTGTTGGCATCGGTTCGGTGGATGATTCGTCAATGAGATCAGCCATTGAGTAAACGTAAATTAACAAATTTGGTTTATGATGGCTTCCGAGAATTTCTGGAGCAAGCCTGCGGGATTGTGCTAGGCGATAATAAGCACTATTTAGTTAGCAGTCGTTTAAATCGCTTGATTGATAAATATGGTTTTACTTCTTATGGTGAATTGCTCGATCAACTACGTAGTAATAAATATCCGAGCTTGCAAGAAAGTGTCATCAATGCGATGACAACCAATGAAACTTTATGGTTTCGTGACCAATATCCCTTTGATATTGCGCAGCATGTTATTTTTCCTGAATACGCTAGACTAAAATGCAGACCTTTTCGAATCTGGTCGGCGGCTTGTTCGTCAGGACAAGAGCCTTATTCTTTGAGCATTTTGGTGCAAGAATATATCGCTAAGCATCCCGGCTCATTTGCGGCGGGTGTGCAAATTATTGCCACGGATATTTCTTCATCAATGCTGCAAGAATGTCACCAAGGTATGTATGATACGGCGGTATTATCACGTGGACTATCGGAAGCGCGCAAAAAAAAATTCTTGACCGAGTGTGGCCGCCAGTGGAAAGTTAAGCCTGAAATTAAAAACAGAGTTGAATTCAAAAATTTAAATTTACAAAACTCCTATATTGGTCTAGGAAAATTTGATGTGATTTTTTGTCGGAATGTATTGATATATTTTTCTTCTGAGTTTAAAAAAGATATTTTAAATAGACTGGGTGACGTGCTTCATCCAAAAGCTTATTTGATGTTGGGTGGTTCAGAAACGCCAAACCGTTATACGGATATTTATCAAATGCTAAGAACATCACAAGGTGTGGTGTATCAAAAAATAGAGTAAGGCGTGTTTCCGATCTCTTAATTTTTCGGGTAATTTTTCCATTGTCTGTTCACTTCCTCTTGTGGGTATCTCTGCTGTGCTTCTCTATGAGCTAGTCGATAAGCGGCTAAGCCTTGCCGTTAGCCCTACCATCAATGCATTGCTAACTTACAACTTGCTGAATTAAATATATAAAAATAATGGCGTAAAGCTTGCTTCGTTTGTAAAAACGATTTTTATTAGGAGTAAAAAATGCGATTTAATTTAGATAAGGCGATGGGGATACACGAGCAAGCAATGTATGTGCGAGCCAAAAGAACGTCTATTTTAGCCTCGAATATCGCCAATGCCGATACGCCTAATTATAAAGCAAGAGATATGGATTTTAAGCGTATTTTGCAGCAGAGTATGCATGGTCAACCAGCAGATATGATGCGTACCACGCATGCGAAGCATATACAAGTGGGTCCAACAGGGGAGTTAGCGAATGAATTGTTATATCGCAGTCCTTTGCAACCTTCCATTGATGGTAATACGGTAGATTCTCAAATTGAGAAGGCTGAATTTTCAGCGAATGCAATTCAATATCAAGCGAGCGTACATTTTTTAGGTGGTAAGATAAAGTCTTTGTTGGCAGCGATAAAAGGAGAATAAAGTATATGTCTTTGTTTGATGTATTTCAAATATCGGGCTCAGGGTTGAGCTCCCAATCGATACGTCTGAATGTGACGGCCAGTAATTTAGCGAATGCAGAAACCGTGAGTAGTAGCACTGAAAAAACCTATCGTGCCCGACAGCCGGTTTTTGCCACCTTGTTAAGCGAATTTAGCAATGGCACGTCGAAGCAAGCGGGTGTAGGTGTACAAGTCATGGGGATTGTTGAAGACCAAAGCGAATTGCGAACTCGTTATGAACCCGAGCATCCGATGGCCAATGAAGATGGATACATTTTTTTGCCGAACGTGAATACCGTCGAAGAAATGGCTAACCTGATGTCCGCCTCTCGTTCTTACCAGAATAATGTGGAAGCAATTAATACTTCTAAGCAATTATTGATGGCAACCCTGCGCCTTGGGCAGCAATAAAAGGGTGTCGCTGGAGTGAGATACCATGGCAAAGATTAACCCAGATTCACCATTAATTGATCAGCTCAGCATACAGAAAAAACAAGCGGAAGAAGCGAAAAAACGAGATACCTTAGGCCAAAAAGATTTTTTAGATTTAATGATCGCTCAATTTGAAAATCAAAATCCTAATAAGCCCATGGATAATGGTGATTTTTTAGCGCAAATGGCACAGTTTAGTACGGTGAGTGGCATCCAGGAGATGCAGAAATCATTCAATGAATTAAGCAACTCGCTTGTTTCCAATCAAGCTTTGCAAGCTTCGAGTCTGGTGGGTCGCCAGGTCTTGGTTCCCTCGGATGTCGTTGAGCTAACAGAGCAAGGTGGTATGTCGGGTGCTGTTGAGTTAACTGAGAGTACCAGTGATTTGGTGATTTCCATTCAAAACGATGCCGGTCAATTAGTTAAACGTTTATCCATGGGTTCGCAAACGCCAGGAATGGTTAAGTTTGATTGGAACGGTACTGGAGAAAACGGCGAAGCTTTGCCGGCTGGCAAATACTCGATTGCAGCTGAAGCGAATACCGTCAATGGACAACGTGGATTACAACCGTTGGTGGTGGTGCCGGTAGAAAGTGTCTCATTGGGGCGGGCAGGACAATCCATGACATTGAATATTGGTGGTTTAGGCTCCGTAGGAATGAATGCAGTTAGGGAAATTATTTAAAGTAATAGAGATAATTTTTAATCTCTGTTACTGGTATTATTAACAAAAAATAAAAGGATAAATTATTATGCCATTTCGTGTTGCATTAACCGGCTTGCGCGCCGCCTCGACGGAATTAAAAATTACCGGTAATAATATTGCGAATTCTTCAACGACAGGCTTTAAGCAGTCACGCGCAGAGTTTGTTGATGTTTATGCAGCAAGCTCGGGATCGATTGCAAGCGTGACGGCAGGCAGTGGGGTGCGTGTTGCGGAAATTCGTCAAATATTCAGCCAGGGGAATATCGATTATACCGATAATAGTACTGATTTAGCGATTACTGGTGATGGATTTTTTGTCGTCAAGGATGAGCAAGGGCAGTATTTTTCACGGGCGGGTGCCTTTGGGCTTGACGAAAAAGGATTTGTGACCAATGCCACAGGTCAGAAGTTACAAGTTTTCGATCCGGTGACGGTGGGTAATCAAACGAGCTTTAATACTGGGCGATTAGTTGATTTAAAATTGAATACGGATATTGGAGCACCACAAGAAACCAGCTTGGTTTCAGCTGATTTAAATCTAAACGCGGATGTGACACCTTTTACGGTTGTCGGTACGGCCTCGGATGTAACGACCACTCCATTTGATGCGGCTGACCCTACGACTTACAACCATGTGACATCGACCTCAATCTATGATTCGTTGGGTGTGCCGCAGGTTGCCACGACCTATTATCGAAAAGTAGATACGGCACCGACGGGTGGAAATTTTCCAAATACTTGGCAGACTTTTTATTTTGTTAATGGGCAGCAAATTGATCCATTGGGTGCAGCGGAAAATGCACCCGGTGTTTTGGAATTTAATCCTGATGGCACATTAAATACGGTATCCCCGCCAGGGCTTAATAGTCCCAATGAAATATCTTATGCGCCGTTTAATCCTGGGACGGGGGCAAGTAATATTAGTTTGGCTTATGAATATGTTGATACCACTCAATTTGGCAGCGATTTTTCTGTCAACGCCTTATCGCAAGATGGTTTTTCTACGGGTATGTTGTCAGGGTTTGATGTATCAGAGGATGGTATTGTATTCGCACGTTATACCAATGGCAATGCGGATGCACTTGGCATGGTCGCATTGGCCACATTTGCTAACCCACAAGGTTTAGGGGTGGCAGGGGATAATTTGTGGATTGAGTCGAGTAATGCGGGTGACTTAGTTTTAGGGCAGCCAGGATCTTCAAATTTAGGCTTAATACAATCCGGAGCGCTAGAGTCATCTAATGTAGAGGTGGCTGATCAATTGGTTAACTTAATTGTGGCGCAGCGAAACTATCAAGCTAATGCTGAGGTGATATCGACGGCAGATACCATTGCTCAAACATTGATTAATATTCGATAATAAACCGAGTGAGATATTGATATGGATCGTATGCTGTATATTGGGATGACCGGTGCAAAAGAGAGTTTGTTATCGCAAGCTGTTAACTCACACAATTTGGCGAATATTAGTACGACTGGATTTAAGGCAGAACTTGCTCAATTTAGAAGTATGCCGGTATATGGTGACGGGCATCCCAGTCGAGCTTTTTCAATGACAGAGAGGCCGGCGACTGATTTTAGCCCTGGTCCATTGGATAGTACTGGGCGACCATTAGATATGGCTATTTCAGGTGATGGCTGGATTGCCATACAAAATGATGAGGGCGTTGAAGCTTATACCCGCGCGGGCAATTTAAGTGTTTCACCGGAAGGTTTTTTGCTGACAGCTTCTGGTTATCGAGTATTGGGTGCCAGTGGTCCCGTTTCCATACCGCCGGCAGAAAATATGAATATAGGGAATGATGGAACCATCACCATACGTCAGATTGGGCAGCGGGCCGCCACATTAGCGGTTGTGGATCGTATCAAATTAGTTAATCCGGATAGCGCCGACCTGAAAAAAGGCAAAGATGGCTTAATATATCTGAAAGATGGTGGAGTTGCAGATAATGATCTCAATGTCAAGTTGATTACAGGCGTGCTAGAGCGTAGTAATGTGAGTGCTGTAGATGCCATGGTGACGATGATTAGCTTGGCAAGAAATTATGAAATGCAAATAAAAATCATGGCAACGGCTAAAGAGAATGATGAAGCCAGTGCGAAATTAATGCGTATTAGCTAATATCTCTCTGAGATTAATTAAATAGGTAAACACTATGGATCGTAGCTTGTGGGTAGCAAAAACGGGGCTGGAGTCTCAGCAGACGCGGATGGCGGTTATTTCCAACAATTTAGCTAATGTGAGTACTGTTGGTTTCAAAAAAACTCGGGCAAATTTTGAAGATTTGATTTATCAAAATGTGCGGCAAGCCGGTGCACAATCCAGCGAAGATACGGTATTACCTTCTGGATTAATGTTGGGCAGTGGTGTGCGTACTGTGTCGACAGAAAAAATCCATGCGCAAGGCAATATGATTATTACTGATAATCCATATGATCTTGCCATTCAGGGGCGAGGATTTTTTCAAACATTGTTACCCAGTGGAGAGATTGGTTATACGCGAGATGGTGCCTTTAGTTTAAATGGTACAGGACAGATGGTCAATTCTAGCGGTTATTTGTTGCAACCAGCAATTACCATCCCAGAAAATGCTCAGTCAGTAACCATTGGCTCGGATGGTATCGTTACCGTGATGCAGCGGGGTGACGTCGCCCCTGTGCAAGTAGGTAATATTGAAACGATTGATTTTATTAATCCTGGTGGATTGCAACCGATGGGAGAAAATATGTATGTGGAAACCGTTGCCAGCGGCGCACCTCAAGCAGGAACGCCAGGTTTGCAAGGCTTAGGAGGGTTAATCCAAGGCTCTTTAGAAAGTTCAAATGTGAATGTTGTGGAGGAATTAGTTAATATGATTGAAACTCAGCGTGCCTATGAGATGAACTCCAAGGCAATCTCAACCACAGATAGTATGCTGGGTTATTTAAGTAATAATTTATAAGCTAGTTGTTAAATCAATGAAAAAATATCAATTAATCGCATGGACTGTTTTTGTGATGGGATGCAGTGCTAATCCACCCCTAAAGCCCGCCCCTGAATTTGTTCCTATTCGTCCGATTTTGTCATCGCCCGCGCCACAAGGTAATGGCAGTATTTATCAAGCAGGTTATGGCATCGATTTGTTTTCAGATACGTCCGCTAAGCGGGTGGGTGATATTATTAATATTATTTTGAGAGAAAACACCAAAGCGCAAAAAAGTGCAAGCACGAGTACCTCAAAGGGCAGTAACGTAGAAGCGGCGGCACCGATTATTTTTGGTGGTGGTGTGAGCGCATTCGGGCAAAATGTATTATCCACCTCTTTAGCGGGCTCGAGTGATTTTTCTGGGCAAGGTAATTCTCGGCAAAGCAACAGTTTGTCAGGGAGCATCAGTGTGACGGTGTCAGAAGTACTGGCTAACGGCAATCTTGTGGTGCAAGGTGAAAAAAGATTAACGCTGAATCAAGGCAGTGAGCATATTCGTTTTTCAGGCATTGTTAGGTTGGCAGATATCGGTAGCGATAATACCGTATTATCGAGCAATGTTGCCAATTCGCAAATTATTTATAGCGGTTCAGGTCCCGTTGCCAGTGCTAATGAACAAGGCTGGTTAACTCGTTTTTTCAATAGTTCCTGGTGGCCATTTTAATGTTGCAAGGGACAGTATATGTTAACCTTAATGAATAAAATAATTTTTCTTAGTTTGACGATGGTTATTGTGTGCCAGGTGCAAGCGGATCGTATTAAAGATATTTCTGATGTCGCCAGCGTGCGAAGTAATCAGTTAGTGGGTTATGGTATTGTGGTTGGCTTAAATGGTACGGGTGATCAAACCAGTCAGACGCCTTTTACTGTGCAAAGCATGAAAAGTATGTTGTCGCAATTTGGTATTACTTTACCGCCGGGTGTTGTGCCACAACTAAAAAATGTGGCGGCAGTTTCTATTCATGCCGATTTGCCAGCCTTTGCTAAGCCAGGGCAACGAATCGATGTGACGGTATCCTCTATTGGTAATTCAAAAAGCCTGCGTGGTGGAAGTTTGCTAATGACCCCATTGAAAGGGGTCGATGGTAATGTTTATGCCATTGCTCAAGGCAATCTTGTGGTGAGCGGGTTTGGGGCGGCGGCGGATGGCTCAAGTGTGACAGTGAATATACCCAGCAGTGGTCGAATACCTAATGGGGCAACCGTGGAACGTGGTGTAGAAACTTCATTTCAAAAAGGAAATTCGATTGTACTCAATTTACATGTACCGGATTTTACGACGGCCCATCGTTTGGCGCAAGCGATCAATGCGGAATTAGGGGAGGAAACGGCGCAAGCGATCGATGGATCTTCGATTTCGGTACGAGCACCACGCGATCCATCACAGCGTGTTTCATTTGTCTCCGTATTAGAAAATATTCAAGTGAACCCAGCAGATGCGCCAGCCAGAGTGATTATCAATTCAAGAACGGGCACGGTAGTAATTGGCAGTCATGTGAGGGTGACACCGGCGGCCGTGACACATGGGAGTTTAACTGTGCGGATCACCGCACGCCCAGAGGCAAGTCAACCTGGGGCTTTGTCCGGTGGCAATACGGTGGTGACGCCAAATACAGATATTGATGTGAGCCAAGAGAGGAATCGTATGTTTCTATTTAATCCCGGCATTTCATTGGATGAGATTGTGCGTGCGGTTAACGAGGTCGGTGCGGCGCCGGGCGACTTGGTTGCCATTTTAGAAGCACTTAAGGAGGCTGGTGCATTAAGGGCTGAATTGATTGTGATATAGCTGATATTCGAATGGGTAGGCGCACAGGTAAAAAATAAGTGTAAATAGGTGCTTGCTTGGGCTATTTGCATTGAAACAGTTTTTTAGTCTACAATTGAAGCGGCGGCGTGCGGATTTTGAAAATGATAGTGCTAACCGTTTCATGCAATGCCATCCGTAAGGGAATGACGGATAAAATTTATTCCTTTATGGCTGAGGATGAGCGTTAGCACTATACCAATATACTAGTAGGCTAGCAGCGGATTTGCAACTTAGGTATACTCCGCTGCGGATGAATGTTAGCTGACTATTTCGAATGCGTGGTAAAGTGTCGCGTTGGCTTTGATAAAAATAGCACCAATTTTTTTTCACTCAGTATAATCTGGGTATTACTTCTTTGGCTAACGTGATTGAGATTGATGAAACAAGTAATCGATGTTTTCGGTTAGTTTCTTAGAGATAAAACCCCATATGCCTGCTATACTAGCGTCGATGTTGGCAGTCAGGGATGGATTTTATTGGTCGCTTTTATATTGCAAATTAATGATTGATTCGCCGACACGCCGTTAGCTTGTTTGACTGAAATAACGTCGGGTAAGCTGGGTGTTTGACGTTTGCAAGGTGAATTTGATTCCGGCGTTTACACATTTTGCTAGCGCAAATGAGCGGTAGTTTTGGATTGGTTGAAATATAGCCTTCAAGCGTATTGTGCAATTAATGAGCTGGTATTATAAAGATAGCAAAATGAAAAAAGGGAGTTTATTTTAGGGGGAATCCTTAAAATATTTAGGCGTTGTTCAATGAAAAGTCGGCTTTGCCACAAGCTTGAGCGGTTTAGTGCTCAAGGTATCGTCAATAAAACGTGATTATACTTTGGTCATGTATTGAGAGTTTGGCCGAGAGAGGGGGGATGGTTATGTCATTAGATGGCGGAGATGTATTGATTAGGAAAGAGTATACCGTAGTCAGTGTAGAAAAAACTGAAGCGCCTGAAGGTGGGGGAGGGGGTGAATGGTACCGCTATGTTGTTGGCCGCGATAAATCTACCATTGTCGGCAATATGCGCGGGACATTACAGCAAGTCACGCACTATGCTAAAGAATTTGTAGAGAATCTAAATTCTCGCACTGGTGTTCCTAAAGTTCGTTCCGCTTGGGTATCATCGACCAAAAAATAACTGTAAATATATACTCAATTGTGCGCCGCGTGGTTTATGCTGTGTTTGGTAAGAGAAAATTTTTGATGGGATTCTGTGCCGTTGGGTGTTTATTATATCAGCAACAGCGCAATGAGATACTGTTAATAAAATAGCGATATCGATTCCTTCATCGGTACGCAGAAAGGGGTGCCAGCAGCTATAGTCTATAGTCGATTAATTTTTGAAATCGCAATTGTCCCATCTTTCATAAGTTGGCTTGCCTTTTTTTATAACAGGCTGCGTAGCTTATTCTCTCACCTTCGTGTCTCATCATGGAGGTATCGTAAAAGTGATTTAACAGAGCCTTGGGGATGTGAGAAATACCTGCTATGATAAATGTCATTATGTTAAATGAAACCTAGGTGAGAAAGCGGATTGCCGTTTACGATATAATTTTTATGAAGATAGCAGGTTGGTTATTATTTTTCTTTTTGTTTGCATGTCCGGTTGTGATGGCTAATTCCTTGGCTCCTTGCCTAGATTCACTAAATTGTGTTTCTTCGCTTGCTGAGAATGCTAAGAATAAGGTAGCGCCTTTGAGTTATAGTGGCGATTTGGAGATCGCTAAACAGCGTTTATTATCAATAGTGACGCAGTTGCCTCGAACGGTTGTGGTATCAAATGATGGTAATTATATTCATGTGACTCAAGCCTCATTTGTATTTCGCTTTATTGATGATATTGAATTTATGTTTGATGACGTCGCGAAATTGATCCATGTTCGCTCGGCATCCCGAGCAGGTTATCTAGATTTTGGTGTGAACCGTAAGCGTGTGATTAATATTCGCGCATTGTTTGATCATGCATCTGAGTAAATTTTTGTTCGGTACTAACATTTAAGGAATGGGTAGAGCGAAGCCCATCAGTCACAAATCAAGATCTGAATAGTGGTTGCCAGAGTAATACAAATTGAGTGGTGAATTGCCACTAAGTGGCGATTGAATTTATTTGTGTGCTTTATCTTTCGTTTTAAATTCCCCCTCTCTTTCTCCCACCCCCCGAATTTTACTGCCCATTACTTGTCACTGCGGCTAAATTTTTCCGCTTAGTGTGGTGACAGTTTATGCCGCTTGTTGGTCAAGTTGTCTCAAGGCTAGTCATTCGGGCAGGGGATTGGGTTAATAAAATACAACAAAATACATTTTTTCAGTAGGCTACTGGTATTGCTAGCTCGGCCGTTTAATGATGGCACGAATAACGCATTATATGTAAATGAATTAATTATTAAACAAATTATTATTTTATGAAATTACAAAATACGGATACTGATTTCTATTTAGATTTTCAAAGTTTGAGTGCCCTGAAGCATGGAAAACAGAGCCAGTCGTTGGATGGACTACGCGAAGTGGCTGGTCAATTTGAAGGAATGTTTGTCAAGATGATGCTGAAAAGTATGCGAGATGCCAGTCTAGGAGATCCGATATTTGATAGTGAAACCAGTAATCTCTATCAATCGATGTTGGATGATCAGACGTCAATGAATATAGCTAAAACGGGTGGGTTAGGTTTGGCGGATATTATTGTTGAGCAACTTGCTGGTACGGTGGATCAGCGCGTCACTAACGAAAAGCCAGAAGTACTTACGTCAGAAAACGATAACCCCTATTCCGCTCATGAATAATTTTGAGATATTGGTTGGCTTCGTTTAAACGAAGCCAACAACTCTTTTTATAGGGTTTTCTCAGGTCGCCTGTTTGACGGGGGGGGACTGAATTATCTATATTATCAGCATGAACGGCAGGGAGTGTTCTATAGTTAGCACGAAGCAGAACTCATCAATATAGGTTTAGGAGATATCAGTGGGCGGCGACATCTTGCGAGTTGGAACAAGTGGGTTAGCGGCGTTTAAGAGCGCGCTATCGACAGTTGGCCACAATATTTCCAATGTCAATACCGAGGGATATTCACGTCAGCGTGTTGATCTAGTTAATCGATCAGGGGCCGCTTCTGGGGCTGGATTTATCGGTGGAGGTGTCTCTGCGACAAATACGCGTCGATTTTATGAAGAAAATGCTGTTTTGCAAGTGCGCAACCGAACGACAGCGGTAGAACAGAGTTCGATTTATTACGATTTGGCCTCTCAGGTAGATAATTTAATTGCAGATTCTAAAGCTGGCATTGCTCCATCTTTATCCGATTTTTTTAATGCCGTACAAGCGGTCGCTGATGATCCTGTTTCTTTGCCGGCGCGTTCGGTGATGCTGTCGGAGGCGAATACCCTGACGGATCGTTTTCAACTAATGTACAAATGGGTTGATGATTTACGTAATTCAACCAATGCGCGTTTAGAAAATTTAGTGACAGACATTAATAGTATTGCAGACTCGGTTGCGCAAATGAATAAAGATATCAAAATAGCGCTAGGGCAAGGGGGGGGGCGAAATCCCAATGATCTATTGGATCGTCGGGACAATTTAATTAGCCAGTTAGCGGAAAAAGTGCAGGTCAATACGGTTTCTCAAAGCGATGGTACGGTAAATGTTTTTATCGGTAGTGGTCAAAGCATTGTGCTAGGGGAACAGTCAATGAATTTACAAACTCGCCCAGACCCCAATGATGCAAATAATTATGAAATTACTTATGCCAACAATGGTGTGGGTAGCATTACTTTTCCGATAACCAATAGTTTGAAAGGGGGTGAGTTAGGTGGCGTATTGGATGTTCGGAAGAATATCATCGATACCGCGCTAAATCAATTGGGGCGTTTAGCCATCGGTTTAGCCACTAAATTTAATGAAATTCAGAATCAAGGGATGGACTTAAATGATGATTTGGGCGTTGATTTTTTTAAAATACCTCAACCTGAGGTATTCGCGAATACGAACAATACAGGGCGCGGGGTATTTTCTGCCACAATTAGCGATATTAGTGTTTTGTCCGCGGCGGATTATCGATTAACACTCCGTAACGCTAGCACTTATAAATTAGAAAATTTGCAAACCGGAGCCATCGTGGATTTTAATATTCCAGGGGATGGTCCTCCTTTTAATTTTGATGGGGTGGATATAAATTTAACAGCAGGGACCGTTAATGTGGGTGATGTGTTTCAAATTCGCCCGACTCGCAATGGGGCGCGAGATATTGGTGTGCGTATTGACGATGCGACAAGAATTGCGGCGGCATCGCCTATCAGGTCTGAGGCGAAGATAGCAAACTTGGGCAACGGGAAAGTGAGTATTGCGACGATCAGCGATATTACCAATGCGGTTTTTACCACCACGGCTAAAGCATTATCTCCCCCTATTATGGTGCAATTTGATAATACGGTGGCTGGCGCACCACTGACCTATACGCTCTATGATAACTCTGTACCTGGCGCACCGGTGGCGATGCCTGGTAATACAAATATAGCGTATGATCCACGTGTTGGTGCCGATATATTTCCTACGGCCGCCGGCCTGGATTATGGGTACCGAGCAAGGCTCACCGCGACACCTCGGCCGGGAGACCAATTCACCTTTGGTTATAATAGTGCGGGGATTGGTGATAATAATAATATGTTAGCGCTTTCTGAATTGCAGGAGCAGGGGATTTTTTCCAATGGCGTCGCGACATTCAATGATACATATAGCCAATTTGTGGTTGATATTGCTCATAAAACAAGAACAGCCGAAATAAATAGAGATGCGCAACAAGCTTTATTGAATCAAGCGAAACAATTTCGAGATGCGATTTCAGGGGTTAATCTTGATGAAGAAGCCGCGAATTTAATACAATTCCAGCAAGCTTATGCTGCCGCCGCTCAGGTAGTATCAGCCTCAGAGCAAATGTTTCAGACACTTATTTCAGCCGTGAGAAGATAAAGGATAAGGTATGCGCGTATCGACCATCGGGATGGCTCAGGCGTCACTCAATACGATGCTAACCCAGCAGGCGAACTTGAGTAAAACTCAGCTGCAAATTGCTTCTGGTAATCGAATGTTAGCGCCTGCTGATGATCCTTATAGCGCAGCGAATGCACTCAATATGGAAGAGAGAATTTCTATTACAGAGCAATATGAAGAAAATGTGATATTGGCTAAAAATCGGCTCAATCTAGAGGAAGGAATTTTAGCCAATGTTACGCTGGTCGCGCAGCGGCTTAACGAGTTAATCGTACAAGGTAAAAATGATAGTTTGACAAAAGAAAATCGCCAAACCATTGCGGCAGAAGTGAATCAAATGCGTGACCAGCTGTTATCCTTGGCAAATACATCGGACAGCAATGGTGAATATCTTTTTGCGGGGTATAAGGGAAGTTCAAAACCGTTTACGCCCGATGGGGCTGGTAATTTTATTTACGGAGGGGATAGCGGTCAGCGTCGTATTCGAATCGGTCCGGCAACTAGTCTTCCTGTGGGTGATTCTGGAAATGAAGTATTTAGAGAGATTCGTACGGGTAATGGAACGTTTCGAGCTTCTGAGAATGCCGCTAACACCGGTACTGGGGTGATTTTTTCCAATACGGTGGTCGGTACTTACATTCCCGATAATTACAATATTACATTTACCTCCCCCGCTATTGCAGGTAATCCCCCTGATTATACGGTGACAGATAGTGGCGGTGGAGTGGTTACCTCGGGCACTTATGCGAATGACAGTGCGATTTCATTTAACGGTCATCAAATCACGATAAAGGGCACACCGCAACCAGGGGATCGTTTTTTAACCGAGCCGAGCCCTAATCAGGATCTGTTTAAAACGGTGCAGGATTTTGCCGATGCCTTAGTGGTGGATACTTCAACGCCAACCGCGAAAGCGATGTATCATAATGCGCTAACTCGGGTGAGTGAGAACTTAAATTCGGCCATGGATAATATTTTTGAGATAAGGTCTAAAGTCGGCGCCAGATTAAATAGCATTGACAAACAAGAAATGATCAATGAAACCTTTATGCTGCAAATGAAAACCTCATTGTCAGCAATTAAAGATTTGGACTACGCTGAAGCAATCACTACCTTGAATTTGCAAATGACAGGACTGCAAGCCGCCCAACAATCTTATACAAAAATTCAAAGTTTATCGTTGTTCAACTACCTTTAGAACAGTGTTTTTAAAAGGCTGAAAATCCCTCAGCTTAATGGCATTGTTATGTCAAAAACTCAACTATACTTAATTTTATCTTGACGATTTGTTAAACGCCTATGAAATGCCTAGCATTTGCTAATGGATGGTTTAAATTATGGTCAAGTCAACCAAGCCTGATGGACATTTTTTAAATGATGACGGATAAACTAGGTATCGATAGCCATAAGCTTATTTACCATCCTAAGTATGTCGCACAATTGTTAGAAGTGGATAATGATTGGCAACGCGCCCAAAAAATATTTCCCCTGTATATCGAAATTTCCCCGGTGGGTGCCTGTAATCATCGCTGCACATTTTGTGCCGTAGATTATATTGGTTATCAAGCGAGAACCTTGGAGGCGGATAGGCTGATTACATGTTTGCACGAGATGGGTGCGCTCGGGGTAAAAAGCATTATGTATGCGGGTGAAGGTGAACCCCTGTTGCATAAACGGATTGATGAGATTGTTGTGGCCACCAAACAAGCGGGGATTGATATCGCTTTTACCACCAACGCGACGGTGGTTAGCGATATTTTTCTTGATCAGGCATTACCCCATATTAGCTGGATAAAAACCTCTATTAACGCTGGCAGCGCAGATAACTACGCGAAAATTCATGGTACTCAAGCCAAAGATTTTGATCGAGTGATAGCTAATTTAGAAAAATTAGTTCGTCATAAAAAAAAGAGGGATTTAGACTGTACACTTGGGGCTCAAATGCTTTTGTTGCCAGAGAATGCTCATGAAATATTCAGTTTGGCACAACTTTGCCGTGATGAAATTGGCCTTGATTACTTGGTGATAAAACCGTATTCACAGCATTTATTCAGCCATACCAACCGTTATGAACATTTAGACTATGCTGAATATATGGCATTGGCGGATGATCTTGAAAGCCGTTCAAATGATCAGTTCAAGGTGATATTTCGTAAAAATAGTATGTTGCGATACAGTGATAAAGGTGATCGTTCTTACCATAAATGCATGGCAACACCGCTGGTTTGGGCATACATAATGGCCGATGGTGCGGTATATGGTTGCAGTGCTTTTTTAAAAGATAAAAAATTTGAATATGGAAACATATATGAAAATAATTTTTCAGAAATATGGACCGGAGAACAACGCAAAGTTGGGTTTGATTTTGTTAATACAGAACTCAACATTAAGCGCTGCCGAAAAAACTGCCGTATGGAAGCCGTCAATCAGTATTTGTATGAGTTAACAGAACAGCGGGTTCCGCATAGGAATTTCATCTAATACTAGATTTAATTGGACAGTTTTTTGTTATTTATGGAATTATCTAGATAGATTATGCGAGCGTTAGTGACCGGTGGTGCTGGGTTTATTGGTAGTTATATAAGCGAAGCTTTGCTTAGGCAAGGGCATAGCGTTGTTATCGTCGATGATTTATCGGCGGGTAAGGAAGATAATATTAAGGCCCTCTTGAGGCATGAGCAAGTCGAATTTCATTGCTTGAATATCACGGAAAAAAATCATTTAATGGATATTTTTAATGGGATTGATTGGGTTTTTCATCTTGCTGGTAAAGCAGATATTGTCCCCTCTATTGAACAGCCTGAGGTCTACTTCCAAACCAATGTGCACGGTACTTTGAATGTTTTGCTTTGTGCAAAAAAAGCCCAAGTCAAAAAATTTGTGTATGCCGCCTCTTCGAGCAGTTATGGGTTACCCGATATTTATCCTACGCCAGAAAATTCACCTATCCGACCACAATATCCTTATGCACTAACAAAATATATGGGAGAAGAGCTAGTCATGCATTGGGGCCAAGTTTATCAACTTCCGGTGATTTCATTACGCTTGTTTAATGTCTATGGTCCGCGTGCTCGGACACATGGGGCTTATGGGGCTGTATTTGGTGTTTTCCTAGCACAAAAGTTTAATGGTCATCCTTTCACCGTCGTGGGTGATGGCACCCAAACGCGGGATTTTACCTATGTTACTGATGTTGCCGATGCCTTTATTAAAGCGGCCCAATCTGATCAGCAAGATGTTGTTATGAATGTTGGAAGCGGTAATCATTATAGCGTTAACAAGATTGTTGAGTTATTAGGTGGGGATGTGACCTATATCCCGAAAAGGCCTGGGGAACCTGATTGTACCTTTGCTGATATATCTAGAATCCAATCCTTGCTGGAGTGGCAGCCATCAATTGACCTTGACCTCGGTGTTGCCAACATGCTTGAACACCGGGATGATTGGGGCAACGCCCCGGTTTGGTCGGCTGACGCCATCGAAGAAGCAACCCAAGTATGGTTTAATCATCTAACTCGGTAGGTAATCCATGGTTTTAGAGCAAGCACAAGTTAAGCAAGACTATCTCTATCAACAATCTATTGCTTATTTTAGTTCCATTCTTTCAAATACCTTGTTTACCGACAGTCGTAATGTTTTGTATGAAGCTGAGTATGGTTTTCATTATGGACTGGAACTCTTATCCGAGGTAGATAACAGTGATGGTAATGTCTATGTGATAGGCAACGGTGGCAGTGCGGCTATTGCTAGCCATATTGTGAATGATTTTTGTAATACTTCTGGCTTACGGGCACATATCTTACATGAACCAGCGCTGATGACCTGCTTTGCCAATGACTATGGTTATGAAAACGCATACGCCTCATTATTGTCACGGGTGGCACGGCAGCAAGATTTATTGATTGCAATTAGCAGCTCGGGTAATTCAATTAATATTCATAACGCTGTTGATACTGCCCGTCAAATTGGATTAAATGTCATTACCTTGAGCGGTTTTTCCGAGGATAATGGGTTGCGCTGTATAGGGGATCTCAATATTTGGTTGGATGCCAGCCATTACGGTATGGTAGAGGTAGGTCATTTGTTCCTATTGCATCACTTAGCTGATCGTTACTCCAAAATATGACTTTTTCATTATGAATCGAAAAATTTTATCTTTGGATGAACTCATTGCTTTATCTGAGAAGTATCGAGGTCAGGGAGAGAGCGTCGCCTTATGTCATGGTACATTTGATTTATTACATATTGGGCATATTCGTCATTTGGCAGCAGCGCGGCGTCAATGTGACCGGTTGTTGATAACGATTACCGCCGACGCTTACGTCAATAAAGGGCCGGGAAGACCGGTATTCAATGAACAATTGCGTGCCGAACAATTAGCGGCGATTGAATATATTGATGGGATAGCGATTAATTATGATACCACTTCGGTTAATGTTATTCATGCCGTCAAGCCCACGCTTTACATCAAAGGGAAAGATTATGAAAATAATCGAGAGGATGTCACCGGCAATATTCAAAAAGAAAAAAGGGCAGTTGAATCTTGTGGAGGTGATATCGCTTATACGGATGAGATAACATTTAGCTCAAGCAAGTTACTTAATGAGCATTTTGACGTATTTTCACCGGAGACTAAAGATTACCTCGATAAATTTAAACAACAGCATTCCTGCAAAGAAGTCATTGCCGTCATCGAAACGTTAAAAGATCTGCGTGTGCTTGTGGTGGGTGATACGATTATTGATGAATATTATTATACTTCTACATTGGGGAAAAGTGGTAAGTATAATGTATTAGCGGCACGTTTTAACAGTAGTGAGCGCTTTGCGGGTGGAGCGGTTGCAGTGGCCAATCATGTGGCGGGCTTTGTTAATTCGGTGACGCTGTTTACCGGTTTCGGCGCACAAAAAACAGAAGAAGCATTTGTTCGTTCTAAATTGAAAAGCAATGTTGAAATTTTTTTTATGGAATACCCAGAGGCTACAACCTTAATTAAAAGGCGTTATGTCGATGACAACATGATAAAGTTGTTCGAGGTATATTATGGCGGTGAATATTTGCCAGATAGGGTGCTTAACGAATATGCATGCCAATGGTTGCATCATCATCTCGCCGAATTTGATGTGGTTGTTGTACCTGATTATGGCAATGGGTTTATCACTGACTCTATGATTCAAGCCTTGTGTCAACAGTCACGTTTTTTAGCGGTGAATACGCAAATTAATAGCGGCAACCGAGGTTTTCACGTGATTACCCGGTATCCTCACGTTAATTTTGTTTCCCTCAATGAGCCAGAGTTACGCCTTGCTGCACATAGTCAACGCATGGAACTCACGGGTTTAATGGATACCATATGCCAATTGTTGCAAGCCTCACATATTGCGATCACGCGGGGCACAGAGGGCGTTTTGATGCAAGATAGAGGATTGCCTATACATCAAACACCAGCCTTGTCCACCCGCGTCGTTGATCGTGTGGGGGCCGGTGATGCATTTTTAGCGATGGCGAGTATTTTATTGGGCGGTGGTGTAAAGAGTGATGTGGTTGCGTTTGTGGCGAGCGCCGCAGCGGCCATTGATGTACAAATCGTGTGTAATCGAGACACCATTGAGCCGGTTAATTTGTATAAATATATTACTACCTTATTAAAATAAGTTATGTTAGAGCCGTCATTATTGATTGATTTATATCGGAGTATGTTGCGTATTCGTCGGGTTGAAGAAACCTTGGCGGATCATTATGCGCAACAAGAAATACGTTGTCCAATGCATTTATGTATTGGGCAAGAAGCGATCGCTGCCGGTGTATGTCTCGCGTTAAATAGCCACGATGTAGTTTTTAGTAATCATCGGGCACATGGTCACTATTTGGCAAAGGGGGGTGATCTGAAGCGGATGATTGCTGAGTTATATGGTAAATCTGAGGGTTGTTGTGGCGGTCTGGGAGGCTCGATGCATTTAATTGATAAAGCCGTCGGTTTTCTCGGTTCGACACCGATTGTTGGTGGTACCGTTCCATTGGCAGTGGGTGCTGCTTGGTCTTTTCAATTATTGGAAAAGCGGCAAGTCGCGATTGCTTTTTTTGGTGATGGTTGCTTTGAAGAAGGCGTTGTCCATGAATCACTGAACTTTGCCTCGTTGCACAAGTTACCGGTTATTTTCGTTTGTGAAAACAATCAATATTCCGTGTACACACATATAAAAGATAGACAACCTGATCGAAAAATTAGTGACATTGCCAACGCTCATGGTTGGCGAGTATGGCAGGGGGATGGCAATGATGTGGTTGCCAGTTATCAGATGGCAACGCAAGCGGTGGCCGATGCGAAATCCGCATTGGGTCCACAGTTTATCGAACTGGATACCTATCGATGGCGCGAGCATTGTGGGCCTGATTTTGATGATCACTTGGGGTATCGGGTAGGATCCGATCTTAGTGATTGGCAGCGACGCTGTCCTATTAAACGCTTATACCAGAGACTGGTTAATAACGACGCTCAGGTAGTGTCGACTCTAGAACATCTTGGCAACACGATTATGGAGGAAATCATGGTGGCTTTTGAGTTTGCCAAAAGCTGTCCGATTCCCAGTCCACAACCCATGATACGTCGCGTTTTTTCCTGATATATGTCGCTTCGTTCTTTGAGTTATGCACAAGCCATTAATGAAGCATTAGTCTATTGCTTAGCAACTTATTCGAATACGCTATTAATTGGTGAAGGTGTGCCTGATCCAAAGGGTATTTTTAATACTACGTTAGATTTACCAAAAAAATTTGGTAAACATCGAGTGTTTGATATGCCTTTGGCGGAAAATGGTATGACCGGTGTGTGCATTGGTGCGGCTTTGGCGGGGCTTCGACCCATTATGGTACATCAGCGAATTGATTTTGCCTTGCTTGCCATGGATCAATTAATTAATAATGCAGCAAAATGGTTTTTTATGTTTAATGGCCAGTCGTCGGTACCGCTGGTGGTACGGCTTATTATTGGTCGAGGTTGGGGGCAAGGGGCGCAGCACTCACAAAGTTTGCAGGCTTTATTTAGTCATGTACCAGGTCTTAAAGTGGTGATGCCGGTTTCTGCTTATGATGCTAAAGGTATGCTGATCAGCGCGATTGAAGATGATAATCCAGTGATTTTTATCGAGCATCGTTGGTTGCACAATGGCATGGATCAAGTCCCTGAAAATGACTATCGAGTCCCTTTAGATCAAGCCAAGATCGTGATTATCGGTACAGATTTTACCATTGTGGCGTTTTCATTAATGGTGGTTGAAGCATTAAAAGTCGCCCGTGTATTGGCACAATACGGTATCAATATCGAGGTGATTGATATGCGCTCATGCAATCCGCTTGATATGCCACCCGTCGTTGAATCAGTGAAAAAAACCGGACGAGTGATCGTGACCGATACCGGTACAGAGACGTGTGGTGTCAGTAGTGAAGTCATTACTCGTATTGTTGAGCAGGCCCATGAGTGGCTGAAATGTTCACCGATCAGACTGGCTGCACCAAATCATCCCGTTCCGACGTCACCTTTTTTAGCCGATGGTTATTATATTGATGCGGAGAAAATTGCTCAATGTGTTTTAACTCGAATGGCGTGCGATACCTCTATCACTGAGCAAGTCTTGCAAGCACTACGTCGAATTTCACCCAGGGATATTCCAGCCGCAGATTATGTCGGACCTTTTTAAATATCCTTCATAAAGGAACAATACATGGAAAATCATAAAAACTCGGTCAATCGCTTCGGCAAAAACACTACCACGGCGATACCAGATAATATACCGTTAGCCAAGCAACCTGGTCATAAATTGCGTAGCTCCAATACCATTGTTGATCGTTCCGCTTTACCCGTACATTCATTGGCAATGACTCGCAATGTAGGGCAAGAAAAAACAAGTGATGCTCAGACGATTGAATTAGTCCAGTTTGAAAACCAGTTCGGTTTAATTAGAAGGAAATCGGATGATCGATGTGATCGACCGATACCAAATATGTTTAGTGGACCATCAAATCGAAATCAACAACAACGTTTTCGATTTGATGGTCACAAAATGCTGCATCATCTAGATCACGTGCTTGCTTGGCAAAAAGGAGGAAAAATCGCCCCGATTCACATTGATATGGGTTTGACAAAATATTGTAATACTGCCTGCCTGTATTGTTATGCGGTAGTGCAGAATATGACAAAAGGGAAAATGATTGGCTGTCAGGCATTGTTAAATTTCATTGAAGACTGTGGGCGTTTAGGCGTTCGATCTTTAGGTTTTATTGGTGATGGTGAACCCACCTTAAATCCGGCACTTTATGAGGCAACAGTGTTGGCGGCGAGTCATGGCATTGATACCGCAATGGCCACTAATGGTTTGTTATTGGATATGGATCGAGCACATGATGTATTGGCGAATATGTCCTGGATAAGATTTAACCTGTCTGCAGGTAGTGCGACGGGGTTTCAGAAAGTCCATCAATCAAAAGCTAAAAACTTTGATTTGCTCATTGAAAAAATTCGTAATTTAGTTCAACTGAAAAAACAATATGGTTATCAATGTACCATTGGTTTGCAAATGGTATTGATTCCAGAGTGCTTTGATGAAGTCATTGCCGAGGCCAAACTTGGCCAGGAATTAGGCGTGGATTATTTTGTGATTAAACATTGTTCCGATTCAGAATACAAAGAAATCGGTGTGAATTATGATGATTATAAGCGGGTCGCCGAGAAACTGAAATGTGCGGAAAGCTATTCCAATGATGAATATGTCGTGCAAGTGAAGTGGAATAAAATTAACGCCAATGGTGAAACTGATTTGTATAAAAATGGTTATCGAAAATACGATGTTTGCATGGGAACGCCTTTTTTACTGCAAATTTCTGGCAATGGTAAAATCTATCCGTGCGGTCCATTTTTTAATAAAGAGCGATTTTACATGGGTGACTTGCACGAGCATGCTTTTTATGACTTAGTGAATAGTGATCATTATTGGGCAGTACACCAAGATATCGCAAACAGTGTCGATGTGCATAAAGATTGTGCCATTGGCTGTCGGCAAGATTACATCAATAAATTTCTTTGGGATTTAAAAAATCCACCTGAACATGTGAATTTTATTTAGACTTTATTTACTCAATTAACAATGTTTCTACTTGGTTGATAATATTTTTGGCAAATTTTTTATAGGTGGAATATTGCGCAATATTGGAAGCGAGTTTTTTTGGTTTTTTACTGAGTGCATTTTGCAAAGAATTAAATGAATTAAAATATAAACATTCATCTTCCCAGTAGGGTGGCTCCGCAAAATGCCTGCAATCGAAAACTAAAGGCGTCGCACCACAGGCTGCGACTTCACTTAATCTTTGGGAATTAATTTCAAAAGGATGTACCACAAGTGCATATTTGGCACTGTTATATATTTTGGCGAGGGCTGATCCATGGGCGATCGAACCCTTGAAAAATTCTGAGACAATGGGGTCGTCGTCCCATCCATAACCATATATCTCAACCGGAAATGTGTTGTTTTGACAAATCCATTGAACGGCTTTTCTACGAATGGAATAATGATATAACTTCCAAAAAATTATCTCGAATGGGATATCGAATTTCGTGGCCGCCTGATTGATAATGTCATGTGTTATCGTGATTTCTGCATCTAAAAAATGATTGAAATATGAAATAACCTCAAGCGTGTGATTACTACTTTTGTGTTTGATAAAACCCTGGTAAGAGGCGCCAACAAAAACAATTTTTTCTTCTTTGTGAATTTCCGGATAAGCCTTAAATATCGTAGCATCGATACAAAACTGTTGGCGATGTATGTTGGGTGAATCACAAGTCTCAAGGTATTTATCTAAGGTGGGAGAGATTGAATAAATTATATCCCGTTTTCGCCAATGAAATGGTTTTTGTTCAAGTAATTGTGGCATAGGGTCTTGCCACCAAATCACATTAAAGACATCCTCGTGTAGATAATTATTATTTTGGTGATTTATGTTAATGGTGATATGAGGATTAAAGTCATAACGTAATTTTTGATGCCATATGCCATTGCTAAGGTCTTCCATATCGCTTTGTTCAATGGAAAATTCAACTTGATGGCCTAAGTTCTGGAAGGCCTTAGCTAAGTATCTTGCTGCATACTGCATAACAAGGGTTTGTCTGTTTGCGATTAAGTACACTCGATACGGCTGTATATTTTTAAAAATTGGTTGCAGTGTGGTAAGTTCCCTGTTGAGGTGCTCTCTGATTTTAATTTGTTGTTTAATCATAGTGCTTAGTAGTTCATGATAGGTTTTGGTGATCTCGTTTTTTTCTTGTTCCGTTGTCTCAGGTTCGGGAGAAAACTCTAGCCGATAGGGTATACGAAGTCGTGTATTCATAAAAAAATCATAAATTTTTTCGGTGGGCACACAGATTAAATTCGCGGGAGCATCATGAAAGGGTTCGCCATTGTGATAACAAATTTGTAAGCCATCAATGTTGGGGTGCTCTAACTTTACTCGGTTTTTATTGAGTGCAGTGGCATAAGCGAGATCTCGATCAAGAAAATAAGTGTCTTGATGCAGCGAGGTGAAATCTTCGTTGTCTTGAATATGATGATGCAATTGATCGAGCAAGTCTTTAAAGGTGTTTTCTATTTCCTGAATTTTGTCTTTCTCAATGGAGATCCCTTTCTTAATCGAGCAAAAATGTTTGGGGATTCTCGTTGGGTGGGACAAAAAATATTCAGAAAACTGACTGATTGGCACATGAATTAAATTGGTTGGCGCCTGGTGTAGAGGTTCACCATCGTAGTAACAGTTTTTAATAATTGATTGGCCTGACTGAAGCTTAATTTTTTCGCCTTTTGAGGCGGTTTTTTGAGCGATGTCTCTATCAATAAAATATACGTCATCAGTAAACATAGTCATTGGATAAATCTCTGGCTAAAAAGGACATAACATATCTCTTGCTATAATTTAGCATAGGATATGCCAGTGTCTATTGATAACTGGGTTGGCACGATGTTTTCATGGAATATTCGATTAAATCAATGGATCTTATTTTAATAATATAAAGCAAGATGAAAATTACTCAGAATCATCAAATCATGCAACAGCGATGGCCTAGTTTATTGGATAAATTAACGAGGTCAAATGAAAAACTGGATATACAGGTGCTGTATCACAACAATGAAAAAACGTTGCTGGTTAATGGTATTCACTTAAGTAGTATTTATGATAAAAATAAAGAAGCACAATTGCAGGCAAGCCTAGTGCCGTGCGAAAAATCTCAGGTATTTGTTTATGGCGTAGGTTTAGGTGATATACCACGTGTATTGTTAAAAAGAAAGGCACTGATTGAGTTGGTGTGTGTTGTTTTAAACAAGTCGATTTTCTACCAAGTGATTATGGAATTTGATTGTTCAAATTGGTTGCAAGATGAACGAGTACGTTTGCTCTTTGCTAATGAGGAAACTCAACTTCAATATCCATTTTCGACCCAGCCTGCCTGTTTGAAGTTAGCTAATGAAGCAGTCTATCATTTGCGTGATCAAATTTTATTGGAGTTGTCAACGCCACATATCCAACAGAAATTTAGTGAAAAAAAAGTTATTTACCAGCAGCAAATTGAAGAAAATATTTTTTATATTAAAAATGATGGCGATGTGAGTAGCTTTTTTAATCGCTATCCTGGACAGGCTGCACTCATTGTTGGGGCAGGTCCAAGTTTATTAGATAATTATGACTGGATACGAGAAAATCGTGATAATTATTTTATAATTTCGGTCAGTTCAGCTGTGATTCCGCTAATGGCAGAAAATATAATTCCAGATGCAGTGGTTGTTATTGAGCCACAAGAAGACGCAATATTTCCCGTATTCGATATTGATTTGACATTGCTTAGCAAAGTACCTTTAGTTTACTTTCCTATCGTTTCAAAGCGAGTGTTAGCGTTGTGGAAAGGTAAACGTTTTACGGCATATGGTCAGCACAAAATTTATGAGAAAATGGCAGTTCAATATCCTAAAGGATATTTGTTTGCTGCTGGTACAGTGGTGCACTCCGCGATTGATTTAGCCGTTAAAATGGGCGTAAGGAAAATTGTATTGGCCGGAGTGGATTATGCTTTTTCAAATGAACTGCAACATGCTACGGGTGCTCGTTCAAGAAATATTCTGGTGCCAGAGACAGGTGAGTATGTGGTTTTTAATGGCTATAATGAAAAGATTCAATCGTCGCCGAGCTTAATTGGTTTTTTACGTGATACTGAACATTATATTGCTTGTCATCCACAGGTTGAGTTTTACAATATGAGTCGATCAGGTGCTAAAATTAAAGGCGCAACTTATTTAGATGGTGCTTAGATGACAAATAGGATTTCATTGAAAATACAGCGTACCAGCAACGCCTTTCGATTAGGTATGGAAAGCAAAGGTGGCCAATTGTTTTCTGAGCTCATTGATGAACTTCTAGAGGTAATATCAAGTTCAGCATCGGATGAACTATTGGGGAAATTCAATAGACTTTTACAGCAAATGATAGAAGCACAATTGAAAGCAGATTTTTTGTATTTAGCCGATTTAATTGAATATGAGTTAACTGATGCTTTGCGTGAAATAGATAAACGAAATTAATTTTATGTAGTCATTTGAGGTTTAAAAATTATGTCAGAAATTTTAAAAGGTAATTTTAAAACAAAAAATCAAGTAGTTTATCAGCCAGAAAAAAATAATACTTTGGAAGAAATATTTGAAAAAGAGGCATTGAAAAAATTAGGCGGCAGTATTGCTTTTGTCTCAAAAAAGAAAGTGATGTGGGATGATAACAAGGATTAACCCAGTTTTTCTGCCTGGAGGTTTTCATGAGTGTCTTAGAAAATAAACAGCCGCCTATCGGTATGGCGCTGGTGGATAATATGCTGAATTTGACTAGCGAACGCACCACTGGGCAAGGACTGGATAATGCGGAACGAAATCAGCAGTTTTTACACCATGGGCAATCATTGGTCGCGTTGAGGAATCAATCTTTAGCCGAAGGAAATCAATGTATTGTGATTGCGGCAGGGCCTAGCATCAAACGACAAGACCCCTTGTCAATACTGAAAAAAACAGATTATAACGGCGCTATCATTGTGACAGATAGTGCATTGTTCTATTGTTTACGAAACAAAATTATTCCAGACCTGGTGGTTACTTTGGACCCCCATGCGAAAAGAATTGTACGCTGGTTTGGAGATCCTAATTTAACCAAAAAGGATATTATCGCCGATGACTATTTCCGTCGTCAGGATATGGATGAGGCCTTTGCTAATGAATGGCAAGTTAATGAAGAAATATTGACGTTGTTAGATAAATATGGCAAAGACATCAAGATTGCATTATCCACTTCAGCCTCCAGTGCTGTGGTGAATCGAGCCATTGATAGTGAGATGCAAATTTATTGGTGGAATCCGATGTATGATGATCCCGAGCAGGAAAATAGTGTGACGGGGGGATTGTATCAACGGAATAAACTACCTTGTGTTAACGCCGGTGGCAATGTCGGGACAGCGTGTTGGATGATGGCGCATGCGGTTCACAATAAAAAACAGGTGGCAATAACGGGCATGGACTTTGGTTATTATGACGATACCCCTTATGAAAAGACGCAGTATTACAAAGAAGCTGTGGCCTTATTTGGTCAGGAGCAATTGGAAAATTATTTTGTCCGTGTCTTTAATCCGCATGAGAATCGATGGTTTTACACCGACCCGGCTTATATGTGGTATCGAGAGTGCTTGTTCGATTTATTACCTGAGGCGGATTGTATGACATATAATTGTACTGAAGGTGGGATTGTGTTTGGAGAGAATATTGATTATCTACCCTTGCATAAATTTTTAACCTGTGGTGTAACATAGTAATCAAGAAAAATTCCATGGCCAAAGTATTATTTATCAATCCCGTTGTGAGAGAAGAAGATGATCCGCGGCATGTGCCTTATGGTATTGCTTTGTTGGCAGCGATTGCTATGGAGCAAGGTTGTCTCGTGCAGGTTTATGATGAAAATGCTTGGCGACGAGGTGAACAAACACTCATTGAGGTATTGCAGGCCGACAGTTGGGATGTGATTGCATTGGGAGGTATTACAACCGCCTATGCTTCTCTAAAGCAGATTGTAAAACTGGGGAATCAACAATCTCCACAGAGCAAGATTATTATTGGTGGTGGTGTATTAACCTCGTTACCTAATGAGATTATGAAATTTTTGCCAGAGGTGGATATTGGTGTGATTGGCGAGGCATTTCAAACCTTTCCCGAAATATTAGCAATGATTGATGCCGGTGATCAACAATGGCAAGACATTGATGGAACAGTTTCAAGAAATCATCAGGGTAAGTTGGTTTTTGGAAAGCAAAGAGCCTTATTAGAAAGCCTGGATAGCTTGCCTTATCCTGCATGGGATTTGTTTCCGTTAGAGGAAGTTTATTTCCCCAACAGTCAGGTACTTTTTTCGGAAGAAGGGATGTTGGCGAAAAGACGTTTAGATATCAACGCTAGTTACGGTTGTTCATTGATTTGTCGTTATTGCTACCATTTAGGCATTGCCGGTGATATGCGTTATCAATCTGATGAATTCGGCAATACCCAGATTCATTTTGATGAGCCGGGAAATTACTCAAGAACAATACGTTATCACAGTCCTGAATATATCGTGAAGTTGGTTAAATACGCCTATGATAAATACGATATCGATTTTATTGGTTTTCTCGATGAAAACTTAATGACCATGGACCAATATTCAAAGAAAACATGGTTAAAAGAAATTACTCGGCTGTGGATTGAATATGGCTTGCAACCCAGCTGTATCCGTGATGGTGTCTCCCATGATGAGCACTGTCGGGGTGTGCATTGGTCGGGTACGAGTCATGCGACGCTTTGCAATCCTGAGACCTTAAAAATGATGAGGCAGGCGGGTTGTTCACATTTAGTGTATGGTTATGAGTCGTTTTCCCGACATGTCATGAAAACTATTGGCAAAGGTGCCACTCCGAAAACCAATATGAGAAGTTTTTTTTGGACGTTGGAATCAGGGATTCGCCCGATCCCAAATCAAATTATTGGCTTTCCCAATGAAGACTTTCTATCAATCTACGAGAATATGGCAGCGTGGAAACAATTAGGCATTGTAGTAAAGCCTTTTTTTGCAACGCCGTATCCTGGCTCTGAATGGTTTACCGTGTATCGAGATCAGATTATGAAACAATACCAAGGTGATCTTGAACAATATTTGCTAGATCTTGGTGATGCAACACGGATAACAGCCGTCATTTCGCATAACTTTAATGCGGTCGAATTGTTGGGCTTACGGGAGTTAATGGTTAATTTTGACTATCAGCGTATTCGAGAATATGAAGTCTATTGGCGAAAGGCGCATCATATTGCGGATGGTGATCCTTCAACAGTGTATGTGCCCGTTGGCACTAAAGATCCATTGCTGAAAAAAATTGCTTTTTTTAAATAAGAATCCATGGAAGGAGGGTGAGATGAACCATCCCAGTGTATTGATCGTGGTACCGGCACGCAGTGGCTCTAAGGGCTTACCTAGGAAAAATACCAAACAGCTCGGGGATTTGCCATTGCTGGCATGGACGGCTGAAGCCATCAAACGAGCTAGCCTAATAAATTGTACGGCGCTATTGAGTACGGATAATGAGGAAATCGCTAGAATCGGTCAAGTGGCTGGGTTGTCCGTGCCTTTTTTTCGGCCAAACGAACTGGCTCAAGATAACTCAAGTGTGGTTGATGTCGCGTTACATGCGCTGTCATGGCAGTGTCATTGGCAAGCGTTACCGGATGTTATTATGTTGTTGCAACCGACTTCACCCTTTCGAAATCCGGAAACCATTCGTCAAGCATTATCGCTATTGTATGAAAAAAAAGTGGATGCAGTGATTGGTGTTAAAGCTATTTTTCGATCCTTGCAAACGATTTTTTATGCCGATGCCCAAGGTAAGTTATCTGCCCTCAATGCCGAATCAGAAAAATTGGCGACCCGCCGTCAAGACGTTGAGCCGTTATTGACTCCCAATGGTGCCATGTATTTGGTTAAAACCGAAGTGTTGCAACAACAAAAGACATTTTTTCCCGCAAGTATCTATGGTTTAAAAATGGATGAAATTAGCAGTCATGATATTGACATCCCCGATGATTGGTTGATTGCGGAGGCATTTTATTCAGCACAAAAAACCTGGCGGCACGACCTTAAATTCAAAAATATAGTGTCAGCACAGAATTTTTAATATGAGTTGAATTCAAATGATCCTGGTACGTCAAGCGCTGTTCTTCAGATAGTTCATGAACGCTTGAGCTTCCAGGTTGTTGGGTTGGTTTTTTAAAATATAATCAAAAACCCATTGAGCGGAATCAAAAATTCCTACGCTATAATATAATTTTCCTAGTTGCATAAACGTGGGAAAATCTTCAGGGTTGTTTTGCAGGTAATCGGTGTAGATGCCAATAGCGGTTTGGTTATTTCCTGCCTTATTGAGCAATTCTGCATATATGGGCATAAACGCTTGGGTTAATGTACATAGCCGGTCTAGCAACTTGAGTGCTTCAGGGGTTTGTTGCTTTATCAGATATATTGTCGTTGCTCGTGATAACGCCTCTTCAATGATGTTTTCTAAGGAAATATCGAGGTACAATGGTAATGCTTGATCTATTTCACCCTGGATATCCCATAAGTAGGCTTGAGTGATTGCGCGATATTGATGGGTGTCGATATTTTTGAACTCCTGAATTTTAAGTAACAAATCATTGAGTCCTTGAATATTTTTTTGTATGAAATATTGTTTTGCTTTGTTGCCAATACCTTTTAGCCCCGTATCATCAGCTTGATATTGACGATGAGTTGATTTTTTATTTAACAAGGCTGAGAATTTTTCGTTCATGCCTTGCAAATAGCATTGGCTAGTTTGGTCTAGGTTTGCATAACTTGCTGCATGCTGGTTTTTCCACAAATGTGCTCGACCAAAATGTTGATCTTTTGTCCATCGGCGAGTGAGCCGTTGGAAATCTGGATTATCTTGATCTTCGATAATTCGGGTTTGGGTTTTATCGATGCAGTCTTCAACTCGATGTAAAATAATTCGGATGGTTTTTTTATATGTTTTATAATAGGCCTGACTAGCTTTCATGGCTTCTTCGTGGCTGGGTAATTTGTCAGGGGACGGGCTGACAATGCTCATGAATTCGTTGGCAGCATAGGCGCGTACAAATGATGTAGCATCATGATATGTGGTCTTAAATGTTTCATTTATGATATCCAGCTGTACATTTAAATATGAGAGTGTTTGGTGATTGTCAGTCTGTTTGATTTTGGCAAGAAATTTTAATGCCTGATGGGTTAATTTTTTTATTTTGTTTAATTGTGCGTGCAGTTTTTCCAGCTCTGTCATGGAAGCTTGTCGAATGTTGATTCGATCCTGTGCGGAGAGCGTCGGGATTGCATCATGAATCGTTTGAGCCATCATTTGTTCAATAGACGTCAATTGAATATTTTGTATGGGGATATAGTCAACATCAGCTAATTGGGTTGCATACCCGGTTGGATTAATCACCGTATGACCGGAGGCTTTGGCTTGCTTGGCGAGATTTTCCATGGGCTTGATGGCGTTAACAAAATAACGACTGGTTTCGGCTTGCCGACCGTCATTGGTGGTCACCACTAGGTTGTTATTAGTGATCAAGGGACCAGCTTTGTATTCATTGCTGCCTTTGGCGTGGGTATAACCTTCCGGGCTAAAGCATAAATCAACGCCACAAAGAATGATTTGTTTAAATCCCATAATAATTGCTGTATGTATGGCTGTGTTGATGACGGTGGGGGCACAAATGTCAAAATTTTTCTGATTCGCGGGTGTAAACCATGGGTATTTGGTGCCTAAAAAAGCAGTTTTACCATTATATTGTCCCAGTAGCATGTGATTCACATGATTACCATTAATCAATAAAATGTCGTTGAATTTTAGAATCTCTTTGCTGTTGTCAAAGCTTTTTTGGGTTGGATCAATACTAACAAAAATATCAGGCACTAAATCGACTTCTAATAAGCGTTTGCACATTCGTGGCGCTGCGATTACTACTATATTTTTTCGGTTTTTTTTAATCCAGTCGATATAGTCATCTAATGATGGGCCGCCGCCCAAAATGACACAAGAATGTCCGCAGAAAATGTTTTTAATAAATAAACTTGGCTGAATATTATCTGGAATATTT
This sequence comes from uncultured Chromatiales bacterium, assembly GCA_964442745.1. Lineage (GTDB taxonomy): Bacteria > Pseudomonadota > Gammaproteobacteria > S012-40 > S012-40 > CAYUAI01. The sequence goes on from CAYUAI010000010.1 coordinate 66,667, forward strand.
AGCAACATTTGGTCAATAAAGAATTTTTCTTGCAGAATGGTTCTGATTTTTTGCACCACTCGATGGGCATCTTGAGTTAGTTGTGAGGCGAGTGGAATATAGTCAGATAGATGGGCCTCTTTAGACGCGATAGAATGCGTAAATTGTACGCTGTTAGTGAGAGCGTAACGTTCCAAATCAAGTTTTTTTGCGGTATTATGCCAGTCATCAATGATGCATAGGTCTATATTTTTATGGATGGGAAATGAGGGAACCTGACGACGGATTAAATCAATGACAGGCGCAAAGTCGACAAAAAGATAACGACAATTTTTGTTGTTGTGCTTGAGAATATGATGTACTAATAATCCTGAGTCGGTACCGATAATAAGATGAAATTGATTTTCTTGAAAGATATTTCTCCCATAAATTTTTTGATAAATATCGCTGGAACATGTTTGGGCGAAGGTGTTACCTGTTACCGAGTAAAGGTATCTTTCTCCAAAAGGGTTTAATTGGAATTGACCAAAGTTAAAATTATCTTTCATAAATTATACGCTCATTGACCATGCCGATGGGCATTAGCGGCTAAAAAATTCATCATAATCCAAGCGTGCTTGTTCAAAATCACTGGCCCGACCTATATCAATCCAATATTCCCGTAGTGGAAAACTACTAATGAGTTGCTTGTCGGATAACAACTGGTTTAATAACGTGGGCATGTCATAGAAGGTATTTTTCGGGATGTGTTTGATGATACCGGGATTGAGTGTATAGATACCGGCATTAGTGTAATAGCGGAGGGTTGGCTTTTCTTGTAATTCAGTCACCTGGTAACCATCTAGCTGGGTGACACCATAGGGGATGGTATGGGAATATTCTCTGACGCACATGGTTGCCGCCGATTCTTGTTTCAAGTGGAATTGTAATAAGCGAACAAAATCAACTTTTGTTAATAAATCCCCATTCATAACAAAAAAGGGCGTGTTAGGTATTTCTGGTAATAAACTTAAAGCCCCGGCGGTTCCCAGTTTTTTTGGCTCGTCAATATAGTTAATTTCTACATTCCAGTGATGACCATCTTTAAAATAGTCGCGAATCATGTGACCTTTGTAATTAATGCATAAATAAAATCGATAAAACCCTTGTTTTGCGAAATTTTCGATAATGGTTTCCAATATGGGTTTGGATCCCACCTTAAGTAATGGCTTGGGTTGTTTATAAGTGAGAGGGCGAAGCCTTGAACCTAAACCACCCGCCATTAGAATGATTAAGTTATTGCGCCGAGGCTCGTTAGGTAAAATATAACGGGTGAGTCCGACGACAAAGCCATTCGCATCCAGCAACGGCAAATGCTGTAAGGTGTGGCGTTGCATTGTGTGTTGCCATGTTTCACGGTCTTCTTCATAAAGGCCGGTGATGGGGTTGGTATTCATGATTTTTTCAACGGGTGTTGTCAAACCATCGCCGCGCAATAAGGCGCGACGAATATCGCCATCGGTGACCGTGCCGAGTAGTCGTTCATTACCATCAATGACTAGCGCGATTTGTTTGGCATTTTTATCAATGATTGCCAGCGCATCTTTCATGCTGGCTTGTGCATTGATTGATAGATTTTTCCACTCATTCATAGGTTTTTTTGACCGTAGCGGGTACCCCTGCCATCAGTTGTCCGGGTTTAACATCCGAAATAACCACAGAACCTGATGCAATAACTGCACCATTGCCAATGTGGATGCCTTGATTAATCGTCGCGTTAGCACCGATATGAACGGCATCGCCGATATGGCAATGACCGCAGATGACAGCTCTGGGTGCAATGTGACAGTGATTTCCAAGAGTACAGTGATGCTCAATGATGGCGCCGGTATTTAAAATAACATTGGCGCCAAGGGTGCTGTGGGTATTAACCACACTATTTGCCAACGCTTGTAGACCTTGATCGTGATACACGTGGGAGCGACTGATGATGGCTGAGGGATGGCGCAGGTTAGCAAATGAATAACCAAGCTGAGTGAAATATTGAAATAATTGTTTTCTCTCGATGATTGGTCCGACAGAACCAAGGCCATTAGCGAGTTGTATTTCTTGGGGGGAATATTGAGTAATTTTTTCGTCAGCTCCTAAGTAACTCAGAATGTCAATAAAGTGACTGTTGTCTATTGGGGTAGGGTTGGTATATCCGAGTATGTTATATCCGAGCAATTGAATCACATCGATGAGTACACTGGCGTGTCCGCCAACACCTAACAGGACGATTGCTGATGGTGTCATGGCTTGATTAAATCGTTTTTGGTATAGCTATGAGTGCTGGTTTTACCTAGCAGGTTCCAATATTCCATCGGCGATATGCCATGGCCTGGCCGTTTTGTGGTGAGGTTGTGTAATGTGAAAGCTTCGCCTTGCTTGATATCGCAGGCAGCGACCAGGCTTTTTCGAGCCACCGACTTATTTTTTTGTTCGGTGTGGCTCGCTTGTTTCACTGCATTACCCATCGATATTTCGGTAATACGTATGGCATTGACCATGCTTGCTAGTTCTTGAGGTTCGAGTGAGGCTTGATGGTCAGGGCCGGCTAATGCTTTGTCCAGGGTAAAATGTTTTTCGATGATGGTGGCGCCTATGGCAACAGCCGCAATGGCTGCATAATGACCATTGCTGTGATCGGACAAACCTGTGCTTAGTTGGAATGCTGTTTGTAAAGTTTTTATCGCACGTAAATTTATATGTTCAAAAGGACAGGGGTATTCGGTGGTACAATGAAGCAACCAAATATTTTTTTGCAAGATAGCTTTACCTTGCAGGCTTTGGTAGGTCTGCTGAACGAGCGCTTCAGTGGGGGTTGCTGTTTTGTTTAAGTAACAAAAACAAATCAGGGCTAGTGCATTTTTTACTTCCTCCAAGCTGCTCATGCCGGTAGATAATACCATTGGGTAATCGTGTTGTGTAATATGGTAGAGCAACGGTCCGTTGGTGATTTCACCAGAGGCGACTTTAATAAATTTAGGACGGATCTCGTTCATGAGAAAAGAAGCACTATCCATATCAAAAGGGGAAGATAGGAAATCAATACCGTGTTTGTGGCAGGCGGTTGCTAATTGCAATTGTTGTTTTTTTGTCAGCGCTAACTTTTTTAACATATTGAGTTGCGATTCGTTGGCCGAGCCATATTTTTTTTGGTAATCCGCTTTATCCGCCATAGGAGAGACTAAGGCCTCTGGATTGAAACTTTGAAACTTGATGGCATCAGCGCCTGCTTGGGCAGCGACATCTACCATATTTAAGGCCCGTGCTAATGAACCATTATGATTAACGCCGGCCTCGGCAATAATATATACAGGGGATAATAATGATTCAAATGATGAGTTCATAGAGGTGATGTATTGTCAAAAAAAATTTTCTTCAATAAATTTTTCGGGTTTTTTATCGTTTTTAATATTGAAATGATACGTAAGCAAGATTTCCCATCACCGTAGGGGTTAATGACAGTTGAGCAATCCATGTGGTGTGCCTGAGCTATTGCACTGAGGATTGCAGGTTGAGTTCCATCACAATGAAGCACCGAGCTAGCCGCTAGGCGGCCAGCTTGGCGTTGACCAATATTGATGGTTGGTTTATGAAATGTTGGTGCCTCATATAAACCGCTTGATGAATTACCGATTACTGCATCGACATAACTGAGCGCACTATAGTATCGTTGAGCACCTAGGGAAGTAAAAGCGACGGCATTGGCATGACGACTGACAAAATTTTCAAGTAAGAGATTGAGGCTTGCGCCATCATTATCTGCATTGGCTTGGGTGAAAATAAGCCCGGTCGTGTCATCGAAAGTAGCGAGCGCGGCTAATAATTCACGAAATTCGTGGATTGTTGTTTTTTGAGACAAAGTTTCCGGGTGATAGGTGATCAGAAAATTAATTTCTTTCAATGTAAACGATAATGAAGTTTCTAATTCTTGCTGGGTGAGCAATGGGGTTTGCTTGATTTTATCAATACCTGGGCTACCTACATTGTAGATGGTTTCGGGGTTTTCTCCCAGTTGCTGTACGCGTTTAGCGGCTTGCTCGTTGGTGACAAAATGTAGGTGTGACATCTTGGTAATACTATGGCGCATGGCTTCATCATAAGCGCCTTGGGTGGTATCACCACCGGCGATATGGGCTAGGGGGATGGCAAATATCATGGCAGCTTGAGCGGCGGCGAGTATTTCGTAGCGATCGCCTAAGACCATAATAATATCCGGTTGTAATTGCTGCCAAACATCTGCAAAACCAATGACGCCCAAACCTAAAGACTTTGTGATGCTTTGTGCATCGTCACCGGACACCAGCATCGGCACTTTAGCCGCAATAGGAAATCCGTCTTGCAATATTTCATGAATGGTTAATCCGAAATGGGGTGATAAATGCGTGCCAGTGACCACCAGTTGCAATTGAAAATCAGGGCTTTGCTGTAAAGCGTGGATTAAACAATACAATAAACCATAATCAGCCCGTGATCCGGTAACAAGGCTAATTTTACGTAGAGCATTCATTGCTTGTTAATATTGTCTAACAGATTAACGCTACTAGGCAGACATATGATGCATTTGATTAGCTCTTCGGCCATGCTGATATCCATGCGTGGCATGGAGCAATACATTGGCAATTGGTGCATCAAGGTCCAGGCGGGGCGTATTGCAATGCCGGACAGATGACATTGTGCTAATAATTCATCCTTTAGATGAATAAAGTTTTTGTCAAGCATCAGCAAATTTAGCCAGTAGTTGCTTTTCGCATATTCGGGTTCAGTAAAAATAGCCGCATAGGGTAGATCGGCAAAGGCTTTCCGGTAAACTTCAGCGAGAGTCCGTTTTTTTTCGATGAAATTCGGTAATTGTTCCAGTTGAGCACAACCTAAGGCCGCGTTGATATTTGGCATACGGTAGTTAAAGCCGATTTGGTCGTGGCTTATTTGCCAGGCATGCGGTATTTTTGCGGTGCTTGTGATGTGTTTTGCTAAATGAGCGAGTGATTCGTTATTGGTTAAAATGGCACCGCCACCACCCGTGGTCACGATTTTATTGCCATTAAAGCTGAGTATGCTCATTAAGCCTTTGTGCCCCACGTGTTGTCCTCGATAAAATGAGCCTAATGCTTCAGCGGCATCTTCGATCAGGGTGAGGTGAAATTCTTGACATAGATCAGATAATGGATTCAGATTGGCCGGGTGACCAAAGCTATGCATAGCAATCAGTGCTTTGATCGGGCGACCAGTTGTTTTGTTGATACACTGCTGTTTATGTATGTTAGTAATTTTGGATAAATAATTTCGTAGTTTCGGAACATGGATACCTAGGTTGCTTGGGTCACTATCCACAAAATGAGGTATTGCGCCACAATAAGAGACGGCATTGGCCGTGGCAACAAACGTGAGGGTGGGTATTAATACTTCATCATTTTGCTGGACTTGAGCAAGTTGCAAACAGGTGTGTAGTGCCGCTGTTCCATTGGTGGTGGCGATCGCATAGTTGTGTCCCGTGTATTTTTTTAAATGTTGTTCGAATCGATTCACATAGCTGCCCACCGATGACACCCATCCTGTATCAATACAATCTTTGACATATTTCCATTCAGCCCCCTTCAATGTGGGCTCGTGCAAATTGATGGTTTGACTTGTGCGATGCAATACACTGATTAGCCTGTCGGTGATTTGTTGGAGTGCTGTCGCCATCTTATATGTTATATAAATGATCTTTATATAAACGCAGATTTGTGTGATTTTTAAACCAGTGAATGGTCTCTAATAGGCCTTTTTTTAAACCTTGAATCCCACCGTATTGTGGTTGCCATTGCAATAATTGTTTGGCTTTAGTGTTATCTGCCCATAATCTATCGACTTCGCTGTGAGTCGGGCGCAATCGCTGTGACTCAATTTCAATGTTAACATGGCTTTCCATTAGTTCGCTAACAAGCTTGATCATGTCTTTGATGGATATTTCATAATTACTGCCAATATTGATAATTTCGCCGATAGATTGTTCTGATTTGGCAACGGCAAGGAATCCCGCGACCGTGTCTTTGACATAATTAAAATCTCTAGTGGGGTGGATTGCACCTACTTTAATGGTTTGCTTGCCATTGGCGATTTGGCTAATGACAGTTGGTATCACTGCTCGCGCTGATTGACGAGGGCCATAGGTATTAAAAGGGCGAACAATGGCGACCGGCAGCTCAAACGATCGATGGTAGGATAAGGCGAGTTGGTCAGCGCCTATTTTACTGGCAGAATAAGGAGACTGACCAACTAATGGGTGTTGTTCGGTGATGGGGACAAACTGAGCGCTACCATATACTTCACTGGTGGAGGTGTGGACGATTTTCTCTACCTCCAATTCACGAGCCGCTTGAAGTACATTGAGTGTGCCTTTGACATTGGTATCAATATAGGTGCCCGGACTGTGATAAGAATAAGGAATCGCAATGAGGGCCGCAAGATGAAGTACCATATGGCAGTGACGCATGGCTGTGTTGACGCCGAAAGGATCACAAATATCACCCGCAAATATTTCAATTTCATTTTTTATGATGGGTGGTAGATTGTCTAACCATCCCCAAGTATTGCGGCTGTTATATTTAACAAAAGCACGCACTTGGGCACCTTCCTTGATTAATGTTTCAACAAGATGTGAACCAATAAATCCACCAGCACCAGTGATTAGTATTTTTTTCCGTGATAATGTCATGGTGAATTTTTTAATTCCAATAGGCTTTGGATGGCTGTTGGGTTGTTGGGCTCGTGGCTGAGTACATAGTTGTATGTCCAAGCGGCGGCTTCAAGGATGCCTATTGTTTGGTATAGCTTTCCTAACTTTAGCATATTGACCAGGTCGTTGGGGAATTTCTGGAGATAGTCGGTATAGTGATCAATTGCGGCTTGCATATTCCCTGTCATGCGCAATAGCTCAGCGAGTTTGGGCCGGTATAGTGGTGAAATTTCGGCAAGTTGTTTTAATACATCAATGGCGAATTCATATTGTTCGCTATTAAAATAGATACTTAACGTTCGTTTTAAGGAATCTTCCTGTAAGTAATTAAAATTGATTTGTTGATAACGTGTGAGCGCATCGGTGGGATTATTTTTTAGCTCGAGGATATAACCTAATATTAGCAGACGAAATTGCGCCGCATGTTTATTATCACAGTTTTGGAGTCCATCCTGAATCGACTCTAAACGATCAAGGGCTTTATTTTTGAAAAGGTTGCGTGCTTTGTCACGAATGGGGAGCAGTGATCTTTCGCTTTGTATTTTTGCATGGTGTCGGGTATTTTTGTTTGTTAATTGTTCATCATATTGTATTAGCACATTAACAAAATTATTCTTTAATGGGGAGGGTAATTGCTCCATTTCAAAATTGGGGTGATTATCTAACCAAAGTTTGGCTCGCCCAGGTTCTTTTTGTCGACTCCATTCGGCTAATAAGTATTCAAAATTCGGTTCGGATTGCAGTTCTTCGATTCTGGTTTTTATTCGATTCTTCCCAATGGCAAGTGCTTTCTGAATGTCATCACAAGTGGTTATATAGATTTGGTAATAACGCTCCCCAAGTTGTTCCAGTTCCTCGACGGATAGATGTTTTTCCGTATCACCGCCCATGATTTGAGCGAAGTGTTCCATACCATACAATTTAACAAAACGCGCCATATTAACATGGCGGGTGTCTAATATCTGTTCTATTTCATCCATTTTTTGTTTATAAGAAAAATCAATGGCGCCGTTGCTCTTTTCGTATAATTTTTGATTGCAAGTGAGGGCCTGCTGAGCATAGTTTTTTACGTCATTGATTTGATTTGATACGATATGAATCGTTTGTAGCGCCTCAGTGAGATTCTCATGCCGGGCATGAGAATCAAAGCAAGGTAACCGTTGCTGAATGGTTTGGGAGGCGGAACAATTCAAAGGTGTGAGCCTGATTGTGTTGAGCGATTGATGAACGATGTATTCAACTTTTGCGGCATAGGCGACAGGATTAAATATCACGATGCCTCTTTGTTGTAGATATTGGGCTTGTTCGGTTAATGCGCTGGCGCCTAAGGAAAAAGCGGGGAGTGTCTCGGCAAGTTGGCTATTGTTAGTTTCAATGCTATCGCCAACAAAGTTAATTCTTGGTCCTGCATCAAATTCGTTACTGCCTTTAGCGTGAGTATGGCCGTTTTTTTGTAAACATAGATCAACGCCGAGCAGGATGATTTGTGAGCAACCCATATCGGCGGCGGCACTGATGGCGGTATGGGTTACGGTGGGTGGCTGTACACAGAATTGATCATTCGTCTTTTCTAACTGCCAAGGGAATCGGGGTCCTAGATAAGCGGTTTTACTTTGCCATTGGGCAAGCAATGACGATACGACATGAAATGAATGAAGCAGCAAAGTTTGCTTAAACATCAAAGCTTCTTTGCTGACATCAAAGCTCAATTCGGTGGGATCAATAGAGACAATAATATCCGGTGTTAAATTCACTTCTTGCAATCGGCGGCAAATTCGTGAGACGGCAATAACAAGCAAGTTTTCTTGGTTTTGTTTTACCCATGATAAATAGTGATCTAATGATGGTCCACCTGCAAGGATGACGCAGGTTTTACCCAAAAATGCATTTTCTAAATAGTTTGCTGGAATGAAATTGTCCGCAATATTGTTGATTTGCCGCGAGAGAAAAATTCGGCTGCTTTGGTTTGCATGAAACCTCGATTGCAGTGTTTCTAATTTTTGATGGGTTTGGGTGACCAATCTAACATAAGCATTATAATAAGCATTGCTGGCTCCCAAGGACTCTACAATTTTCACTTTATTTCTCATGCTATAGAGTGCTATGTTATTGTCAAGCGCACATTGTTGCCAATTTTTTTCATCGCAATAAAATAATGATTTATCGTTTGGCAGTGAAATATTGTTATCTTTTAATGCGTGTGTAATTTGTGGAAATTCAATGAAAAGATAACGGCTCCCTCGTGCTTTATTGTGATTAATATAGTTGACTAGCAAACCTGAATCTGTACCAATAATAATAAAGAGAGTATCCTCTTCAGAAAATAATTGTTGATGAGATACCTTATAAAGGCTGCTTGAGTCAATATCGAAAAATGTATTGTGATTAATTTGATGAAAGAAAAACTCACCCATTTTGTTTTGCTGGATAGTGAATGAAATCGCCTCATCACTGTATATTTTTGTGTGATTGTTCATGGGGGAATCCTTAATATATGATTTTTATATATATTTTTACTTCATCTGATATACAGATCCAGCGATAGAATAAGCAGGAAATGTACCAATGATGGATGTTGGAAATAGAAAATTGTTTTGTTTTAATCTGATGGAATGTGCGATGAGCAGATGATAAAAATGCGAGCTGTTAGCAACAAAAAATGGCGTTTATCGTTAAAGAAATGAAATGCTATGGCGACATAGAGTTTGGAAATGCTCAATCATACACGTCAAAAAAATCGCAGTTTACTGTTATTCGGACATCAGGATGGTGACATCGATAAGAAATTCGAAGGTCGCCAGCGAAAGGAGAAGGGATTATGCCCCAAGTTATTAATACCAATGTCATGTCGCTGAATGCGCAGCGAAATTTAAATCGCTCCCAAATGTCCATGTCTACATCTTTGCAACGATTATCATCTGGCTTGCGTATTAATACTGCAAAAGACGATGCCGCTGGAATGGCCATTGCCGAACGGTTTACTTCGCAAATTCGAGGTTTGGGGCAGGCACAACGTAATGCCAATGATGCGATATCATTAGTGCAAACTGCTGAAGGAGCACTCAATGAAGTGGTGAGCAATTTGCAGCGGATGCGAGAATTGTCGATTCAACTTGCTAATGGGGCGTTGAGTAGTTCTGATCGAGAGTCGTTGTCACTGGAAACACAGCAATTAGCATTAGAAATTAATCGTGTATCTAATGCGACTGACTTTAACGGCGTTGCAGTTATTGGTGCAGGGGCTTCAATTAGTTTTCAGATTGGTGCGAATGCTAATGCGGCGAACAATGAACTTATTGTGAGCACCAAGGATGTGGCTGGGACTTCCGGTGCAATTTCTGCACTTGCATTTTCTGGTATGTCTAGTCAAGTAAGTGCCCGAAATTCCATTAGTGCTATCGATTCGAGTATCGATAATATCAACAAAATACGATCTAATTTTGGGGCGCAGCAAAACCGGTTAGAGTCGATGGTGAGAAATATGGCTAATATTTCTGAAAATATGAGTGCCTCCCGAAGCCGTATTATGGATGCAGATTTTGCCGTTGAAACAGCGAACTTGACACGCACCCAAATTCTCCAGCAGGCGGGTACAGCGATGCTGGCACAGGCGAATACTGTTCCGCAAAATGTCATGAGTCTACTTCAATAATCAAATTCAACTGATGAGCTAACTGTTGACAATAAACCGTGAATTACACTGCGGTTTAGGGTTGAGTATTGGTCTGTGTGATAACTTCACGGTTTGGCGGTCAAATTTTTGGTTTGGGTTCGCCTAAAGCGCTTATTTTTGGTGTTTGTTCTGATTGAATAAAAGTGCAGTAATCGTGGTTCTAATTCGAGCTTTTGCGATTGAAGAACGGGTACCAAAATTAGGCATTTTTGGCGAAAATGAGATGCTAAATTACGTTATCCATTCCCTGTTGTCATGCTGTCATCTTCACCATTGCGTTGATACATGTAGCGCACTCTATCGGACAGTATGTAATACTATTATAGTCTTGTATTTTCAATACTCTTCATTACTTTTAACTCCTCTAAAAAATTTTCATGTGCGTACCGTAAATGTGATTTAGGTAACGATGGTTAGGCTAAAGGATCTTTATAGTAAGACGATAAAAAAGATGGAGGCGGTGAATATTTATACATGTAAATATATCCGCTATAGAGTAATAGCCGTCGGTGAGTGCGTTATGGAGGATTAATACGCCGGCAGAGGATGCAACTATGGCACAAGTCGTTAATACCAATGTCATGTCATTAAATTCGCAGCGTAACTTAAACCGTTCGCAAAGTTCTATGTCAACGTCTTTGCAACGTTTATCATCAGGCTTACGTATTAACAGTGCAAAAGATGATGCAGCGGGTTTAGCGATTGCTGAGCGATTTACCGCGCAAATAAGGGGTTTAGATCAAGCACAACGAAACGCAAATAACGCCATTTCATTAGTGCAAACGGCGGAAGGGGCGTTGAATGAAGTTTCCAATAACTTGCAACGGATGCGAGAGCTTGCTGTGCAGTTATCCAATGGTGCTTTAAGTAGTTCTGACCGAGAGTCTCTGTCGTTGGAGACTCAGCAATTGTCATTAGAAATCGCCCGGGTCTCCAATGCCACAGACTTTAATGGCACCGATGTTATTGGTTCAGCGCAATCGATTACTTTTCAAATTGGTGCGAATGCGGCAGCTGCGAATAACCAAATTGTTGTGAGCACCAAAGATGCGATTGGAGCTTCAGGTGCAATATCCGCCGTCGCTTTTTCTGGTATGTCTAGCCAAGCAAGTGCGCGAAATGCTATTAGTGCAATCGACAATAGTATTGATAATATCAATAAAATCCGATCCAATATGGGGACTCAACAAAATCGATTGGAATCGGTTGTACGGAATTTGGCTAATGTATCTGAGAATATGAGTGCGTCTCGCAGCCGTGTGCAAGATGCTGACTTTGCGGTTGAAACAGCGAATTTAACGCGCACTCAGATATTGCAGCAAGCGGGTACAGCGATGTTGTCTCAAGCAAATTCGATTCCGCAAAACGTATTAGGTTTATTAGGGTAACGTCATGATAAATACCCGGGATAATGCCATCCTGGGTAAACTTTAAATAAAAAAGTAATGTATGTTAGACGGTCTATCTTCGCAAATTAATATTACAGCGCCGATGCCAAGCTCAATAGAGCTTTCTAGGGAGACGTTTAGGCGATCTAGTAATAATGAAATGTCTCTTGAAAATCCGCCATCAATAGAGAGAGTAGATAGATTAAATGAAAAAACAGAGTCTTTGATTAATGAAATTTTAAAAGAAAATTTACTCGAAGAGAAAGAGCGCACCACGGATAATCAAGGCACGAGTTTGGTGCTCCAGGATCAGCTCAATATGGTAAGTGAGTTTGCTAAAAAATTGCACAATGAATTAGAATTTAGTACGGATGATGATAGTGGTCGTATCGTAATAAAAGTCATTAATAAAGAAACAGAGGAAATCATCCGACAAATACCTAGTGATGAGTTTTTAAGGATGTCGAATAGTATGGATGAAGTGAAAGGTGTATTGTTTAGCTCTCAGGCTTAGTTTTAGATGGTTGATTAAAAACCAAACTGAATAAGTGGGGTAAGGTAATGGGTACACTATCAGCAAGCGGTATTGGCTCAGGGATTGATGTAGCTGGTATTGTGAATCAATTAGTCGCAGCAGAGCGAGCTCCTCAAGAGAATCGAATTAAAAAGCAAGAGGACAATCTCAATTCTCAGCTTTCAGCTATTGGCAAGATCAAAAGCAAGTTGAGCGAATTTGAAAGCGCCTTAGAGGATTTAAAAAGCGCTGATAGTTTTCAACCAAGATCAGCGATATCAAGCGACGATACTAATATTAAGGTGACAGGGTCATCAACCGCTGTGGCTGGAAGTTATAGTGTGGATTTATCATATGCGGGAGCACAATTAGCACAATCGAATAAATTAGCATCGGCAGGCGCTTATTCAGCGACAACAGATGTGATTGGCACAGGCACATTGACACTTGAATTGGGAACTTATGATAGCGCGGGAGATACTTATGCGTCTTCCAGTTTACTTAATATTACCATTGATAGCTCCAATAATACGTTAGAAGGTATTAGAGATGCCATTAACAGTGCCGGCATCGATATTTCCGCTAGTATTATTAACGATGGAAGTAATTATCGCTTAGCATTGAGCTCTGATAATACCGGTGTTGCCAACGTTATGAAGGTATCGGTTAGCGGTGATGGTGATGGTAATGATACCGATGCGGCGGGTTTATCTGCATTTGTTTTTGATCCAGCGACAGCTGGTACTAAAAATTTAACAGAAACGGTGGCAGCACAAGATGCTAAGTTTAAAGTCGATGGAATCGAAATAACCAGCAGTAACAATAAAATATCTGATGCTATACAAGGTGTTACTTTAGAACTGAAAAAAACAGGTATCAGTGAAAAAATAGATGTTACTGCTGATGAAAAAAAATCCAAGGAGCAGGTGACCAAGCTTGTTGATAGCTATAATAGTTTGATCAAAACCATTAATGATGTAAGTCGAGTGGGTTCGAATGGAGAAAAGGGTGGAGCATTATCAACTGATTCAATGATTCGTCGACTAAATTCTACATTGCATCAGGTGGTGGGAAGTGAAAGTACCAGTGGCACAAGCTTTAGCAGTTTGGCAGCATTGGGATTTAAATCATCGACGACCGATGGTACGCTAGAGTTAGATAGTTCAAAGCTTGACGCCGCATTTGCTAATAATTACGATGATGTAGGTACAGTTATTAGTGAATATGCCAATAGCTTTATCAGTGCCATTGATAATTATACAGGGTCAGCAGGCTTAGTCGATGGTAGGGAAGACAGTTATAATGATCGACTCAAGTTAATCGAAAAGCAAAAAGAACAACTGGATAGTCGTATGGAGATGGTGCGTGACCGATATTCTCGCCAGTTTAATGCGATGGATTCTTTAGTTGCTAAAATGAATAATACGATGGGGTTTTTATCCAGTCAATTGGCAACATTACCAGGTGCTAGGTAGTTTAATCTTATGTTTGATAGGATCAAGTCTGTACAGGAAAGAGGAGATTGGAGTGGGTTACGGTAATATGAAATCAGGAATACAGCAATATGCGCAGGTGGGTAACCAGAGTGGTATCAATGGAGCGAGTCCACATCGCCTTATTCAAATGCTAATGGAAGGAGCATTGGGGAAAATTTCAATTGCTAAAGGGCACATGAGCCGTAACGAAATTTCCCAGAAGGGAACAACAATAAGCTGGGCAATTAGTATTATTGATGGTCTTCGTATGAGTTTAGATAAAGAACAAGGAGGGGATATTGCTGAAAATTTAGATGCACTTTATGAATATATGAGCAATCGTTTGGTACAAGCGAATATGGAGGATAGTGTTGATATGCTAGATGAAGTGGCTCATTTGATAAAAACCTTAAAATCTGGTTGGGACGGCATTGAGAAGCGAGTTTCTGATGTGCCCGATGTGGCCAATCAACAGTATAGTGTGGTTTCTGCAACAGTTAAATAGTATAAATTAATCGACGGATCAATAATAACCTAGCTATCGAGAATTTTTAAACTGTCAAGTTGCATGAATAAACAGTATTGTACTT